>UQJT01000037.1 GCA_900541395.1 uncultured Desulfovibrio sp.
GGTGGATTTCTGTTTCGGAAGCTATGCTTCCTCAACTGGCTAAAGCCATATAAAAAGGCCGGACCCTGCGCGATCCGGCCTTGAACGGAGAAAGCCCCGGCGGAGCGCTAGCCCCGACGGGTGAAGGGCGAAATCTCGCGCAGGTTTTTGACGATGGGCGGAAAAACCTCCAACACGGTATCGATGTCCGCCTGAGTGGTATACCGCGACAGGCTGAACCGAATGGAGCCGTGGGCGTAGGTGAAAGGCACGCCCATGGCCCGCAGCACATGAGAGGGCTCCAGGCTGCCCGAGGTGCAGGCCGAACCGGAACTGGCGCAGATGCCGAACTGATCCATCATAAGCAGCAGGGCCTCGCCCTCCACGGCTTCAAAAGCAATGCTGCTGGTGTTGAACAGGCGGTGTTCCACATCGCCGTTGACAATAGCGTTGGGGATGGCCTCCAGCAGCCCCTGTTCCAACTTGTCGCGCAGAGCCGACACCCGGACGCGTTCTTCCTGCATGAACCGACCGGCCAATTCGCAAGCCTTGCCCAGACCCACGATATAAGGCACGTTTTCAGTGCCCGCGCGGCGGCCGCGTTCCTGGTGGCCACCTCGCAGGAAAGGCCGAAAACGCGTGCCCCGGCGCACGTACAGCACGCCTATGCCCTTGGGGGCGTGCAGTTTATGCCCGGACAGAGCCAGGTAATCGATGGGCAGTTCGCGCAGGTTGATAGCTTCCTTGCCCACGGCCTGCACGGCATCCACATGAAGTTGCACGCCCTTTTCCTTGACGATCCGAGCTATATCCCGCATGGGAAAAATGGTGCCGGTTTCGTTGTTGGCGTACATGATGGAAACCAGGGCCGTATCATGGCGGATGGCGGCCGCCAGTTCGTCCAGATCCAGACGGCCGCGCGAGTCCACGCCCAGCCAGGTGACGTCGTACCCCTTGGTTTCCAGCAAATGCCCCAGGGCCAGCACGGCCGGGTGCTCCACCCGGGTAGTGATGAAATGTCGTTTTTCAGGCTGAGTTTCCAGGGCGGAATAAATGGCGGTGCTGTCGCTTTCGGTCCCGCAGGAGGTAAAAATGATCTCCTCGGGCAGCGCGCCGATGAGTTCCGCCGCCTGCTCGCGGGCTCGGCTCACGTAGCGGCCCATCTGCCCGCCGAAGGTATGCATGCTGGAGGCGTTGCCGTACAGTTCGGAGAACATGGGCAGCATGGCCTCCACAACTTCGGGCGCGACCCGGGTGGTGGCGTTGTTGTCGAGATAGATGACGTCGGTTTCGGCCATGTCACGCCTCCACCACGGTGATCTCGGGGTCGACCTGCTCGCGCAGGGTCTTTTCCACCAATTCCTTGATGGTCAGCTGGCTGGCCCGGCAGCTGGCGCACGCGCCCCGCATGGCCACCGTCACGGTCCGTCCGTCCACGTCCACCAGTTCGATATTGCCGCCGTCCTGGGCCAAACGCGGGCGGATGTCCTCGTCGATGACCTTCATCACCTTCTGCATCCGCTCGATGTTGCTCATGGCCTTGCGCACCGGCTTGATTTCGTCCAAAGGACGCCGCACGCCCTTTTCCTGATCCAAAATTTCCTGAATCTGATCCCGGCAGTCGCCGCAGGCGCCGCCCGCCTTGGTGAAATTGGTCACCTCATCCACGGTGGTCAGATTGTTTTCGCGCACGGCCTTGCGAATTTGATTTTCCGTCACGCCGAAGCACTTGCACACCAGGCGGCCTTCTTCTTCATGTTCCAGAGGCGGCAGGCCCTTCCAGTTGCGGATGGCGGCCTCCAATGCTTCCTCGCCCATAACCGAGCAGTGCATTTTTTCCTTGGGCAACCCGCCCAGATAGGCGGCAATATCCTTATTGGTAATTGTGGCGGCTTCATCCACCGTCTTGCCCTTGATAAGTTCGGTCAGGGCCGAACTGGAGGCAATGGCGCTGGCGCAGCCGAAAGTCTGGAAGCGGGCATCCTCGATGACGCCTTCGGGGCTGATTTTAAGAAAAAGCTTAAGCGCGTCGCCGCAGGCCAGGCTGCCCACTTCGCCGATAGCGTTGGCGTCGGGCAGTTCACCCGTGTTGCGAGGGTGCAGAAAATGCTCGCGGACCTTGTCGGTGTAATCCCACATGACGATACTCCTGAAAGTGAAGGCGGCGGTTCGCTACGACGCCGGAACGATACTCCGAGACGTTAAGCATTCGCGGCGCGATGTCCAGAAAGCGTCCAGCTCTTCTTTCCGACAAAGCCCGGGGCACGCTGCTTCCCGGCTCAATGAGAGAACGCAGGAGAAAAAACGCCTTCAACGCCTTTCAGGTTCACCCCGCCCTGAGCGTGACGGCGCCCGGCTGAACGACTCGAGCAGGTGACGAAAAGAGATTCGAAGCGGAAAACTCCCATCATAAAATTTTCACGTCTATTTTATCTTTATTACACTGAAAAAAATTGAATATATTTTTTTGATATGGACTTTCATGGATTTTTTTGGACACGTGGACACCCCGGATTATTCGGGGTAACAATCGGGGTAAATCATTTCCGAAACGGGGGTTTACCCCATATGCCCTTGACCGCCCCCCTAAGAAATGCAAAACCGAGAGAAAAAATAAATCAAATTATTTTACAGAGATGGACTGTTTTTACTGATTGCTCCCAGCGGAACGAAAGCATGGCGGCTCAAATACAGCTTTCACAGAAAGGAAAAGCTGATTTCTCTGGAACTATACCCGACCGTATCACTGGAAAGAAGCACGGGAACGCGCCGCGACAGCCAGAAAGGACATTGTCAACGACATCGACCCTTCCGAAAAGCGGAAACTTGAAAAAGCGGCCTGTCAAAACAGCTTTGAGGCCGTTGCCTTTGAATGGTACGAGCAGAACAGGCACAAATGGAGTGAAAATACGGCCAAGAGCATCTTGCATCGAATGAAGCACAATCTTTTTCCGCAGATAGGTTCAAAGCCTGTCCATCTGGTGTCCGCCCCGGAACTGCTGGCGCTTTTGCGGGAAATTGAAGCGCGGGGAGTCAAGGACATTCCTCATATCGTGTGTTCCATCAGTTCAAGCGTGTTCAGGTACGCCATTGCCACCGGGCGGGCGAAACGCGACCCGGCGGCTGACCTCAAGGGAGCGTTGGCCCCGCGTGTCAGAAAGAACCTTCCTTCACAGACGACCCCGGAAGCCGTGGGGCATCTGATGACTGCCATCGACAACTATCCCGGCACCTTTTTTGTCAGGAGCGCCCTCCAGCTTATGGCGTTGACCTTTTGCCGGACAGGAGAACTGAGAAACGCCGAGTGGCGGAAAATCGACTTTGAAGATGGACTGTGGCGCATCCCCGCCGAACGGATGAAAATGTCTCGCGACCATCTTATTCCTCGCAGCAGGCAGTCCGTCGCCATCTTGAGGAAATTACAGGCGTATTCCGGCAAGGATGTTTATGTATTCCCCAACTACAAGACGAAAAAAGGAGTATGAGCAAAAGTGCCCTGCTTGGAGCAATCCTTGGGCTTGGCTTTGAAAATGGTGAGATGTGTCCGCATGGATTCAGGTCCACGGCTTCCACTATGCTCAACGAACTTGGATATAATGGAGACTGGATAGAGTGACAGCTTGCCCATGTTCCGCGCAATATCATTCGTGGAATATACAACAGGGCGGAATACTTGCCCGAACGCCGAAAGATGATGCAGGAGTGGGCGGATTATCTGGACGAGCTACGAAGAAAACCAAATAACAGCAACCTCTCGACTGAGATAAAGGAGAAACCATGCGCCCGGAAAATTGCAATGAAAATTTTTTGCGTCTTCCGCAGGTTTTAACAATTATCCCCATCAGCAAAAGCGCGTGGTGGCAGGGCTGCAAGGAAGGCCGTTTTCCCAAACCGGTAAAGCCGGGGCCGCGTACTTCGGTATGGCGGTCTTCCGACATCGCCGCCCTCATCAAACAGCTTTCCCTGCAATCTGTTCAGGAGGAAAACACCGAGGCACGAAAATAATATGAACAGCCTATCCGGCCCATTCCCAAATGGCGGCGCGACCAAGGCTTGAACCTTGCCCGCACCGCTTTCTTTTTGCCTCATGCCATACCCGAATTTTCAAGTTGCCCTTTCCGTGCGCTACTACGCGGCGGGGGTGTGTCTTTTCACTCCTCACGGCATGAGGTAATCTGTACGAAGACGCATACCCAAAGCGGAGACACAGTGCGCCACATGACAACCAGTATGAAAAAAGCCCTGCCGGAAAACGCCGGGAGTTTTTCTTTACAGGATGTTAGCTGTCTGACCCCAGCTAACATCCTGCCAAAGGCTTCGCCTCTGGACACCCGCAGAGCGTTCGGCGCTGCGCTTCTCACGCCTCAAAAAGTCTGGGAGGGCAGATGGAAAAACGGAAAGCGACAAGCGATTTCAGAGAGGAACCCCCTCAGACTTCGGGCACGGTCATTTTCGTGGGCGACACAGCGGTCAAGGCGTTCAGAGTGACAGTAAATTTCCACTGTCCAGGCTCTCAAAACGACTTGGAGGGTTCAAGCCCGACTACTACTCTACATGAACATTCGGCAAGCCCGCCTCAGAGCCGGTCAGCTACGTTTGCCGGGAGGAATGACAGAAGTATCAAAAGGAAAGGCAGAGAGTGGCGCAAGAAAAACGCCACGCCTCTCCCGGCATTTTTGAAGGAACGCGAATAGGAAGAACGCGTGGAAATACGGAACAAGCTTCGTTTCTACGGAGCAAGCGGTATAGCTCCCACGTTCAAATACTGATTCGGCAACGTGATGCGTACCGCAAAAATCTCTGACATTTCCACAAACGGCAAGAAATTCGGGTTCCCCAAAACCGGCACTCTGCACTTACCCTACGTCCCGCAATGTATGAATCACGGATGGATGCAATCATTGCCCGGTATATGCGCTGTGCCGGATACACGCCGCAGGAGGTAACCAACGAGTTGTATAGGCACACCCCGCCCGCCCCAAGGGGCAGAACCATAACAAAAGGACAGAGTGCAGGCGTAAAATGGTCTGGTATGTCTTTTGACACGGCGGAATATATTGATATTACCCGCATTAAGTTCTCACCGGAACATATCCCGGAACTTATCAACGAGATGGAACTTAAAAAAACATTAACGAGGATATAATGCTGACTTTTCTTTTTCCTCCCGATGATAAAGATACTTCGTTTCAGTCTCTTATGAATGAAATAGAAATTTTTTTTCAACAGGATAAAACTCTGCAAGAAGGAATACCAGAGCTATACCGCATTCTAAAAGATTATTTTCCTCTTGAATATATTATGGCCACCGTGGCCACCGATCATCCGGGTGCAGAGCGTATGCTCATGTTTCCCGAAATTGCTGATATACACAAAATAGCACTGAACAGTACACCAGAACAGCTGCTGGCTCTTAGACACGGTCCCGAACGTGTAGTTCGTCTCGGCAATCAGGATGACCACGGCATCACACTTGGTGTGATACACAGACTCTTTCCAGAGCGGCGATTTACGACACTCATCATTCGGGCCGTGGTTGCTCGACGCTTTATTTTTTCCCTCTCATTCATTGATCTTGACCATCGAGGCTCGGAAGTTTTTCAGACTATGCATGTAAATGCTGCCTTCGCTCTGCTGGATGGACTCGTGCACTATTTCGAGCGTCATGTATCGCTGGAACCTTCGGAAGCAGGGCAGAAGGCAATGGGACGTTTTCTGCCTCTAGTACAGCTTCCAGGCATGAGTCAGGTCTGCGAAATGATATGGCAGGTTTCCCGTCAGGACTGTCCCGTGCTGCTGCTGGGAGAAACCGGTACCGGAAAGGAAGCTGTGGCGGAAACATTGTATCGCGCATCGGGACGACTGGACGCACCATTCATTAAAATGAACTGCGGCAGCCTGCCTGAATCTCTCATAGAAAGCGAACTATTCGGCCATGAAAAAGGAGCCTTTACCGGCGCTGTATCCTCTAGGAAAGGCTTTTTCGAGCGTGCGCACAGGGGAATGCTGCTGCTCGACGAGGTTGGAGAACTTTCGTTACCCGCTCAGACCAGGCTTCTGCGTGTACTCCAGGAAGGAGTGCTGGAACGCGTGGGTGGCGATGAGGAGAGACGTATCGACGTGCGCATCATAGCCGCTACTCATAGAAACCTCGACAAGATGGTACAAATCGGCAGTTTTCGCTCAGATCTGTATTTCCGGCTCAGCGTCTTTCCCATTGCCATCCCTCCGCTGCGCTGTCGCCCGGAGGACATTCCCGTGCTGATACGTTTTTTCATCGCTCGAAAGTGTTCCGAATTCTGCGTTCAAACTCTACCCGAGCCTTCTCCGCAAAATATGAAGGAACTACTGGCCTATCACTGGCCCGGCAACCTGCGGGAACTGAATAATGCCGTAGAGCGCGCAGTTATTCTGTGGATAGGGGATATGCGCCGCCCGCTGGTCATTTCCACAAGTGCCCACTTCATGCCGCAAGAACAAGCCGCTGATCTTGCTGTCGGCACATGGCGTACATCAACCGGCACCGGGCGTTTTGAAACTCTCAACGAAGCTATAGCTCGACATATTCTCCGTGCTCTGGAGCGCTCCGGTGGCAAGATAAGCGGCAAAGGAGGCGCTGCCGAGCTGCTGGACGTGCATCCCAACACTTTGCGTGCCAGGATGCATAAACTAGGAATCAACCACTATTCACTAAATATGGTAAAAAAATAAAACAATATATGGTCAAAATACACTAAATATAGTTACACTATTATTTATTCTATTGATAATATTAAATATTTAATTATGGCATACTTTTTGCTTGTTATCAAACAAAACAAGCATCCGGTACTGCTGCCGGTCATACAGGAGTATGTCATGATTCGTTCCTATCCGCATCTTTTTGACCCCCTTCAGGTCGGAAAAATTCGCTTCAGAAATCGCATCTGGACCGCCCCCACGGCTCAGGCCATGCATTTCATCACTCCTGAAGGCCACATCCGTCCTGAATCCATCGCACACTTCCGCAATAGGGCTCTCGGTGGGGCAGCTTGTGTCACCCTCGGCGAGGCCTCCGTGGATCAAGATCGCGGCCGTTCCCACTTCCATAACGTGAACCTTCAGGACATCAACAACCTTCCGTATCTGACCCAGATGACCGATGCCATCCATCAGGCCGGTGCCATTGCCTCCATTGAAATCGAACATGGCGGCAAATATGCCTTCCCCACGGTCAACGGAGGCAGAAACCCCATCGCTCCTACCGGCTGCGTACTCCCCAACGGCCAGGTCGTCGACGAAATTACCGAAGAGCAGATGGACGAGGTGGCTGATCACTTTGCCGAAACCTGCCATTACCTGCAGAACGCGGGCTTCAAGATGTGCCTCATTCACGGGGCACATCAGTGGCTGCTCGGCGAATTCCTTTCCCCTGCGGAAAACCACCGCAAGGACAAATGGGGCGGCAGTCTGGAAAACCGCGCCCGTTTCCCCATGATGGTACTGGACAGAATACGCAAGCGTGTGGGCCCCGATTTTCTGCTGGAATACCGCATTTCCGGCACCGAAGGTCAACCCGGAGGGCTGGAAATCGACGAAGCGTGCGAATTCATCAAGATGATCGAGGACAAAATTGACCTCGTGCACTTCTCCCGCGGCAACCGCGGCGTGCTGCGTAGTCGTCCGGAAATGTTCCCCTCCGAATTCATGCCGAAATGCCCCAACGAATACATGGGCATCGAGGCCAAGAAGCACGGCATCAAGATTCCCGTCATCATCGTGGGCAGCATCACCGATCCTGAAGACGCCGAACGCATGATCGCCGAAGGTCACTGTGACGCCGTAGCCATGGCCCGCACCGTCATTGCCGATCCCGAATGGGGCAACAAGGCCCGTCTCGGCAAGCGTGAGGAAATTCGTCCCTGCATCAAGTGCTTCAACTGCTTGGACGAAAAGAACGCCCGCGTGTTCGGCGGCAGCATCACCGGATTCACCAGAGATGTAGTCAAGCGCTACGCCTGCTCGGTGAACCCCCGCATCGGCATTGAAACCGACATCATTCCTCCAGCCACCGAAAAGAAAGTCGTGGCAGTTATCGGTGGCGGCCCCGCCGGTATGCAGGCTGCCATCACCGCCGCCGAACGCGGCCACGAAGTACGCCTTTATGAAAAGAGTGATCACCTCGGCGGACAGATTTTCTTTGCCGACTTTGTGTCCTTCAAGTATCCGCTCATGGAATTCAAGAACTGGCTCATTCATCGTGTGGGTCAGCTCGGCATCAAGGTGTTCCTGAACACGGAAGCAACCCCAGAACTCATCGAAGCCGCCTATCCCGACGTGGTTATCGCCTGCACGGGTTCCGAGCCTGCGCTGCCCAAGATTCCGGGTATCGACGGCAAGAACGTCATGCTCGCTACGCAGGCCTTTGTGAACCGCGACGCCGTAGGTCAGAAGGTCGTCATCGTGGGCGCGGGCGATACCGGCTGTGAATGCGCCCTGCACCTTGCGGAAACGGGCCGCAACGTCACCATGGTGGAAATGGATGAATATATTGCCCGCCGCACCGGTTACACGCAGCGCATTGTTCTGGTGGAAAAGATAGATACCAACGAGCACGTTTCCTATCTGACCAAAGCCTGCTGCAAGACCATTACCGACAGCGGCGTGGAAGTGGAAACTCCCGACGGCGTCCGCTTTCTGGAAGCCGACACCGTGGTTATTGCCCTCGGCACCCGTGCACTTCAGGATCAGGCCGAAGCCTTCCGTAACTGCGCTCCCACCTTCTGGCTTGCCGGCGACTGCGCGGAAGGCCCGAAGAACGTCCGTCACGCCATCCGCAACGGCTATGACGCCGCCTGCCGTCTGTAAGTCATGGAACGCAGCAGCTGCTGTTCCCCTATGAAACTACGGTGTACCTTGTGGCGTTTTCCATGTGAGTCATGAAGCTGAACGACTTCACGCTTATTATGGGAATCAAAATGATTCTCAACACCATTTTCCTAGTTACCGTGGGCTTTGCCTACCGGAGTTTTATCGGAATTCTCTAACGTACCATACATAGGAGGCAGTGTGATCTTTCCCACCGTCAAAGTCGCCGCCGTGCAAGCCGCTCCGGTCTTTCTTAATCTGAAGGCGTCTGTGGACAAAGCTTGTGAACTCATCGACGAAGCCGGACGCAACGGCGCTCAGCTCATTGATTTTCCCGAAGCCTTTCTCCCCGGCTACCCCTGGTGGATCTGGATGGGCGCCCCGTCGTTCGGACACAAGTTTCTCATGAAGCTGCATCAGAATGCGCTTACCTACGGCAGTTCGGAAATGCGTCAGATCAGCGAAGCCGCAAGACGCAACAATATTTTCGTGTGCATTTCCGCTACGGAAGCGGACGGCACTACCCTGTATCTCACCCAGTTCTGGTTCGACAACAAGGGCAATCTCATGGGCAAGCATCGCAAGATGTCGCCTCCAGGATGTGAGAAGATCGTATGGGCCTGCGGCAACGGCAGCACCATGCAGGTGTTCGACACCAAAATCGGCAAGATTGGTGGCCTGCAGTGCGGCGAGCACCTGAATCCCATGAATATTTCCTGTCTGCTCGGGCAGGGAGAACAGATTCACTGCGCAGGCTGGCCGCCCATGCATACGCCCCGCGAAGGCCAGATGCCGCTGTTCTCCCCGCTGGACATGTCCCGCACGGCCACGCGCTACGCGGCCATGGGACTCAGGGCCTTCGCGCTGTATGCCACGCAGATGATGGCCCAGGACGTCATCGACATGCTCTGCGACGGCACGGGGCATCCTGAATATATCGAGTTTCTGCCCAACGGCGTGGATGGAACGCTCGGCGGCGGCCATGCTGCTGTGTTCAACGTCGCGGGCGACTGCATCAGCAATTCGCTGCCGCACGATGTGGAAGGCTGCGTTTATGCGGAGTGCAACCTTATGGAAACATTGGGACGCAGACTTGTCATGGATCCGCTGGACAAGGACGCGAGACCCTTCGCCCTGCGCATGACGCTGGATCGCACGGACTACAAGGCCATGAACTTTGAAGGCGTGCAGCCCGACAACTCCGTTTCTTACGAAAGTATTCAGAATTTATAGTCAATTAAGAGCCGGAGAATGAGAAGCGAAAACTCTTTTCCGGCTCGTTTTTATCCGGGAGATGGCAAAAATGAAAGAGAATCTCCATGAAGTTCTTAAGCAATGGGGGCTGGAAGACAGAACCATTCAGGAAGCGAAGGACACCGGCGCGGCCATAGCCACAGGGGTATGGCATCTCGGGCCGGATTACAGTCTGAAGACCGGGGGAAATTTTGAGGGGCTCAGACATCACATTCATATTTCCCGTGTGCTGGCGGAGCATGGCATTACCGCCTCATGCCCGCTTCCTACGCTGGACGGTCGGGACTTTCTTTCCTGCGGCGACCATTATTTCGTGATTACGGAACGAGCCACGGACAACTTCCTCAGCACAAAGCAGACGCCGCAGGGCAAGGAGCCCTTTTACCTCGAACAGTACGCACGCGAGGTACGCAGTTTCGACGCTGCGCTGCATGGCGGAAACAAGGACTTTGCCGAGGTCATGGACTGGGCCGACAAAGAGACCGCCCGCACGGCACAGGCTTTCGGCATGATGTGGAACGGACTGCCGAACGCCGAAGAGAAACGCTTTGCCTCCCTTTCCACGGAGGCTTCGGACTTTTTTGTCTGCGCTACGAAGGTCTCCACATCTGCCTGCGCGCTGGCGGATGCTCTCGACGCGTTTTCCCGTCCCCGAGGTCTCATGGCCATGCTCGCAGTGTTCATCGCCTGGACTGCAGGGCAGTCTTCTCTTGCTCCTCTCATTCGAGGCAATATCAGTTTTGCGGCAGAACTATCGCGAGGACTCTCTTCCTGCTGAAGCGTAATATCCACCGCGGAGTATTTCCATGTCTGAATCATCCGGTCGTGTGACCAATATTAAATGGGCCGTCAACATTCTTCTGCCCCTTTCCTTTCTTCTGCTTCCTGAAACCGAAGCATTCACTTGGAACATCAAAGTATTTCTGGCCATCACGCTGTGGGGCGTCATGGGGTACGCCTTGGAACTCACCGACAACCTGGTGGTTTCTCTCATCATGATGTTTCTGTACGGCCTTTCGGGCATAGCCCCCCTTCAGGCCGTGCTCGGGCCGTGGACGGCCGATCCCGCATGGATGACGCTTGGTGCGCTTATCATCGTGTCCATTGTGCAGAAGACGACCATTCTGAAAAGAATGGCCTACTATGCGGCCATCCATACCAACGGCAGCTACATGAAGCTGGTACTGGCCATGGCCACGCTGGCTCTCATCGCTAGAATTTTTCTTCAAGGAACCATGGCGTGCATTGCCGTCATCGTGGTGTCCTACGGTATATGCGAGGCTCTTCAGCTCGGAAAAAGCAGGGCGTCCGCCGGACTCATGGTGGCTACGGTCATTTTTTACATGGACGCCAACTATTTCATCTATTCTCCCGATTTCATCTCTATTCTTTACAGTGCGGCTGCGCCCGTGGAAAAGATCATTCCTTCCTATCCCGCGTTTTTCAAGGACAACGCCGTATTTCTTGTGGGCAACTATCTTGTTGCCGCGGCCATCGGTCGTTACTGTCGTCCCGCCTCTCCACTCAGCGGCAGGGAGAACTTTGAAAAGGAACTGGCCGCCCTCGGCCGTCTCAGTGTGAAGGAATGGAAGATCATCGTCGTTCTTGTCGCCCTGGTGATTTTTCTTTTCACACATCAGTACCATCACATCAACATGGTGTACGGCTTCATCTTTGCGCCCATGATCCTCTATATGCCCGGCATGAACGTGGGCACACAGCAGGATTTGAAGGACGTGCCGTTTTCCGTGCTGTTCTTCATCATCGCCTGCATGGGCATAGGCTCGGCAGGCAACGCCGTGGGCTTCGGACACTTCGTGTCGGTGAGCATAGTGCCCATGCTGCAGGACGTGAGCCAGACCACGTTTTTGTGTGCCACCTATCTTGCCGGTCTGCTCCTGAACTTCCTCATGACGCCACTTGCCGTTCTGGCATCCTTCGGACTTCCCTTCGCCCAGATATGCCGGGATCTGAACTTCAATCTTGAGCCTATGTTCTACATTTTCTATCAGGGCACGGCTCAGCTGTGGTTCCCGTATGAGACGGCCGTGTATCTCGTGGCCTTTTCGCTCGGGTTCATCCGAGTGAAGGACTTTGCATCCATCATGACCATCAAGTTCGTCATCAATGTCATTTTCCTGGCTACCGCAGGCATGGCCTGGTGGGCGGCCATGGGCATACTGTAGGAGGCGTTATGGCCGTCGTGGCGTTTTTCGGACTGGGCAGCATGGGACTGCCCATGGCCATCAATCTTCTGAAGGCTGGTCATGAAGTGCGCGTCATGGTGCATAAAAACACATCGGGACCGGAAGAGGCAGTACGGCACGGGGCCATACTCTCTTCTTCCATGCAAGACATGGTTGCCGGGGCTGATATGATAGTCAGCGTAGTGCCCGATGATGCTGCCGTTCTCGATATCTATGAAAATGAGAAATTCAAGCGCTCTGTCGGCCGCGGTTGTCTCGTGCTGGAAATGAGTTCCTGTACGCCGGATGCTGTTCGCCGGGTTGAGGCTCTGTGCCGTCCTCTGGGCGTTCATGTGCTGGATGCTCCTATTACCGGAGCCAAGCCGAAGGCCATAGCTGGAACACTGGTGGTGCTCGGTGCCGGAGATCCGAAGGATTTTGTTGCTGCAGAACCCGTACTTTCGGCCATTTCGGAAAAGGTGTTTCAACTCGGTACCATCGGCACTGGTAAAATCATTAAGGCCATGACCAACCTGCTGGGAGCCGTGAATCTAGCTGCCGTAGGGGAATTCTATCGTTTCGCTTCTGCTCTGGGGCTGGACATGCAGACTCTGGCGGAAGTGACGAAAGAGAGCGCCGGAGGTTCTACGCAATTTTCCCGCAATTTTGAACGAATGGTAAAGGGCGACTATTCCCCCGTATTCACCTTGGCACTCATGCTCAAGGATATGGAAATAGCCATGAAATGCGCTTCGGAATACCCTGGACTGCATATGCCGCTTGCAGAGTGTGCTACGGAAATGTTCCGCAGTGCCACAAAATATGTCAATGATGACTGTAGTGGAATTGCCCGCATATATTCTATGGATGTATAGCTACGCATACATGTCCTTAATTTGACACATGCGGAATCAGAAAAGACATCCTGTCGTTTTGCTTTAAGCTATTCTAGACATGATGTCTTTTCTGATTTTCTATCAAACATAGAAAATTAATATTATTTTATATCTCATTTTCTAATAATATCAAATAAAATTATCACCAATTATCATATCATTTTTCATTAGTAAGGAACTCTTTTTGGTAATTTATTATATAACTATGTTAACCCGTATCCGGAGTTTACATTACAGTAAACGCCATTTTTTATTCTGCAAAAGAAAAACAACAAAAACTTCGGACGTAGTCCGACATACTCATACCACACAACCAAAACTCAAAGCTGAGGAGGTCGAGTCTCTCCAGGTACATTTCCGCAATGACGACGACAAAGCGGCAGGACAGTTGCACGTCATTGTCTCCCTGATTTTATTTTTCGGGGTTCGAAGGGACGTACCCCTCGCCAGCCGTGAGGCTATACGCGCAGCGTATAGGCGAAACGTAGGCTGACCCTCGGAGACAATGCCGGACAAATAAACAGACATCCGTGCGAAAACGGAGATGCATGATACGGACATCGGGAATATGGCGGGGGCGTATCAGACGTGGAGCGGCGTTGTATCCGGCGTGTTGCCGGCGGGTATGACGGCAGCATCCAGTAGGCATCCGGCTTACAGGAAGATGGTACGTGAGGAACACATGAACTCTATGCGGAAGCCGTGCAGTCAGTATCTGACACAAGGCAAGGTCAGCATGGTGCGCATGACGGCGCGAGCATCTGAATTAAGATAACTCACAAAAAAGCCTAGGCTATGATTAAACGCCCTGCGTCTCCGACGGAGCGGTATAGGAGGTTTCGAGATCGTCAAAGGCCGTGTACTGCGGGCGGTAGGCCAGTTCCACCACGCCGGTGGGGCCGTTGCGATGCTTGCCGATGATGATTTCCGCGATACCCGTTTTGGGTTTGTCGCCCTTTTTATTATAGGCGTCCTCGCGGTGGATGAACATGATGAGGTCGGCGTCCTGCTCAATGGCCCCCGACTCGCGCAGATCGGAGAGCACGGGCCGCTTGTCGGTGCGTTCTTCCACCTTGCGGTTAAGCTGGGACAGGGCGATGACCGGCACCTTCATTTCCTTGGCCAATGCCTTCAGGTTGCGGGAAATGTCGGAAATTTCCAGTTCGCGCGACTCGTTGCGGGTGGAGTGCATAAGCTGCAGGTAGTCCACCATGACCAGCCCCAGGCCGTGTTCGGACTTGAGGCGACGACAGCGGGCGCGCAGCGCCAGGGGTGAAAGACCGGCCGTATCGTCGATGAAAATTTTGGCCCGGGCCAGATCGTCGGCCGCCGCGGACAGCTTGGCCCAGTCCTCGTCCTCCAAAAAGCCCTTGCGCACCCGGCTGAGATCCACCCGCCCCCAGGCGCAGAGCATACGGTCCATGAGCGATTCCTTGCTCATTTCCAAAGAAAAGATGGCCACGGTCACGCCCGCGGTCAGGGCCGAGCGTATGGCCAAATTGAGGGCGAAAGCCGTCTTGCCCATAGAGGGGCGGGCCGCGATGATGATAAGATCCGAGGGTTGCAGTCCGGCGGTGAGCTGGTCGAGGCGCAGATACCCCGTGGCCACGCCGGTGGTCACATTCTTGTTGTTGTACCGGGCCGTCAGTTCCTCGAATACGGTGCGGACCAGATCGCTGCTGCTGGCGAAGGTTTTGCTGTTGGCCCGCTCGGAAATGGAAAAAATGGACTTTTCCGACTCGTCCAGAAGGACGGGCACGTCCTTGGTCGAATCGTAACAGTTGGCGATAATTTCCGCCGAGGCGTCGATCAACGCGCGCTGCATGGATTTATCGCGTACAATTCTGGCCCAGTGCGCGGCATTGGCCCCGCTGACCACGGCCCGCGACAGTTCGGCCAGGTACACGGCCCCGCCCACGGTTTCCAGTTGCTCGTGATCGCGCAACCAGTCGAACACCGTCACTTCGTCCACAGGCACGCCCCGGCCGTAAAGGTCGAGAAAAGCGCCGAAGATGAGACGATGGGCGGGCATGTAGAAATCGGTGTCGCTGATCTGGTCCACGATTTCGTGGAGCAGGTCCGGACGCAAAAAAACCCCGCTCAGCACGGCCTGTTCGGCTTCGACGCTGTGCGGGGGAACGCGGCGCAGAAGGTCGTCGCGAGCTCGTTCGGCCCGGTTGCCCTTCGGCTGGGAGCCGCCGCTCCGGCTGGGAGCGGCGGCGTCGGATTCGTTTTTAGGAGCCATGTTCCTACTCGGCGGGGACCTCTTCCACCACCACTTCTTCCTCGATCGCTTCCGCGACTTCTTCCTCGCCCGCATGGGCCTTGTCTTCGGAAACGATCTTCACGGTGAACTCGGGCACCACGTCCGCATGGAGGCGGGCGCGCACGGTGTGTTCGCCCAGGGTGCGGATGGGAGCGTCGAGCAGGATGCGGCGGCGGTCGATATCGACACCTTCGGCGGCCAGAGCATCGCCGATGATGGCCGAGGTGACCGAACCGTACAGCTTGTCGTTTTCACCCACGCGCATGGAGATGGTAAGCACCAGGCCCGCCAGCTTGGAGGCCGCTTCGTTGGCTTCGGCGCGCAGAGCGTCCATGCGGGCCTGGAGCTTTTTGCGCTCCAGTTCGAAGACGCGCAGGTTGGCGGGGGTGGCCAGCATGGCCAGTCCCTGCGGAATCAGATAGTTGCGGCCGTAACCGGGCTTTACCAAGACAACGTCGCCCAGGTGGCCGAGGTTTTCCACATCGGCGCGAAGAATGATTTTCATGACGTTCTCCTTGCCTTAGATGGTGGTCTTTTTCTTCACGTCGCTCGAATGCGCCGTGGTATAGAAAAGCAGGGCCATCTGGCGGGCGCGCTTGATTTCGGTGGTGAGCTGACGCTGATGCTTGGCGCAGGTGCCGGTAATGCGGCGGGCCACGATTTTGCCGCGCTCGGTGATGAAGTCGCGCAGAATGTCGGGCCGCTTGTAATCCAGGGGCAGATCCTTGTCGGCGCAGAAACGGCAGAACTTGCGACGCGGGGCGAACTTTTTGCGGAAGGCCATTACGCAACCTCCTCAGAGGGCTGGGTGGGCTCGGCCACTTCGTCGGCCAGCCTGACGGTGATGAACTTGAAGATGCCGTCCGTGATGCGGATGATGCGTTCGAGCTCGGCCACCAAAGTGGACGGAGCCGCGTATTCCAGACGCACGTAATAGCCGCGCATCTGCTTGCGGACGGGATAAGCGAGATCGCGCATGCCCCAGTGATCCACGGCCAGCACGGCGCCCTTTTCGCGCTCGATGACGCCGGTCAGCGTGGTCAGAATGGTTTCGCGCTCTTCCACGGACAGCTCCGGCGAAAGGAGCAGCAGTGTTTCCATTTTGCGCATGGGAATCCTCCTTGCGGTCTATGGCCCGTCGGACCGGACCCCGTGTCCGGAACGGCGAGCAAGGCAGAATTGATAGAATTAGATGATGCGGGAGGCGGTGTCAAGTCCGAAACGACAAGGTTACAAGCCCTCGTTCATCAGCAGACGAACGCCGCCCACGGCCTCGCCCAGGGTTCCGGCCAGCAGGCGGGGGCTGACGCGGGCCTCGTCCCGGCGGGAGCGCGTGACGTCCGAGGGCAACAAGTCGCCCCGTTCCTTGCGCAACAGTGTAAAAGCCGCGTCGGCGCGTTCCTCGAAGGCCCGCAGAGCCGTCGGGTCATAACTCAAATCCGCTCCGGCGGGCACGGGTTCGCGGTATTCCACCACCACCTTGACCTGATTGGCCATGCTCCACCAGGTATACTGACGCAGCAGCACGCCGCCTTCCCAGCCCTTGCCGTGGTCGGCGAAAGGACGCATCCACGGGTCTTTGGCGGCCGGACGCACGTAGGTATAGAAGGTCAGGGCCGCCCCCGCCCGGGACGCCGCCCCTTCATTGAGCATGGGCAGTCCCTGACGATCGATCATGCCGGGGTTGAGGGACCACTCCAGCGAGTTCCCCACCTCGGCCAACGACGCGACCAACTGCCGCGCGCCGGTCTTGTCCGCGTGCAGCGCGTACCATACGCGTGCGCTGGCGGTGGCCGTCAGCGAACTGTTCAGCGGCACCCCCACATCCGTCACCCCATGCGCCACAGGTTCGAATCCGGCGGCGGGAAGCACGGCCATAGCCGGATGGGCGTTGGAAGACAATACGCCTTCCGCCGCGCCGCCGGCCTCGCGCCCCACTCCCCGCACCAGAGGAGCCTTGACGCCCGCGCAGGCCGCCAACGCCAGCAACGCCGCCACCGCCGCCACCATAATCATTCTGGTCATAGCTCCTCCCGAAAAATCGGCTGCCGGGCAGAGCAGAACAACGCTTCCCCAGGTCGGCCCCCGCGAACGGCCGGAACACGCGTGACAGGAAAAGACGACACGCCCCGCTTGTTCCGCGACGAATACCTGAATAAGAAAGCACGCACGCTTGCGCAATTTTTTCCAGCCGACGCCGTTTTTTGAACGTCTTGTCACTATAAAAGGATTCGCCGCCTCTGGCAACGCGCCGAAGCCCGGCTTGCCCGCGGACGCAAAGCGTGGCACATCCGGGGCATGAACATCGCCGTCGCCGTCAGCGGCGGGACCGACAGCCTGTACGCCCTGCTCGCCCTGCGCGAGGCGGGGCATGAGGTTTCGGCCCTGCACGCCCGTTTTCTGCCCGCCTCCGCAACCGATCCCGCGCCAGACCTGGCAGCCCTGTGCTCCCGCCTCGGGCTCCCCCTGCGCGTGGTCGATCTTACCGACGACTTTGAGCGCTTGGTGATCGCGCCCTTTGCGGACGAACACCGCCGGGCGCGCACCCCCAACCCCTGCGCCCTGTGCAACCGAGCCATGAAATTCGGCCGTCTGCTGGACGAGGCGCTGACCCCCTCCGACGGTTCGGCCGCGGCCGACGCCCTGGCCACCGGCCATTATGCGGCCCTGGTCGCTCACCCCGTCTACGGCCCGGCCCTGCGCGCCGGGGAGGACGCGACCAAGGACCAAAGCTATTTTCTGGCCCTGACGCCCATCGAACGCCTGCGGCGCTGCGTCTTTCCCCTGGCGGAAACGTGCAAGGCCGGCATCCGGGCCTGGCTGGCCGCGCATGGCGAAACGCCGCCCCTACCCCGCGAAAGTCAGGAAATATGTTTTGTGCCCGCCGACGATCACCGCGCCTTTCTGCTCGGTCGGGCCGAGGCGCGCGGCGAAAGCCTGCCCGGTCCCGGTCCGGTCATACTGGACGCCCCGCGCGATCCGCGCCACGAAACGGCCATCGCCGAACATCGGGGATTGTGGCGCTATACCGAGGGCCAGCGCAAGGGGCTGGGCATCGCCTGGAGCGAACCGCTTTTCGTCGTGCGCCGCGACCGCGACCGCAACGCTCTGATCGTGGGCGGCCGGGACAAGGTGCAAGTGACGGAGTGCGCGGCCGACGCGCTTAACCTTCTGGTGGACCCCACTCTGTGGCCCTCTCGCCTGAAGGTCCGCACCCGCTATCGGCAGGCGCCCGCGCCCGCCGAGGCGCGAGTGGAGGACGGGCGGCTGCATATTTGCTTCGCCGCCCCCCAGCCCGCCCCGGCCCCAGGCCAGGTGGCGGCCGTCTACGACGAGCGCGGTTTCGTGCTGGGGGGCGGCATACTGTGCGAGAGCTGAACAGCCCGGCCCCTTCCGAACATGCGGAAGCCCCGGCGGCTCTTGGCCCGGCGTCCGTGTCGACAGACGGGGACATAAAGACGACGTCGGCGCAACGAATGTTTTTCCTCAGCCGCCTCCCGGACCGGGGACAAGTCGAACGGCCGGTCCACACATTTTTCCACGCGACGTGTTCGGCGCGACTCACGGCTTGATTCCCTTATTTGTTGCGCGTATCATTATCGTTCCCGGTCGGGCGCATGCCCGACCCGATTTCCGGCATCGAGCAAGGAGCCCCCATGATTGGTATTTCCAAACTTTACTGCGGCCAGGTGGAACCCTCGGACGCTCTGCGTTACGGGCGTCAATCCGGCAAACTGCCTTCCCATCTGCTGCAATTTTCCGCCGACAAAAAACCGGTGATCGTCTGGAACATGACCCGCCGGTGTAATCTTAAATGCGTGCATTGTTACGCCAAAGCCCTGGGCGAACAGGGCGAAGACCCCATTTCCACCGATCGCGCCAAGGTCATGATCGACGATTTGGCGGCCTTCGGCGCGCCGGTCATGCTGTTTTCCGGCGGGGAACCCCTGGTCCGCAAGGACCTGCCCGAACTGGCCAAATACGCCACGTCCAAAGGCATGCGGGCGGTCATCTCCACCAACGGCACCCTGATTGACCGCGACATGGCCAAGACGCTCAAAGGCGTGGGCCTGTCTTACGTGGGAGTGTCCCTGGACGGCGGCGAAGACGTGCACGACGGTTTCCGGGGCGTCAAGGGCTCGTACCGCCGCGCCCTTGAAGGCCTGGAATACTGTAAGGAAGAGGGCATCAAGGTCGGCCTGCGCTTCACCATCAACAAACGCAATGCCGCAGAAATACCCAAAATTTTCGACATACTGCGCGATCGGGACATCCCCCGCGTGTGCTTTTACCATCTGGTCTACTCGGGCCGGGGCACCGAGCTGGTCAAGGAAGACCTGAATCACGCCGAAACCCGGGCCGCGGTCGACCTCATCATGGACAAAACCCGCGAACTGTTCGATCAGGGGCACCCCAAAGAAGTGCTCACCGTGGACAACCACGCCGACGGCCCCTATCTGTGGATGCGGATGCAGAAAGAAGACCCCAAACGTGCCGAGGAAGTGTTCGAACTGCTCCAGTTCAACGAAGGCAACAGCTCCGGCCGGGGCATCGGCTGCATATCGTGGGACGGCAAGGTTCACGCCGACCAGTTCTGGCGCGAACACGTATTCGGCAACGTGTTGGAACGCCCCTTCTCCGAAATCTGGGTCGACCCTGAAATCGAGCTGCTGCACAAGATGAAGGACAAACGCCCCCACGTGAAGGGCCGTTGCGCAAAATGCCGTTTCCTCAACATCTGCGGCGGCAACTTCCGCGCCCGCGCCGAGGCCGTGTACGGCGACGTGTGGGCCGAAGACCCCGCCTGTTACCTGACGGATGAGGAAATAGGGATCAAATAATATTGGGAAGAAAAAACCGGGGATGGGAAAGGAAAAATTGGCAAATTTTTCCTTTCCCATCCCCGCCCCCTTCCCCGACGCAAACCACAAAGGGGACGCATTCATGGACCTCTGTCAGTTTCATCGCGGCCGCCGCTTGCGCCGTACTCCGGTTCTGCGCGAAATGATGCGCGAAGTGACTCTGTCCTCCGCCGACCTCATCATGCCCTACTTCGTGGTCGATACGCCCGACCCGACCTTCCGCAAGCCCATCGAGTCCATGCCCGGCCAGTGTCAATTATCTTTGGCCGAACTGGAAAAACAGGTGGGCGAGGCCGTGAGCACGGGTCTCAAATCCGTGCTGCTGTTCGGCATCCCCGCAACCAAAGATCCCCGGGGCAGCGGAGCTTACGCCGAAGACGGCATTGTGCAGCGGGCCGTGCGTCTGCTCAAGAAAAACTGGCCCGATCTGGTGGTGATTACCGACGTGTGTCTGTGCGAATACACCTCGCACGGCCACTGCGGGCTGATCCGCGAAGGCGACCGCACAGGTTGCGTGCTCAACGACGCCACGCTCGACTTGCTGGCCCGAACCGCCGTGTCCCACGCCCGGGCCGGAGCCGACATCGTGGCCCCCTCGGACATGATGGACGGCCGCGTGCTGGCCATCCGCAGCGCGCTGGACGAAGCCGGGTTCAAGGACATGCCCGTCATGTCCTACGCCGTCAAATACGCCTCATGTTTCTACGGCCCCTTCCGCGACGCGGCCGAGGGAGCGCCCAAGTTCGGCGACCGCCGCACCTACCAGATGGACCCGGCCGGCGTCACCGAAGCCGTGCGCGAAATGGAAGCCGACATCGCCGAAGGCGCGGACATCTTTATCGTCAAACCCGCCGGGCCCTATCAGGATATTATCCGCCTCCTCAAGGACAATTTCGACGCCCCCTTGGCCGGATATCAGGTCAGCGGCGAGTACTCCATGATCTGCGCGGCCGCCGCCAACGGCTGGCTGGACGAAAAAGCCTCGGTTCTGGAATCGCTGATCGGCATCAAGCGCTCCGGCGCGGGTCTCATCATCACCTATTTTACTGAAAAAGCCCTCAAAGAGGGATGGATACGATAATGACCGAACATGCCCACGCGGCCGCCGGACATCCCGGCGGCCATCCCGGCCGGGCCCTCGGCAACCATGCCGCCCGCACCCTGCCCGACGGCTCGCCCAAGTGCCGTCTCATCGCCTGGGAAGTGACCCGCTCGTGCAACCTGGCCTGCCGGCACTGCCGGGCCGAGGCCCATCCCGAGCCGTACCCCGGCGAACTGTCCACGGCCGAAGCCAAAGCCCTCATCGACACCTTCCCCCAGGTGGGCGATCCCATCGTCATCTTCACCGGCGGCGACCCCATGATGCGGCCCGACGTGTACGAACTGGGGGCCTACGCCACGGCCAAGGGGCTGCGCTGCGTCATGTCCCCCAACGGAACCCTGATCACGCCGGAAAATGCCCGCCGGATAAAGGAAGCCGGTTTTCAGCGTTGTTCGATCTCCATCGACGGCGCCGACGCCGCCAGTCACGACGCCTTCCGCTGCGTGCCCGGCGCGTTCGACGCCTCGTTGCGGGGCATCGAATACCTGAAATCCGTGGGCGTGGAATTTCAGATCAACACCACGGTCACCAAAAACAACCTGGCTTCGTTCAAGGACATTTTCCACCTGTGCGAACGTCTGGGCGCGGCGGCGTGGCACATCTTCCTGCTGGTGCCCATGGGCCGGGCGGCCGGACTGGTCGATCAGGTCATCACCGCGCGCGAATACGAAGACGTATTGCACTGGTTCTACGACTTCCGCAAAACCACGACCATGCACCTCAAGGCCACTTGCGCGCCCCACTATTATCGTATCCTGCGCCAGCGCGCCCACGAGGAAGGCGTGGCCGTCACGCCCGACACTTTCGGCATGGATGCCATGACCAGGGGCTGTCTGGGCGGCACGGGCTTCTGCTTCATCAGCCATACGGGCCAGTTGCAGCCCTGCGGGTACCTGACCCTGGACTGCGGCAACGTGCGCGACACACCCTTTCCCGAACTGTGGCGCACCACCCCCTGGTTCCGCAAATTCCGGGCCCAGGAAGAATACCAGGGCAAATGCGGCCCCTGCGAATACCACAAGGTATGCGGCGGCTGCCGGGCCCGCGCCTTCAGCATGTCGGGCGACCCCATGGCCCAGGAACCGCTGTGCACTTACCAGCCCAAAACGCTGGAGCGCAGACACGATTAACGCCGCCCCGAAAGTATGGCGGAGCAGGGCGCAGGCGTGTATGAGCCGGGCGGGATATTCCTCGCGCCCGGCAAATCGCCCGCCGGGTATCCGCTTTGCGAAGCGGAGCGGCCTTTGGTATTCTGATACGCCGCGCGGGTGAAATACGCGCCCGCAGGCGCGCGACCATGCCGGTTCGTTTCCGCGTCCGCCGGGCCGAAGTCCCTTTGCCCTCAAGGCATCTGCTCCCCGGAGG
>UQJT01000038.1 GCA_900541395.1 uncultured Desulfovibrio sp.
GGGCGGGGCGTTCCGGACGCCGGGTCGCGGTGAGACGCAGGAGCAGGTCCAGGTCGATGTGGTTTTCCGCCTCTTCGGCCAGGGCATCGAGCCAGGCCGTCGTGGCGCCGACCTCCTCGGAGGGGAGCAGGCCCAACTGGCGTTCGGGCAGCCGCCACGCCTCATTGCGGGGCAAGGCGCCCAGCAGAGGCGGCAGACCTTCGCCGTCGAGCGCGCGGCGCAGGATGTCGGCGTGACGGGGGCTGCCCGCGTTGTTGGCGATAACTCCGATCAGCCGGACGCCCATGCGGGCGGCATACAATTGAAACCCGGCGACCAGCGCGGCGGCGGACCAGGCCATGCCCCGAGCGTTGAACACGAGCGCCACGGGGATGCCGAGGGCGCGGGCGCAGTCGGCGGTGCTGCCCGCCGGGTCGCCGGGGGCGCGGCTGTCGAAAAGCCCCATGACGCCTTCGCACACGGCGGCGTCGGCGTCGTGGGCGCGGCTGTCCCACAGCGCGCGGACGCCGTTGCGGCCCATCATCCAGGTATCGAGATTGCAGGCCGGGCGGCCGGTGGCCTGGGCGTGAAAGGTCGGGTCGATGTAGTCCGGCCCGCACTTGAACCCCTGCACGCTCAGCCCGCGCCGCGCGAGCGCCCGCATCAGCGCGATCCCCGTCGTCGTCTTCCCCTCCCCGGAACGGGGGGCGGCCAGGCAAAAAGCGTGAAATGTCGTGTTCATGGCGGCCATACCGTCTTTATTCCATATATTTCTCGACATAGCCGCGCGCTTCGTACAGCACGCCGGAATCAAGATGGGTCCGGGGGCCGCCTATGATGAGAAGCGTGGACATATCCACGTCGTCCACGGGAAATTCGGCCAGCTTGCCCGTCCATTTGCTTTCCTGCGGACGCCCCGCGTTTTTGACGTAGGCGCAGGGCACGTCGTCGCCCCGGCACGCTCGGAAGACGGCCAGCGCCTCGTTCAGCAGAGCCCGGCGCTTGCGCCCCGCCGGGTTGTACAGTGCCACCGGCAACATGGACTGCGCCACGGCCCGGAGGTTGCGGCGCACTTCGTCCGCCGGAACCAGCAGATCGGACAGGCTGACCAGGGAAAAGCCGTTCTGAAGCGGCGCGCCGAGCGAAGCCGCCGCGATGTTGGCCGCCGTAATGCCCGGCAGGACGCGGATCGGAACAGACGCGAAGCGCGGCTCATGAATGCGCAGTTCGTACAGCAGACCCGCCATGGCCAGAATGCCGGGGTCGCCCGAACAGACCATGCATACCTCGCGCCCGGCCAGAGCCGCTTCCAGAGCGGCCCGGCAGCGCTCCACTTCACCCTTCATGCCGTTTTGAATGACGGGCTTTCCGGCGATGCGATCGCGGATGAAATCCACATACGGGCCGTAACCGGCAACGGTGTCGCATCGGCGGAGCGCCGCGTCCACCTCGGGCGTGATCTGGCCCGGAGCGCCCGAACCGAGCCCGACCACAGTCAGGTTTCCGGGGCCCGTTTTGGGCGTGGAAACGTGCGGCAGACGGGCCAGCGCCAGGGTCGCGTCTCCGCGCACCGTTTTCGGCGCGTACAGTCTGGGACGCGCACCGCCGCCCCGGCTCGCGGACAACAGACACGCGGCTTCGCATACCGACGCGGTGCCGACTTTCGCGCGCACCTGTTCCGAAGGAGTGGGCACCGGCACGGCGTCCAGTTCCGCCGCGCCGTGAAAATCCACGGGGATTCCCCAGGCCTGACCCAGGTCGAGAACAGCCGTTTCGTCCGCCTTGATGTCGCAGGAAGCCACGGTCGCGACGTTGTCCCGACTCAGGCCGAGTTCGGAAAGGAACGTTTCCGCGGCGCGGCGCAGAGCCTGCGGGTCGGCTCCGCGTCGGCAGCCCACGCCGAGGACAAAGGCGCGGCCGCTCACGTCGAGATGGCGCACGCCCTCCGGCAGCGTGTTGTCGGCGTCCCAGAGCACGGCGCAGGAGGTCGTGACTTCGCGCGGGTTTTCGACAAAGCTTACTTGTCCGGTGGCGGCGAAATGGCGGTCGAACACCGGGCGCGCTCCGCAGAAGGCGATGGGTTCGCCGTCGAGCAGCGCGGCGTTGAGGACGCGGATGGATTCCGTATTGAGGATGCGCGCATGTTCTTGGGCGACGATTTCGTCAAAGGCGGGCAGGCCGTTGACATCCGTGGCCGTACCGACCACGGCCTGACCGCCGGTGATGCGGGCTACGCGCCGGGCCAGCCGATTGGCTCCTCCCAGATGGCCCGAGGTAAGGCTGACCACATGGCTGCCGCTTTCGGGGCAGGCCAGCACGGCGGGGTCCGATGCCTTGTCGCGCAGCAGAGGCGCGATTTTGCGGACGGCAATTCCCGTCGCGCCGATGAAGATGTGGGCGTCGAACTGTTCCCAATGGGCGGCAAGCCGGGCGTTGAAACCCGGACCCGGCACCTGGACCACGTCTTCCGCCGTGACGGGGCGCGTGCTGTGGATGACCGCGGGCAACCCCAACCCGGCGGCGATTTCCCGGGCCCGCGTCAGTCCTTTGTCGGTAAAGGCATACAGAGCGCAACGGCCGGAAAAGTCCTCCGCGGCCAGATGATTCCGGTAGCCGTGCGAGAAGTCGGCGCCGTACAGGCGCGAAGCGGCGTCGGCGGGGGCCAGGGCCCGCCCCACGAGAACCAGGGCCTGACGGCCGAGGCCCGCGTCTTCGACCTGGCGGGCGATGTCGCCCACAGTGCCGCGCAGAATGCGTTCGTCGGGCCATGAGGCTCGGTAGACAATGGCCGCCGGGGTGGTTTCGGACAGCCCTCCCCGCTCCGTCAGTCGCTTCATCAGTTCGCCGACCTTGCCGGTGCTCAGGAAGAAAACCAGCGTCGCGCCGGTGCGGGCGAAGGCGGCCGCGTCTTCGCTTTCGGGCATGGGGGTCCGGCCGGGCGTACGGGTCAGAACAACGCTCTGGCTGCCGTCGGGGCAGGTAAGCTCGCAACCCAGCGCGGCCGCGGCGGCGAACACGCTGCTCACGCCGGGGACGATGGAAGCGCCCACGCCTTTTTCGGCCAGGCCTCGGATTTGCTCGTTGATCGCGCCGTACATGGCGGGGTCGCCGGTGTGCAGGCGCACGACGCGTTTGCCTTCCAGGGCGGCGGCGCTCATGGCCCCGACCTGTTCCCCCAGGTTCATGGAAGCGCTGTCGAGGCAGACGCAACCGGGCTTGCAGGCCCGGAGATGGGCGGGATTGACCAGCGAACCGGCGTAGACCACCAGGTCCGCCTGTTGCAGAGCGCGCAGGCCGCGCACGGTGATGAGATCCTCCGCGCCCGGTCCGGCGCCGACAAATTCGACGAGTGGTTTCATGCGCTTGTCTCTTTCTGAAAGGTGAACGCGTAGATGGGGCCGCGGGGCCGGAGGGAACGCCCGTGCCATGCGAGGTCGGCATTGATCATGGGGCGGGCCTCCGCATGAAATACGATGGCCCCACCGCATCGACGGGGTCCGCGAGGGCCGGGGGCGTTTCGCTCTCGTCCGCGTCCGCCGAGCCCGTGTTTTCGCCCCGTCGGCGAGAAAGGTCCGGGGCGTCGTCGACCGGAAAAGGCGCGGTCGCGGCGTGGGCGGCGTCATGGCGGAGGCTTTGCGCGGACGCTTCCCGAACTTCCTCAAACAGAAAGCCTCCTTCGAAATCGAACAGGAGCAGCCGCAGCTTCGGGCCGCAGGCGCAGCGCCGCGCAAACTGCTCCAGAGCGGTCCGCGCGAGACGGCGGAGCAGACCTTCACGGGCGGACTCGGGTATGGACAGCAGGGCTTCCCGCACGGAAGCGCTGTGTTCGAGCGCTTCATGCAGAGCGGTTTCGGCCGGAAGCGCCCTGTTCACTTCGGCGCGAAGCAGGTCCATGTCCTGGCTGACCTTGTGGGCGTGCGTGTTGGCGAAGCCGGCCGCGTACTTGCACAGCTTGCCGGCCATGCAGGCGACGACGATTTCACGCATGCCGCAGCGACAGGCCGCGGCCAGGCTTTCAGCTATAAAGTCCCCGATGCCGACGAAAGCGGTGGGAGGCAGGTCGGGCAGGCGGGCTTCCGCGCTGGCTTTGGTGCGACCCCCGGTGCAGAACACCATGCTCGACCCGCCGGACAGAGAATGCGATTTGACGCAGATACGTATGGTATGGATGTACGCGTCGTGACTGTAGGGCCGAACCAGGCCGGTGGTGCCGAGGAGCGATATGCCGCCCACGATGCCCAGTTGAGTATTGAGCGTGTGTTTTGCCAGGCTTGCGCCGTTTTCCACGCCGATTTCCAGAAGCCAGCAACCCGCGTCAAGTCCGGCAAGCCGGAGGTTGTCGGCTATCATCCGGCGAGGACCGAGGTTCACGGCCCAACGCCCGGGGTCGCAGTCGAGTCCCTGGCGGGTGCACAGGCCGATGCCTTCGACGCCCCGCAGGATCACGGCGCCGTTACCGACCTTGAGCGCATAGTCTTCGGCCCGGATGTCGCCGGGACGGCAGGGGCGGATGTCGGCGTACAGGGTGGCGCCGTGCGTGCAGTCCGGGTCGTCGCCCCCGTCTTTCAGGATGGCCGCCATGTGGCCGGTGTCGGTCCGCAACGGCAATTCCCGTTCTTTGCCGTCCAGAAAGCGCACCCGGATGCTCGCCGGGGTTTTGCCCCGGGTCAGCCGCATCCAGGCCGCCGCCGCCGTCGCAGCCGCGCACGCGCCGGTCGAATAACCCCAGCGCAGGTTCTGCTGTTTTTGTGTCATCGGGATCGGCTCCTGTAGACCCGGCGAAGGAAAAATCTCTGAACGGCGTCGGGGAGTGCGTCAAGAAATTTCAGGCGCTCTCCATAACGGCATGCAGGGTGGCGACGGCCAGCGGGCTGCCGCCGCGCCGTCCTTCCAGAACAATGTGCGGGACGGGGCAACGGCCGAGCAGTTGTTTGGACTCCACGACATTGACGAACCCCACGGGCATTCCGATCACCAGGGCGGGGCGCGCGTTTTCCTCCAGAATGTAACGGGCGATGCGGGCCAGAGCGAGCGGGGCGTTGCCGATGAGGACGATGGCCCCATCCAGCAGGGGGCGCGCCTTTTCCGCGCTGCACAGGGCGCGGGTGCGGCCTTCGGCTTTGGCTCGGGCCGCCACGTCCGGATCGTCGATGTAGCAGTGCAGGTGTTCCGGACCGTACCCCGGATGGAGCGCGCGCAAACGCGCCAGGGACAAGCCCGAACGTAACATTTTGGAGTCGCAGAACAGGGGGGCGCGGGCCCGCAGGGCTGCCAGGCCCGAGGCGATGGCATCGTTGCGGAATGTCAGGGTATCCGCAATATGCATGTCCGCCGTGGTGTGGATGAGGCGGCGCGCCACGCGCCATTCGGGTTCAGGCAGTTTTTCGCGCAGATCGCATTCCGATTCGATGGTCCGGAAGCTCTCGCGTTCGATTTCCGCCCCGCTCAAATTCCAACGTATGTCCATAAAGGTGGCATCCTTGTGGCCAAGAGTATGCGCATCGTCCGAACTCCCGCGGATGTCCCCGCGCGGGGGCGGGAGCTTGCGCGCCGTCGCCCGGACGGGGCTGCCCGCCGCGCTCGCCTCAAGCGCCGTCGGCCCGCCGATATGCGGCGGCGTTTCATGGCTTTTTGACCATGATCAGCGACAGGTATTCTTCCGAACGCTCACGGATGGCGTCCACATCGGTCAGGAGGGTTTGGCCTTCCATCGCCAGTTGTTCGCCGTAGACAATCTCCACATTTTCCTCCCGCGCCAGCCGGTCGAGAAGGGCTTTGCGGCTGCGGTAGGTTTTGAGGAGAATGGTGGTGGACCCCTTGGGGAAGTCGAGGGTTTCGGCCATGTCGGAACGGAACGACGGAATGACTCTGAGTTGTTCCAGGTTTTCCACAAGCACGGCACCCGCTTTGGCGGCCAGCGTGGCGAAAGAGGTTATGCCGGGCACGATTTCCAGGTTCAGATCCGGGATGGCCCTGCGGATGATTTTCAGCACGTAGCCGAAAGTGCTGTATGTCATGGCGTCGCCCAGGGTGGCGAAGGCGCAGTCGCGTCCGGCGCGCAATTCGGCGATGATGGCCTCGGCATTGGCCCGCACCTGTTCCTCACGGACGGCTTTGTCGCGGGACATGCTGAATACCTGAAGGCGGATTTCCCCGCGCGGTTTGAGATATTCCACCACCGCCCGCGACGTGCTGCTTTCCGCGTTCGGCGAAATCACGGTAAAAACGACATCCGCCGAACGAAGGACATCCGCCGCGCGGAGCGTGAGATACCGGGGGTCGCCGGGGCCGATGCCCACGCCGTATAATGTGCCGGTTTTCATGAAATTTTGTCCTGATTGAGATGATAAGGAGATGTTTCGCCGATTTCGCTTCCCGTCCGATTTTTCGCCTACAAGGTTGCCCGATGGGGTGAGGGCTTGCGGAATTTTTTTGCGGAACGCCGTTCCGGCAATGATCGCAAGGTGCCTCCACGTCTTTTTATAAGCTGTCTTTGTATTATAATTACAGGAAAAATTTTATCTTTGAGTCGGGAAACAAGTCGCCCGACGCGCGCGCCCGGGCCCGAAAAAATTGGAGGCAAAGCGCGGAAGGGGGCGATGGGTCTTAATTCTGGTACACTTTTAAAATTTTGTCCATTTTTCAGAAAGCGCTTCGTTTATGGAAAGGAAATTTTTTATCTAATATTAATAGATTGTTATATTTTTTTGCAAGGGATGGCCTTGTCCGTCTTGGCGGGTTCTCCGTTCCGCCCGGCCCCGGGGCCGGGCGGAACGGAGAACAAGGCCGCTGCGGGACGAGGGCGTCAGGATTCGGAACGGAAAGCGGCGCTGAGGGCCGCCAAGTCCCGGCGCAGGTCTTCGGGCAGGGCGCGGAAGGGTTGCATGGCTGTGCCCGGATATCCGTCGGCAATAACGTCCAGCGCGCGGTCGGGCAACAGAGAATAGGCGCGCAGGTCGGGCGGCGGCGGGAGCAGGGTGCGGCCGAACTCGCTGACTTCCCCCAGGGAACCGTGGCAGGTGGCGCACACTTCGGCCCAGGTCCGGCGGGCGGCGGCGTCGGGCTCGCGCGCGGGCTTGGGCGTGGCGGCGAACATATCCATACGTTCGGACAGCGTATCCAGCAGGCTTTCCAGTTTGTTTCGGTCGTAAAGGCGGAAATAGGGCATGCCCGAACCGGGCACGCCGTCCAAAAGGATATGGTAGATGTAGTCCCGATCGGCCCGGACGGAAAAAATATCCTCGGCCGGGATCAACAGGCCGTCGGAAGCGGGGCCGTCCCCCATGCCCATGCCGCCGTGGCAGGGCTGACAGGCGCCGTCGTAGATGGCGTCGCCGTTGTCGTAGACCGTGGCCAGTTTGATGGTGAACGACTCTAAAGCCTGCTTCTGATAGGGGGCCAGACTGACGGCGCGTTCCTTTCGGGCCGCCGCGGCCGCGGCGTGCCCCGGCGCCAGCTCCCGATCCTGCAGGACTTGCCGGGCCACCAGCATGGAGACCAGAATGATCGGCAGCAACACCGGCAGGCTGCGTGGACCCGCCGCGCCGGGAACGCCCGCCGCCGACCGCATGGTCCACAGGATCGTCATGGCCGCCGCCGCGCCTACGGTCACCGCAACCAGCACGAGCCGGTTCAGGCCCGGCGCGACGGATATGAGCAGGGGCACGCCGATGATCACCTGGGCGAGCAGGGCCCCGAACAGCCAGGCGCGCAGGGTCGGTATCTTGTCGGGCCGGTCCCGGGTCGAGAAGAAGAGGTGGAATGCGGCCCCGAATACCAGGGCCGCGCCCAGAATATGCAGATAACGCAAGAGCCAGTTGACCAGGTAGTCGGCGGGCAGGGCGAAGCCCTCCGCCGCGAAGCGCGGCCACAGCTCCTCCCGCTCCATAAGCGACAGAACCCCGGTGAAGACGGCCGGAACCGCGAGCAGCGCGCCCACGCCCGCCACCCCGAAAATAAAGGCCAGCCATGCGCGGGTTTCGATTTGGTGAGCCAGCCCGTCGATAAGCAGAAAGGCCACGATAAGCAGGGGGATGATGCCCAGCCAGGCATAGGAAAACAGGCCTGTGGCCGTGAAAAAGGCGTGGGAATAGCGCACCTGGATGATAAGCAGGGGAGCGACGCCCAGCACCACGGCCAGGCTTTTGAGGCCCAGATGGGAGCGTATCACCTTGCCGTTCCACAACTGGGATTCGGGGTCGCCGCGCATCCATTGCCGGATGAAGAGGACGAGGCCCAGCATCGCCGTGCCGAGCATGAGCAGAACGAACAGAAGGTGCAGCCCGAAGGTGAGGAACAACAAGCCGTTCTGCCAGTTTTCCGGCAGGGGCATGGCCAGAAAGAGATCGGTCCACGGGGTCATGACTGGCGGTCCTTGTTGGTCGGTGACGCGGTTTGCGGGGCGGGGGGCGGGATCGTGCGGTCCATACGCGGGCCGGGATTGGTCAAGGTGTAGAGATAGTCGGCCAGTTGCAGCCGTTCCCGGTCGGAGCCGGTGAAGGGCGTCATGAACGGCGCCAGTTCCTCGGTCAGACCGATGATGACGTTGACGCCGTCCTGAGTGCGCCCGGCAAGACGGGCGCGGATATCGTTGATGCCGCCCACGGTGTGACATACCCCGCAGTTGACGTCGAACAGGGCCCGTCCGGCCGATTCGTCGGGCGACATATCCTTATATCGGTTGAGCCATCTGATGCGGGGCAACAGCGGCGCGTCGCGCGCGGACAGAGCTTCGTGTTCCGCCAGCACGATTTGATTGGCGTACATGTAGCCGGGCAGCAGATACGGACCGCGCACGAATTCGCGCACGCGTTCAAACTCCGTCATCAGTCCCAGACTGAGAACGAGGGCGGGGAAGCACAGGGCGCGGCTCCAGCCCTGCCGCCGGAACAGCGCCGCCAGGGCCAGGATGAGAATAAACAGGGCGGCCGCGGCGTTGATGACGGGCAGCAGGGCCGTGTCCTGCGACAGGGCCGAGGTGGCCACGGCGAAACGCCAGTGGGTGAGGTAGGTTTGCGGAACTCGGGAAAAGTAGACGGACGCGCTGAGGCCTGCCGTCACGACGGCGCTCAGCAGAACAATCCCGCATACCCGCAGCACCCGGCCGCGTTCCTCGCGCGTGCCCTTGAAGCGCCAGGCCGCCCAAGCCAGGGCAAGAAGCGACCCCATCGCCACGCCGCCCGACACCCGCAGGAAAAATTGAGGGATGAAGGTCGGGTTGAAATAGGCCTCGGTAAAAAGTTTGCCCCAGGGCCAGCCGTCGGGGGTGAGCATAAAGCCGAGAATGCCGGTGATCAGAAACGCCGACGAAACCGCCATGACCACGTAGCCCCACCCCATGAAGGCCAGCAAGCCCGGCCGTTCCGCGGCCAACTTCCGCCACAGATAGTAATAGACGAGGAGAAAGATCACCTCGCCGGTAAAGGCCATCCATTCGATGAACCAGGGCCAGAAGAAGAGGTGGATGAGCGAGCCTATGCCCTCGGGGGCCAGAGCTCCGGTGATGAACCAGATGCCCACGCCGGTCACCGCGCCGACGGCCGTGATCACGACCACCACGGGGACGAGCAGGCGGTGGCCGAACTGCGCCCAGAATTCTCCCCGCCCCCGCCAGGCCAGGGTTTGAAACAACACGATCATGGTCACCAGGCCGATGGCCACGCCGTGGCTGATAAACACATGCAACACGGCGTCCAGGGCAATGGTCATGCCGTCGCCCAGGCCGGGGATATGCAGAATGGGGAAGAACATTATTCGCTCTCCGGCAGGGGGATGACGCGCCTGATTTTGTCCGAATGGGCGGACTCCATGTGGGGGCGGGGTTGTCCGTTGACGTAGGCGGCCACGTCGAGAGCCTGTTCCTGAGTCAGGGAGGGCGCGTTTTTGGGCATGAAGCGCCAGGCGAACACCGAAAAGGTAGTCACCCGATGCATGCCCGCCCCGTCGTTGTATGAACCGTCGCCCCACAGCGGAGGCGCGATGGCCGTGCCCTGACCCCGGTCGCCGTGACAGCGGGCGCATACGTCGCGGTATACCGTCGCGCCGTGGGCGGCGTCGGGCTTGTGGTCGCTGTCCAGTTTGGAGGGGAGCGCCCAGGGCAGCTTGGAATAAATGGGTATCCCCTTGGATATCCACTGCATGTAGACCAGCAGAGACTGCATGACCTGGCTGTCGAGGGCCGGAGCCCGGCCGTTCATGCTGCGTTCGAAGCAGTCCTGAGTACGCATGGCCAGGTCGGTGGTGTAATCCTGACGGCTGCGGAACTGAGGATAGACGGCGCCCACGCCCGCCAGGGAAATGGTGTCGAGGCTGCGGCCGCCCTCAAAGTGGCAACTGGAGCAGGTAAGGTCGTTGCCGACGTATTCTCCGGCATATTTGTCGGTTTGGGTCATAATCAGGTAGCCCAGCATCACCTCGCCCCGGATGTCTTCCGGCGCGTCCTCGGGCCGGGGAGGAGCGAAAAACGGCCGGTCCGTGGACAGAACGGCTTTGACGTCAGGGGCCTCCTGCTCCACGGCAAGGCGCTTGGTGGTGAGCGTGGACCGGAAGAAGCCCAGAATCCAGACGCCGACCGCCAGCAGGAGCACGGTCAGGGTCAGAGCGAAAAAAACATGGCGGGTTCTCATAAACACTCCGTGGCGCGAAAACGGGGACAAGGCGCGTGTTCGCCCCGAAAGGGCGGGGCGACCCGCTGAAGGTCGAGAGCCCCGAAACGGCGGCGGCAGCCGGGCCCGGCGGGGCTCGGCGCATCCCGACGGAAGCGGGCCTTGGGGACGCCGGGAGGGGCTCCTTTGAGGGTTACCGGAAACCATATTTGAGGACAATGAGTTATCGGACTTGTTCGGCCTTTTTTCCGCGCCGGGGTCGTAAAAATAAGGGCGTCGGCGTCCGTGCCGGGGACGCGTTCTTTCGCGGTTGTGCGGCGTGGTTCTAAATGTCAAATATCATAGTGATATTGGCTGAATGGCGTAAGGTCGCGGCAAAAGGAGGATGGTTTCATGCCCGAGGAAAAAGAACTCAGCAGACGCAGATTTTTGCAGTACGGCGGCCTGATGGCAGGAGCGGCGGCAACGCTGGGCGTGGTCCGCGTGTCCGTGGCGGCGGAGCCGGATGCGCCGGCCGCGCACGGCGACGCGGGAGCCCCCCTGAACCGGGGCTGGATGTTTTTCGCCAATCCGCAGGAATTCGCCACTCTGGCCGACGCCGCCGAACGTATTTTCCCCCAGGACGAAAGCGGCCCCGGCGCCAAGGCGCTGGCCGTTCCCTTCTTTATCGACAATCAGTTGGCCGGCGCCTACGGCTACCAAACGCGGGAATATACGGACGGTCCCTATTACCCCGGCGCGCCCACCCAGGGGCCGCAGTCGGCGCTTTTGCGCCGCGACGTGTTCAAGCAGGGGCTGTCGGCCCTGAACGCCGCCGCGCGGGAACGCCACGGCAAGGATTTTACGCAGTTGGACGGCGCGGAGCAGGATCGGATACTCGCCGATTGCGAAACGGACAAACTGTCCACCCGGGGTTTTGCGTCTTCCTACTTCTTCGGACTGTTGCGCGGCGCCGTGCTGGCGGGGGCGTACGCCGACCCTCTGTACAACGGAAACAACGACATGAACGGATGGCGCATGAAGGAATACCCCGGCGCGCAAATGAGCTATGCGTATCTGATAAGCGACGAGGGCTTCGAAAAGATGGACCCCGTCTCTCTGTCCAGTATGCAGTAGCCCATGTTTCTTGTGCCTGCGGGATCAAACGGCGCGAAGCTCCGCCGCGCCGCCCGGTTTGAATGAATTATGGCGACGACAAACCGCTCTCAGCGAGGAGAACCGACAATATGGCCGATATGTTGAAAAAAGTGGATGTGGTGACCGTGGGCGTGGGATTTGCCGGAAGCATCGTGCTGGCCGAATGCGCCAAAGCCGGTTTGTCCGTGGTGGGCCTGGAGCGCGGCGAGCGTCGGGGCTTGGAGGATTTCAAGGAAATTCACGACGAGTGGCGCTACGCCGTTCAGTACGGGCTTATGCAGGATCTCGCCAAAGAAACCGTTACGTTTCGTAATACGGAAGACATGCGGGCGCTGCCCATGCGCCGCCTCGGCTCCTTTCTGCTGGGTGACGGCCTGGGCGGGGCGGGCACGCACTGGAACGGCATGGTTTATCGTTTTTCGCCGTATGATTTTCAGATCAAAACCATGACCGAAGAGCGCTACGGCAAGAACAAGCTGGGCCCCGACTACCAGTTGCAGGACTATCCTCTCACCTACGACGAGATGGAGCCCTATTACACCACCTTTGAACAGGCCGTCGGCATCGCGGGCGAACCGGGATATTTCAGCGCCAATCGGTCCGCCCCCTATTCCATGCCGCCTTTGGTGAAAACGCCGGTTCTGGCCCGTTTCGAGCAGGCGGCCGAACAGGTGGGCTGCCATCCGTATATGATTCCGGCGGCCATTGCCTCCGAGCCCTTCACCACCCCGGACGGCATCGAGCACAATCCCTGCCAGTACTGCGGCTTTTGCGAGCGTTTCGCCTGCGAATACGACGCCAAGGCGCAGCCCACCAATACCTTTATCCCCGTGGCCGAACGCACGGGGCATTGCGACATCCGTTGTTGCGCCAACGTGGTGGAAATCCTGCGTCAGGACAGTCACGTCACCGGCGTGCGCTACGTGGACACCCTGACCATGAAGGAATATATCCAGCCCGCCGAGGTGGTGGTGCTCTCCAGTTATGTGATGAACAACGCCAAGCTGCTCATGGTGTCCGACATCGGCCGTCGGTACGACCCCTCCACCGGCCGCGGCACTCTGGGCAAGGCCTATTGTTATCAGATCACGCCGGGGGCCACCCTGTTCTTCGACGAACCCATGAACCTGTATGCCGGAGCGGGCGCTCTGGGCGTCTGCTACGACGATTATAACGCCGACAATTTCGACCATGCCAAGCTGGATTTCATCCACGGGGCCGTCATTTCCATGACCCAGACGGGCAAACGCCCCATCGAGAGCAACGCCGTCATGCCGGGCACGCCCGCCTGGGGCGCGGATTTTAAAAAGGCCTCCATCCACGCTTTCAATCGCTCCCTGGGAATCGGCGCGCAAGGGGCGTCCATGCCCTACCGCTACAACTATCTTTCCCTGGACGATACTTACAAGGACGCCTATGGCCTGCCCCTGCTGCGCATGACCTACAATTTCACCGATCAGGATCGCGCTCTGTTCGCCTTCATCACCGGCAAAATAGAGGAGGCGGCCCGGGCCATGAACCCCAAAGGCATGGTCAGCAAGCCCAATGCCAAGGATTACAACATCGTGCCCTATCAGACCACGCATAATACGGGCGGCACGCTCATGGGCGAAAGTCCGGACGACAGCGTGGTCAATTCCTACCTGCAACACTGGGACGCCGACAACCTGTTTGTGGTGGGGGCGGGCAACTTTCCCCACAACGGGGGCTGCAACCCCACCGGCACCGTGGGCGCGTTGTCCTTCCGCTGCGCCGAAGGCGTGTTGAAATACGCCGAAAAGGGCGGCAAGCTGGCGTAGACGGTCGGGAGAGCCGGGGCATAAGCCGGGGCGGGACTCCGGCCCGGATAAACGACGCGCATCCCGTTCGTGCGGGATGCGCGTCGTCAAGCGTTTTTCCCAAAAGCCGAAGCCGGGCAAGAGAAACGCCGCCCGCGTCGAAAGCGGACGGGGGCGGCCTGCCGGGGCATTTTCAAGGGGAAAACGCTCTAGAGGGTGGAGACGTAGGCGGCCAGGTTTTTCAACTGTTCGTCGGACAGGCGTTTGACGACGCCTTCCATGACTCGCTTTTGGGCTCCGCCGAAGATGCCGTTTTTGTAGCCTTCCAGCATGGTCAGCAGATTGTCGGCGTTTTGTCCTTTGATGGGGACCACGCCCTTGGCCGGGGCGAGGCTCCCGTCTGCGCCGTGACAGCTCTGACAGCGGGTTTTGTACAGAATGGACGCGTCCTCGTCGGCGGACGCGACGCCGAAGGCGACCAGACAGAGCAGAGCCGAACAGGCGATTCCCATCTTTTTCATGGAGATACTCCCATATTGTTGACGTTTGCGAGCCGGGGCGCGCGGCGTTCACGCCTGACGCGCGAGGGGGCCCTTGCCGCTTCTGGTAGCGGTCCGGGCGGGAAAGCTCCATGATAATATGGCCTGTCGGCCGCGCAGACGTGGGCGCAAGCCGTCAAAGACGCGTCTGAACAGATAGCACTGAGAGAATCGGGCAATTTTTTGCCGGGATTGTTTCTTTTTTCCGTCGCTCGTCGTCCGTTAGGATGTGCCCAGGATGTGAAAAGGCCGTGGTTCCGGACGCAGCATGGCCCGGACGCGGAGCAGGGGGCGCGCCCCGTCGTGGAGGAGGGAAACAGCCATGATCCGAGCTCTGGTGCTGTTGGTGGCAATGTTTGGCGTCTATGCGGGAAGCATGGTCAATCTGGCCTGTCCCGAACGGGGGTGGGCGTGTCGCGTCGCGGAATATGAAACGCCGGATGTGTCTTCCCGTTTTCCGGCGGCGTCTTGTCCGCGCGGCTTGTAGAGCGTTTCGTCGACGTTTTGGCTCAATGCCTGCCCTATATCGGATTTCCGCGCACCTTCAACGCCCTGGCCTGCGTCAACGCCGTTTTGTCGGAGGACGGACGGAACGGGCAACGCGCCCCGTTTCGGCATTTTTTCTTTTTTCCCGCCCGGACGCACGCCGTCCGGAGGCTCGACATGGAGTACCGGATATGTCCAAGCATGTTTCCCGTCGTACGTTTCTCAAGGGCGGAGCCGCCGCCGTGGGAGCCCTGGCCGCGGGCGTGATTCCGCGGGCGGAAGCGGTCGCCGCCGCTCCGCAGGACAAGGCGCAGGTGTTTTTTACTCCCGACATCGGCGTGGAAGGTCTGCTTAAGGTTTACGCCCGCATCAACCGGGGGGTGGGGGGCTCCGTCGCCGTCAAGCTGCATACCGGCGAGCCTCACGGCCCCAATATCCTGCCCCCGGACATGGTGCGGGCCTTCCTGGAGCACGTCCCCGGCCATACCATCGTGGAATGCAACGTGCTGTACGCAAGCCCCAGGCAGACCACGGCGGGCCACCGCGAAGTGCTGAAAACCAACGGCTGGACCTTCAGCCCGGTGGACATTATGGATGAGGACGGCGACGTCAGTCTGCCCGTTCCCGGCGGCAGACACCTGAAGGAGGTGGCCGTGGGCGCTCATCTGATCAACTACGATTCCATGCTGGTGCTCACCCATTTTAAAGGGCACGCCATGGGCGGGTTCGGCGGTTCCCTCAAAAATATTTCCATCGGGTGCGCGTCCGGGCAGGTGGGCAAACAGCAGATTCACCAGCTTCCGGCGGACGGAAGCTGGGTGGGCGGTCCCGAATTCATGGAACGCATGGTGGAGGGCGGCAAGGCCGTCACAACTTACTTCGGTCCGCGTATAGTCTATATCAATGTGCTGCGGCGCATGTCGGTAAGCTGCGACTGCGAGGGCGTCGCCGCCCTGCCGCCCACCGCGCCGGATTTGGGCATTTTGGCCTCCACGGATATACTGGCCGTGGATCAGGCGGCCGTCGACATGGTCTACGCTCTGCCCGAGGCCCAGCGGCATGATCTGGTGGAGCGCATCGAATCCCGGGGCGGCCTGCGCCAGCTTTCGTATATGAAAGAGCAGGGCATGGGCACGGATCGGTATGAGCTGATCACGCTGTAGAGGGCGTTTTTGTTCGGGATATGCGGGATATGAAGAAACACTGTAACGGGTCCCGGCGTCGCGCGCCGGGACCGGGGAAAAGCGTATGAGCGACGCGCAGGAACAGCGGGCGACGGAAGAGTCCGTTCATGATCGCCGATCCGCCGCCGGACGCGGCCGTGGCCGCTCGTCCGGAGCTTGGCCCGAGGGCCCCTTTGGGGGAAGCGTACTGACCGTGCGGGCGCACTCCGGGTTGTCCGGCGATATTTTTTTGGCCGGACTGCTGCGCATGACGGAAACGGACGAGGAAGCTTTAAATTCCCTGCTGGCGTCCATTCTGCCCGAACTGAGCGGCAGCGTGCGTCTGGTCCGGCGCGAGGTGAATCATGTCGGCGGCTGGCATGCTGAAGTGACGTTGCCGCATCAGCACGAGCACCGCACCCTGGCGGACATCGCCGCCCTCATCGCGGCAAGCGGCCTGAGCGAGAGCGCCAAACGCCTGTCCACGGCCGCTTTTACCCTGCTGGCCGGGGCCGAGGCCGCGGTGCACGGGAAAAAGCCGGAGGAGGTTCACTTTCACGAAGTGGGCGCGCTGGACAGCATTCTGGATATTTGCGCCAGTTGCGAACTGTTCGCGCGCCTTGCTCCCGCGCGTTTTGTGGTCAGCCCTCTTCCCCTGGCGGACGGCGCGGTGACCTGCGCCCACGGCGTCCTGCCCGTTCCCGCCCCGGCCGTGCTGGAACTGCTGGAGGGGGTGCCTGTCCGGCCCTTCGGGGGACAAGGGGAGACGGTGACGCCCACAGGTCTGGCTCTGGTCAGGACCCTGGGGGCGGAATTCGGCCCCTGGCCCGCCATGCGGGTGGAACGACGGGCGTTGGTCTACGGCACGCGCACTTTTGTCGATGCGCCCAACGGCGCGATGTTCGCCTGGGGCGAGGCGGATCGGGATTGACGACGGGCGTCGGCCCGGCGGCCGCGCTCCTGCAAGAAAGGAAAACAGTATGACCGCGCGTTGGATGAAAATATGGATTCCGACCGTCTGTCTGGCTTTGGCCGTTTCCCACGGCGTTCAAGCGACCGACGGGGAGGCCGCCGAACGCATCCGGCTGGCGACCGAGGGAGCGGAGGTCGTGATTGTGCTGAACGACAACGCGGCCGCCCGCGATTTGTTGTCCATGCTGCCCCTGACTCTGGAATTCGACGATTACAACCATACGGAAAAGATCGGTTACCCGCCCCGCAAACTGACGACGGGGGATGCGCCCACCCGCTGCGATCCCGAAGCGGGCAGCTTTACCTACTATATTCCTTGGGGAAACCTGGCCTTGTTTTATCGGGATTTTCGACCTTCCGCCAATCTGGCGCCCCTGGGGACGGTGGAATCGGGACTGGACGGGCTGGTCCGTCTGGATGGGCCGTTTTCCGCGCGCCTGGAAAGGATGGATTGAACCGAGTCGTTTTGCGCGGTTCCGTGGGGCGTATTCACATTTGTAACCCACAGTCGAGGCGGCTTCGGCCGCCTTTTCCTGTTAAAGTTATGCCGTCGTCGTTTGTGGGGCCCGTTTGTGGCCTGACGGCTGCCGCCGGCTCGCGGGAAACACGGGCTGTTTTTGTGCCGACGTGAGTTTAAAAAAAAGAGCAATATTGGACTGAATTATAGCCAATGACAAATAAATGAAAACTACCGAAGGTTATATCGTGATTAATCGTATTCCCATACTGGAAAACATTATATCTTGTACGTTAAGATAGATATGATGGGATATTTAAAAATAAAAGTGTGTTTATGAGTATAAGTCGGTCGGCTTGGCGTATTGCGCGCGGGGCTTTTCAGCGGGTGAGACGTGTAGTACGGTTATAAAGATACCGGCAACAATGTGGGGTCGTGGCGTATAAGCGCGGCGTCCGGTTCATTTTCAGTCAGGAGGATAAGCATGTCCCGCGATATCGTGACGGCCGTCCAGGCTCCCTTTCTCAATGCGTTCGCTTTGCTGGAACGCTACATCGATGTATGCCCCGAGGAAATATGGCGGGAGAAGAACGGGGGCTGGCCCGTGTGGCAGCAGATATACCACGCGTTGACGGCGCTTGATTTTTTTGTGGGGCAGGTGGGCACGCCTTCCGATTGGCCTTTTGATCAGGCCACGGGCAGTCTGAATGTGGTCAGCGAACAATATCTGACGAAAGAGGCGGCAAAAAAGCTGGCGACCGAAGCCAAGGCCCGGGTCGATATCTATCTGGCCGGGCTGTCCGATGCCGATCTGGCGGTTCGCGAGCCCAGGTTGTCCGCCGTATTTGGTTCCGACGTGCCGCATGGGGCCATTGTGGGCATGTTGGCCTCGCACACTCTGTACCATGTGGGCAGTTGCGACGCCGCGCTGCGTGATCATGGACTCAAGGGCGTGTTCTAATTTTTTGCGGAAATGGCTCGATACGACATGGCGAGACCGTGCGGTCTCGCAATGTTGCAGGTTTCAAATTTAACCGTGGGCCGTTAGGGGAAAAGTCGGCCGAGCGAAAAAGGAGACAGAGCTGGCGCGATGCAGCGGCGAACGTCGTCATGCACAGGCATATCCGGTATGACGGCGGGAAAAGTTTCTTTTCCTGCCGGTAAATTGCGGGGGGAGACAAAGGGAAAGGAAGGAGATTCTCATGAAATTGTCTATCATGCAAAAGATGCTTTTGTTTATTCTGATGCCGGTGATTCTCGGCCTTGCCGCCGTCACGCTGTTCAACTACAACGCGGCGCGCACAGCCCTGAACAACCAGATTGGCGAGGAACTCCAACTGGTTTTATCCGGGCAAAAAAACGAGCTGACCAATACCGTCGCGTTGCTCGGCACCACTATGGACAATTTCGGCCGTGATGCCGAGGTGGTGGAATATTTGCGCGGGAAGAGCGATCCGACCCTCATGTCTTTGGGGGAATCGGCGCGGCTGGAGCGGCACCTGCAAGAGAGCATAGACTTGCTTTCCAAGGAGTATGCCCTGCTGCGCGATGTCGGTCTGGCGGATATATCCGGCACGGTGCTTTTGCATTCCACCGCAAGTTTTGTCGGGTCCAACATCGCCGATCGCGAATATTTTCAGGCCGCCCTGCGGGACGAAGTCCGGCCGACGACCATTGAGAGCAAGGCCAACGGGTTGTTGTCTTCGGCCCTGGGACTGCCCGTCAAGGACGGTGACAGAATCGTGGGCGTGGTGTACGGTACCCTGGACCTGGGCAAGATGGCGGACTCCACCACGGACACCGTGCACATCGCCCGGACCGGCAAGTGCTTTGTATACGACAAGACGGGCAGGCTGCTCATGCATCCCAACAAAGACTATATCGGAGATGACGACAGCGGGTTGCCCTGGGTCGAACACATGCTGACTTCGCCTGCGGGGCGCTATGATTATGAGTGGAACGGAAGCGATATGCTGGGCTACTTTGATCGCGTGCCTATGGTGGACTGGCTGATCATCGTCAGCGTGGAGGAAAGCGACATTCACGCGCCGGTAAGCGCCATGTTCCGGCAAAGTCTGCTGGTGGGCGGCCTCGCCATGCTCATCGTGGGGCTGGTCATTGTGCTGGTGGCTCGGGGCATCGCCGGAACCCTGAAGGCCATGGCCGTACTGGTGGAAAAGTTGGCCCGGGGCGATCTCAGCTTGACTGAGCTTGAGGAGCGGTCCATGTCCCGCGACGAGGCGCGCGGCGATGAAATCGGCGTCATGGCGCGAGGAACGCGGGGCATGCTGGAGGGATTGCGCCGTCTGTTCGCGGAAAGCGAGCAAAAGACGGCCGAGGCCAAGGCTGCCGCCGAACAGGCCGCGCAGGCCGCCGCGGAAGCCAATCAGGCCCGGAGCGAGGCTGAAAATGCCCGCCGGGACGGCATGCTGGCCGCGGCTCACCAGTTGGAAACGGTGGTGGAAATCGTTTCGTCCGCTTCTGCCGAACTGTCGGCCCAGATTGAGGAATCGGAGCACGGCGCCGAGCGACAGGCCGCCCGCATGGCGGAAACCGCCACGGCTATGGAAGAAATGAACGCCACGGTGCTTGAAGTGGCCCGAAACGCCGGCGCGGCGGCCGAAGTGTCCGATGCCGCCAGACAAAGGGCCGAAGCCGGAGCGGTCGTTGTGGAAAAGGCCGTGACGGGCATCCGCAAGGTACGGGAGCAGTCGCTGTCCCTGAAGCAGGACATGGCCGCCCTGGCGGAAAACGCCCGCTCCATCGGAAGCCTTATGTCCGTGATTTCCGACATTGCGGATCAGACCAATCTGCTGGCCCTGAACGCGGCCATCGAGGCGGCCAGAGCGGGCGAGGCCGGGCGCGGTTTTGCCGTGGTGGCCGACGAAGTGCGCAAATTGGCTGAAAAGACCATGTCCGCCACCAACCATGTCGGCGACGCCATCAAGGATATTCAGGCCAGCACGGCCAAAAGCATGGAACAGGTGGACGGCGCGGTGCTTTCCATTGAAGAGGCCACGGAGCTGGCCAATCAGTCCGGCGCGGCTCTGGGCGAAATTGTGGGCATGGTGGACAAGGCCGCGGATCAGGTACGGGCCATTGCCGCCGCCAGCGAGCAGCAATCCGCCGCCAGTGAGGAAATCAACGCATCCATCACTCAGGTCAACAATATAGCCGCCGAAACGGCGCAAGCCATGGAGCAATCCACCCAGGCCGTGGCCGAATTGGCGGAACAGGCCCAGACCCTGAGCACCCTGATTGCCGATATGAAAAACAGTTGAAAAGGTCGGCAACCCCGAAAACCCGGAGCGGGTCGCAACTAAGCCGCTCCGTCCGCGAGCGGTTTTCACGCCTTTTCGTCAAGCCGCGTTGCGGCTTAGACGGCGCAACACCGTGATGCCGAGGTTTGCCGTCAACCTGAAGCCCCCGCCCGGTCGTCCGGACGGGGGCTTTGCCGTATGCGGGCGCTTGGCACGACGTCGGATGGGGGCGGAAGAAACCGTGATGGCGCCGCAACGCGCCGGATGTAGCTCGAAAAAGATTTTATCAACATGCCTTGACGGATGTAAATCAATACTTACTAGTATGCTGTAAGAGATTTCCACAAGGAGGTTAGAGTATGTATACTCCCCGTTTGAATACGCGTCGCTGGTTTGGTTCGCACAACGCTCCCGCTACCCGTCCGGACAACGAACGGCAGGGCGCGGCGTATGCGCCGGTGGTCCAGTTGCACGATGAAATAGACCGACTGTTTGACGGCATGTTCCGGGGCATGATGAATCCCTGGGACTTTGACTTCATGCCCCGCCTGACCTCGTCCGGCGCGGGCGGTTCCGGGGCGTCCGTCATGCCGCGCCTGGACGTGAGCAGCGATGAAAAGGCGTACTCCGTGACGGCGGAACTGCCGGGCGTCCGGCCCGACGACGTGAAAATCGAAGTGCGCGACAACGCCCTGATCATTCACGGCGAAAAGAAGAACGAACATACCGAGGAAAAGAAGGATTATTACCTCAGCGAGCGGTCCTACGGCTCGTTTGAGCGGGTTCTGACCCTGCCGGAAGACGCGGTGGTGGATGAAATCAAGGCCACCCACAAGGATGGCGTGCTGAGCATTGCCATTCCCCGTAAAGAGCCGGACAAACCTCACAGCAAGACCATTGAAATCGCCAAGGAATAAGCCGTATTACGAGTGAGTTTCGGCCCGCCGGCTTCATCGGCGGCTTTAGGCCCCCCGGGAAAGGGGGCCTTGTCGTATGTGCTGCAAGGCCGCGGGCGGCCCGGTCGAAGCGAGCTTGAAAGTCCGCACGCCTTTGCGGTATGGTGCGCCCGGACGCCCGGCGCCTGCGGTTCCCCCCGCGGGCGGAGGGCGTCCGGGGGCGGCGGGAAGCCTTGCCTCCAGTTTGCTTGCTTTCAGGAGGCGCCTTGTGAGTGTGGAAGCCGTACGACGGTTTTTGGCGGAGCATGGGTTGGCGGACGCGTACCGTTCCTTCGAGACGTCCAGCGCCACCGTGGAACTGGCCGCCGCGGCGCTGGGCTGCGAACCCGGCCGTATTGCCAAATCGCTGACCTTTGCGACCAGAGGCGGCCCCGTCATTGTGGTCGTCATGGGCACGGCCCGGGTCGACAACCGCAAGTTCAAGGACCAATTCGGAGAAAAGGCCAGCTTCGCCAAGCCCGATGAACTGGAAAGCCTGGTGGGGCATCCTATGGGAGGAGTATGCCCCTTTGCGGCCTTGCCCGGCGTCCGGGTGTTTTTGGACGAAAGTCTGCGCCTTTTCGACCCGGTGTATCCCGCCGCGGGCGCAACCAACAACGCCGTGGAAATTTCCCTGGCCGATCTGGAACGCGTGACCGGGGCGGCTTGGGTGGATATCTGCAAAACCGCTTGACATCGCGTCAGGCAACGCCGGTCGCAAGTCCCGCTGAAGCTTCACCTTTGAAATCATGCGGGCTTAGGCCGCGATGGCCTGTCGCGTAAGTTGCGGGGCCGGAGCCGTCGCTTGTTCCGCTGTCCGTGCTCTCCGCAGGCCCTTCACGGGCCGTGCAGCAAGCGTGTTCCGGCGTCTTCAGTCGTCGGTGTGAAACGTTTTATGGATTAAAAGCGCGCAGGCGGGACTCGCTGGAGCATTTTGCCTTTGAAATTATCCAATTTCAAAAGCGGTGCTGTCGTCATTTTGCCTGAAAAGCGTGTTTTTCAGGCCCATTCGGCGCGGGCGTCCGCTCCCGCGGCCGCCGGAGCGCTTGCCGTTTTCGACGGCAAACCGTTCTGCGTCCGGCTTTGCAGCGCGGGCCAAAGAAACCATGCTCTCACCCGAGCGACATCCTTACATCACAACCACCCGCATAGCGGGTGGTTTGCTCCAGCCCTATAAGGGCCTAATAC
>UQJT01000039.1 GCA_900541395.1 uncultured Desulfovibrio sp.
AATGACGGCAGCGCCGCTTTTGAAATTGGACAATTTCAAAAGCAAAATGCTCTAAGGACGCTGTGACGCCCTCCTCTTCGGTGTCGCCGCATTTTTAGCGACTCCTGGCTATCCTGGCAAATCTACGGCCGGTTATATCGAAGCGCAATCGAGGCGCGCTTTCGGCGTAACACTCCGGCTTCAGGTTGAAGCCTTTGAAGTAGAATATAGGGGCTGACGGGAGATATTTTCAATAGCAAAGCGCTTTAATGGATAAGGAGTATGTGAGGTGAATGTTGCTACATCGTTTATAAGTAGTCTTATAACTTTTGGTGACATAGTAAAATAAATCTTACTTTACAATATACATGGGGTGCTGCTGAAGATAAAGGATTCAAAAAATTTATTATTGGTGCTGTATTTTTATTAGCTGTATGAAGTGGAAAAATGTGTTTCACGTGAAACAACCTTGCTCTTAAATTTTTTTAATTATCCAGTAATAGCAATGGTGGTGTATTCCATCAATGGGAATCGAACTACTAGAGCAGACGAGCCTCTCTTTTTGTTGATGGCCTGTATAGGATTTTGCTTGTTGCCTATGACATGTGTTACTAAGAAGTGTTGCAAGGTCTAAACTTAGTTTTTGCCTGCTTTTTGCGCTGAAGGCAGCGGAACAACCGTTCTACCTATGTTTCACGTGAAACATAGGTATTTTTTGTTGGATAGTATCGCTGAAACTAATTTAAATAGGTTATTGATATATCACAAGTAAGCATCTTAGGATGCCTCATGGTAATGAAAATGCAAGCAAGTCGGGACTGCATGCTGATTAATTGATTGCAGGCTAGACCCCACTGGCGGCTATAAAATATGAAACCACTTAGATGTATATATGGTGCTGCCTTCAGAGGCGAACATGAAAAATACTATGTCTGAAGAGGGAGAAGATATATCTTTACTGCGTTTGATTTTGTGGGGTATCTCAAAATAGAAATATTTTTTAAATATGTTTCACGTGAAACAGGCCATACATTGCTTGCTATTCTTGATTTCACAGTTTATGAAAAAAAAGTTCCACATCAATATCGGGAGGTCTTCGGTGACAAGAATTATAGCTGTTGCCAATCAAAAAGGAGGAGTGGGAAAAACCACTACATCCGTCAATTTGGCCGCCTCCCTGGCCATTATGGAAAACCGCGTTCTTTTAGTGGACTGTGATCCTCAGGCCAACTCCACCAGCGCTTTGGGGTTTGATCAGGAGAGCATGAAGGCTAATTTGTACACTTCGTTTTATAAGCCTGAATGTTTATCTGAAGCGTTATTACCCACGGCTACACCTTATTTGACTCTTCTTCCTTCGTCCTCCGATTTAGTGGGTATCGAACTGGAACTTGTCGATAAAATGGCGCGGGAATATTATTTGTCGGAATTGCTTCATCCTGTTTTGGGAAATTATGAGTATATTATATTGGATTGTCCTCCTTCTTTAGGACTGATCACTCTTAATTCCCTCTGTGCTGCCAAAGAGCTTTTAATTCCCTTGCAATGCGAGTTTTTTGCTTTGGAAGGTATTGTAAAACTTTTACATACTTATGAGCAGGTTCGTAAGCGCTTAAATCCGGAATTGGAACTCTTGGGCGTGGTTCTTACTATGTTTGACGCACGAAATAAACTGGCTCGCCAGGTCAAGAGTGAGGCGGAGCGTTGTTTCCCCGAACACATGTTCAGGACCTTGATTCCCCGCAATGTTCGTCTGTCTGAAGCGCCCAGTCATGGTAAATCCATTCTTCATTACGATATAAAATCCAAGGGCGCCGAGGCTTATCTTCAGCTGGCCAAAGAGGTCGTACAAAAACGAATCCATAAGAGTGCCGCTTGATTACGGCTAGTTTGGGATTCCGGTAAAATTTTAGAGCCAGTAATTTAAAAACTGCTCGTAGAGCCGGGTAAAGCGAGTCATCTGCACTCGTTATCCATAAAACGCTTCACGTTGACGGTTAAGGACGTCGTGGCGTCGGAACAGCCGCAATGTCGACGGCTGTTGTCGGGCAATGAACCTGCAGTTGATTATACCGAGGCGCAGTCGTGGCGTACCTGCGGCGTATAGCTCGGCTTCAGGCGTAAAACTTACGAACAGAAGCAACACGTCTTGGTTAGCGTGATTTGAAGTCACTCTGCGCTGACTGACAGGCTCTCAATTAAGTCGGCAAGTTTTTTTGGTTGTTAAAGGGACCATGCTGTCCCACCATAATAGCGAGGTAGATATGGCAGCTTTGGAGCGTGGCCTGGGACGAGGTCTTGATTCACTTCTACGCTCGACTCGTGAAGCGGATATCCCTTCACGCGACGCCAAAAAATTGGCTTTGACTCAGTTGATTCCGGGACCGCATCAGCCGCGAAAACGTTTTGACGACGCGGCCTTGGCCGAGCTGTCCGCATCCATTAAGAACCAAGGAGTCATACAGCCGCTTATCGTCCGGCCCAAGGCCGACAGATCTCCGCAGGTATATGAAATTGTGGCCGGCGAACGCCGCTGGCGGGCCGCAAAATTGGCGGGGCTGACGGAAGTGCCGGTGGTCATCTGCGCTTATACGGATGCGGAAGCCATGACTGTGGCTCTGGTGGAAAATCTGCAGCGTGAAAACCTCAGTCCCCTTGAAGAGGCAGAGGCGTTGCAGGCGCTTCGCGATACCCACCAACTCAACCAGGAGGAATTGGCCGCCAAACTGGGAAAGAGTCGTTCCGCCGTAGCCAACGCGCTACGTTTGCTTCAACTTCCCCCGATATGCAGAGAAGCTTTGAGCGAAGCTCGCATCAGCGCCGGGCATGCCCGTGCCTTGTTGGCCATTGGGGATGAAGAAACCAGAGAAAAACTGTTGAAGGCCGTTATCCGGCAAGAATTATCCGTACGCGATGCGGAATCCGCCGCGGATCATTGGAAGCGTGCGGGGAGGCTTCCCGATTCGCTGGAAGAGGATACCCCGGCCGCCGAAAAAGCGGAAAAGGCGGCTCCCCGCCGTGCCTCCAAACCCCAACGGCTGAAAGACATCCAAAAGTTGTTGCGGCAAACCGTACATCACGGCGCGAGCATCAGCGGTGATGAAGAAAAAGGGCGCATTGCGCTTCCGTATACGTCGCGGGGAGAGTTGGAATACCTTTTGAATCTGCTCGGCATGTCTCAGGAAAATGAGGACGGCCGCATGGCGAACGATTCCCTGGTTACAGGCGGCGCCGTCATTTCCGGGGAGGATGCCCATGTCTGAAATCTCTATGGCGTCGGCTCCGCTCCAGCGGCTGGAGGACTTGCGCGCCGGACGTGTGCTGGTGGTAGGCGATGTCATGGTGGACACGTATCTGATGGGAGACGCCTTGCGCATTTCTCCGGAAGCGCCCGTCCCGGTAGTTCGCGTGGAGGAAACGCGTCATCTCCTGGGAGGAGCGGGCAACGTGGCTCGCAATATTGCCGCTCTGGCCGGGCAATCCGTTCTGGTGGGACTCATCGGCCGTGACGGAGACGGCGATCGACTGGAAGCCATGTTGAATGAAGCGGGCGTCGCGCCCCGCCTGGTGCGCGGCGAACGTCCCACCACAGTCAAGAGTCGGGTCCTGGCCCGCAATCAACAGATGATTCGACTGGATCGGGAAAGCCGGTCTCCGGCCACGCCGGAGGAATACGCCGCCCTGATGAGGGTATTGAAACCCCTGGTGCCCGAGTTTGATGTGATGGTGATATCCGATTACGGAAAAGGGCTGGTGTCGGCCGGGATTTTGGATGATATACGTCGTTTGGGGCAAAGCAGAGGGCGCGGCGACATCAAAGTATTGGTGGACCCCAAACCTCAGAACATCGCCTGCTATCACAAAGCCTGGATGCTGACGCCCAACGCCAAGGAAACCAGCGAATCCACCGGATTGCCGGTTCGTACCCGCTCGGAAATCTTGGCCGCGGGACGTTGTTTGCGGGAAAAATTGGACGCCGCCCATGTGTTGACCACCTTGGGAGCGGACGGCATGGCCCTGTTCAGCGCCGACGGACCGGTATGGCACGTGCCCACTATGGCTCGCCAGGTATTTGACGTCACCGGCGCGGGCGATACCGTTATTGCTACGGCCGCGTTGGCTTTGGCTGTGAACTTTCCGCTTGTGGACGCCTGCGTGTTGGCCAATTATGCGGCGGGCATCGTGGTGGGCAAAGTGGGCGCGGCCACGGCCTCTGCGGAGGAATTGCGCGTCGCCATGCAGGAACACCCTGTGGTCATGGAGCGCTGGGACTGATACAAAGCCGCCATGGCGTATTTTTTAGAGTATTTCAGTTTCAAAGCGTTTCTGAAAGGCGAAGTGCAAACATCGAAATATCGGTGCGCCGGGTTGCGATTATCGTCATGAAAGCGATTGCGTTTTATCTTCCCCAGTTTCACGTTATTCCAGAGAACGAAGCCGTCTATGGACAGGGATTTACCGAATGGAGCAACGTGCGCTCGGCAAAACCCCTTTTCAAGGGGCATCATCAACCTCGTATTCCTCATAATATATTGGGATATTATAATTTATTGGATGAAAAAACGCTGATTCTCCAGCATTATCTGGCCTACAGCAACGGAATACACGGCTTTTGCTACTATTATTACAATATGGCCGGTCGAAGGCTGTTGGAAAAGCCTTTGGATATAATCAATGCCAGTCGGGACATTAACAATGATTTCTGTCTGTGCTGGGATCATAATAGTTGGTATGACAATACGCGAACTGAACGGGACATTCCATTTATTCAACAGATATATTCTGTGGAAAATGCGAAAGGCATCATTCAGGATTTGGAACAATATTTCAGCAATCCCCGTTATATAAAAATAGACGGGAAGCCTTTGTTTCTCGTCTTTGCGCCGGAGCGCTGCCCCGGTATCGAAATGTATGCAGAGACCTGGAGGGAAGAGGCCTCGCGTTTGGGATTTCCCGGCGTATACCTGGCCGGAGTAGAGGCTTTTATCGGGTGTCCCCCATCCATGTTCGGATTTGATTGCATGGTGGAATATGCTCCCAACTGGCGGACAGAAAACATGGTGTGCGGGATGGAAAATCCGCCGCGAAGGCTCGATTATCGGGAAACCGTAAAATTTATGCTGGCCAAGCAGGTTCCCGATTATCCCGAAATGCGCTGCGTTTTTCCCGACTGGGACAATACGCCCCGACGGGGAAAGAACGGCATCGCCACAGTCAACGTGTCGCCGGAAGTATTTCGCATTGCTCTGGAAGGAATGGCGGATTTTACCCGTCGCTTTGTGCCCGATTCTTTGCAGTACCTGTTCATCAACGCCTGGAACGAATGGGGAGAGGGCTGTCATCTGGAGCCGGATCAACGTTACGGCTTTACTTATTTGAATATTGTGAACGAGGTCATGAAACAGTACGGAGGGTAACGAAAACAAAACTTCGAGCCGTCAGCGCAAAGCGTTTTACGGATGAGGAGAGTGGAAGTCCTGCTTTGGTCGGCTCCGTGAACCATTGAAAAGCGTGGTTTTCAGGCTCATTCGTCGCGGGCGTCGGTTCCCGCGGCCGCCGGAGCGCTTGCCGTTTTCAACAGCAAACCGCTCTAACACCATCAAATGAATGGCGCTTATACCTTGGCGGCGATCGCCTGCTCCGTAGTGGGAAGAGCATTTTCAAGCCCAACATGCTCTAGTCAAAAGGGCGGCAACCGTGAAGAGTTGCCGCCCCCGAATGCTTGAAACGGTACGCGTTTACTTGGTGTTGGCCGGTTTCAGAGTGACGGAATACAGTTCCTTGCCCAGCGGATTGTTGTTGTCGGGGCGCACATAGCGGACCGTGGCCTTGTCGCCGTCGATATCCACCACGGTAAAGCCCGAGTCGGGGATATAATTTTCGTAGCCGGTTTCCGCCGTGGTGAATTTCCAGGGCGCGCCCACGGAACCGGTGCATATATAGTGAATGCCGTCCACGTCCATGTCGGTAAACACGTGATCGTGGGCATAGAAAAAGGCTTCCACGCCATATTTCCGCATCAGTTCATGCACCTTGGCCTGTTCGCCTATGTGGGCCGCGCGGCCTCCGCCGCGGCCGTAGCGGGTATTGACGTCGTCTCCCGCATTGCCGCCCACGGCGTGGTGGATAAACAGAAATTTCCATTTGGCTTTCGATTCGGCCAGGGTTTTTTCCAACCATTCGAACTGGTCTTTTCCCAAGGTCCAGTCGCTGCCGGAACCGGGACCGCGCGTATGTTCGTGGTTGACGGCGTTGTAACCCGTGGCGTTCAAACCGATGAACAGCGCGTCGCCCCAGGTGAAGGCATAATAGTCTTCGTTTTTGCTGCCGCCTTCGGGGTAGGTGGCGGAATTCGGGGCCGGGGCGAAGGTCATGCGGGCGTTGCGGGCCCAGGAACGATTGGGTTCGGGATGCCAGCCGTTCTCGCCTTCCCAGTTGCCGTTCAGGATGAACTGTCCGGCCTGGCTCTGGAGTTGACCCAGCATTTGCCGATAGTAGATGTAAAAAATATTGGGATGATTTTCTTCAGCGGCCGGGCCGCCGTGGGTGGAGCCCACGGTCTGAATATTGTCGCCCAAATGGAAGACGAAGTCGGGCCGGTAACGCATGGCCGTATCGGCCGATACCCGCAAGACGGGGCTGCGCTCCGGATTGGCGGGGTTGACGTGGGCGTCGGTCATGGCGATGAAACGGAAGGGGGCGGCGGTGACACGCTGGGTCATGAAAGACCCCGAACCGCCCGGTACGGCTTGATCGCCCTCGCGCAATTCGTATTCATATCGAGTGCCGGGTTTAAGACCGTCCAGACGAACGTTTTGGACACCGCCGCGCAGCTTGTCCTGCGTGGTGGGGGCCAGTTCCACCGGCACCGACATCCAGGGTTCCGTACCCTGGGGGCGATAGCGCAACTCGCCCTTGATCGGTTTTTCTCCGTTGATCAGGCTGACGACCGCGCTGTCGGCCGTGGGAGCAGCCACAAACGCGTAGGTCAGCAGGGAGGGAGCTTCTTCCGCCGCGGCGCCGGCGCTTTTGACGTCCGTAGTGCCTTGGGCGGCGGCGTTCTCCACACAGAGGAGGGGAGTGCTCCCCAACAGCAGCGTCAAGGCTGCGGCAAAAAATCGTCTCATGATACCCTCGGGATGCAGTAAAAACTGAACGAAGCCGGATTGGACCGATGCGTGCCTGGGGCTCGCAAGCGCCGGAGCGCTCGGAAAGAGCGGTTATAGTGCCCAAGCTCGTCGTATTCGTCAAGGCGGTGAGAGCAAACCGGGCGCTTTGAGGAGGAAAAGCGTCCCGATGCTTTCAATTTTTGCGGATCAGCGCGATGAACAGGACATCTTGGCCGGGAAAATCGGGAGCGATGAGAGTCTGTGTCCTCAGGAACGCGTCGGTTCGGGATGCCAGAAAGGAGGCGATCCGCTTTTCGTTTTCTTCGCGGCGGAGCGCGCAGGTGGCGTAAGCCAGCAGACCGCCCGGAGCGAGGGCGCCCCAGGCCGCGTCCAGCAGCTCGGTTTGCAGCGAGGAAAGTTCGGTCCGGCGTTTCAGGCCCAAGCGCAAACGCAATTCCGGGTTACGGGCCAACGTGCCTGTGCCGCTGCACGGCACGTCGAGCAGGATGAGCGGAAAACGACCGGTAAGAGCGGGCGCGAGGGCTTGAGCGGGGGAACAAGACAGTTCCGGTCGGGGAAGGCGCAGACGGGTCAGGGCGGTCTCCAGACCTCTCAGGCGGCTGGGAGCCGGATCGCTGGCCAGAGCGACGGATATTCCCCGCTCCAGCAGCGCACAGGTTTTGCCGCCCCGGCCGCAACAGGCGTCCCACAGGGGAGAGCCCGCCGGGTAGCCGTCGGCGTGGATGATGTCGATCAGATGTTCCGCCGCCAACAGGGCTCCTGTCCCCTGGCGGGTCAAGCGTCCTTCGCTTTCCAGGCGTTCAAGAAGGGGAAGGAGGTCGGCGTGGGGTCGGGGAAAGACGACCCCGTATCGTCCCGTCGCCTGTCCGCCCGCTTTCAACAATGCCCGTCGGGTGTCCTCGGCGTCGGGATGCCCGGCGTTGACGCGCCAACCGGGAGCGGGCCTGCAGCCCGCCTGTCGGGCGAAGGCCCAGGCCCCGGCCGGACCGTAATCGCGTATCCACTGCGCCGCCAGATCCGACGGCAGAGAACCCAGACGTTCCACGTCGTCGACCGTGGCCAGTTCCGGATCGCGAGCCAGGAAGGAGGCATCCTCCGCGCGGACGCGGTCGAGGTCGCGGTCCAGGGCTCGGAGCACGGCGTTGGCCACGCCGCCCAGGGCGGAGCCATAGCGTCGTCCGGCCAGGCTTACAGCCTGATGTACCGTGGCTCGGCTCGGGATATGGTCCAGGAAAAGCAGCTCATAGGCGGCTGTCAGCAGCAGAAAACGGAGCGGTTTGGGCAACGAGTCGGGTTTACGCAAAAAAGGCTTCAGAAGAGCCCATAGTCGTTTTTCCGTGCGGAGAACGCCACAGATCAGTTCCGTAAGCAGGGCCGTATCCCGAATGTCCAGGTTTTGCCGTCGGGCGACGCGATCCACCAGCACCGGCAGGGGGGTGTCGTCCGGCGCCCCGTGCAGGCTTTCCAGAAGAGCGACGGCGGCCGCGCGGGCCGAAGAAGCGGACTCAGCCACGGCGGACCGGAGCATCGTCCGGCGTCAGCGTTCCATAAGGAAGCGGCAGGTCCCGCAAGCGTCCGTTGCGGAAATCCGCCGCGCTCATGCCGGGTTTGCCCGCCGGGCGCAACCGGGTCAGACGATAGGCCCCTTGGCCGCAGGCCACGATCAGGGCTTCTCCGTCGAATCCGGCCACTGTGCCGGGAGCCATATTTTCCGTAATCAGCGGAGAGGCGCTTGCATCTTCAAGAGGGAAGCCCGGCTCCACCCGCAAGGGCAGAGGATCCCGGCCGGGAATGTGCAGCACGGTCCGCGCGCCCGGCAAAGGCGTCAGCCCCCGGATGCGGTTGTGGACAGCCCGGGCGGGCAGGCTCCAGTCGATGCGTTCCTCGTCCGGGCTGATTTTGGGAGCGTAGGTAGCCATATCGTCGGTTTGAGGGATGAACGCCGCCCGCTGTTCCGCCACCATACCCAGAGCGCCGACCATAAGTTTGGCTCCGTGTTCGGCAAGCACCTCGAACAAGGTGCCCGCCGTATCGTCGGGCTCGATGGATACGGCCTGTTGCAGAAGCATGGGACCTGTGTCCAGGCCCGCTTCCATGCGCATGATGGTTACCCCGGTCACAGCGTCGCCTTCCATCAACGCGCGTTGGATGGGGGCCGCCCCCCGGTGGCGGGGCAGCAGCGAGGCATGGACGTTGTAGGCTCCGCAACGTGGTATATCTAAAACGCATTGCGGAAGAAGCAGGCCATAGGCCGCTACCACAAGGACGTCAGGAGCCAGATCGCGCAACGTGCGGACCGCATCGTCCGTTTTGAAGTTGAGGGGCTGATAAACCGGGATGCCCAGTTCCAGGGCGGCTTCTTTTGTGGCCGGAGCCTTCAGCTTTTTACCGCGTCCGGCCGGTCGGTCCGGCTGGGCGTAGACCGCCTCCACCGTGCCGCCTTCCCAGGCAGCCACGGCCCGCAGAATGGACGCCGCAAAGTCCGGCGTACCCATGAACACAATGCGCAATGGTATAATCATAAGTCAAACCTGCGGAGTAACGCGCCTGGAGCGATGATCCCCGCTGTGTGGAACACGGCATGGAGGGGGGGGCGAGAAGCGGACGAAGGTTACGCGGAGCGGGGCCCGGGCAAACAGAGTTCGCCCGGGCGCAAGCGCAACCAGCCGAAGTCTGTCGTTTGTCGCGCTGGAAGTGCGGCGCGCCTGATGATGTCGTCCCCTTCAAGCCGAGTAAGCGCTCTACGCTTTCCGGCTCTTTTTCAGCTTCTTATCGTACAGTGAGCGTTTCAGGTAACTGATGCGGTCGATGAACAGCACGCCGTCCAAATGGTCGGTCTCGTGTTGCATGGCGGCGCAGTAGTAACCTTCGCCCTCCAGGTGGACAGGCTTGCCGTCCAGGTCGAGAGCATCCAGTGCCACCCGGCGGGGGCGTTTGACCTTGGCCCGGAAGTCGGGCACGGACAGGCAGCCCTCGTTTTCCTCATGGGGGGCCGGGTCGAGCACGGTCACCACGGGATTAATCAGGGGCACAAACTCCTGGGGGGCGTCGGGATTGTTCAGGCCCTGGGACACGTCGAGCACGATGACCCGTTTGAAAACGCCGATCTGAGGGGCGGCGATGCCCACGCCGCCGATGGTGGTCAGCGTATCCATAAGGTCCTGAGCCAGTTCACGGATTTCATCCGTGATTTCTTCCACAGCTTCGGCCTTTTGAGTCAGGCGCGGATCGGGATATTGTAAAACGGGGCGCAGCATGCTTACTCCGTAGGTTTGGCGGCTTCGGCCGGCTGTTCGCGCAGTTTCAGGCCCAGTTCCCGCAGTTGCTTGGTCGACACCGCGTCGGGCGCGTTGGTGAGCAGGCAGGTGGCCTTCTGGGTTTTGGGGAAGGCAATAACGTCGCGGATGGAAGTCGCGCCGGTCAGCAGCATGGCGATCCGATCCAGCCCGAAGGCAATGCCGCCGTGGGGCGGAGTGCCGTATTCCAAGGCCTGGATGAAGTAGCCGAATTGGGCTCGGGCCGCTTCGTCGCTGAAGCCCAGGGCCTCAAACATGCGGAACTGGGCTTCGGGGGTATGAATGCGGATGGAACCCCCGCCCACTTCGTTGCCGTTGAGTACCATGTCGTAAGCGCGGGCCCGGGCCGAGGCGGGGTCGCTCAACATAGTGTCGTAGCTGGCGTCCTGAGCGGCGGTAAAGGGATGGTGGCATGCCACCCAGCGTTTTTCCTCCTCGCTGTATTCAAACAGCGGAAAGTCCGTCACCCACAGGAAGTTCCAGGTGTCGTCGGGGATCAGGCCGAGTTGTTGGCCCAGACGCACGCGCAGGTTGCCCAGCGCGGCGTTGACCATGGTCGGCTCACCGGCCTGGAAGAAGACGATGTCGCCCGCCTCCAGGCCGATTTCGGCGGTGAGGGCGTTTTTTTCCTCTTCGGACAGGAATTTTGCTATGGGCGACTGCCATTCGGTCTCGTGGATTTTAATCCAGGCCAGCCCCTGAGCGCCGTAAATCTTGACGAACTCGGTCAGTTCGTCGATTTCCTTGCGGCTCATGGCGCCGCCCTGAGGCACGCGCAATGCCTTGACCAGTTTGGCGTTGGCGAACAGCTTGAAACCGGAGCCGCGCACGCAGTGGGTAACGTCCTTGAGTTTGAGTCCGAAGCGGGTGTCGGGCTTATCCACACCGTAGTCGCGCATGGCCTCGGCAAAGGTCATGCGCGGAAAAGGCAGGGGGATGTCCACGCCGAGGGCTTCGCGAAACACTCGGGCCATAAGCCCTTCGGCCATGCTCATCACCTGGTCCTCGTTCACGAAGCTCATTTCAATATCAATCTGCGTGAATTCGGGCTGGCGGTCGGCGCGCAGGTCCTCGTCGCGGAAGCAGCGGGCAATCTGGTAATAGCGATCCACGCCGCTCATCATGAGCATCTGCTTGAATTGCTGGGGCGACTGGGGCAGGGCGTAGAATTCGCCCTGGTTCACACGGCTGGGCACCAGGAAGTCGCGCGCGCCTTCGGGCGTGGATTTGGTCAGGATCGGTGTTTCCACTTCCAGAAAATCCAACGCGTTCAGATAGCCGCGCGCGGCCTGGGCCACGGCGTGGCGCGTGCGCAGATTACGGGCCATGCGCGGTCGGCGCAGGTCGAGATACCGCCATTGCAAGCGCAGATTCTCGCCCGCGTCGGTACGGTCCTCGACCGGAAAGGGCGGAGTCTTGGCGGTGTTGAGCAGCTTCCAGTCCAGCACCACCACTTCGATTTCGCCCGTTTTCAAATTGGGATTGGTCATCCCTTCGGGGCGGGGCCGTACGCGGCCTTTGACGGCCAGCACGTATTCACTGCGCAGCACATGGGCGTCGCGGTGGGCTTCGGGGGCGATTTCGGGGCTGAACACCACCTGGGTCAGGCCCTCACGGTCGCGCAAGTCCACAAAGATAAGGCCCCCGTGGTCGCGGCGATACTGGACCCAGCCCATAAGGCAGACTTCGCGGCCGTTGTCGGCCAGGGTCAGTTCGCAGCAATGGTGGGTACGCCGCCAGTCGCCCAGGGGGCTGACGTAACGGGCGTGTTCCTTCTGGATGTCGGATTGCGCGGCAAAGCGGGCTTCTTCACCCGTCAGTTCGCTCTGACTCATGCTTGTTCTCCCGAGGTATCGGCCGCCGCCGCGGCAGACGCGGCGGGTGAAGATAAAGCGCCGATGCGGGCCGCCGCTTCAGAGCGGGGCACGGCGCACTGTTCGCCGCTTTCCATGTGTTTTAACATTACGTTGCCGTGGGCCAGTTCGTCCGGGCCCAGAAGCAGGGCGAAGCGGGCGCGCGACTTGTCGGCCTGGCGCATGGCGCTTTTGACGCTACGCGGTTCGAAACCGAGGGTTCCGGCCAGACCGGCGCGTCGCAGGTCCTGAGCCAGGTTGAAGGCCGCGTCGCGGCAGGCGTCGTCCAGCACGGCCAGATAGAAATCGGGCCGGGCTTCAGGCTGGTCCCGCTCCTGCATGAGCAGAGCCAAGCGTTCCATGCCGCAGGCAAAACCCAGCCCGGGAATTTCCGGACCGCCCAGGGAGGATATCAGGCCGTCGTAACGGCCGCCCCCGGCCACCGAACCCTGAGCGCCTATATCGCCGGACACGACCTCAAATGTAGTGCGGGTGTAATAGTCCAGACCGCGCACCAGTCGATGGTCGATTTCAAACGGGATGCTCCGGGCTTGCAGAAGGCGCGTCACCGCTTCGAAGTGAGCGGAACATTCCGGGCACTGATGATCCAGAATACGCGGCGCGGCGGCCGTATTTTCCTTGCAGCTCGGCACCTTGCAGTCCAACACGCGCAGCGGGTTGGTCTCCATGCGACGGCGGCAGTCCTCGCACAGGGCGCTGGGCTCCAGCGCGGCCAGCCAGTCGCGCAACAGGGCGCGATAGGCGGGGCGGCACCGGGGGCAACCCAGAGAATTGAGGTGCAGGGTCAGGCCGGTCAGCCCCAGCCCGCCGAGAAATTCCATGAGCATGCAGATGAGTTCCGCGTCCGCTTCCGGTTCCTTGGGGCCCAGACATTCGCAGTTGATCTGATGAAACTGGCGCATACGGCCCTTCTGAGGGCGCTCGTGCCGGAACATGGGGCCGATGGTGAAGAATTTGCTGACCGCCTCGCGTGCGGACACGCCATGTTCGATGTAGGCACGCATGACACCTGCTGTGGCCTCGGGCCGCAGAGTCATGGACCGGCCCTTGGTGTCGGCGAAGGTATACATTTCCTTCTGCACCACGTCCGTTTCGGTGCCGATGGAGCGGCAGAACAGATCGGTGTACTCCATGAGCGGAGTACGCAATTCGCCGTAAGCGTAGCGGGGAAACACGGCGCGGGCCGCGGCCTCCATACGTTGGAACAGCCGACTTTCCGCGGGGAAAAGATCGGCGAAACCTTTGATGGCTTGAATTTGTGCCATAAGCGGACTCCCGAAAAAAATACGGAGCTGAAAAAGATAGAGCTATTATGACCGCTTGTCAAAGTGGGAATGAATAGGCGGCAACGAGTCCGCATCATAAATGTTCAAGCGGGTCGGCGGCGGCGCAATCTCTCGCACGCTTGACAGAGGACGGTCCCGTCACTATGGTCGAAAAAAAATATTTCCATTAAATCAGACCGAAGCAGCGGTCCTTTCCGTATATACCTCGTATCGAGCTGCTTCTCAGCGAATAAACATACCGTAGGGCTTCATGCAAAAAGTTATTTTTGTGGTTGACGGCGAATTTATGCGCAAGCGCATCATTGCGCTCAAAGCTTTTTATTTCGACGGACCCGGCATCAGGCGTCATTGCTTGTCTCATCTGGGACCCGACGAACGGCTGTCCCGGATTATGTATTACGATGCGCTGCCGTTCACGGGCCGGGGCGAGCATCCTATCAGCGGACCGGTGGATTTTTCCCAGACTCCGCTGGTGGCCCGTAAGCAGCAGTTTCTTCAGTCCATGCGCATTACGCCCGAGGTAGCCATGCGCCTCGGACGTTCGGCTTGGCAGGCCGGGCAGTGGCAGCTTGATTCCACCAAGTTGGGCGAGCTGATGGCAGGTGAATTGGATGTGGACGACATCGAGGCCGGCGACATCTATCCCGACATTCGTCAGAAGGGAGTGGATATGCGGCTCGGCCTGGACATCGCCACTATCGCTTTTAAAAAGATGGCCGACCGTCTGGTGCTTATCGCCAACGACGCCGATTACGTGCCCGCGGTCAAGCTGGCCCGCCGGGAAGGGCTCACCGTGGCCCTCGATCCTCTGTGGACCCGCGCGGCGGAAGATTTGCGCGAAAACGTGGACTACATCGTCAACAAGTTGCCCCGGCCCCAGCACGGCAACTACCCCAACGGGCTTCATATCTTTGACGATCCCAAGGAATACGATCCGTTCGGCCGCAAAGCCGGGCGGCCCGACGACGAAGAACCGGACGGCATGTAGCGTCCGCATAAGTCCAAGAGCGGATCAACCGGGGGCGCCCCGGACGCTCAGGTTTGTGAAGCTTCCTCTGTAAGCGGGGGGCATGTGTTCCCCCCTTTTTTATTTTTCACGCCTGTTTTCGGCGGCTCGGTTTCCGGGTCGCCGTTTTTATATGTCTTGCCTCTTGGTAACTTATTGTAAAAAGATACAGAGAATTGGATTGAATATTTGTCCGGGGGCTGTGTTGTGCTGCATGGGCCGGATGCGGGAATACTATTTTTTCATGAAGGGCGACGGCCGGGGCAGACACATTTTATGCGTCTGCTCCGGGGCGAAGGGGGGGCGGGGTGACAGCCTGGAAAGAGTGGTGTAGAGAAACGACAGTTTGGCCCATTATTTTATAAGGAATCGTTATGTGTGGAATTTTTGGCATCACCGGGCATGAGGACGCCGCGCGGTTGGCGTATTTCGGCTTGTACGCGTTGCAGCACCGGGGACAGGAGAGCGCGGGCATCGCAACCTGGGACGCGGCGGACGGGGGCGAGACTCATGTCCACATCGGCATGGGCCTGGTCCCCGACGTATTCACCGAAGAGGCCCTGCAGCATCTGCCCGGCGACGTCGCCATCGGCCACATCCGCTATTCCACCACCGGCAAGCCCGAACGGCGCAACGCCCAACCCTTGGTGGTGCGCATGCGCGGCGGCATGCAACTTGCGCTGGCGCACAACGGCAACCTTACCAACGCGGCCGAATTGCGGGCCGAACTGGAAGACGACGGGGCCATCTTTCAAACCTCCAGCGACAGCGAAATTTTCGTCCACCTCATTTCCCACGGGCTTAAGGGCAAAACCCTGGAAGAAGCCATCCTGGCCGCCTGCAGCCGGGTGGAGGGGGCGTACTGTCTGGTCATCCTGGCGAATGGGAAGCTCATTGCCCTACGCGATCCCCACGGCTTTCACCCTCTCTCCGTCGGCCGCATGGACGATGCCTGGGTGTTCGCTTCCGAAAGTTGCGCCTTTGACCTGCTGGAGGCCGAACGTTTGCGCGAAGTGCGGCCCGGAGAAATGATCGTGGCGGAACGGGGCGCCCTGGACTACCGGAGTTACGCCCTGCCCAATCCCGCGCCGGTGCGTCAGTGCATTTTTGAGCTGGTGTACTTTGCCCGGCCCGATTCCATTATTTTCGGCGAGGACGTGTATCAGTGTCGCAAGCGTATGGGGCTGGAGCTGGTCAACGAGGCGCCGGCCGACGTGGATTGCGTCATTCCTTTTCCGGATTCGGGCATCTACGCCGCCCTGGGTGTGGCGCAGGGCGCGGGCGTGCCCTACGAGCACGCGCTCATCCGCAACCATTACGTAGGCCGCACTTTTATTCAACCCTCCCAGAGCATGCGGCAGTTCAGCGTGCGGGTGAAGATCAATCCTGTTCATTCCATGATTGAAAACAAGCGTCTGTTCGTGGTGGACGACTCCATCGTACGCGGCACCACGGTACGTACCCGCGTGGCCAAGTTGCGCGACATGGGGGCCAGCGAAGTACACTTCCGGGTGAGTTGCCCCCCCATCAAGCATCCCTGTTTTTACGGCATCGATTTCCCCTCCGCCAAGGAACTGGTGGCCGTGCAGCATGCGCCCGAGTCCCTGGCCGCCCTGCTGGGTCTGGATTCGCTTCATTACCTTTCCCTGGAGGGGCTCAAACGTTCCGTGTCCTGCCCCGACCACTACTGCACGGCCTGTTTTGACGGCGTTTACCCCACTGCCCTGCCGGTCGTGCAGGACAAATACTCGTTGGAATATCACCGAAAGTAGAAGAAATACGTTTTAACCCTGCAGAGCGGCCCGCTTTGCCGGTCGTGGCAAGGTCGGTTTCGCCGCGTCGTGCCGCGAACGCGGCCGACTTATGGGAGACGACAGAAATTCAGTTAGCGCGTTCAGCCGTTATTCACTCGCTGACGCGCGTGCCTCCGGCGTTTAGAGCATTTTCAACTTGAAAATGCTCCCGGAGTCGAGCGAAGCGAGACTCCGCCGCGACATCGGAGCCGCCGCAATTCATGCGCGGCGTATGGCTTCGATGGAGGCGCGAACCCCGCGGGCCGGACCGCAGGTCCTGGTCGGCGGATATTTTCAAGGGCAAAACGCTCTAGGAGGTATTGCCGGAAACCGTATGGAACGCCCGATTCCCTCCTCCATTCCCACGACTCCCGGCGTCTATTTGTACAAGGACGCCGGGGGGCGGATCATTTATGTGGGCAAGGCGCGCAATCTGCGCAAGCGCATCCTGTCCTATTTTCGGCCGCCGGGGCAGCTTACGCCCAAAACCGTGGCTATGATCGGCCACGCGGTCAGCCTGGAAACTCTGAACACCACCACGGAAAAGGAAGCTTTGCTGCTTGAGGCGAGCCTGATCAAAAAGCATAGGCCGCATTACAACATCGTGTTGCGGGACGACAAGCAGTACGTGCTGTTCCGTTTGTCGGAAAAAGAGGATTTTCCCCGACTGGAGATTACCCGCAAGGTGCGCAAGCGAGACGGGGCGCGTTATTTCGGTCCCTTCACCTCAGGCCTGGCCGCTCGGGAAACCTGGAAGGCCATTCATCGTATTTTTCCTTTGCGTCGCTGCAAAGACAGGGCCATGCGCAACCGCGTCAAGCCTTGTCTATACTATCATATCAACATGTGTCCCGCTCCCTGTGTGGGATGCATCACGCCCGAGGCATACGCCGACATCACGCGTAAGGTGACCTTGCTGCTGGAAGGCAAATCGCGCGAGCTGCTGGACCTGTTGCGGGTCGGCATGGAGCAGTCCGCCGAAGCCCTGGACTTTGAGCGGGCCGCCGAATTGCGCGATCAGATCCGGGCCGTCGAAAAGACCATCGAGCGCCAGGGGGTGGTTTTGCCCGGAGGCGGCGATCTGGACGTGCTGGGCCTGGCCACCCGCCCGGACGGTCTGGCTTTGGGCATGGTATACGTACGCCAGGGCGTGCTGATCGACCGAGCCACGTTTTTCTGGCCGGGGCTGGGCTTGGAGGAGGCGGGCGAACTCATCTGGAGCTTTCTCAGCCAGTTTTACGGCCCTGCCAGCGCTATTCCGCCCCGCGTCGTGGTCCCCTGGTTGCCTGGGACCGATGCGGGCGCGCGGTCGGAAGAAGACGGCGCTTCGGGCGAAGCGTTCGGCACGTCGGCCGATGCTGACGAGCAGGGACCCGACGCGGAAAATACTCACGCCGTCTTGGAAGCGGCCCTGACCGATATGCGCGGCGGCCCGGTGCATATCGCCGCGCCCCGCAATGCGGATGAACACCGTCTGGTGGACATGGCCAAGAGCAACGCCCGTGAGGCCGCGCGCAGCCGGGCCGATATGCCCATTGCGGAACGTCTGGCCATAGTCCTGCATACCGCGGAGCCCGTGCGGCGCATCGAGTGCGTGGACGTATCGCACACCGGAGGCACGGCCACCAAAGTGGGCGTGGTGGTTTACGACGACGGCAAACCCCTCAAGGATGCCTATCGGGTGTGGAACATCGAGGGCGCCCACGGCGACGATTATGCGGCTCTCACCGACTGGGCGGCCAAGCGGCTGGAACACGGCGAACCCTGGCCGGACATGGTGCTCGTGGACGGCGGCAAGGGACAGTTGGCCGCCGTGGACAAGGTGTTTCGCGACGCGTTCGGCCGCGACGAAAACGGCGCGTCCCGGGTTCCCTTTTTTCTGGCGGGCATCGCCAAAGCGCGGGACGAGCGCGGGCACGCCGATCGTCGGGCGGGCAATGTGGCGGACCGTATTTTTGTGCCGGGCCGCTCCAATCCTTTGCCCCTGCGCGAGGGCTCGGCCGAATTGCTTTTTTTGCAGGCCGTGCGCGACGCGGCCCACGATTTTTCCATCGGACGGCATCGTCAGGCCCGCGCCCGACAAGCTTTCAGCGGCGAGTTGCAGCGGTTGCCCGGCGTGGGGCCGCATACGGCCCGTTTGCTGTGGGAGCACTTTGACTCGGTGGAGGCCATGCGTGCAGCCACGCGGGAGGAGATCGCCGCGTTGCCGGGCATAGGTCGCAAGCGGGCGGAAAAGCTGTGGCAGTCGCTGCAGGGGCTGTAAATTCTCCGGAACGGTCTTTTGCCCTTCGCTTGTCAGTCGGCCCGGCGTCTGGCAGAATGCCGCCACATTCGCCAATCAGGGGGCATTAGTATGGACGTATTGCCGATTAAACGCGCGCTTTTGAGCGTAACGCACAAGGATGGACTGGCGGAGTTCGCCGCCTTTTTGCACGGCCGGGGCGTGGAGCTGGTATCCACCGGCGGCACTATGAGATTTTTGAAGGAACAGGGCTTGCCTGTGACGGCGGTCAGCGAGGTTACGGGTTTTCCGGAAATCCTTGACGGTCGCGTCAAGACACTGAACCCTCGTATCCACGGGGGCATTCTCGCGGACAAGGACAACCCCGCGCACCTGGCCACGCTGGCCGAACACGGCATCACCCCCTTCGATCTGGTATGCGTCAATCTCTATGATTTTGCCTCGGCGTTGGAAAAGAAGCTGCCGGTGCGGAATATGGTGGAGGAAATCGATATCGGAGGCCCCTGCCTGCTGCGCGCCACGGCCAAGAATTACCACAGCGTGCTGGTGCTGCCGGACCCCGCGTATTACGGCGAGGCCATGAAACAGTTGGAACAGGGGGGCGTGGATTTAGCCTTCCGTCAGCGCATGGCCGCGCGGACTTTCCGACTTACTTCGCGCTATGACGACATGATCGCCACTTGGCTGGAATCCGTGGCGGAGGCGACGCTATAGCCGCCCGGGTCGAAGGCCGCACGGCCGGGCTCAAGCCCAGCGAACTCAAGGCGCTGTCCCGTTTGGGACAGCGCCGCTATAGTCCGCGCGGAGGCTACAGCGTGGAGCAGGCGCGGGAATTGGCCGCACTGTCGCGCCTGTTGTCGCGCCAGATCGGCCTTATCGTGGATCGTCAGGGTCGGGTGGAACTGGTGCTGGTAGGCGACGCGAATTCCATTCTTATTCCTGAATTGCCTCGCGCCCGGACCGGAGCGGGCCGCTTGCGCGGCCTGCGTCTTCTGCACACCCATCTGACGCCCGACGGTCTGACCCATGAAGACCTTATGGATCTTCTTTTTCTGCGTCTGGACAGTGTGGGCGTGTTGACGGTGGATGCTTTCGGCGGCCCCTTTCAATTTCAGTCCGCCCATCTGCTGCCGCCCTCGCCCGAAGGAACGACCGGCGCGACGGACGAGCCCTATCGGGTGGAGCCCCTGCGGGCCTGGGACCGGGTGGACAACGATTTCACGGCCGAAGCCGAAACCCTGGAAGACGAACTGGGGCGGGTGGTGGACCACGCCCGTCAGGCCGGGGAGGGCGTTCGGGCCGTGCTGGTGTCGGTGGCGGCTCTGCCCAAGCCGGTGCAGGAACGGCACTTGGCCGAACTGGCCGAGTTGGCCCGCACGGCAGGCGTGACGGTGACGGGTTCCCTGATCCAACGGGTGGCCGATGTGCATCCCCGTCACATACTGAGCCAGACCAAACTTGCGGAACTGGAGGTGCTGGCTCTGCGGGGCCAGGCGTCGCTTATTGTGTTCGACGGAGAATTGTCGCCCGCTCAATTGCACAGCCTGGCCGAATTGACCGAACGCAAGGTACTGGACCGCACTCAGCTTATTCTGGACATTTTCGCGCAACACGCCACCACTCGGGCGGGCAAGCTGCAGGTGGAAATGGCTCAGCTTAAGTATACCTTGCCCCGGCTGGTGGGCAAGAATCGGGCTATGGACCGTCTGATGGGCGGCATCGGCGGACGTGGACCCGGTGAAACCAAACTGGAGACCGACCGCCGTCGTATCCGGGAACGCATGACCCGCATCCGTAAGGAACTGGACGCGTTGCGTCGACAGCGAGCCTACACGCGGGGACGGCGCTCCCGTCAGGGTTTGCCTCTGGCCGCTCTGGTGGGCTACACCAACGCGGGCAAGTCCACTTTGCTCAACGCGCTGACCAGGGCCGACGTGCCGGCCGAAAACAAGTTGTTCGCCACTTTGGACCCCACTACGAGGCGTCTGCGTTTCCCCAAGGAACGCGAATTGGTATTGGCCGATACCGTGGGGTTTATCCGCAATCTGCCCAAGGAACTGGTGGAGGCTTTCCGCGCCACGCTTGAGGAACTGGAGGCCGCCGATTTGCTGCTGCATGTGGTGGACGCCTCCCATCCTGAACTGGACGCCCAGCTCCAGGCCGTGGACAGTATTTTGGCCGATCTGGATCTGACGGGTATTCCGCGCGTTATGCTGCTCAACAAATGGGATGCGGCGGACGAGGACACGCGGGCCGCCCTGCTGGCGGCGCATCCCGATGCATTGCCCGTGTCGGCCCTGACGGGCAAGGGGCTGGATGCGGCCGCCCGCGTTATGGAGCGCCGCCTGTTCGACCCGACGGACGACGACGCGGCCCTGCGGGCCGCGCGTGAATCGTCGACGAAAGTCGGCGATTCCGAAAAGCACGAGTAGG
>UQJT01000040.1 GCA_900541395.1 uncultured Desulfovibrio sp.
AATGACGGCAGCGCCGCTTTTGAAATTGGACAATTTCAAAAGCAAAATGCTCTAGGCTTCCTGCGCCACGGGTTTGCGGCGCTTTTCCCACAGCTTCATGTCTTTCATCTTTTTGCGACGCTCACGCTGCAGGCCTTTGCTGACCAGCGGCGTATCTTTTTTCAGGCCCCATTTTTCTCTGTACGCGGCAGGCTCCAGCCCGTGGCCGGCCAGGTGACGGCGGGTGAGGATTTTAAAAGATTTGCCGCACTCCATGCACACGATGGATTTTTCCTTGATGGACTTGCGGGGATTGAGCCCGCCTTCGAGCGCGGAATCGTCGCCGCCCGCCTCGCTGTCGGCAATGCCTTTGAGCCCGGCGGACAGGCGACGCACCAGCGTCGTGATTTCGTCTTCGGTCATGACGCGCACGCTGGCCTGGGCTTTGACGATTTCCAGAGCCTCTTTCAGATAATCATCCATAGTGGTCCTCCTGCTGGGGATATCCTTGGTTTGGAAGGGGGGATAAAGCAGGCCGGGTTTCGGGGAAGCGGCATACTTTTTCGTATGCGGTACAGGAAATTCAGTGTCGTGAACGGGAGGGAGCTTCATCTGCGACCTCGCATCAACTTTTGCCGAAACAACAGCCTCTTATGAGACGTAACAAAAGAGAGCATTACCGAAAATATTTTGCAAGAACAAGGATTATTTTTTTTATGGTATTTTTTTTATGTTCTTATCAATATCATGGAGAAATGCAGGCCGCGTAAGCTGTGGAGGGAAAATAAGGGCCTGAGATGAAGCTTGATATGACGATAAAAAATAAGATATTCAATAAATAGCCGGGCAAAAAACACTGAAAAATGCGTAAATCGATCCTGATGAGGAAAAGAGAGTCGCTTTGAGAGCGCGCCAACATGGGAATGAAGTCGTAAGGAGATGGATAAATCCGGGGAATGCGTGAGCTCAAGGGAGGTAAAAACGCTCCGGAGCCCGATTGTGCGGAACAATCAGTCTCTTCAAACCCGGTTATACGGCGTGTGGATCTCCGTCGTTTCCCGTCGCGCGGGTTTTTACCGCACAAAAAAACTCCCTCGCCGCGGGGAGGGAGTCATACGCGGCACGAAGCCGGAATCGGCGGCGGAGTTCAGCCTTTGTTGCGGAAGGTGAATTGGTGCGGATCAATGCCGTACTTTTTCACCTTGTAATTCACGATGCGGTAACTGGATTTGAGATCGCGGGCCGCTTTCAGCATGTTGCCCCCGGCCTTGATCAGCGCGTCCACCAGCATTTCCTTTTCAAAGCGGGTGACGGCCTCGCCCAGGGACAAACCGGCCTCGGTGGCCGAGCTTTCCGCCGTTTGCAGCGAGGGCGGCAGATCGCCGGCGCGGATGACCTGGTCCTGACAATATTGGGCGGCGCGCAGCAGGCAACTTTTCAGTTCGGGCACGTTGCCGGGCCAGTAATAGCGCGACAGCAGCTCCAGGGCCGGGTAGGAAATACGCTTGATGGCCGTGCCGTGCCGTTCGGCGTGGCGCTGAAGGGCGTGTTCCGCCAGGGGGATGATGTCTTCCCGTCGTTCGCGCAGGGGGGGGATGAGCAGGGCGCAGACGTTGAGGCGGGCGAACAGTTCGGGCGAAAAGTCGCCCCGGGCCGCCAGGTCGTCCAGGGGAGCGCCGGACGCCGCGATGACGCGCACGTCGGCCGTCACCGGTTCCGACGCGCCCAGACGCAGGACTTCGTGCTCTTGCAAGAGGCGCAGCAGAGCGGCCTGAGCTTCGGGACCAAGGTCTTCCACAGCGTCCAGAAACAGGGTACCCATGTGGGCCTGCTCGAACAAACCTTTCTGGGTCTGCACCGCGCCGGGGAAGGCCCCTTTCTGGTAACCGCACAATTCGGCTTCCAGCCGCTCGGGGGGCACGGCCCCGCAATGGCATACCACCAGGGGCATGTCGCGGCGGGGGCTGGTGGCGTGAATGCGGGTGGCCAGCCGTTCCTTGCCCACGCCGGGCTCGCCCCGCAGCAATACGGGCGCGCGTCCGCGGGCCACGTGAGCGGCCTGTTCCAGAATGTGGCGCATGACCTTGGATTGGGCCACGAAAGGAGCGGCGGCGTCCTCGCCTTCAGTTTCCCGATATTCAGGGGGAACGTCCGTGGGCAGGCGCCGCTGCCGGGCCATTTCTTCCTGAAGATAGGCTGCCTCGTTGGCGATGAGGGCGGCCGCCGCCTCCAAAAACGCGCAACGCAGCTCCAGATCCTCGCGGGACACAAAAACGGTGTCGGCGTTGAGGGTGCCGATCACCTCCCGGGCCGACAGCGCGGCGTCGCTCTGGGCCGGGGCCAGGATAGGCACGCACAGAAAGGACAACGCGTCGAGTTCGGCGTCCGTGCGTTCGAACAGACGGCTCAGAAACAAAGGGTGGCCGCGCATGCGGTCCACAATGACCGGCTTGCCCGTGGCGAACACCTGGCCGGTGACGCCTTCGCCCGGCGAGTAGTCCGCGTGCCGCGCGCGGGGCGGCGTGTCTGCCAGACTGAGGCGAAGCAGGCCGGTTTCGGGCTCGAACAGGACCAGATGGGGACGCAGAAAGCCGTGGCGCACGGACAGCATGCGCAAAAGCGCGGTCAACGAAGCCTGGAAGGGACGCTGCGGGCCCATGCCCGCGGCCATGAGGCGCAAGGTTTCGAGCCAGGGACGACCGTCAAGTCCGTCGGACGGGCGTGAAGCGGCGGCGCATATGCCTTCGCGGGGGGTAGGTTCCTGACGGCTCATCCGACTCACTGCAATTTGGCGATGCGATCCTGGTAATAGGCGGCCTCCGCCGGGGCAATGGACGTCAGCTCCTTCACCGCGGCCTGGTAGGCGGCTATGGCCTTGTCCTTCCGCCCCGCGGCTTCGGCCGCTTCGCCGATCTGTTCGTTGAGGAAGGGCTTGAGGTTGTCCGGGGCCTGAGACAGCAAGGTTTCCAGTTCGGTCGCGGCTTCCGCGGCCTTGCCCTGGCGCAGAAGCACGTCGGCCCGGTTGAAGCGGGCCGAGAAAGCCAGGGGAGAATCGGGGTCGCGTTCGGCCACGGCAGCGTAAGCGGCGGCGGCCTTGTCCCAGTTTTCGCTTTCCACGGCGGCCCGGGCCAGTTCGAGCTGGGCGGCCAGATACACCGAGGACGGAGCGTCGGCCGCGAAGTCTTCCAGAGCTTTGAGTCGGGCGGCGGGATCGAGCGAAGCCGCGATGCGGCCCAAATCGTCGCGGGCCGAGGCGGCCGCGCTTTCGCGGTACCATTGCCAGGCGGCCACGGCGATGATGAGGACGATGACGCCCAGGACGGCCAGGGCGATGGCCCGGGCATGGGTGAGCACGAATTCCCACAGGGGAGCGGCCTCGGGGCTGACTTCCGCCTTGACGTCCCCGAGCACGCGGGCGCCGGCCAGTCCGGCGGCGTCGGCCTCCAGCCGTTGCGGGTCCACGGGGGCGGTCAGGGGCTTGGGTTGCTTGACGGTGGGACGCTGGGCCATGAGAACGCTCCTTATGCGGTGCGCGGTGCGTGGGAAAAAACGACAAACGGCCGCTTCGGGCGGCTTGATTCGTCCCGCAGGCTAGTCAACTGTGACAGAAATGTCAAAAGGAAAGTGCCGCCCGTGGCCGGACGGCGCTTCGGGCGCTTCGGGCTTGCCGCCCCCCGTCCGTCCGACCGGGCGGGCGGGAGCGGCGCGCGCCAGGGTCTTGCGCCCGGCTCGACCCCCACGTATGATCAAGCCCCTTTTCCCGTCCAGCCACGGAGTGCATGCCATGTCTTGTCTCGATTCGCTTCCCTTCGGCCCGGAACTGAGCGTCCTGGGGCGGCGCGCCCGCGCCGCCGCCCGCGTCATGGCGGCCGCCGAACCCGCCGCCAAAGCGGCCGCTCTGAACATTCTGGCCGACAGGCTGGAGGAACGCGAGGCCGGGCTTCTGGCCGCCAACGCCGAAGACGTGGCGGCCGCGGCCGCGGCCGGGCTGGACGCCCCCCGTCTGGATCGTCTGACGCTGACCCCGGCCATTGTGCGCGATATGGCGGCGGCCTGCCGTCAGGTGGCCGTCATGGACGACCCGGTGGGCGCCACGGAAAACCAGTGGCAGCGGCCCAACGGTCTGTTGGTGGGCCGGATGCGGGTGCCTCTGGGGGTGGTGGCCATGATTTACGAAGCCAGGCCCAACGTCACCGTGGATGCGGCCGTTCTGTGCCTAAAAGCGGGCAACGCGGTCATATTGCGCGGCGGTTCCGAGGCGGCGCGTTCCAACCGGGCCCTGGCCGAGCTTCTGGGGGAGGCCCTGGCCGCGGCGGGCCTGCCCGCCGACGCCGTGCAGCTTGTTCCTTTCACGGAGCACGCCGCCGTGACCGCCCTGTGCAAAATGGACGAATATGTGGATGTGCTTATTCCGCGCGGAGGCGAAGGCCTGGTACGGACCGTGACCGAACAGGCCTCCATGCCGGTGCTCAAGCACTACAAGGGAGTATGTCACGCTTTTGTGGACGCGGGGGCGGATTTGGACGAAGCCCTGAATATCGTGCTCAACGCCAAGACGCAGCGCCCCGGCGTGTGCAACGCCCTGGAATGTCTGCTGGTTCACGAGGATGTGGCGGCGGACTTTCTGCCCCGGGTGGGGGAAAGGCTGGGCGCGGCCGGGGTGGAGTTCCGGGCCTGCGTTCGTTCGCTCCCGCTTCTGGGCAAGGGGGCCGTGCCGCAAACGCCCGACGATCTGGGCCGGGAGTTTCATGATCTGATCCTGGCGGTAAAGGTGGTCAAGGATATGGACGAGGCGCTGGCCCACATCGATCGTTACGGTTCGCGCCATACGGAAATTATCTGCACCCGCGATCACGGGCGCGCCATGCGCTTTCTGCGCGAGGCCGACGCCTCCCTGGTGGCGGTCAACGCCTCGTCCCGCTTCAACGACGGGGGCCAGTTGGGGCTGGGCGCGGAAATCGGCATCAGCACATCCAAGCTGCACGCCTACGGACCTATGGGCGTGCGCGAACTGACCACCACCAAGTTCGTTGTTCTGGGCCGGGGCCAGGTGCGGGAGTAGACAGTCGGATGGAAGACCATCGCTTCCTTCCCGCGCCGGGGGCTCGGGTGGGGCTTCTGGGCGGAACCTTCAATCCGGTGCATGCCGGGCACATCCGCCACGCGCTGGAGGTGGGCGAAGCCCTGAACCTGGAACGCGTGCTGCTGACGCCCGCCGCCGTGCCTCCCCACAAGGCCGCCGCCGGGTTGCTGCCCTTCGCCCTGCGGGTGGAGCTGGCGCGGGCCGCCGCGCGAGGGGCGTCGAGACTGGGCGTCAATACCCTGGAAGGCGAGCTGGACGGCCCTTCGTATACCTTTGTAAGTCTGAGGGCCTGGCGGGAGCGGCATCCGGGCGTGACGCCCTTTTTCCTGATGGGGGTGGAGGATTTCGCCGCGCTGCGCTCCTGGCACCGGGGCTTGGAACTGCCCGAACTGGCCCGCCTGGTGGTGGTTCCCCGGGCCGGATCGGATCGCGGGCTTTTCCACGCCGCGCTGGAACGCTACTGGCCGGGAGCCTCGGCCGGAGCCGAGCGCGCGGACGGCTCCGGCCGGGAAAGCGTGCGTCTGCCGGACGGCGGAGTCTGCGATTTTTTGCCCGTGCCCAGGCTGGACATCAGCTCGTCCTTTGTGCGCGAGCGCTGGCTGGCCGGGCGCGACATCCGCGCCCTGGTGCCGGACGGAGTGCTGGACCTGATGGAAGCCCGCCGGGAAGAAATCCGGCGGGCGTGGACGGTCTGAGGCCTTTACTGCAGCCGTCCCGTGGCTTCGGGCATCAGGGCCAGCAGGGCGGACTGATCGAAATCATGGGATCGGCACACCCAGGCGGCCCCGTCGGCAGCCGCCGAGGCGATGCTTTCAAGCAAGTTGTTATAGGCGGGCAGGGCCGCGTCGGGCGGAAGCATCCCGTGCCGGTTCAGCAGCACGAGCAGCGTCTGGACTGCGGCTCCCATGTTGCCCAGCGCCGAACTGAGGCCGTGGCGGATATCCATGTCCAGCGCGGCGCCGACGCCGTCTTTGCCGGTGGCGGCGCCCAGGTCGGACAACAAGTCCTGCTCCTCGCGGGACAGATACGGCACGGCCGCTTTCAGATCTTCGGACTTCATCAAAATTTCCTTTATGGTTTGAAACCTCCCCCTTCAGGGGGACAGGGCAGCCGCATAAGATGCGTCAGCCCTGTTCAGGGGGAAAAGTTCTGTTGACAAAACGGCGAAGCCGATGAAATCCTTTTCCGTAACGCCTCCCTTCAGGAAGGGGCCATCCGCGCGACCACTCTCCGTCGGACAGTGTTCAAGGGAAGAAAGCCGAGACGGAGAAAGCAAAAATTGTTCCAAGCTTGCAACATAGGGATTTAAAAACTAAAAATTGAACAGGCCCCGCGCCCTTGCCGAAACTTTGACGCCGGACGCTTTGGGGGAAGTTCCGCTTTCTTTTGCCCGACCCGGCCGCGCCGACGCCCATACTGGACGCTTCGCCGCTTTTCCGGAACGTCCGCGAATACGTCCGCCCCGTTCCGCCACCCGCTTCGGAGACCGTCATGGACCCCTTGGAAAATGCCATTCTCTCCCTGTATCAAAAAGGCTATTGCTGCAGCCAGGTGCTGGCGTTGCTCATTCTGGGCGTGCAGGGCAGGGAAAATCCGGACCTTGTCCGTTCTCTGTCCGGCTTGTGCCACGGCATAGGCCGCAGCGGCGACGCCTGCGGCATTCTGACCGGAGGCTGCTGCGTCCTGGCCTACCTGGTGGGGCGGGAAACGGCGGATGACGACGCCGTGCCCGGCGCGCAACTGGTCATCGAGGAATTCGTGGACTGGTTTCGGGAAGCGGCCACGGAGCAATGGGGCTCCATCCGCTGTACCGACATTCTGGGCGACGAAGCGCCCGGCGGGCCTGACAAAAGCCATTGCCGCCGCCTGCTGGCCCAGGCCTGGGTGCGCCTGCTCGGGATTCTGACCATGCACAACATAGCCTACGCGGCTCCGCCCCGGACGAAGTAAGGGCCGGGCGGCGGCCTTGTTCGTCCCCGAGGGCGCGGACGGCGCGCGTCGGTCTGTTCCGGATTGGGGAGGCGTTGAGGCGCGGGGCCGATCAGAAGCGGTATCCGAACGACAGATTCAGCCTTTGCCGGGCGTATTCCTGCGCCCACATGTTGGAATCCCGCTTGATATACATATATTGCAGCGCGGGCGTGACGTTGTATTTTTCAAACAGGTTGGAGGAGAGGGACGCGAAGACCTGCCATGTCCTGTCGTTGCGCCGCGTTTCCGCTATGCGATGATCGCGGGTGATGTGCCACTGGGCTTCGTGATGACGGGCGGTGGTCAGGCTCAGTTCGCCAAACAGGGAAAAGCCGCGCGGCAGGACGCGGTAAAAGCCCAGGGCATAACGCAGACCGTCGCTGCCGTAAGCGGCGGCTTCGGCTCGTTCCCTCTGAAAGGCCAGCCCGGCCTGAACAAAGGTTCGGTCGTTGACGATATAACGGGCCTGAATATGGGAGAACAGGCTGTCTCCCCTCAAGAACTCATCGACATAGCTGTCGTCGTAGCGAATCCGCGCCCAGGAAAGCCCGCCGCTCAACAAAAGGCGGTTCAGCGTCCATTGCGCGTCCAGGCGGAATCCGTATTCTTCGCTGTATTGCCGCCCGGCATGCCAGCGCTTGCTGAATGTGGGCCGCGCGCTTATCTCGCCCCGATCAAAGACGAGGCGCGGGCCGCAGGCAAGAAAAAGCCGGTAATCGTCAAAGACGTTTTGTTCATATTCAAGCGCGTCCAGGCTGACGACGCTGTGCAGGCCGAGCCCTCGGCCGAGGCGCAGGTAATGGTTGAAGACGCCGCCCACGCCAAGCCCGATGCCGCTTTGCTTTTTTTCCAGGGGGCGGCAGAGCAGCATGCCTCCGAGAGCGATGCATTCCTGCTCGCCGCCCGACGCCTGGTTGAGGTTGGAGTCGGGAACGAGCGCCACGCTGAAGTTCATGTTCCAGTCTTTTTTGCGCCGTATCCGGGTCAGGAATTCATCCACCTTTTCCTGCACTTCCGGCGGAAGCCCGCTCCCCTTCACAAGTTCAAACTGCAATTGAGCGTCTTCGTAATCTCCGTTCAAAAAATAGGCCCGCGCCAGTTCCAGCCGTACTCTCGGCAGGTTCGGATTTCGGCCGAGAATATCCAGAAACAGAAGCGAGGCTTCGCGGAAGCGGCCTTCCTGCATGAATATTCCGGCCAGTTGAAAGGCCGCTTCGATCCGATACTCCCGAACCCGGCCGCGCGCGATCAGTTGCCGATACAGCGCGACGGCCTCGTCCCTGCGCCCCTGACCGGCCAGGACGCGGGCCAGAACAAGGGCCTCCTTTTCCGTGAGGCTTTTTTCCCCGGCGGGCGCGGAAGCGCCCGCCGGGGCCGGAGGCGGCCCGTTCCGCTCCGCCCCTGCCGCCGTCGAAACGGACATAAGCAGCGCGACAAGCAGCAAGATCGGCGGAAAACGGAGCGGGAAGAACGGAAAGCGCATGGTCTGTCTACTGCTTCACGCCGAAGGAACCGTCGAAAACGAACAGATCGTCGGTGGGGTTGTCGCGCGCGCTGATTTCAAAGCGCCCTGAAGCTTCGCTGGCGGAACCGCCTTCCCCATAAAAATTGCCGCTTAAGGACGCTCCTTCCAGGGTGGTGGGGAAATGGAATGGGGAGGTGTTGCCGTTATCCGTCACTGTGGGCATCCGGCCGTCATTATGGAATTCGGTATTATGCACGGTCAATGCGAAACCGATATTGTAGAAATCCGGAAAACTCATGGTCAGATCGCCGCCGTCTCCTGCGGGATTAATCCTCAACGTAGCATCTCCATTGGGGAAGAATTTCTGATCAGGTTTGTCCAGAGTGGAACCCCTGTATTGCGTTGCCATAGCTGTGGCTTTTCCTTTAAAAGTCGCATCGGCAACGGGTAGGGCAAGTTTTTCAGAGTTTCCTCCGCTGACGGGGACATAGGTAATTTCCTCAAAAGGATCATCATCCGGGAAGGTTTTTGACTGCCCGTTCCATTCGAGGGTTCCGGCCGCGCCGTATTTCGCGCCCCATGCCCCGAACGAGGCATACGCCAAATCCACCAGGCCGGAATTCAGCGCCATGAATTCTGTTCCGCCCAGACCGGTTCCGGTGAAATATATCGTCCCCTGCCGGGGATCATTGTGCATATATCCCCAATCCGCTTTTTCGACCTTGGCGCCTCGCCGAACCTCTGCGGGTATATCAAGGAAGTCGGCGGTGTCGTCAGTCATGTCGCTTATCCCGACGACCAGTTTCGATCTTCCCTCGCCGTATTGCGGAAGCTCGGCAAATTGGAATTCTTTGAGGACCCTCGCGTTCGGCTCTCCGTATTCGGCTACGACATCTATGGAATTGCCGTGCACGATAGTTACCTGGTGGCCCTCAACATTTCCGGTAAGGCCGCCGTTTTCGAGTGTGGCCTTCAGGCCGCCGCTGTCCCCGGCGTTGGAGTAATCCTCCGCAAGATAGCCCTGTTGGGGCATGCCTCCGGTGATTTCGCTGACGGAGATGGTCGGGCGCGGAATCTGGAGCGCGCCGCCGCCCCCTCCGCCGCTCCCTCCGCCGCAGGCCGTCAACGAGGCAAGGCTGGTCAGCAAGGCGAAAAACAGGGATTTTTTCGACGCGGTGTTCATGGTTCTCTCCTTCCGGTTGATAGGTGAAAACGGCGTCCTTATGAACGGGACGCGAAAAAAGACGCGGGTGCATTATGGACGGCATTGGTCGTACAGACGCATCACCTCGAGCCATTGCGACCTGACGGCGTCAACGCTGTACTGCCGCGCGGAAGGATGCATTGTTCCCCAGAACCAGGTCTGAGGGTATTCGACATATCTGCAGATTTTTTTCTCTTCATGTATCCATTCGCAGTCGTCCTGCGGCAAATCGCGATACCACAGTTCCCTTCCCCACACGATGACGATGGCCGGGGAAAGGATATTGACGACTTCAAACAGCGCTTTTCGCGACCGGCTCCTCAGATCGTCCGTGAGCCAACGCCTGTCCGCCGGACCGGTCCCCACATGTTTTTGGAAAAATTCATGGAAGGCCAGACTGTTCCAGATGTCGTCCGACTGTCCGTAGCCCTTTCCGGCCAGCGTCGCGGCCATGCTTCGGAAGCATCGAACGTATCTGCGCGTTCGTCCCGTACCGGCGAGGGTGTCGAGGTAATCGTCCTGCACCAGTTCCCGTATCCGTTCGGCGTATCCGTCCCAATCCCCGACGCTTTCGGCATCCGTGTCGGCCGCCGCGTAAGTGGAATGGCCGAGGACAAGAATGCGAGGGTTCGACGCTCTGTAGTCATCGCCTATCCACGGAAGAAAATTGATGTGTTCCGCGCGCTGTAATTGCGCGTCGTAGCTTTTGTCCATGCAGGACCTCCCTCGGGCGAAAGCGCGTATGGGAATACGCCGTTTATAGGTTGGTATAATTCTATTTTTCAAACCTATAGGTTCTGTTCGGGGCGATACTAATACCTATCGAAGGTTTTGTCGACGGATAACTTACCTATCCTTCGTGATCAGGGAGTTGTCATGGAAAAGGACGCGGCACATTTTGCGGAAAAATTAGGCAAAAGAATCAGAGAGTTGCGTGAAAAAAAGGCCCTGACTCAGGACAGGGCCGCCGAAGCCGCCGGAATTACAGGCAAATATTGGGGAGAAGTGGAGCGGGGGAGCGTTGCCGTTTCCGTCGTGGTGCTGGATAAAATAGCCTCCGCGCTGGGCGTGTCCGTGGCGGATATTATGAATATGGAACACTGGAGTTCCCGTCAGGAACTTCTGGAAAAGCTTGAAATATGTTTGCGCGAGGCGGACGAACCCACCTTGCGGCTGTATCTGCGTTTGTTGCGCACCTTGCAGTTGTAAACGCCGTCATGGCATGAAGTTCCGCCGACCGGGGCATTTTGGTCCGGAAAGTGCTTTCGGAAGCGAGCGGGGTGCGGCATGACCGCGCCCCGCTCGCGATGTTTCGGGATTGCCGACTTTTTCAGCGGTCCGGCCGGACGATGTCGTCGGCCTTTATGGTTTGAAAGTTCCCCACGGGGAGGGCGAACCGCGCGTCTTTCTATGTCGTGTGCGGAGCCGGTCGGCGGATGGGGCGCGCTGATGAGGCTCTTTTTCGCTTTCCTCCTGGCGACGAGGCAGCTTCTTTACTTATATTTCACCTTATTTCCATAAGGGACATTCAGTTTATCCAGCTTTGCCCTCAGCGTGTTGGGCTTAAGCCCGGCAAGCGTGGCGGCGCCCTGTTTTCCTGAAATTCGCCCGCCGCATATTTGCAGCAGAAGGGAAAAGTATTCGCGCTGCACTTCGGCGTATGTTTTGATATGGTCCCGCTCCTCCCGCGCCGGGCCCGGGTTTGCCGCTTCCTCCACGCGGAAAAGGACCGCTCCGTCGGCAAAGCTGCGGACAAATCCTTCCGTCACCACATGAATAAGCTCCCGCACGTTTCCGGGCCAGGAATAGTTCAGCAGCTTCTGCATTTCTCCCGCGGCAATCACCGGTACAGGCACTCCGTAGCGGACGGCCTCCTTATGCAAGATGTCCTGCACCAAAAGAGGAATGTCCCCCGGGCGTTCCCGCAGCGGCGGAATGCGTACTGTGACGCCGGCAAGGCGGAAATACAGATCTTCACGAAAGGTGCCCTTTTGAACCATGTCGCGCAGATTCCTGTTCGTCGCGCAGACAATGCGGAAATCCACCGGAATGGAGGCGCTGCCCCCCAGCTTTTCCACGATGTGGTCCTGGACGACTCTGAGCAGCCTGGTCTGCGCGTCGAGAGGAAGTTCCCCTATTTCATCAAGAAAAAGGGTTCCGCCGTGAGCGCGTTCAAAACGCCCCTTGTAGTCCTTGAGAGCCCCGGTAAACGCCCCTTTGACATAACCGAACAGTTCGCTGTCCAGAAGGCTTGGGGCAATCCCCCCGCAGTTGAGGGCGACAAACGGTTTCTCTCCCCGAGGAGACAGGCGATGCAGTTGCATGGCAAAAAGGTCCTTGCCGGTGCCGGTTTCGCCGGTGAGCAGCACGGGAATATCGAAGGGCGCAATCATGCGTATTTCCCTGGCGACATCCTTTAATCCGGAATTTGAGCCGATAATATCGGGAAAACCGCTGATCTGCTTGCGCAGGGAAGAGTTGGCCTCCTGCGTTATTTTAAGGAGGTTTTCAAGGTTGCTTTGCTGGTGAAAGAAGCGAATGATGAAGTACAGTGGATTCCATAAACTTTCCAGAAAGTTCCGCTGTTCAAGCGTAAATTCGTTTTTTGCGGAGCAACCGAAATAAATGCTTCCCTGTATCTGACCTTTATACTTAAAATAAAAATAAAAACATGGAGACTCTATTTTTGTTTTATCAATAATAATATTAAAAAATTCATTCATTGTTTTATTATTTAAAAAATAATAGGTCTTTATAGTATTAAAGCGCGATCTGTGCTGAAAAATTTTTGATATTTCTTCATAAGATGGTGATTTTTTATTGTCAAAATATTTGATTCCTTCCTGCGTAATATAGATATGATCTTCCTCCTGGCTTTCGTATGGCGGAGTATAGAGAATATATGTGAGAGGAAGATACTTTTTCAAAAAATGAAACATGCGCTGGAGCCCTTCCTCCAGCTTATCCGTTCGGATAAGGCTTTCGACCACGCCGAGAAGGATTTCCCGTTTATCCAACATATCGAATTTTTGGGCATGTGTTTCAATATTTGGGGAGCTATTTTCCAATATTTCGGACTCAGCATTTTTTATCATCACATAACTCCTTGATAAAAAATATTATTTTGTTTGGCATAAAAGTAGCAAATATCAAAGCGAAAATAAAGCCCCGCGAACCAAAACGTTCAACGGGCGCGAAGCGCTGACTTTAAAAGTCCGCACAACATGACACGCAGCAGGAGGACAGTGATGAAACCCTTGTACAAAGAAAAGTACCCCCATGTATTCACCCCGCTGACAGTCGGCAAAAAAGGGCAGCTTACCTTCAAGCATCGCATCATGGTTCCTCCCATTGGTTCCCAGGGGGATATCGTGGACTCCCATCACCGCCTGAACCGCGACGGCGTCGAGTTTTACACGCACTGGGCTCGCGGCGGCGCGGCGTGCATCACCGTCCCTATGGAAATTCCGCCGAACGGCGGCCATCGCGGGGACCTTGTGCTGGACGACGATGTGGACGGCTTCATTTACATGCATAACCTCCAGCGTCCTGTTCACATGTATGGAACCAAGACGCTGTGTGAAATTTATCATGCCGGCTGCTGCATGTTGCCCTGGCCGGGGTATGACCTCATCAGTTCCAGCGCCTTTATGTATAATGGACGCATGACCCGCGCCATGGACAAAAAGGACATGGAAAATGTGACAAAAATGTATGTGGATGCCGCCGTTTTGGCCATGCGCTCCGGTTTTGACGGAATTCTGCTGCATTATGGACACGGATGGCTGATGAACAATTTCCTCTCTCCGCTCTGCAACAAGCGCACTGACGAATATGGCGGCTCTGTGGAAAACCGTTGCCGTTATCCTCTGGAAGTCATCAAGGCCATCCGGGACGCCGTCGGCTACGATATGATCATTGAAGTGCGCCTGAATGGCGACGATAAAAAAGAAGGCGGCATAACCCCCGACGATTGCGCGCAACAGGCTTTGATCTTCCAGGATTTTGTCGACATGATTCATGTTTCCTGCGGCACGCGCCTTGACGCTCATGCCCGTCCGAAAATGCATCCCACGTGCTTTGTTCCGGAAGCTCATAATGCCGAAGCGGCCCATACGCTGAAAAAGGCCGGGGTCAAAGTGCCTGTGGGGGTTGTCGGCGCCATAGGCGGCGCCGCCACGGCGGAAAAGCTGATCGCCGAAGGAAAGTGCGACTACGTGCTCGTCGGCCGTCAGTCCGTGGCCGACCCCTACTGGTTCAACAAGGTTCGCGAGGGCCGCGAGGAAGACATCCGTCCCTGCATCCGCTGTGACTATTGCCTGGACGGCGGACGGCGCGGTTCTCTGACCTCCGAAGTCAATATTTCCGATACGGCGACTTTCGACGGTCACTGTTCCGTGAATCCGCTGTACCGTCAGGGCCAGTACAAGGAATATATGCTGCGCGCCACCAGGCCCAGAAGCGTGGCTGTCGTCGGCGGCGGCGTGGCCGGCATGCAGGCCGCCCTCAAAGCGGCGGAACGCGGACACACCGTCACCCTTTTTGAAAAAAGCGATCGTCTGGGCGGCCAGTTGGCCATGTACCCCGAACATCTGTGGTTCAAGGATCATGTGCGCATGCTGCGCGACTATTTCATCTGCCAGCTCAGGAAAAGCCCGGTGACGATTCTGCTCGACACGGAAGCCACGCCCCAGCTCATTGAAGAAGCGGATTTCGACGCATGCATCGTCGCCGTGGGCGCCACGCAGGCTGTTCCCCCTATTCCCGGCATTGAAAACGCCGTGCTGGCCTGGGACGTATTCGGCAATGAAGACAAAATCGGCAAAAAGGTTGTCGTCGTGGGAGGAGGGTCCGTCGGATGCGAACTTTCCATCCAGCTCGGCGGGACCGGCCATGACATGACCGTTGTGGAAATGACGAAGTGGCTGGCCGCCAATTCGCAGATTTCCGAGCGCATGAGCCTCGAGGAACATATGCAGCTCAACCACGTGAAGGCGCTGACGGAAACCACCTGCACCCGGATTACCGACAAGGGGGTGCACGTCGTGGATAAGGACGGCAGGGAGAGCTTCCTTGAAGCCGATACCGTCATCGTCAGCGCCGGTTCCCGTTCGCTGGCGGCTGAGCGCGATCGCTTTGCCGACACGGCCTTTGACGTCATCAACGTGGGCGACTGCGACAGCGTGGGCACCATTCGCACGGCTATCGAATCCGGATGGGACGCCGCGGCGAGACTGTAGTCCATCGCCCCCCCCACATGACGGGGGGATGCGCCTCCTCAACGGGGTAAAGCCATCAATACAAGCTATGCCGGGGCGACAGGACCCGCCCCGGCCTGCATCAAAAGGAGATGTCATGAAGAAGCTTCATATACTCCGCACTGTGCTCGTCCTTGCCGTTCTTTTCTTTTCTTTTCTTTTCCTGCCTGCCTCAAGCGAGGCGAAAACAGTGTTCCGCCTGGCCAACACGGGCGGCCCCAACGACGACTACACCTTCGGCTGCGAACAATTCGCCAAAAATCTGGCTGAAATCTCCAATGGCGAAATGGAAGTGCGCGTGATGAACAACGGCGTGCTCGGCAATGACCGTGTCGCCACGGAAATGGCCCAGCAGGGTTCGCTGGATTTCAGCCTCATCGGCCAGAGCCAGCTGAATCTGTTCGTCAAGCCCGTCCTTGCCTTTGACCTGCCCTATATAGTGGATGCCGCAAAAAATCGGCAGTTCCTCGAAGCCTTCGACCCCTATACCGGCCCGCTTTACAAATATCTGGACGCCGAAACGCAGAAGGTCGGCCTCAAGCTCGTCATGACGCTGGATACGCCTTTCCGCAGTTATGCCTTTACCCCTCGTTCCGGAGTTGAAAATCTGAGCGGCGTGCGCGGCGTCAAGGTTCGCGTGACCATGTCCCCTTTGGAAAGAGCCTTCGCCAACGCTCTGGCCATGAACCCCACCTCCGTGGGCTGGACGGAAGTGTACACGGCTCTTCAGCAGGGAACCGTCGACGGCGAAATCATCAACTACGGCACGTTTGCAGCCGCCAACCATGCGGAAATCGCGGATCGCTTTCTGCTTACCCGCCACAATATGGCCAAGATTTTCGTGTTCATGAACAAGGCCAGGTTCGACGCGCTTTCCCCCGAACAGCAGAAAATGATCATTGACGCCGGTCGCAAGGCGCAGATGGAAGAATGGGATTTCAGTCAGGAATATGAACGTAGAGGCGAAGAATACTGCAAGCAGCACAATGTCAAGCTTATTGAGCTCACCGATGCGGAACGCGCTGAAATCATGAAGAACATCCAGCCCGTGTATGATGAATATGCCAAAGAGATCGATCCGGCCTTCTTAAAGCTCATCCAGGACGTGCAAAAGTAACTTTGCGCCTGTCCCATCCCTCCGACCGGCGGTCAGACCGCCGGTCGCGCCTCTCCATCTTCCCTTTTCCCGGAGTCCGTTATGTCAATACTCTCGAGGATACTGCACTGGCTGGATGATAACGCCGAAAAGCCCATCATAGTCATAGCCTGCGTGCTCTCATGCCTGCTCATTCCATACCAGGTGTTCACCCGCTACATTCTTGGCACCTGGTTCAAATTTAACGTGGATACCTCCGCCGTGGAGGAAATCGCGCTGTTTTGTCTGATATGGTGCACATATTTTGCCGTTCCTCTCGTCATCAAAAGACGTGAAAATATTCGCATGACGGCGTTTATAGACTGGTTGGTGCCTCAAAAGTATCATAATTTCATTTTGATGTTCAACAACATCGCCACACTGGCGCTTACCGTCACCATCATGTGTCTGGCCGTGCGTCTCATCCGTCTGCAATTCGAGTTCCCTCAGCAAACGGCCACGCTCCGCATACCATACTGGATTCCCTATTCCGTGCTGTTTTTCGGATTTTTTATGCAGAGCGTACGCGTCATTCAGGATACGTATAAGCTCGTCCGACAAGAAGGCTGGCTCAAACTCCTTTTGGCCGCCCTATTTCTCGGCATGGTGGCGGCTCCCGTCGTCTGCTTTGAACACAGCACGATTTTCGTGCTTATGGTCACGCTGTTCGGCGGCATGATTCTCGGCATTCCCATCGCGGTGGTGCTGGGACTTTCAGGCGCTCTTGCCGTCAACGCCTCGGGCTACCTGCAAATGAACATCATTGCGCAAACAGCCTATAACTCTTTGGATTCATTTCCTATGCTGGCCGTATTTTTCTTTGTTCTGGCCGGCATCTTCATGGGCAAGGGCGGCCTTTCGGGACAGCTCATCGGCCTGGCCGACATGATGATCGGCCGACGTACCGGCGGTCTGGCCATGGCCACGGTTATCGCCTGTACCTTCTTCGGGGCCATTTCCGGTTCCGGCATCGCCACTTGCGCCGCCATCGGCATGATCACCATTCCCGCCATGGTGGCGCGCGGTTATTCCAAGGCCTTCTCCGCGGCCATCGTCGCCTGCTCCAGCGCCATCGGCGTCATGATTCCGCCCAGCAATCCCTTTGTTCTCTATGGCGTTATTACCAACGTGTCCATCGGCAAACTTTTTGTAAGCGGCATTATGCCCGGCATCATCACCTGCGTGCTGCTCTGCGTGACGGCGTGGTGGATTTCCAAAAGGAACGGCTGGAAGGGGGAAGACAAGGTCCATACCTGGGGCGAAATCGGCCGTGCCGTCTGGGGAGCCAAATGGGCCCTCATGGTGCCTGTCATCATTCTGGGCGGGATTTACGGCGGCGTCATGACGCCCACGGAAGCCGCCGGAGTGGCCGCCTTGTACGGTTTTCTGGTGGGGATGTTCGTCCTCAAGGGCATTTCCCGCGAAAACTTTGTCGAGACCTTGGTCGACAGTTCCGTCACCGCCGCCACCGTGCTTTTCCTGGTGGCCATGGCCAGCGTGTTCGGTTATGTGATGGCTGTCGAGCAGGTGCCCGACGCGCTCTCCGGATGGATGATTTCCATCACCTCGAACAAGTATGTCATGCTGCTCATTGTGAACATACTTCTGCTCATTGTGGGGGCTCTCATGGAGTCGGCTTCCGCCACGCTTATCCTTTCCCCCATACTCATGCCTCTCATGGTCAAGTTGGGCGTGGACCCCGTCCATTTCGGCGTCATCATGGTGTGCAACCTCGCCATAGGCTTCATTACGCCGCCTGTCGGTCAGAGCCTGTTCGTGGCCGCCGCCATTTCCGATGAACGCACGGAACGTATCGCCGTGGCGGCGGGTCCTTTGCTCGGGGCTTTGCTGATTATGCTGCTCATCATAACCTACGTGCCGGAAGTCTCCTTGTTCCTGACCCGTTTCATGTAAACCGTCACAAGGAACAAGCCCGCATGAGGGCAAGGGAGGATTCGTCCCGGGCCTCGCCTGAACGCGAAGCCCGGGGCTTGGGCGCGGGAACGCGTCGACTTTGGAGCGTATGCAAAAAACGTATTGAATTATATATGGTTAAATAATCAACATCGCGAGGGCAATACTCTTGTTGTCGGCATGGGCGTATGCATGGCATGATTTTGCGGACTTGCAACGGGCGTGAATACGTCCCGGAGCGAGCCTCCCCGCTATGCGGGAGGCTCGCGATGTTTCGGGATTGCCGACTCTTTCAGCGGTCCGGCCGGACGATGTCGTCGGCCGTCCGGCTTCAGCGCCGCGCGCCCGCGTCGCCCTGCAGTTCGCCGGGTTTGGCTCTGGAGCCGTGGCTCTGCACGATTTTGCTGCCCGGCGGCACGTCGTGGGTCAGCCACACGTTGCCGCCGATGACCGAACCCTGACCGATGGTCACTCTGCCCAGGATGGACGCCCCGGCGTATACCGTCACGTTGTCCTCCAGAATGGGGTGTCGGGGTATGCCTTTGACCAGGGTGCCGTCCTCGCCCTTGGCGAAGGACAGCGCGCCCAGGGTCACGCCCTGGTACAGACGGCAGCCGTTGCCGATGATGCAGGTTTCGCCGATGACCACCCCGGTGCCGTGGTCGATGAAGAAGTTTTCGCCTATGGACGCGCCGGGATGGATGTCGATGCCCGTGCGCGAGTGCGCCATTTCGGTGATGATGCGCGGGATGACCGGCACCTTGAGCAGATACAGCTCGTGGGCGATGCGGTGGTGGGTCATGGTCAGCAGCGAGGGGTAACAGAAAATGGTCTCGCCGGGGCTGGTGGCCGCCGGGTCGCCCTCATAGGCCGCCCTGGCGTCCAGGGCGAGCAGTCGCCGCAGATCCGGCAGCCGCTTCAGGAAGCGCATGGCCATGTCCTGCGAGACTTCCTCGCAATCCCGACAGTCTCTGGCATAGTCCGCGCGGGCGAAACAGCCGCCCCGGCGGATTTGCTCGGCCAGCAGGCGGTAAATGGAATCGAGGTTGGCGGCCATATGGTAGCGCAACGATTCCGTGTGAACCCGCGAGGGACCGAAATAGCCGGGAAAGATCACCTCCTTGATGCGGTCCAGAATTTCCACCAGCTTTTCCTGCGAAGGCATGGGCGCATCGCAGTCCGTGGGGTTGACCACGGCCGCCAGGGAATCGGGATGGCTCAGGGCGGCGGCCACGGCGTCCAGCCCGTCCATGCCGAAGGGGCGGGCGGGCCGGAGATCGCGGCGGGAGCCTTGCAGGGGGCATTCGTTCATCAAACATTCCTTTATGGCTTGAAGACTCCCTCCCTCGGGGAGGGCGAAGCGCGCGTGCCTTCCGTCGTGCGCGGAGCCGGTCGGCGGATGGGGACGGCTGCGGGCGAAAACAGGGTTTACGCCTGATCGGCAAAGCCCGCGAACAGAGGGGTGGAAAGATAGCGTTCGCCCGTGTCGCAGGCCACGGTGACGATGTTTTTACCTTTGAATTCGGGGCGCCTGGCCAGTTGCAGGGCGCCGTTCAGGTTGGCTCCGGACGAGATGCCGCAGCTTATGCCTTCCATGCCCAACATGCGCCGGGCGGCCTTGACGGCTTCGTCGGTGGAGACGGTGAGGATGTCGTCCACCACCGAACGGTCGAAAACCTTGGGCACGAAACCGGCTCCTATGCCCTGAATGCCGTGGGGAGAGGGGGAGCCTCCGGACAGCACGGGCGATTCGGCGGGCTCCACGGCGGCCACGAAGGTGGCGGCGTCGGCCTCCTTGAGGCGTCGGCCCACGCCGCTGACCGTGGCCCCCGAACCCACGCCCGCCACAAAGGCGTCCACGTGGAAGCCCTGGGCGGCGGCTTCCTCCAGAATTTCCACGCCCGTCTGCGCATAATGCATGGCCGGACCGTCGGGGTTGTCGAACTGGTTGGGGCGGAACGACCCCCAGATATCGTTGTTGAGGAAGTCGGCCTTATCCTGCGCGCCCTTCATGCCCTGCTCCGGCGGGGTAAGCAGCACTTCGGCTCCCAGGGCCCGCAGCAGCACCACGCGTTCGCGGCTGACCGAGGCGGGCATGGCCAGGATGAGGCGGATGTCGAGCTTGGTGCACACCACGGCCAACCCGATGCCCAGGTTGCCGCTGGTGGCTTCCACGATGCAGCCGCCGCGCGCCAACTCGCCGCGCTTCATGGCGCCCTCGATGTAGGCGCGCGCGGCCCGGTCCTTGATGGACCCGCCGGGGTTGCGAGGTTCGAGTTTGACAAAGATGTTCGCGCCCAGCATGTGCGACACGCGCTCCAGGCGGACCAGGGGGGTATGTCCGATGCAGTCGAGTATGTTCATCAAAAAATTCCTTTATGGTTTGAGGTCCCCTTTTTCAGGGGGGAAAGGGTTCTTGACGGGGCGGCAAAGCCGATAAAAACCTTTTTCATCCCCTCCCTTCCGGGAGGGGCGACTGCGGCTTGAAACATGGCGGTATCCTTATAAATAAAACCGGGGAGTCGTCGTCTTCGCCGGAGTCGGGCGGGAGCGTCCGCTCACAGACTGATGCCAAACCCCGCTTCGCGGCGTTTGGGCCGTCCAAGCCGTCAAGCGGCTTGACGGGAATACACGAAAATCGCTCGCTTAACGGCGCGGCAAAGCCGCGACCTACTCGCAATTTTCGGGGCTGCCGATAAAGTCGGCAGCCTCGGGAGCGGACGAAGGCGTCCGCTCCGCTCACAGACTGATACCAAACCCCGCTTCGCGGCGTTTGGGCCGTCCAAGCCGCCAAGCGGCTTGACGGAAATACACGACGCTCGCTTAACGGCGCGGCAAAGCCGCGACCTACTCGCAATTTTCGGGGCTGCCGATAAAGTCGGCAGCC
>UQJT01000041.1 GCA_900541395.1 uncultured Desulfovibrio sp.
CCCCGCGAGCCGCCCGCCCCCGGCGCATGGCCGTCGCCAAAGATAAGGCGTTCTGCTTTTATTACGAGGAAAACGAGCGCGTTCTCGCCGCGCTGGGCTGGGAACTCCTGCCTTTTTCGCCCCTGAAAGACACCGCCCTGCCGCCCGCTGTCGACGCCCTGTATCTCGGCGGCGGCTATCCCGAAGTATTCGCCCGTCAACTTTCGGACAACGCCGCCATGCGGCGCGCCATTCACGACTTTGCCGAACAAGGGGGCGAAATTTATGCCGAATGCGGCGGTTATATGTATCTTTGCTCCCGACTCGAAGCATCCGGGGAGGCCGACGGCATCCGGGGCGACGCCGTCAGTTGGCCGATGTGCGGGGTCATCGACGCCACCGCCCGCATGGGCGACCGCATCCGTTCCCTCGGATACCGCGAGGCGACAACGCGCGGCGACCCGCCGTTCGGCCTGGGGCGCACGCGTTTTCGCGGGCACGAATTTCATTGGTCGGACATCGAACTGCACCGCGACTACCCGCCCCTGTACTCCGTGCGCACGGCCTCGGGCTGGAAAGACGCCGGCGTCGCGGTCGGAAACGTCCGCGCGGGCTATATCCACCTGTATTGGGGCGACCTGAACGAAGAGGACGCTCTCCGCGCGGACGATCAGGCCCCCACGGGCGTTTCCGCCGAGCCGGACGCCGGAGCCCCGCCAGGACAAACGCCGGGCGCGGGGCGGGTCATCCTGCTCAACGGGCCGTCCAGCGCGGGCAAGACGACTCTGGCAAAAGCCTTGCAGGCCAGGCTGCACCGCGACTACGGCCTGTGCAGTCTGGTGCTGTCCGTGGATCACCTGCTGCGTTCGGCCACAGGCGATTACGGTTCGGTCCGCGCGGGGCTGGCGCAAACCGGCCTGCCCCTCATCGAAACCTTCCACGCCGAAGTGGCCGCGGCGGCCAAGGCCGGGGCCTGGACCATCGTCGACCATGTCGTCGGCGAGGACCCGCGCTGGGTCGACGACCTGCTTCGACGCCTGGAAGGCGCGTCCATCCTGTCCGTCCAGGTGACGTGCGACGCCGGGGAATTGCGCAAACGCGAAGCCGGACGCACCGACCGTTCTCCCGACTGGCCCCACGCCGAACGCCAGGCCCGCCGCATCCACATTCCCCTGCCGCGGCAAATGGAGGTGGACACGACCCGCACCGATCCCGATGCCTGCGCCGCCTGCGTGCTTGAGCTTTTGTTCGGTGAAAAAAAAGGCCTTCCCCTCCGCCCGGACGGGGACTCGAACCTTTCCCTTCTTCCAACGAGTTCCGTATGACTCCCGATGCACACGGCGGCGATCGACTGCGCATGGCGGCGGTATCCGGACGCGATCCCGCGACCCTGCTTGATTTCAGCGTCAATATCCGTCCCGAGGGCGCGCCGGAGTTTCTGCGCGCCGCGCTGCTTCGGGCCGCCTCGGCCCTGACGGCCTACCCCTCGCCCCACGCCGAGGAAGCCCTGGACGCGGCGGCCCGCCGCCACGGTCTGCCCGCCTCACGCTTCGCGTTCGGCAACGGCAGCAACGAGCTTATCCACGCCCTGGCCCGCGCGCTCAAAAAACGCGGGACGACCGTCGTTTCCATCATCGAACCGGCGTTCGGCGAATACGCGCTGGCCTGTCGCCTGGCCGGGCTTGACGTTCGGCCGGTCCGGGGCGGTATCGTCCGCGACGCGGACGGAGGGGCCGCCCTGCTCGCCGGGCTGGCCGAGGCGCCTGCGGGCTCGGCGGTGTTTTTCGCCAACCCCGGCAACCCGTCCGGACTGTTCCGCACGGCGGACGAATGCCTGGCGCTGGCGGCCGCGCGGCCCGACCTGCTGTGGATCGTCGACGAGGCTTTCATCGAATACGCCGGGCCGGAGGCCGATACGTCCATCTTGCGTCGAATGCCCGCCAACGGCGTCGTCCTGCGCTCGCTGACCAAATTTCACGCCCTGCCGGGGGTGCGCCTCGGCTATCTGGCGGCCTCGGACGAAGTGGCGGCGGCCGTACGCGCCGAACTGCCCGCCTGGAACGTCAATATCTTCGCCCTCAGGGCGGCGGTGGCCGCGCTCGACGACGTTTCGGACTTCGCGGAGCGCACCCGCGCGGAAAACGCCGAACGCCGCTCCGACCTCGTCGCCGCCCTGTCCGCTCTGCCCGGCGTGGACGTGTTTCCGTCCGCCGCCAATTACGTGCTGTTCCGCTGGATCGGAGCGCCCCCGGACCTGTATCGCGCGCTGCTCCAACGCTTCGGCATCGCCGTGCGCGACTGTTCCAATTACTCCGGGCTTGAAGACGGCACATGGTTCCGGGTCGCGGTCCGTTTCCCCGAGGACCACCGCAGGCTGGCCGACGCGCTGCGAACGCTGATGGAAGAAGCCGGAACGAGCGCGGCCCGCGCCGTTCCTTTCTCCGTCGGCTCCGCTTCTCCCCGCCCGACTCCCGCGCTCATGTTGCAGGGAACCTCGTCCGACGCGGGCAAAAGCATCCTGGCGGCGGCCTACTGCCGTATTTTCCGCCAGGACGGCTACCGCGCGGCTCCGTTCAAGGCGCAAAACATGTCGCTGAATTCCGGGGTCACGGCCACCGGCGACGAAATGAGCCGCGCTCAGATCGTCCAGGCCCAGGCGGCCCGCGTGGACCCCGACGCGCGCATGAATCCCGTTCTGCTCAAGCCGCATTCGGATACCGGTTCGCAGGTGATCCTGCTCGGGCAGCCTTTGGGTCACATGAACGTCCTCCAATACTTTCAAAAAAAGAAGGAACTCTGGAACGCGGTCACCGAGGCCTACGACAGCCTGGCCGCCGAGCACGACGTCATGGTGCTGGAAGGCGCGGGCAGCTCCGGCGAAATCAATCTCAAGGCCCACGATCTGGTCAACATGCGGATGGCCGATCACGCCCGCGCCTCGGTGCTGCTCGTCGGCGACATCGACCGGGGCGGCGTGTACGCCTCCTTCCTGGGTACCTGGATGACCTTCACCGACGCCGAACGCCGCCTGCTTGCCGGGTATCTGGTCAACCGCTTTCGGGGCGACGCCTCCCTGCTCGCCCCGGCGCACGACTACATGCGCGCGCGCACCGGCGTGCCCGTGCTCGGCGTCATCCCCTATATCCGCGACCTCAATATTCCCGAAGAGGACATGGCGGGCTTTTCCTGGGGGCGAAACGTCGACTGCGGCCCCAAACAGCCGGGTACGCTGGACCTGGCCGTGATTATGCTCCGCCACGTCTCCAATTACACGGATTTCGCCCCCCTGGCCGCGGAACCCGACGTGCGTCTGCGCCCCGTCCGGCGCCCGGAAGAATGGGGCGACCCGGACGTGATCATGCTGCCCGGCACCAAAAGCGTGACGGCCGACCTCGACGACCTTCGCCGCTCCGGGCTGGCGGATCGGATTGTCGCGCACGCCCGAAGCGACAAATGGATATTCGGCATTTGCGGCGGTCTGCAAATCCTGGGCAAGGCCATCCTCGATCCGGCGGGAGTGGAATCCCCCCATCCGGAAGTGCCCGGTCTCGGGCTCATGGACCTGCGCTCCACCTTCGCGGCGGACAAAACCCTGATACGGGTGGAACGCGCCGAAACGCCGCTCGGAGTGCCCTCGGGCGGTTACGAAATCCACCACGGCGTCACCGAGCCCGGGCCTTCGGCCCTGCCGCAGTTTCTGCGCGTCGGCCCCGCCTGGACGAACGACGCCGAACGGGCGTGCGGCTACGTCAGCGGACGACGTTGGGCAACCTATCTGCACGGCGTTTTCGACGACGACGCCTTCCGCCGGGCCTGGATCGATCACGTGCGCGTCGATCTGGGCCTGCCGCCGCAGGGGCGCGGCCTGGCGACCTACGATTTGGAAAAGGCCCTGGACAGGCTGGCGGATATTGTGCGCCGGAATTCGGACATGGCCGCGATTTACCGCAGCCTGGGGTTGGCATGAACCTCGCCGCGCTTGCGTTGCTGCCGGCGGCGCTGCTGGTCGACCGTCTGTTCGGGGAACCGCCGTCCCGGCTGCACCCCGTATGCCTGATCGGCGCGTTCGCCGCCCGCGTGGAAACCCTGCTCCGACGGGGGCCCAACGGCGCGCGGATGTTTCTGTCCGGCGCGCTGGCCTGCCTGCTGGCGGCCCTGCCGCCCGCCGCCGCAGCCGGGGGGTTGGTCCTGGCGGCGCAACGCTGCGGCGGTCCGCGCGCGGGCTGGTTTGCGGCGGTGGCGCTGGTATACGTCTGCCTTGCCCCGCGCAGCCTCGGCGAACACGCCCACCGCGTGGCCGTTCCCCTGGCCCGGAACGACCTCGAAGGCGCGCGTCGGGCCGTATCCATGATCGTGGGTCGCCAGACGGCCGCGCTCGACGCCGACGGCGTGGCGCGGGCCTGTGTGGAAAGCGTGGCCGAAAACCTGACGGACGGCGTGCTGTCCACCCTGTTCTGGGCGGGCGTCGGTCTGCTTCTGTTCGGCTGCCCCGGAGCCGCGGCCCTGGCCGTGCTCCACCGCTCCGTGAATGTTCTGGACGCGATGTGGGGCAAAAAAAACGAAACCTATATCCGGTTCGGCACGCTCGCCGCGCGTTTGGACGACGCGCTCAACTTCGTGCCGGCGCGCCTGTCGCTTCCCTGCATCGCCCTGGCCGCACGGGTCATCCCCTCCCTACGGCACGGGGATATTCTGCGCGTGGGCTGGAAATACCGCAACGCGCACGAGAGCCCCAATTCGGCGTGGAGCGAGGCGGCCTTCGCCGGGGCGCTGGGCCTCAAACTCGGCGGCCCCGCCGTGTACGGCGACCGGCTCGTCTCCCATCCCTGGCTGGGAGAGGGCACGCCCCACGCCGCCCCGGTTCATATCTTTCTCGCCGTATGTCTGCTCCGGCATACGGTCATTGTTTTCACCCTGCTCGAAGTCCTGGCGATCGGCCTGATCGGCATGAAATACGCCATATAAATATACCCGCGGTCCCGCTCGACGACCGCCCCGCCCCTGTTTCTGCCGTCCGGAGGAAAACATGACGCACAGCCCGACCATACCCGCGTATAGCGCGGCGGTCCGTATTCCGACCGAAACGCCCGCCCCGGCCGAACGGAGCATCCGGCGATGATGCTCCGCGCCGCCCTCGCCTTTTTTACCCGGCTGCCCGTCGGTTCCGCGCCCTTGCCCTCCAGCTTCCGGGGCATAATGATCTGGTTTCCCGTCGTCGGGCTCATCGTCGGCGGACTGGCGGCCCTGCTCACGGGCGTGGCGGCGTTGCGCCTGCCCGCACCGTTGTGCGGCGTCCTGGGCTGCCTTGCCTGGGTCCTCATTACCGGCGGCTTGCACCTTGACGGCGTGGCGGACTGCGGCGACGGCCTTTTGGTCGAGGCTCCCCCCGCCCGCAGGCTGGAGATCATGAAGGATTCCCGGTTGGGCACGTTCGGCGGAACAGCGCTGTTCTTCGTGCTGGCGCTCAAGGCCACGGCCCTGGGAACGCTGGTCGCGTCCTTCGACGCCGGATGGAACGCGTTTTTCGCGCTGGCAGGCGTTTGCTGCATGGCCGCGACCCTGGCCCGAAGCCTGGCCGTGGCGGCCATGCGCCTTCCCACGGCCAGGCCGGGCGGCCTCGGCGCAATGATGAACGACGGCATTACCCGCCGGGGCGAACTCATCGCCCTGGCCCTGGGCCTCGGCATCTGCCTCCTCAACGGAACGCGCGGCCTGGTCGGCCTGATCGCCGGACTGCTCATGGCGTGGCTCTTGTTGACCGCCGCCCGCAAACGTCTGGGCGGAGTCACGGGCGACGTGTTCGGTTGTCTGACCGAATCGGTCGAATGCGCCGTGCTGGTCGCGTGTTGCCTGACGTAGCAACGTTATGGAAGGAGAGTCGGCTTGAAAAAATGGACGATTCCGCGCCTGAAACTCGGCGGCACATCGTTTTTGCTGCCCGCAAAGTATGTTCCGGCCGTGCGCTTTGCGGCGGAGCGCTGTGAAGACGTGGCCCTGTTGACGCTGGAGTCGGGCGAGCATGGCGAATACTTCCCCACGCCCCGGGAGCTGAAAGAAATCGCCCGGATCATCGACGGCGAAGGCGCCAGTCTGCACGTGCACCTGCCCACCGACGCCGATTTCGACACGCCGCGAAACACGCGGTCTTTGGTCGCCAAAGTGCGGGAGGCCGTGGAACGCACCGAACGGCTGCGGCCGCACAGCTTCGTGCTGCACGTGGACTTTCCCTCGCTGCACGAGCGCGCTCCCGACCTCACCGCCGAACAGCGCCAATGGACGGCCGAGGCTCTGGCCGAAATCGCCGCCTTTCTGCCCGCGCCCGATATGCTTGCCGTGGAAAATCTGGAGGCCTTTCCCCCAAATTTCTGGGACGGCTGGCTCGACGGCGCGCCCTATTCCCGCTGCCTGGACGTCGGCCACATCTGGAAAGCGGGCGGCGACCCCGCGCCCGTGCTCGCGGCCTGGCTTCCCCGCGTCCGCGTCATTCACCTGCACGGCCTGGAACCGCGCGCCGTTGCCGCCCCCCCTTCCCCATCCGGCGGCGCGCCGGTCCACCGGCTCCGTGATCACAAGTCGCTCCGATTTACGGCCCCGGACCGCATCGACGCCGTTATGCACCCGCTCTGGCGACAGGGCTTCGGCGGGGTTCTCAACCTCGAAGTTTTCTGCCTGGAAGATTTCATCGTCTCCCATGCCGCGCTCCTGCAATCGTGGGAACGATACGCGGGAGGCTGATCGTCGCCGGCGGGTCTGGCGCGCCTCGCCCGCCGCAAAGGAAAAAATATGACGGACAAACCGGATTTGACGCTCTATCTCGGCGGCACGCGCAGCGGCAAGAGCGCGCGGGCCGAAGCGGCGGCCCTGCAGGCGCAAGGGCCGGTGCTCTATGTCGCCACGGCCGAGGCCCGGGCCGACGATGCGTCCATGCTGGACCGCATCCGGCGGCATCGCGCCCGCCGCCCCGCCCACTGGCGTACGCTCGAATGCCCTTGCCGCCTGGCGGAATCCATCGCCGCCGCGCTTGCTTCAGCCCCCTTTGCGCCCGGAGCGGCCGAAGCAGGCCGCGTCAGGCCGACCATCCTGGTGGACTGCGTGACCCTGTGGGTATCGAATATTCTGTTCAGTCTGCCGGACCCGGAAGACTTAGAGGCCTTTGAGACAGCCGTGCGCGCGGAAGTGGACGCGCTGCTCGCGCTGATGGAGCGCTCGGCATGTCGCTGGCTGGTGGTGTCCGGCGAAATCGGGCTCGGCGGCATAGCCCCGGAACGGATCGGCCGCCACTACTGCGACGGCCTGGGGCTGGCCAATCAGCTCATCGCCGCCCGCGCCCGGGACGTTTTCCTGGTCGTCGCCGGTCGCCTGCTGACGCTGGCGGAATAAGCCCGGCAACAAAAACACGCGCGACGGCAAAGGACTCCTTCTTCCCTCTGCGGCAGGTCTTAGAGCATTTCAACGGCGAAATGCGCCACGGAGTCGAGCAGGACGAAATTCCGGCAAAGCCATGAAAACTGCCGACCGGAACACCGTGTCCCGACCGGCGGATAGTTTCAACGACAAAACACTCTAAAAGCGCCGTATCGCACCGACAACACGCCGGACGAGGGGCGGCGGCAAATCCGCCGCATATGCCGGGGCCTCTCACCCCGAAAGCTCGCCCAACTCCTTCAGTCGTTGTTCCACAAGCTCCCAGCGCAGCAGCGCTTGGGTCTGTTCTTCCTCCAGCGCGGCCAGACGTTCCGTGGTGCGGATGAACGCCGCCTGATCCCTGGTGAACAAGTCGGGATCGGCGAGCAACGTTTCCAGGTCCTTCTGCTCACGCTCCAGCGCGTCCAGGTGTTCCGGCAAAGCTTTCAGTTCCGAGGTCAACTGCTCGAATTCCCGCTGCTCCTTAAAGGTGCGCTTGCGGGCTTTGGCCGGGGCGGAGCGAGGGACCGGGCGGGGAGTTTTTTCCGTATTCCGCGCCGGTGACGGCGCGGGCCGCTGCCGCAGCCAGTCGGTATACGCGCCCACATACTCACGGGCCCGGCCGTCGCCTTCCAACATGATCACGTTGGTCACGAGGTTGTCCAGAAAACGTCGGTCATGACTGACAACCAGCACGGTGCCGCTGTAGTCCGTCAGCAATTCTTCCAGAAGTTCAAGGGTTTCCGTGTCCAGATCGTTGGTGGGTTCGTCCAACACCAGCACATTGGAGGGCCGGGTGAAGAGCTTTGCCAGAAGCAGCCGGTTGCGCTCCCCGCCGGACAGAGCCTTGACCGGCAGGCGGAGACGATCCGGAGTAAACAGAAAGTCCTGTAAATACCCGACCACATGACGAGTGTCGCCGCCCACCGTGACCACGTCGTTTCCTTCCGCCACGCTGCGCATGATGTTTTCTTCGGGGTCCAGACTTGCGCGTAGCTGATCGAAGTAACTGATATGTAAATTGGTCCCAAGGCGCACCGCGCCTTCCGTGGGCGGAAGTTCGCCCAGCAGAACGCGCAAAAGCGTGGTCTTGCCGGCGCCGTTGTCGCCTATAAGGCCCACGCGGTCGCCGCGCTGGATGATGGTGGAAAAGTTGCGGAAAAGGGGCGCCTGACCGGGATAGGCAAAGGCAACGTCGTCGGCCTCGATGACCAGCTTGCCCGAGCGTCCGGCCTCCTGCGCGGCCATGCGCACGTTCCCCTGTTTGTCGCGCCGCTCGGCCCGTTCGACCCGCATGGCTTCCAGGGCGCGTACCCGGCCCATATTGCGCGTGCGCCGAGCCTTGATGCCCTGGCGTATCCATGCCTCTTCCCGAGCGAGTTTTTTGTCGAAAAGCCGGCAGGCTTGTTCCTCGGCGGCAAGGCGTTCCTCCCGCCGTTCCGGGTAACGATCAAAGCCGCAGGAATAGCTGTACAGCTTGCCCCGGTCGATTTCCACCACCCGTGTGGCCAGGCGTCCGGCAAAGGCCCGGTCGTGGCTGACGAAAATCAGGGTGCGGGCCTTGCGCAGCAAAAAATCTTCCAGCCAGGTGATGGTGGCGATGTCCAGATGGTTTGTCGGTTCGTCCAGAATGAGATCTTCCGAACGGACGAGCGCTCTTGCCAGGGCCACCCGCCGCCTGGTTCCGCCGGAAAGCGCGACGAATTCGGCGTCCGGGTCCAGCCCCAGATGATGAATGACGCCAATCACCTCGCCATAGCGCTCCCAGCCGCCGACCCGCTGCCCGTGGTCCGCTCCGGCATGGGCGGCGGCCAAAGCCTTGCCCTCTTCTCCCAGAACTTCGGCCACCAGGGAAAAGACCGGACCGCTCCAGTGTTCCGGCACATCCTGGGGCATGTGTCCGATGGGGGTGCCGGGCCGAACAATGATTCCGGAATCCGGCTCCCGTTGCCCGTCCAACAGGGCCAGCAGGGAGGATTTTCCCGCGCCGTTGCGACCTGCAAGGCAAAGCCGTTCCCCCACTTCCACAGACAAGTCCGCCGCGTCCAGCAAAGGCTTGCCGCCCAGGTTCAGAGTCACCCCCTGCATGCTCAAAAATGCCAAAACTCTCTCCAATATATTGATATAACAGTTCTACATTCACGAAACGAAGACGCTTGGCCGGACTCTGGTCCAGGCCTTTGTTCCGCTCTTTTTGTATAGGTCCGCACGAAGTTGGGCAAGCAGCCAAACTCCGCCGGATTGCGCGTAAACAGATGATGAAAGATGCGCGACAGAAAAACCGTCATCTCCGTGGCGTCCGAGCCTTTCCTCAGCATGCGGCGGACGTCGCAACCGCGGCGCCGACCTTTATTTTCCATACCGCTTCAACTATGGTATTTTTAGAACTCATTTCCTAATTCAGCCCAAGGGCGAATTATGAAGAGCATTCGCCCAAAAAACGTGGTTTTTAGCTCATTCACGGCGCTTTCCGCGCCGCGCCGGACTCTCGTCCGGCGTTAGAGCGTTTACTGTTGAAAACGGCAAGCGCTCCGGCGGCCGAGGCGGCTGCGGATGAAAACATAGTCGAGGGGCCAAACAGCGTATGCTCTATGGACATTCATTGCCGGGACAACCGGAATCAAAGTGGCAAACTCTGGACGCCCACCACAGCGGCGTGGCTCAACTGGCATCGTCCTTTGCCGATTTCGGCCTGTCCGAAACCGCGGGTCTGCTCGGCGGCACGCATGATATCGGCAAATGTTCCGAAGCGTTCCAGAACAGACTGCGAGGGAAAGGCGGAAAGGTGGATCACACCACCGCAGCCTGTCTCCATCTGCTGGAGGAGTGGAAAAACAGCCCTTCTCCCCAATTGGGAGAATTTTTGGCCGAGCTTTTGGCCTATCCCCTCCTGGGTCATCACGGAGGCATGCCGGACTACGGCAGTCAGGCGGAAGAAGGGACCCTTCAGCATCGCCTCAAGGGAACGCGGGCGAATTCCGTCCCGGCCTGGAGACAAGAGGGCCTGCCTCCACTGCCCGACGTCGAGCGCTTTGCCCGGGAACTCAAGCCCTTTATGGCTTTGGACGGCCGCCCGAATCCATTTGCCGCGGCGTTTCTCCTCCGCATACTTCATTCCTGCCTTGTCGACGCCGATTTTCTGGACACGGAGCGTTTCTGCTCTCCCGACAGACATGGCCTTCGCCGTGAATGGCCTGCGATTGAGCAACTGGAAAAAAAACTGCTCCAACATCTGACGATGACGGGTTTTCTGCCTGACGCCCGCGTGGATGAAAAAGAACTGGCGGCCGGGGCCGATTTTTCATGCGGGAGCGACGAGCGCCGAACCTCCATCAGGCTGGCGCGCGCCTTTATGCTCCAGCGCTGTCTGGCCGCGGCCGAAACGCGCCCCGGACTTTTTTCCCTGACCATGCCCACCGGCGGAGGAAAAACGCTGTCATCTCTGGCCTTCGCCTTGCGCCATGCCCGTATGCACGGCCTGCGCCGGGTCATTCTCGTCGTCCCCTATACGAGCATCATTGAACAAAACGCCGACGTCATCCGGCGGATTTTGGGCGAAGACGCCGTGCTTGAGCATCACAGCCATTATGTCCATCCCGAGGAAGGCCGCCGTGCGGAACAAAATGCAAGCCTGGCTTACAAATTGAGCACGGAAAACTGGGATGCCACAATCATCGTCACGACGTCGGCGCAGTTTTTTGAATCCCTGTTCGACAATCGCCCCTCCCGCTGCCGTAAACTCCATAATATAATTCAAAGCGTCATCATTCTTGATGAAGTGCAAATGCTCCCGGTTCCCTATTTAAAACCCTGCCTTTCCGCTTTAAAAATACTGACCGCCCGATACCGCAGCTCCGTTGTTCTCTGCACCGCCACTCAACCCGCCTTGATGAAGTCTTCCTTTCTTGAGGAAGGTTTTGCCTCCGAAGATGTCCATTCCATTATTCCCCATTTCCTTCTCCCCGTGCTGTACCGTATTTTTGAACGCTCCCGCGCGGAGCATGCGGGGAAGCTGAGCGATGATCGGATAGCGGAAATCATCATGAAGGAACGGCAAATTCTCTGCATCGTCAATTCCCGAAACTATGCGCGCGAACTTTACGAACGCCTTGAAGGCGGCGAGGCGGATTTTCATCTCAGCGCCCGCATGACTCCGGAGCATCGGACGCGGGTTCTGAACCGCATCCGACGCAGACTCGCGGAGGGGCTTCCCTGCCGGGTCGTCAGCACATCTGTTATAGAATGCGGCGTGGATATCAGCTTCCCCGTCGTCATGCGCGAAAAAAACGGGCTTGACGTGCTGGCCCAGTCGGCCGGTCGATGCAACCGCGAGGGGCAGGGCAAACTTGGTCGCGTGGTATGTTTTTCGACGGAAAAACCTCTGCCCAAACGGGCGGCGGAACTGAGCCGCCGACGCCGCGCCTTCGACGAAGTTTCCGACATGCCGGAGCTGTTTGGGCCGGAGGCCGTACAGGCGTATTTCAAAACACTGTACTCTTCAAGCCGACATCTTTTGGATGAAAAAAAAATTCTTGAAAAAACAAGTATGGTGGGCGGGACATTTCAATTCCAATTCGCTTCCATAGCGCGGCAGTTTCGCTTCATAGAAGAAGATACGGAAAATGTCGTCATTGAGCAGGGAGAAGCGGCGGCGCTCCTCCGGCAAGCAGGTCCGTATGGAGAACTGTCTCCATCGGTATTGCGCCGACTACAGCGCTTCAGCGTTCAGGTCCATCGCCATGAGTTGGAACGCATGAAAAAGGACGGCCGCATAGACACAAAAAACGGTTTCCTTCATGTGCTGGTCGGCGGAACCGGGTACAGCGAAAAAACAGGTCTCGATGTCACGCTGGAACATGGCGTGCCGGTGGAAGACCTGATGTTTTAGCCCGTTTTTTATTGTTTTATCCGTTGAACTGTCTGCGTAAAATTTGTACAATATAACTAAAATTATGGTGCAGCATCGGGCGCGGCTGTCCACGCCTGCGCCAAAAAGCTCTACAAAGCGTCATTGGTCGCAAAGGAGGCTCCCATGAAAGGAGTCAGACTGAAAGTATGGGGAGACTACGCCCTGTTCACGCGTCCGGAGAATAAGGCCGAACGCATGAGTTATGACGTGCCGACCCCATCCGCGGCAAGAGGAATGCTGGAGGCAATACACTGGAAACCGGCGATACGCTGGGTCGTCGACAGGATACATGTTCTCAATCCCATCGTTTTCGATTCCGTACGTCGCAATGAAGTCTCGCAGAAAGGGCCGACGGCGTCGACCGTAAAAAGCGCCGCCAAAAACGGCTCCGTCTTGGTTCAGCATATCGAAGAGATGCGTCAGCAACGGGCGTCTCTTGTTCTGCGCCATGTGGCGTACATCATCGAGGCTCATTTCGAAATGACGGAGCGCGCTGGCGCGGGCGACAACGAAGGCAAACATATCGATATTTTCCGCAGGCGGGCGAAAAACGGGGAGTGCTTTCAACAGCCCTGCCTGGGATGCAGGGAGTTCCCCGCGTATTTTTCCCTGTTGGAAAATAAAGATATTCCACCTTCCGCCTTGGCAAACGATGCCCCGCGCGATCTCGGCCTCATGCTCTACGACATCGACTTCACCCGCGGCATGAAGCCCATATTCTACCGGCCAAAACTGGAAAACGGCATCGTCGACGTAGCTCGATGGAGGGAGGAAACCTTATGTCTTCCTATCTGAGCGAACTTTGCCGCTTTTACGACCGCCTGAGCGCCGACCCGGAGTCGGGAATGCCGCCCGAGGGCATGAGCGCCGAACAAATTTCCTTTGCGCTTGTTATTTCGGAAGACGGGAAGCTGGTTTCCGTACAGGACCTTCGGGATGGAAAAGGGCGCGCCGCGCGTTTTTTCGTTCCCGCGGCCGTGAAACGCTCGGTCAATGTGGCGTCTAACTTCTTATGGGACAACACCGGGTATGCCCTCGGCGTCGACGGCAAAGGCAAACCGAAAAGAACGCTTCAAACCGCCGAATCCTTCAAGATGCTGCACCGCCAGCTTCTGGCCTCCTGCGACGACGTTCATGCCAAGGCGCTTCTGGCCTTTCTTGAGGTATGGCGTCCTGAAATGTTTGAAGAGTTGGACGAAAAAGAAGCCCTGCTCGACAGCAATATCATATTCAAGTTGCGCGGCCATGAAAAATGGCTGCATGAGGCGGAAGCTCTCCAAAAAATCTGGCATTCGTCTTTAAAGCCGGAAAGGGGAGGGATTGATACAAGCGTCTGCCTCATCACGGGCGAACGGGGGCTTGTCGCCCCCACGCATCCTTCCGTCAAAGGCGTACCGGGAGCGCAGAGTTCCGGCGCGGCGCTCATCTCCTTCAACTGCCCGGCCTTCACGTCCTACGGAAAAGAGCAGAATGCCAATGCGCCCGTTACGGAAAATGCCGCTCGCGCCTATACCTCGGCGCTGAACTACCTCCTTCGGCGCGAGCATCGGCAAACAGTGCGCATAGGGGATACCAGCATAGTATATTGGACGGATAAGGCCGATCCTGCGGAAACTATGCTGGCAAGCTTGTTCGATCTTGATCCGGCTTCGACGCCTCCGCAAGATCAAGCCCAGCTCGACCGCCTGAAAGGCATCCTGAAGAACCTGCGCAAAGGCTGCCCCCTCAACGAGGCGGACAAAGAACTTAACAGCGGCGCGCGTTTTTTCATTCTGGGGCTCGCTCCCAATGCCGCTCGCCTCAGCGTGCGTTTTTGGCTGACGGATACTTTGGAAGCTTTGCTGAAACATCTGAGCCGCTGGTACGAAGACCTGAGCATAGAACGTCAATATCCCGGTTCCGAACCTGAATTTCCGCCGCTGTGGCTGCTCTTGCTCAGAACGGTCGCCGCCCAGGAGAAATCGGAGAATATCCCCCCCGCGCTCGGCGGACAGATGGCGCGGGCCGTCTTTTCAGGCTCGAACCTGCCGGAAAATGCCTATGCCGCCGCGCTTCAGCGTATCCATGCCGACAAGAAGGTGAACTACTTTCGCGCTTCTTTCATCAAGGCCTATCTCTGCCGCAACAAACATGAGGAAAAAGACATGACTACTCTGAACAGGGACGAAGACAATATCGGCTATCGTCTGGGCAGACTTTTCGCCCTGCTGGAAAAAGCGCAGAAAGACGCGCTGGGCCCGGTGAACGCCCCTCTGCGCGAACGCTATATCGGCGCGGCATCGGCGACGCCCCGTCTGGTGTTTCCCATGCTCCTCCGGCTCAACCAACATCATATAACCAAAGCCAAAAAAGGCGGTTCCGAGGGGTACGAGGTATGGTTCCATAAAATTATAGGGGAGATAGTAGGCTCGATAAGCGCTTTTCCAGCCGTTCTTTCGCTGGAAGATCAGGGGCGATTCATGCTCGGCTATTATCATCAGGTCACCGCATTGTACGCCAAAAAGACCGACACCGCTCAACCCGGAGAATAGGGGGAAAACTCATGTCCGCTATCGATCATCGCTATGATTTCGTCTTGTTTTTCGATGTCCAGAACGGCAACCCCAACGGAGATCCCGATGCCGGCAATATGCCCCGCATCGATCCGGAAACCGGTTTCGGACTTGTCACCGATGTATGCCTCAAACGTAAGGTTCGCAACTACGTTGAACTTGACCGGGGTGGGGCTGCCGGTTTTCGCATCTATGTGCAGGAAAAGGCTGTCCTGAACCGACGCAATGCAGAGGCGTATACGGCGCTGAACCTTAAATCGGAAGCGGGGAAATTGCCGAAAAAGGAAGAAGAGGCCCGCGCCGTCACCAATTGGATGTGCGAAAATTTTTACGATATCCGTACGTTCGGAGCGGTCATGAGTACGGAGGTAAACTGCGGCCAAGTGCGCGGCCCCGTACAGTTTACCTTTGCCCGCAGCGAAGAGCCTGTCGTGCCCTCTGAAATCGGCATTACGCGCATGGCCGTCACCAACGAAAAAGATCTTGGAAAAGAACGCACTATGGGACGCAAATTTATCGTTCCCTATGGCCTCTACCGCGCAGAGGGCTTCATCTCTGCGCCTCTGGCGGAAAAAAGCGGCTTTTCCGAAGATGACCTGGAACTTCTGTGGGAAGCGCTCATTAATATGTTTGAACATGATCACTCCGCGGCCCGCGGCAAGATGAGCTCCCGCAAGCTCTTCGTATTCAAGCATGAGAAGCGCATGGGCAATGCCCCGGCTCAAAAGCTCTTTGACCTCGTGCGTTGCCGCCGAGCAAGCGAAGGCCCCGCCCGAGCCTTTACGGATTACGAAATCGAACTTGAAGCCGGATGCCCCGAGGGGGTAAGCGTGGACGAAAGGCTGTAGCGCAAGTATGGATATCATGCTGTCCGCTCTCCAGCACTATGCCTTCTGCCCACGGCAGTGCGCCCTTATCCACCTCGAACAGGTATGGGAAGACAACGAGCATACGGCCGAGGGAACGCTGATGCACGAAAACGCGCATGGCGAAAAGAGCAGAATGCGCAACGGCGTGAAAATTGCGACCGATCTTGAGTTGCGCTCGACCCGGCTGGGACTTCGCGGCAGAGCGGATGTCGTGGAGTTCCACCGGGCCGGGACAATGTGGACGCCTTACCCCGTGGAGTACAAAAAGGGGCATCCCCATAAGGGCATTGACGCCGACGCGGTACAGCTTTGCGCTCAGGCTTTATGCCTGGAAGAAATGCTTGACGTGCAGATACAAGAAGGAGCCCTCTTTTATGGAGAGGCGCGTCGACGCCGCGTGGTGCAATTTGATGAGCATCTGCGACAGCGGACGGAGGCTCTTGTCTCTGCGGTTCGCGCTATGCTGGAATCCGGCAGGACTCCTCCGCCGAAGGCTCTTCCGGGGTGCAATTCCTGCTCGCTGAAAGACTGGTGCCTGCCGGAACTGTTCTGCCATGCTGCATCGGACTATCTGCAAAAATTGTGTGAGGTTCAGCCGTGAAGCGACATTTGAACACGCTGTTCGTCACAACACAAGACACATGGCTTTCAAAGGAAGGAGAATGTGTCCAACTCAGTCTGGACAGAAAAACTTTAGGCAAAATCCCCCTCCATACCCTCCAGTCCATAGTTTGCTTCGGGCACGTCTCATGCAGTCAGTATTTGCTGGAACATTGCGCGAGACTTGGCGTTTCCGTAACATGGTTTACGGAATACGGACGTTTCATGGCCGCCATGCAGGGCCCGACTACCGGCAATGTGCTTTTGCGTCGGGCGCAGTATCGTCTGGCGGACTCGGCGCAGTCTTCCGCCGACTTGGCTCGCTTTTTCATTATCGGCAAAATTGCCAATTGCCGTACTGTTCTTCTCCGTCAGGCAAGGTCCACAGAAGATTCCTGTCTTGAAGAAGCGTCGGCAAAATTGAAATATATCCTGCAAAGGCTGTCGCGCCCACATAACCTTGATACAGCAAGAGGCATGGAGGGAGAGGCCGCGCATATCTATTTTGAAGCCTTTCCCCTGCTGATCAAAAAAGATTATAGGGCTTCCATCCGTTTTGAAGGAAGGAGCCGCAAACCTCCTCTGGATGAAATGAACTGCCTCCTTTCCTTTTTCTATGCGCTTCTGGCAAATGATATAAAAAGCGCGTTGGAAGGCGTAGGCCTGGACCCGGCAGTGGGTTTTCTGCATCGTGAGCGCCCGGGACGGCCGAGTCTCGCCCTGGATGTCATGGAAGAATTCAGACCGTATCTTGCTGATCGTCTGGCCCTTACGCTGGTCAATCGCCAGCAGATTACGGCATCCGATTTCATTCGGACGGAAGTCGGCGGTTTTCGCTTGAAGGATAAGGCAAGAAAAACTCTGCTCACTTCATGGCAAGAACGAAAACGCGAAGAGGTGGAACACCCCTTTTTGAAGGAAAAAATGACGGTCGGCATGCTGCTTCATATGCAGGCAAGACTTCTTGCCCGATATGTACGCGGGGATATGGATGCTTACCCGCCTTTTGCCATGAGGTAAACCATGCTTGTATTGGTAAGTTATGACGTCAATACCGAAGATGCCGCCGGTCGTCGCAGATTACGACGTATCTCCAAACTATGCACAAACTGGGGACAGAGAGTACAGTTCTCCGTGTTTGAGTGCCTGTTGGACAACACGCAGTGGCTGAAATTAAGAGCATCCCTTATGAAAGAAATGGATGAAACGAAGGACAGCCTGCGCTTTTATATCCTTGGGAATCAATGGCGGGGGCACGTCGAACATATAGGCGCAAAACCTTCGTATGATCCCGAGGGAACATTGATTTTCTGATGCGAGAACCTCAAGCCCGCCCAAAAATCCAGAAGGCTCTCGCAAGCAACAACAATTGGATATAACATTACATATTATCTTGCTTGAGAAAGAATGTCTTTTTCTCAGGCTCCGCTTGGGGAGGTTCGTCGAAAACGGTTTTGTAATCGAACAAAATTTTTGATGATTAAAGACATACAGTCGCGCCCCACGCGGGCGCGTGGATTGAAACGCAAAGTGTTGTCGGCGTAGATATGGGAGTTGCGCGTCGCGCCCCACGCGGGCGCGTGGATTGAAACATCGACGACGGCAGACAGTTTTTCGTCATCGAAGTCGCGCCCCACGCGGGCGCGTGGATTGAAACATCTGTGCACGGGGCAAGCTCATAGTGGACCCTTGTCGCGCCCCACGCGGGCGCGTGGATTGAAACCAGATAGCGCCGGAGGAAGTCTTCATCTGTGCACGTCGCGCCCCACGCGGGCGCGTGGATTGAAACCTGCGGCAGGTAGCCCGGTCCGGCCCCCACTTCGGTCGCGCCCCACGCGGGCGCGTGGATTGAAACAGGTCGGCCCTGATCAGGTTGGCCTTGTACAGGTGTCGCGCCCCACGCGGGCGCGTGGATTGAAACGTGTGGGAAGTGATGATGCGTCCGATAATCGTCAGTCGCGCCCCACGCGGGCGCGTGGATTGAAACCGTGATGCCGGACAGATGCCCGTACCGCCTGACGCGTCGCGCCCCACGCGGGCGCGTGGATTGAAACTTTGACTGTGTCAGGCGTAGCCAGCACAAGAACGCGTCGCGCCCCACGCGGGCGCGTGGATTGAAACGATATGGCTTATCGCCAGCAGACCGCCCACCAGATGTCGCGCCCCACGCGGGCGCGTGGATTGAAACAACAGGCCGGGCACACCCAGGTTGAAAGCCATGTGTCGCGCCCCACGCGGGCGCGTGGATTGAAACCTGCAACGCGACCACGGCGTCCCAGATGTCGCACGTCGCGCCCCACGCGGGCGCGTGGATTGAAACTTTCAAAAACGCTGGCTATGGCAGCCAGCGAAGAAGTCGCGCCCCACGCGGGCGCGTGGATTGAAACATCATAGAGTCCTCGTCTCAAGCTTCTTGATGGTGTCGCGCCCCACGCGGGCGCGTGGATTGAAACATCTTAATAACCCGAGCGTTACTGGTACTATTGAGTCGCGCCCCACGCGGGCGCGTGGATTGAAACTCGTGGTCATGAGGTCGTCGACCCGAAGCCGTTTGGTCGCGCCCCACGCGGGCGCGTGGATTGAAACCCATCCAGCCCATGCCCTTTTGCGGCACGTCCAACGTCGCGCCCCACGCGGGCGCGTGGATTGAAACCGGCCGTTATGTGCCGTACATGACCGAGCTCACGTCGCGCCCCACGCGGGCGCGTGGATTGAAACATCTTGGCTGGTCCGGCTCTGTCTCCCGCCTTGGTCGCGCCCCACGCGGGCGCGTGGATTGAAACACCCCTGCCGAGATGACGGAGGCAGTCAATAAACGTCGCGCCCCACGCGGGCGCGTGGATTGAAACCCCAACTCAACCGCAAGGTCGAGGAGGGAAACCGGTCGCGCCCCACGCGGGCGCGTGGATTGAAACCTGGGTACTGCTGGACAACCGGTGAGGAGTCCAGGTCGCGCCCCACGCGGGCGCGTGGATTGAAACTCTACTTCTTGCACGACTTTCTTGGCATTGTCCTCGTCGCGCCCCACGCGGGCGCGTGGATTGAAACCTGGGTACTGCTGGACAACCGGTGAGGAGTCCAGGTCGCGCCCCACGCGGGCGCGTGGATTGAAACTCTACTTCTTGCACGACTTTCTTGGCATTGTCCTCGTCGCGCCCCACGCGGGCGCGTGGATTGAAAC
>UQJT01000042.1 GCA_900541395.1 uncultured Desulfovibrio sp.
GGTTGAGGAGCGGGTTCCGGCGAAAGGGCGGCTGTGGGAGCCGAAGCGAGCGCAGGGACAGACGCGGCCTGCGGAGCGGGCGCGACGGTTCCCGCGCTTTCGCCGCGCATGATGGCTTCGATCTGCTCGATGATGGGCTCGATGGGCACGTCGCCCTCGGAGTTGGTGCTTTCCAGATTGTCGATCATCTGGCGCAACGCGTCGGTGGACGCCAGAATGACGTCCATGATTTCCGGCGTGACCGTCATGGTGCCCTTGCGCAGTTCGTCGAGGATGTTCTCCGACTTGTGGGCGAGCTGGTTGATGCGGTTCAGGGCCAGAAAGCCCGACGCTCCCTTGAGCGAATGCATGGGACGAAAAATTTCGTTGAGCAAGGCCAGGTTATCGGGCTCTTTTTCCAGCTCCAGCAAGTTGGGCTCGATAGTCTCCAGGTGTTCTTTGGACTCAAGAATAAAGTCTGTAATCAATTCCGGATCGAGAAAATCCTGACTCATACCGCTCACCTTTCATCGCGCCCTGTCGAGCCGCGTTGCATGAACTGGAAAAACCGGGCAGCCGTTCGCCCGCTTGGAACCGGCGCTGCGCTTTCCCCCCATCGGGAGGTCGGACGCGAAAATCCCCCGACGCGGCCGCTTCGGCCGCAAAGCGAAACGCCGTCCAGCGGCCGCCCCGCCCTTTCTATCGGTCAACCGAGCAGCATCTTTATATTGCGAACCATTTTCTCGGGTTGAGCCGGTTTGACCATATACAGGTTGGCACCCAGGCGTATACCCTTTTGGATGTCTTCCTCCCCCCCCTCGGTGGACAGGATGATGATGGGAATATCCTTGTAGGCGTCCTGCTCGCGCACGGCGATGATGAAGGAAAATCCGTCCATGCGGGGCATATTGATGTCGGTCAGAATAAGATCCACCTCGGGCATGGAATACAGTTTTTCCAGACCGTCCAGGCCGTCTTCCGCCGTGGTGACCTTGATGCCCTCCGCCTTCAGGATGAAGGCCACCAGGTTGCGGACCGTTTTGGAATCGTCGACGATGAGAACATTCTTACTCATGGCGGATTGTCCTACGCTTCTAAAAGTTTATCGACCAGGCGTTCGACAGACACGATACCCAGCAATTTTTCTCCGGTTTCCAGCAGGCCGGACAGCAATTCGGCGCTGGGGCCCAGGTGGGCTTCGGCGTTCCAGTTGAGATCGCCCTGTCCGGCCTTGAACATGGTATGCAACTTGTCGATGAGCAGCCCGACCTGCAGGCCCCGCCCCTCGCAGATGATGATCAGGCCGTTTTTGCCGCCCTCGGGCGCCGCGGCCGCGGCCGCCTTGCGACGACCTTCCAGAATGAGCAGATCGGCCAGACGCACCACGGGCAGGATACGACCGCGCAGATTGACCACGCCGGGCATATAAGCGGGCGCCATGGGCAACTTGAACGGCTCTTCGTAGCGAATGACCTCGATAACGGCGTCGATGGGAACCACAAACACGTCGCCCGCCACGTAAAAGCCCACCAGGGTCACCTGCTCCTGCTCCTGAAGCGTGGCGTCCAGAGAGGGCTCGGCCGCAACTTCGGGAGGACGGCCCGAGTCGGGGCGCCCCGCGGCCGTGCCCGTCGTTTCGTCGCACGCCGCGCCGCCCTCGGCCGGAGCAACGGACGGGACGGGTTCGGCGGGTCGGACGTCTTCTCCGGCGCGGGCCGCCGCTTCACGCGCGGCGGACAGGGCCAACCCGGCCATGGGCACGCCCTCCACCGGAGTCAGGCCCTGCAGGGCCGAAACGTCGTCGATGCCGAGATATTTTTTCAAAAATGCGCGTTCCGAAGGACTGATATCCTGTCCGGACGCGTCGTTCATGGAAAAATCCTGCTCCTGAAAATAGTCCATGGGTGATTTTACCATAGCGCCGCCACCTCTTCAGCCAGGGCGGTATATCCCCTGGCCCCCTTGCAGTGAGGATCGATGTCGTAGATGACCTTGCCGAGCGCGCTGGCCTCGCGAAAGCGCGTATCCATGCTGATAATGGTTTCAAACATGGCCGGGCCCAGCTTCCGTGTGAGCATTTCCAGCACCCGGGTGCAAGCTTTGGCCCGGCGGTCGTACATGGTTGCGAAGGCCCGGTAGCGGATGGGCGCGGGCAGAGCCTTGTTGAGGGTACGCACGGTGTCGAACAGCAACATGAGTCCGTGCAGCGCCAGAAAATCGGTCTGGATGGGAATAATCAACAGGTCGGACGACACCAGGGCGTTGGCCATGATCAACCCCATGTGGGGCGGGCAGTCCAGCAAAATGAAGTCGTAAAGCTCTCGGCGACTGACCAGGGCTTCCTTGAGGATAAGCCCCTTGCCGCGGCGGTCCTTGAGGTCGCTTTCCAGCTCGGACATACGGATGTTGCCCGGCACGAAGTCGCATACCTGATCGTCCTGACGGGCCACGAGCAGCGGCCACAACGCGTTCCATTCCTCCGGTCCGGCCAAAAACAATTCCAATATGGTATGCGCGGTTTCGTCCGGAAAAAAACGCATATGCACCGAAGCGCAGACGTGCGGGTCCAGATCGATGAGCAGCACGCGGCGGCCCGCCCGGGCCAGGGCCGCGCCCAACGACAGAGTCGTGGTGGTTTTGCCCACCCCTCCTTTCTGGTTGGCTATGGCGAGGACCTTGGCGGACATGGCGTCAGCTCTGCTTGCAGTAGATAATGGAACCGGCGTAATGCTCGGGCTTGAAGGCGCGGCTGATATTATGCAACGACTCGGAATGGCCGATAATCAGATAGCCGCCGGGCAGCAGATTGTCATAAAAAGCGTTGATCACGCTCTTTTTCATTTCATCGTCAAAATAAATGATGACGTTGCGGCAGAATACAATCTGCGAGCGTTCCACCTTCTGAAGCTGCAACTTGTCCTTGAGGTTGATCTGACTGAAGCTGACCAGTTTTTGCAATCTGGGATCAATGCGGTACAGGTTGCCTTCTTTGGTGAAGTAACGAGCCAGCATGTCGGCCGGAGTGGTGCGGATGGCGTAATCGTTATACATCCCCCGCCTGGCCGAGGCCAGCACGGCCAGAGAAAGGTCGTTGGCCGTGATCTTGATATCCCAGTTGTCGACATCCTGCTTGAGCACCTCGTGCAGAATCATGGCCAGGGTATAAGGCTCTTCGCCGCTGGAGCAACCCGCCGACCAGATGCGCAGCTTCTTCTGCCCCTTGGCGCGTTGTTCGTTCAGCACCGGAATCAGCACCTTGTCGCGGAACACGTCAAGCTGCGGTCCGTTGCGGAAAAAGCTGGTTTCGTTGGTGGTCATGCTCTCGAAGAGCTTGTTCATTTCAGCGGAGCGGCCCGCGTCGTAACGCAGGTAGTTGTAATATTCGCCGAAGCTGCGCAACCCCAGCTCGCGCAGGCGCGAACCCAGTCGATTTTCCACCAGGTATTTACGGTTTTCAGCGATGAAGATGCCGCTCTGCTGGTACAAAAAATCGCGCAGTTGCACGAATTCTTCATCCGTCACCTTGGCGTCGCGCCGCACCACCGCCGCCCCGAAGGGCGAAACCGGAGCGGCTCCCCCCGCCGGAGCGGGTCGGGAAAACAAGGAGGGCGTCGTACCCGTCGGAACGCCCGGGGTCGGAGCGGGCTCGCGCCGGGAAAAAAGCGCCGGACGCTCCCGGCAGGCGGTCGGAGTCGTCTCGGTACCCGCCGGAGCGGCCGGTCGAGGCGGAAACAGAGGAGCCCGGGGTGCATCCGATCGGGCCGGGAACAGAGGCGCGCGCGGGGCTTCGGGCCGGGCAGCGGCGGCGCTTGTTCCGCCCGCCGGGGTCGTCCGGGGCGGAAACAAAGGAGCCCGGGGCCCGGGGGGAGGGTTTCCCGCAGCCGGGGCCGCGTCACGCGGCGGAAAAAGCGGAGCCTTGGGGGCCTCGCGCGGCGAAAACAGGGGCGGACGGGGCGCATCGGCACGAGCGCCGAACGTCGGAGCGCCGGACCGTCCGAGATTGGGTCGGGAAGCTCCGTCGCCTCCGGCCGGATCGTCCCGGCGGGCGAAGGGCGAAGTCCCGGGCGCGTCGGCCCGGCGCCCGTCCTTGTTGCCCTGGTCGCCGCTCGAAAAAGGCGGTTTGCCGGAATACAGGTTACTCATGCGCGACGCCCTCCTCTTCCTGGCGGATCCAGGCGACGGCTTCGGCCGCAGCCGCCTGTACCTCGGGCGAATCGTAGGACATGAAACCGAGCAGGGCGCGGAAGGCCACGTCGCCCCCGATGTGCCCCAAGGCCTCGGCTATTTTGAGCTGAACCAGCAGGCCGACCCGTTCCATCAGGCTTACCAGAACCGGCGCCGCCTCGGTCACGCGGTTCTGCCCCAGGGCCTCCACAGCGCGCACGCGCACCCAGTCGTCGGGGTCGTTCAATGCCTCGAGCAACAAGGGAACCACGTTTTCATCCACATAGTTGCCCAACTGTTCCACGGCGATGAGCCGCACTTCGCGGTTGTCGTCCTTGAGGCAGTATTCCAGCACACTGAGTTTTTCCGGCGAATGGGGCCAGCCGAACCCCACGGCCTCCAGAGCCACCTTGCGCACCTCGGGCGATGGGTCCTGCACGGCCTGGGCCAGGTTCTCGGCGAATACCTCGGGGTTGACCGCTCCCATAGTATACACGGCCATCTTGCGCATAACCGGGTCCTCATCCGCCGCGCGGGCCACGATGGCTTTCACCGTATCCTCGTCCTCCAGGGCCAGGCAGGCTCCCAGAGCGGCCTCCTTCACGATTTCGGAAGGATGGGACAAAAGTTCGAGCATACGGGGCGCGGATTCCACATGGCGCATGTTGTTGCCCAGAAAAAGCAACGCGGGCCGCAGCACCAGGGGGTCCTCGGTGGAGCACAGATGGTTGCTGAAAAACGGAATGTCGCGATCGTCTCCGCATTGGGCCAGCAGTTCCATAGCATGCTGACGATCTTCGGCGTGCAGATTGTCGAAATGGCGCTTCAGAGCGTATTTGCCCGCCCGCCCGGGGATATGGCCGCAGGCGTCGACCACCATATGGCGCACCAGTTCATTATCGTCGAGCAGAGCCTTTTCCAGGGCTTCGTTATATCCGATGCCCACGATGCACTGAAATTCGTGCTGCCACAGGTCCTGCTGCTTGTCGGGATCGGTGCGGGCCACCAGTTTGAGCACGGCTCGGGTGGCTGTGGGGTTGACGCCGGTGGAGGCCAGTCCCGTGAGCACCACCTTGACGGTGTCCTCATCCTCGTCGTCCAAGGCGGCCAGCATATAGGCCTGCAGCTTGTCGAGCTGCTTGGCGCCCAGCAGCGACAGGGAATTGGGGCCCAAAATCTGAATGATGGCCTTCAGGGCCTTGGTGCGCAGAGGGCCGCCGGTCTTGTCCAGATAGGACAGAAGCAGCGGCGCGGCCTTGACGTTGTTGATATCGCCCAGGGCGTCGAGCACGGTGGACGCCACCAGGGGCGAACAGGTGTCGAGAGCCTGGATGAGGATATCGACGCAGGAACCGTCCTTGATTTTGGCCAGCGCCTCCATGACGGCGTACTGCACCCATTCCTCGTCGTGGATGGCCTGACGCAGACTTTCGGCCGCCTCGGGATTACGCAGTTCTCCCAGGCTGACGGCCGCCTGATAACGGACGTTGACCTCGGGGTCGTGCAGCAGCACGTCGCACAGAGGGGCGAGAGCCATGGCGCTGTTGGTGGACCCCAGAATATCGGAAATGAAAATCCGGATGTCGGGGTCATCGTCATGGAGCAGCTTGGTCAGGGTAGCCATATCGTCCGACCCCACTTCGCGCAGCACGTCCATGGCGATGTTGCGCACCACCACGCTTTCGGAACGCAGCAAGGGCACCACGGCCTGAACCGTGGCCGCGCCCCGGATTTTGCGCAGAGCGCGTTCGGCGGCCTCCTGCACCCCTACGCTGCTGTTGGCGAAGTGCTCGACCAACGGCGCGACGGCGCTTTGCAGCCCCAAATCTCCGGCCTCAAACGCGGCCTGTCGCACTTCGGACGAATCATCGCTTGCGAGCCGGCGCAGGATATCCTGCTCCCTGTCCATCGTATCCGCTTCGTTCATCATAACTATGCTCTCCGCTGTCGGTAGGGACGGCCGTCAACGATACAGGGCGTTCTGGATGGTATCGGCCAGCAGATCGAGCTCCACCACTTCGTCGGCCAGACCGGCGTCCACCACGGCCTTGGGCATGCCGTAAACCACGCAGCTGGCCTCATTCTGGGCGATGATCCAGCCGCCCTTCTGCTTGAGCACCTTGGTGCCCTCCACGCCGTCGCTGCCCATCCCGGTCATGGTGACCCCCACCACGCGACGGCCCAGGCTGAGGCCCACGCTTTCCATAAGCACGTTGGCCGAGGGCTTGTACAGGGCGGATTCAGGCTCGGGCGTAATAGTAATGGCAGGCATGGCGCCGCGCATGTCCACCCGGATATGCTTGCCCCCGGGGCACACATAGGCCAGCCCGGGACCGATTTTATCGCCGCTTTTGGCTTCGGCCACGCTGATCTTGCACACCGCGTCAAGACGCTTGGCGAACGCGCCGGTAAAGGTGGCGGGCATGTGCTGGGCGATGAGAATACAGGCCGGAAAATCGGCGGGCAGCGCGGCCAGAACCTTCTGTACGGCGGGCGGTCCGCCCGTGGACACGCCGATGGCCACCATGTCGCGGGCGACACGGCCCGAGCGGGCCACGGCAGGCGCCTGACCGGGAACGGGGAAGATCGGACGCTGCGAACGACGGGAAGCGACGAGAGGGGGCAGCGGACGCGACAGAGACGGGCGCAACGACGCCGGACGCATAAAACGGCCGCGCCGGGCCACAGCCTTGACCTTGGCGTGCAGCTCCTGTTCGAGCGCGTCCAGCGAACTGCCGCCCTCCTGATATTTGGGAATAAAGTCGAGGGCTCCGAGCTCCAGGGCGCGCAGGGTAGATTCCGCGCCCTCGCTGGTCAGGGAACTGACCATAAGCACCGGTTTGGGTGTGGTCTTCATGAGGCGTTCCAGCATGCCCAGGCCGTCCAGCCGGGGCATCTCCACATCCAGGGTGATCAGGTCCGGATCGAGTTTTTTCACCTTTTCCAGACCGTCTTCCCCGTCGCGGGCGGTGCCCACCACTTCGATGTCCGGATCTTCGGAAAGCATCCGGGTCAGGGCGCTGCGCATGAAGGCGGAATCATCCACGACAAGTACTTTTATCACGCCGAAGGCCTCCGCGGGGCTTGGGGACGTCCGCGTCGCTCTGCGGTATCGGAGTCCTCCAGCTCAAAAACTCATTTAGTGTACGTTAGCATTATCATTTTGACAACCTCTCAGAAAAGCGCTTGCCATCCATCCGGCAAGCGTGTAAGGTGCATCTCTCGATACGGGATGTGGCTCAGTTTGGCTAGAGCGCAGCGTTCGGGACGCTGAGGCCGAAGGTTCAAATCCTTTCATCCCGACCATAAAATCAAGGGGTTGCGTGTAACGCGCAACCCCTCTTTCGTTTTAGAGCGTTTTGCCCTTGAAAATATCTGCGGGCCGGAACCCTGTGTTCCGGCCCGCAGGTTTCCCGCCTCCATCGGAGCTATACGCCGCCCATGAATCGCGGCTGCTCCGATGTCGCGGCGCCCTTAGCCCCAACGCGACGCGCGTTACGAGGTCGGTTCGGCCGCCGGAGCGTCGGGAGCCCCGGTCCCGGCGTGCTCCCGCCGCTCGTTCAGGGCTCTTTGGGTTTCGTCCAGAGCTTTGCGGGCCACGTCCTCGATGACCTGTTCGGCGGCTTCGGGCACGCTTTCGTGAGCGCGGTGCAGCCACCACCAGCCGAGTCCCGCGCCCACCGCGACAGCCGCGGCCAGCACCAGCCCCGCCCAAACCACGGCACGGCGGCGGGGCGGCTTGCGCAGCGGGTCGATGATGCTGCGTTCGGCGTTGGGCGGCAGGCGGGCCACCGAGGTCAGAGCCTTGCCCAGCATCAGGTTGATGGGGATCCAACTGTTCACGGCCCAGCCCGAGGCTTCAAGCACGGGCCCCAGAGTGCGTCCGCGCAGTTTGAGCCAGGCGACGAACACGGACGGGCCGGAAATGATGATGAAGGCCCCCAACAGGATAAGGGGATATTGCCACCAGTACAGGGCGAACAACGCCTTGCCCAGGCTGGCCAGGGCCGTGCCTATGGCCCCCAGGGCCAGGCCCACGGCCGCGAAAATGCCCACGCTTTTACCGATGTCGAAGGTTTTGCCCGAGGCGAGGCCGGAGGTCAGGCTTTCGATCTTTTTGCCCGCGTCGCTTGCCAAGGAATCGCTTTTGGCGTTGGCGAACTTTTCCAGTTGCTCCGTGACCATGCGGCCGAAGCGCTTATACGGGGCCCATACGGCCTGGCGTAAACTGATGGGATTCTGCACCACCTTGATCAGGGTGGCGTCCCAGTCCTCGCCCTGATTGTCCACAAACACCCCGTTGCGGCCCTCGATGAGCAGGTTGGCGTCCCCGGCGGTCATGGCGGCCACAATGGTCATGGTCCGATCCGGTTCGGTCCCGCCCGGCTTCGTCACCCGCGTGCAGCGGCAATACAGCAAACATAGACGACTGAACACAGCCAGGGAGGAATGCGCGGTCACGTCGCTCACCGGCAGACACAGGCGGCAACTGCGGCCGTCCACGAACAGAGTTCCCGCCTGGAACATGGCGTGCCGCCGCAGGGAATAGAAGTCGTAAAACGACACGAAATTCATGAGCAGCCGGTACAGATGCAGATAGTACAGCACCAGGCGTTCGACTTCGGCTATGTCGTCGGAGGCGGTGGGGGCCACCACGTCGCGGGCGGCCGCCTCGGCGAAGAGCTTGGCGGCGTCTCCCTTGAGCAGTTCGTCCACCCGCTCCGGGCCCAGGTCGTCGACGGTCGAAGTCGGAGGCGCGACAACGTCGGGACCGGGCACGGCGTCGGGTTTGCGGGCCAGGGCGGCGGCATAGGGTTCAAAGAGTTTTTGCAGCGCCCGCCAATCCTCGCGGGTCATGGCGTCCGGCGTGGGCAGCAGCGGTTTCATGACCATAAAAAAAAGGCGCATGTCGTCGGCCCAGGCCGGATTGAACCCTGACGCGGCCTTGAGAGTCTCGTCCGCCCCGCCTGCCTCAATGTGGGCCAGGGGCAGCCCGGCCAGGGCGGAGGACTCCAGCAGGCCGGTTTCGGCCTGAGCCTTTGTCTTGTCTTCCACGTTGAGAGCCGGGGCGGAGTCCGGCGCGTAAGCCGCGAACCGGACGCGCAGAAAATAATCGTCGATTTTGTTCTTGAGGCTGCGCAGCAGGTCCCAGGCGGAGGCCGTGTCGGCTCCCAGGGGGTGGGGAGCCTCGTCCACGGACTGCCGCCAGGCTCGCCATTCGGCCAGGGACTTCATAAAAGCCTCGGCTTGGGGCAGGCCTATGCCCGGCTTGCCGCCGGCGTCGTTTACCCCGCCCGTTACGGCCAGGGCGTCCCGCACAAAATCTCTGACTTCTTCCCCCAGTTCGTCCAGGGGCGGAAAGACGCCGTCGCCGTTGTAGGTATTCTGGGCCGCCGTGGCCACGGCGGCTTCCACGTCTTCCTGAGTGAGGGAATCCGCGTCGGGTTTGCCCCGCTTTTTAAGAATGCTGCGAGCCGTGGCGGCCAGGCGGCGGCCCTCCTCGGTGGACAAGTCGACGACCGCCAGAGGCATGGCGGCGGGCGCGTCCCCGGACCGGCGGGCCAGGACGGCGGGATCGGCCAGCCGGGCGCAGACCCACTGCACGGCCGCCACCACTTCGGGAATACGAATGCGGCCGTCTTTATCGGTGTCGATGAGAGTCAGCGTGCGGGCGTCGAACTCCAGCCCCGAGGCCGGACAACTCAGGATGACCCACAGTTTGGGGTCCAATTCGCCCAAGTGGCACAATTCCTCGGCCGTGCGCAGAGTGACCTGATCCAGGCCGCCCATCCGCTGGAACTTCCAGACAAAATCTCCGGGCGTGCGCGCTTTGTTGTCCACCATGACTGCTCCCCTCATGAAAAGTGGCCGCGCCGCCGGGCGGCGCATTGGCCGCATTGTATGCGGGGCGACCGTCGAAGTCTTGTATTTAATAGACGCGCGACGCGAGAGCCCGTCGCCCTCAAGGCAGGTCGATCCGGTCCAGGATGCCGTTCAACGCGGCCAAAGCCACGCCGTAATTGGTAACGGGCACGCCCTGTCCCGCCGCCCGGCGGATGCGGGACAGCATGTAGGCGCGGTTGAACATGCAAGCTCCGCAATGGATAATCAGGTCCCAGGGGGTGAGATCGGCGGGAAAATCCGTACCGCTGACCATATCGACGCGCAGACCGTCCCCGTATTTTTTGCGCAGCAACGCCGGAATCTTCACCCGGCCGATATCTTCGGCCAAGGGAGCATGGGTGCAGGCCTCGGCGACAAGCACCCGGGATTTCTGCCCCAGGCCGTCCAGAGCGCGGGCCCCGGCCGTAAAGGCCGCCAAATCGCCCTTGTACCCGGCCATGAGTACGGAAAACGAGGTCAGACGACTTTCGGGCGGTTTTTTGGCGTACACGGCGGCAAAGGCCTGGGAATCGGTGATGATCAGCTGCGGCGGCCGGGTCAGGGCGGCCAGCGCCGCGTCCAGCTTGTCCGTGGAGCAGCTCATGACGACGCATTTTTTATCCAGCAGTTCGCGCAGGGTCTGAACTTGGGGCAGGATAAGACGCCCCTTGGGGGCCTGGATGTCCTGCGGCATGACCAAAAGCACCATGTCGCCCTCGGTTGCCAGACGGCCGGTGATGCCGTGCCGACCCGCGTCGGGCGGCAACAGGCGCAACAGAGCCTCGACAACGGCCGCCCGGCCCGAACCGGTGCGGGCGCTGACCTGCACGAAGTCGCCCAGGGCGACGCGGACCTGTTCCGTCACCCGGCCCAAAGCGGCCGAGTCCAGCAGGTCCGTTTTATTGAGCGCGACCAGGCAGGGCGCGGCGCGGTCCCGCCGTTCCCCCAGCCAACGGCGTTCAAAGGCAAAATCGTCGACCGCGCCGTCGGCGGTGACTACCAGGACGGCGATATCGGCCTTGTCCAGGGCGTCGGCGGTCTTTTCCAGGCGCAACGCGCCCAATCCGCCCTCATCGTCGAAGCCCGCCGTGTCGACCAGCACGCAAGGCCCCAGACCGTGGATCTCCATGGATTTGTAAACCGGGTCGGTGGTGGTGCCCGCCACATCGGAGACAATGGCCGTCCGATGGCCGGTAAGGGCGTTGATCAGGGACGATTTGCCCGCGTTGCGGCGGCCGACCAGGACGATGTGGATGCGATCCGAACGGGGGGTATCCTGTAATGACGACATGCGTCGACTCCTTATCAATAATGTTGTCCGGCGCTCTCCATAAGGCGACCCGACCGGCGTTCCGCCGGAACACGGCGTTTACCGAAAATCGCCGCGATCCACCACCACCTCGTATCCGATCGCCTTCATCCGACGAGCGAGCGACGCCACATTCTCCGCCGCTTCGTCCCCGTCGCTGATTTTATTGTCGTACAGCATATACTTTTTCCTGTCCGCCGGAGGGGAAAGGTTGGGCATCAGCACATTGGCCCCGGCCAGAACGCCACGCTCCCGGCCGTCGTCCGCCATCGTGCCCAGGGCCGTGGTGGCGGGCAGGAGGGAGCGCGGCAACAGCAAACGGGTCAGGGCCAGCATGACCAGCGTCATATCGACGCTTCCGGCCGGAAAACCCGCCAACGGCGTATCGTGATGGGGTATAAACGGACCAATCCCCACCATTTCGGGTTGCAGTCCGCGCAGAAAGATCAGATCGGCGGCCAGGTGTTCCGGCGTCTGCCAGGGCAATCCCACCATGAAGCCCGCGCCCACTTGGTAACCCGCCGCTCTGAGATCCGACAAGCAGCGTCGACGCTCCGCCCAGGTCTGGTCTGCCGGATGCAGGCGGGCGTAATGATCCGGATCGGCCGTCTCATGCCGCAGAAGAAAGCGATCCGCCCCGGCCGCGCGGAAGCGCCGGTAGCCGCCCCCGCTGCGTTCGCCTACGGACAGGGTCAGCGCGCAGTCCGGCCAGGCCGCCTTGACGGCCGAAATCAGGTTGACCAGCACGTCATCGGTGAACCACGGGTCTTCGCCGCCCTGGAGCACAAAGGTGCGAAACCCCAAGCCGTATCCTCGCTCGCAGCAGGCCAGGATCGCATCCGGGCTCAAACGGTAACGGGCTGCGCGGGCATTGGAGCGCCGTATGCCGCAATACAAGCAATCCCGACGGCAGATATTGGTGAACTCGATGAGTCCGCGCACGTAAATGCGCCCGCCGAACCGGGCGAGGGCCGTCTCGCGCGCCCGCTCGAACAGCCGTTCACGAGGGGCCGCTCCATCCGGAGACCCCAGATACGCAATCAAGCGCCCCAGATCGGCTTGCCCAAGCGGACGTCCGGCGGCCAGGTCGACGATCGCCGCGTCGCTTTCGCGTTCCCGGCCGTCCATCAGAAACGCAAATCCCGTTCGCCGCCGCGAATACGGTCCAGATAGGCCGCCGTCCGCTCCCGCTGCCGGTCGCCGGGAATGGAGCCCAACTCCCGCGCGATCATGGCCGCGCCCATGCTCCGCAATTCGTCGTCGCCATAATCGTTGAGGTATTCCTGAAAGGTCAACAGAGCGTTGGGCAAACAGCAATTGGCTATCTGGCCGGACTTGGCCAGAGGCATGAAACGATCGCCGGTGCGTCCCTCGCGGTAGCAGGCCGTGCAATAGCTGGGAACGTATCCGTCGCGCACCAGTCCCTTGAGCACATCCAGGGGCGCGCGATGATCGGCCAGGTCGAACTGGGGCCGTTCGCCCTCGGGCACTTCCTCCGGGTGGGCGTAACCGCCCACGCCCACACAGGACCCGGCGCTCATCTGCGAAATGCCTACGTTGAGCAGTTCGTTACGAAAGGCGGCGGACTCGCGCGTGGACAGAATCATGCCGGTGTAAGGCACGGCCAGGCGGATGACGGCCACCAGTTTCTTGAAGTCACGGTCGCCCACCAGATGGGGAAAATTGTTCAGACTGACCCCTTCGGCGGGCAACAGCCGAGGGACCGATATGGTGTGCGGCCCTACGCCGCACACGGCCTCCAGGTGTTCGGCGTGCATGAGCAACGCCACGGTTTCGTATCGATAATCGTACAGGCCGTACAGGGGACCGATGCCCACGTCGTCGATACGGCCTTCAAGCATGGCCCGGTCCATCGCTTCGGTATGCCATTCGTAATTTTGCTTGGGACCGTGGTGAACCGCCAGATAGGTGGGCTTGTGGTAAGTTTCCTGAAACAGGATATACGTGCCGATGCCCGCTTCCTTAAGCTTGCGGTAATTGTCGCCCGTGGTGGCGGCGATATCCACATTGACCCGGCGGATGGCCCCGTTCCGAAATTTTTCGGCATAGATGGTGCTGATGCACTCCAGCACGTATTCGATGGGACAACGCTCGTCGTCCTCGCCGAATTCGAGCAGCAGGCGTTTATGGCCCATAGCCTCCAGAGCGCGGACCTCCTCGCGCACCTGGTCCTGCGTCAACCGGGCGCGCTCGATCCTGTTGGCGCAGCGAAAGCCGCAATACGCGCAATTGTTGACGCAGTAATTGGAAAGGTACAGGGGGGCGAATAAGACGATACGCTTGCCGTAAATGCGCTCCTTCACCTCTTTGGCCAGGGCGTACATCTTTTCCAGCGTGGTCTCGTCGTCGACGCGCAGCAGTACGGCGGCTTCCCGGTGCGACAGCCCCCGACAAGCGCGGGCCCTGTCCAAAATGCGCTCCACCTCGCCGGGAACGGCGGCCAGGCGGGCCGCCTCCTCCAGCGAGGCCCGCACCTCGCCGTCGTCGATAAACTCGTTGGCGTCGCGCGATTTGACGTCGTACATATCGTCCTCCCCTGCCCCGGCGTCGCGGGGACGCGCGCCGGTCGACCGTTTTAATTTTTGGTGATGGCCGACTTGACCGATACGTGGGGAATCTGTCCCAGCTTGCCCGTCATGGCCGAAATGTTTTCCATGCTGCCGTCCACGGCCAAGGCGATGATGGCCACGCCTCGCTGACGGTAGGGAATGCCCAGCCGCCCCACAATAATATCCGCGTACTGATGCAGAACGGCGTTGATGGCCGCGGAGGATTCCAAGTTCTCCACCACAATGCCCACCGTGCCCAACCGTGTTGCTTCCATAGCGCCTCCTCCTGATTGGCGGACGTCCGAGCCCACAAAAAAAGCGTCCTTCCCGAAAGAAGAACGCGCCGGATTGCCATCACGGGCCGCGCCTTTCCGTCCGGAAACGCCGCCGGGGCCTATGCCCCAAAAGCGCATCCTCACGGTCGGGATGTCGTGCCGCATGCCGCCCGAAGCGGCGTAACCGACCCTGGGGAATGCTTCCTGCGAGTCGATTGTTTTTATACTATCGCAAAGCCGCCGCCGGGGCAAGAACAATCCCCGCGTAAAGTCGGCAGCCCGAAAATTGCGGGCAGGTCGCGGCGTTGCAGCGCTGCTAACCGATTGTTTTCACGCTTTCTCCCGAAGTTTTCGGCGTCGCTGACGGCGCAAACTCCGCAAAGCGGGGCCGCCGGAAAACCGGCGGCCCCTTCTCAGTGTCGCATCAGCCGTGTCCCGGTGCGGGCCGTCAACGCCAATCGATGTCGCCCAGCATTTCCGTGCCGTAGTCGATACCGGTTTCCTGCCGGTCCAAAACGGCTTTGGCGGCCACGTTGTCCTGAAGATTCATTTCCCAGGGCTGAACCATCTTATCCTGAGGAAGCGTTGAATGGGTACTGCTTCCATCCGAAGCCGAGGCCGTGCCGGCAACGCCCAGAGTCAGACCGCACAACGCAAGAGCCACAAAAGACTTTTTCATGATGACATTCCTTTTTCGTATACTGGCGAGAAGAGTTTTTGAAAGTGTATCGGAACAGAGATGTATCGTTATCTAGCGGGACGCTTCTTTCTGCATATCAAGCGCCCACGGCGTCAGCATATGATCCTGTTGCAGCGTGGAATGAATGCTGCTTCCATCTGAAGCGGAGGCATTATTCACAAAACCCAGGGCGGGGACGAGAGCGAAAGCGCACAGAGCCAGCGCCATAAAAGTCTTTTTCATCTTAATGCTCCTTTTCGGACAAGTCCGAAATAGCTGTAGTAAAGTTTGAAGCTCGTCCTTTTCGGTACGAACATAGCCCCCATATTGCATGGTCCGTGCCAACATATAAGACATTAAAAAATCAACCGGTTAAAAAAACAGAAAGTCCGGACTTCCACAGAAGCGATCACTTTCCATACAGCCGGTGGGCGAGCACCGGCTGAAAACTGAACGCCCCGCCTGACGCTCTTGGAGCATGTCCATTTTGAAAATTCTCCCGAAATCGAACGCGGCGAGACTTGTCATCCCCTCTTCATCCGTAAGGCGTTTCACGCCAAGCCTGGATGCGCCGCTGCGGTTTCAGCCGCAAAGCCCGCGCTCCGGAATACAGCGCCCTGCTCAACAACTATCCGACCACAACATACCCTTCTGCAATGCAGGAATTTTTCAGGCACGGAGGCGGCCTTTCCTTTCCCCGTCCTGGGCGGCGGAGCCGCCGCCCCATTAGAGCATTTTGCTTTTGAAATTGTCCCATTTCAAAAGCGGCGCTGCCGTCATTTCGCCTGAAAAGCGTGGTTTTCAGGCTCATTCGGCGCGGGCGGCCGCTTCCGCGGCCGCCGGAGCGGTTGCCGTTTTCAACAGCAAACCGCTCTAACGGCCACAGCGCCCGGCCGGGCGCGTTACGCCTGACCGGGCACTGTGGGGAGGAAAATCGAAAAAATGAACCGCGTCGAAAAGGTTCGTTACGGACGACGCGGTTTAGCGGACGTCGGAATACGGGACGACCAGCACGCCTGTTTCAGGGACGACCAGCACTTCCTGCCCTGAAGGGACCGTGCGCTGAGGGATGATGCGTACGGCGCTGTTGGAATTGTCGGGCTGGGCATAGCCCGGTTGAGGCACAATGAAGGTACGGGCAGGCGCGGTCTGAGTCAGCGCATTGTCCTGAAAGCCGGGGGTCCAGGGCGACAACATCTGATCACCCTGGGTGTTGGTCCCCGCGTTGGGCAGATACGAGCTTTCGGCCTCGACGGCCGAAGCGGGTCGGGCAAAGCCCAAAGCGGCCGCAACGGCCACCCCGCACAGAGCGGCGACAACGAAAGAACTTTTCATAATAACACTCCCTGTTCCGGTTGGAACCGGATAAATGGTGAAAGCATGGCGTAATCCGGCACGTCGGTAAAAACGCACTCACTCCCGGCAATGCACAAGCCATGCCAACACCATGTAAATCTGAAAATATATTTTTTTATTGTCTACTATATAACCTATATCGCCATATAATGTTTATCATTGTACAATTTTCGTTCTTATTTTATCGGAATTGAACAAAAAAATGAACATTGCGATGATAAAATCAATGGCAAAAATACAATTACTCCATGAATAATTATCATGTGTGAAACCTACAATTATAGACAACTTCAATACAAAATTTACAATATATTGCTCCATATCGGCAGTAATGACGATGAGGGCGTCATCCTAAGGCTATCACCCGGCATTTGATTGATCTTTTTTTGAAAACTCACGTTGGCGCAAAAACAGTCCGTGTTCCGCACGGGCCTGCGGCGGCCGCCAGGGGGCGAAGGATCCTTATGAACGGCGACGCCTGGATGAGGCTCCCTTAGACCGGCGCTGAAGGATGGAACTTGCCTTCCGCCCCGATCCGGGGCAATCTTCTACGTCGGACGTTTTCCGCGCCGCCACGGGGCTGCGCCGGACCGACCATGAAGGAGTCCTGTTCTCATGCCTGATCTCGCACAAACCGTCATTCTGTTCCGGGGCGCGGGCGACGTGGCCACCGGCGCGGCTCTGCGCCTGTACGGCGCGGGGCTGCGGCGCCTGATCTTTCTGGAAATTCCCCAACCTATGGCCGTACGCCGCACGGTAAGCTTTTCCGAAGCCGTATACGAGGGCCGTATCACGGTGGAAGGGGTCACCGCTCTACGAGCCGAAACTCCGGCCGATTTTGCGTCGATTTGGGCTCGCGGGGCCGTGCCGGTCCTCGTGGACCCCGCCGGACGTTGCGTGGCCGACATCCGGCCCGAAGTGGTGGTGGAAGCCACTATCGCCAAAACAAATATCGGCGTGACACGCGCCGACGCCCCCCTGGTCATCGGCGTGGGACCGGGCTTCACGGCCGGAGAGGATGTGCATCGGGTGGTGGAAACCAAGCGAGGTTTCCTCATGGGCCGCCTGTTGCGGGAAGGTTCCGCCGCGCCCAATACAGGACGTCCGGGCGTGGTCATGGGCTATGATGTGGAACGCGTGTTGCGCGCCCCCTGCTCCGGCCTGTTCGAGACCAGTCTCGACATCGGGGGCGCCATACGGGCGGGCGAAGCTGCGGGCACGGTGGACGGCACCCCCGTCTTGTCGCAAATCGACGGCATTATCCGCGGCCTGTTGCGGTCGGGGCTGCGCGTGGCCGAGGGAGCCAAACTGGGCGACGTGGAGCCGCGCAACAATGTGGGATTCGATAAAGTGTCCGACAAAGGCATGGCCGTGGGCGGCGCATTGCTGGAGGCCGTTCTGGAGCATGTTCTGCTCGGCTGAACCTCCGTTGTTCCGGGGTGGCGCCGGAGGCAACGCCCCCCGCCCCTCGGCGTGCCCGGGGGCGGAGGCCTTACCGAGCGGGCGGGCAAAGGCCGGACCGCCTGAAACAACGGTCCGGCTTGCTTCTGCGAAGACTTAGGCCGCCGACGAAGCGTTGGCGGCGTGGGCTCCGATAACGCCCGCCACCGCGCTGAGGCTGAAATTGGGCATCATGTGCACGGGCTTGCGATATTTCTTGGCCAGATTTTTGACCAGGACGCAAGCCCCGTGACTGTTGCAGTTCACCGGGCACAGCACAACGTCGGCGCGTTGCAGACTTTTTTCCAGTTGCCTGGCTCCGCCGCGCATATGGCCCGCGTGATATTCCAGCACGCCGCCTCTCTCCTCCACCAACTTGCGATACAGCGTTTCCATACGTTCAATACCGCCCACGATGAGCACCCGCTTGCGGCACAGATCGAACGAAGGGCACTGTTCATTGCAATGGGCCGTATCACAGGTCAAAATTTCCTGAGCCGCCGCGTCCCGGGGCGCGACGGCCTGCTCCAGCCTCTGTTCCAATTCGGCCAAGCGCGCCCGCAATTCGCTTTGGACGTTTTCCTGTTCCATCAACAGAGCTTCGGCCGCCGCCACCTCGTCCCGCAGCCGTGCGTTGTCCCTCTCCAGTTCGGCCACGCGCTCCCCCGCCCCGTTTTGGGGCAATTCCCGCACGGAACGGGCGGCCGCTCGCCGAATCGCGGCCCGTTCGCTTTCCAATCGGCCCGCCAGCTTCCGCAGTTTTTCCACCTCGGCGCCCAGCGCCGCCCGTTCCGCATCCAGCGCGACCAGCCGATGCTCGTTGCGCTGCAACTTTTTATTCGCGGCCTCCAGCTCGGCCCGCATCCGAGTCTGTTCCTCGGCCAGGCCGTGCATGGCCATGTGCAGGCGGCCGTATAACGTACGCCGCGCGACGTCGGACAGGGGGCGTGTGGCGGCCGCCCACAGTTCGGCCCGACAATCGCCGGCGGCAAAGGCCTCCAGCCACGCCCGGACGAAATCGTCTTCCGGCAGAGCGCGCAACGGGGCCGCCCGTCGTTCGTACTTGGTTTTCAGCAGACGCAATACCGGCGCAGCGGACGAACCTCCTAAAATCTGTACCAACAGCTCGTGCATATCGTAACGGCTCAGTCCGTCGGGTCCCAGACCAAGCTTTTTAAGGAGGCAGCGCTGTTCCACAGGGGACAGACACACCCCCACCACCGGGCAGCGAAACAACTCGTCCACTTCACAAAAAGTTGTTTGCGTCGGCATGGTAATTCCTCCTATTTTTTTTGGATTCAAAAATGAAATTCTTTTTCAATTAAAAAAGATAAAAAACTCTCTTGTCAAGAAAAACATAGTCGCGCGCCTTGAGGCAAACCTCGCTTTGCTCTTGCGGGCCGACATCGCGTCGGACTCTCGACCGAAGAGACCGCCCCTGCTCCGTCGGACAAGGGGACGAGGAACATCAGTCCGTCCGAGAGCGCTCCGGCGTTTCTTCCACCGGAACTTCGGCATCTTCTCCCTGCTCCGTCGGACAAGGGGACGAGGAACATCAGTCCGTCCGAGAGCGCTCCGGCGTTTCTTCCACCGGAACTTCGGCATCTTCTCCCTGCTCCGTC
>UQJT01000043.1 GCA_900541395.1 uncultured Desulfovibrio sp.
GCGGGTGGATTTCTGTTTCGGAAGCTATGCTTCCTCAACTGGCTAAAGCCATATGCATAACTGGCCCCGACACAAAACGCTTCGCATTTTGTGTCGGGGCCAGTCGCCGAAAACCGCGTTTTTCGGCTCATTCACGGCGGCCATGTTCTGCCGCCGGGGGCCACGTGAACACTTGCTTCACTGCTGTACCGCCTGCCCCATCGCATCCAACATGCCCAGGCGGGCAAGGCCGGCATGGATTTGGAAGCCAAACGTCGCGGGCCCGGAATCATAAAAAGCGCGCCTGACCTGTGCACGCTTATAGCGTTTTATGAATATACATTCTGCTTAAATCCGTGTCGCCATCACCCTGAACCATGCATAAAAATTCCCAACCATAGCGCGCATAAAATGTTGTGTGATCGGTCACGAGATAAAGCGTATCAATTCCCTTTTTTCTCATATCTTCACATGCATAGTTCAACAACGCGCCGGCTATGCCTCGACAGCGATAATATCGCTCCACATAGAGCGCACAAATATTGGGCTTTAAGTCCTTTCTATTATGAAAGTCATTATCTATGACGCCAAGTCCTCCTATAACGGCATTCCCAGACCTGACCACATACCATTGGGGAATAATATTTTTATTTTTTATACATTCCTCAATGCTTTCCAAATATGCCTCAAAAGGAATATGAAATTTTTTATGAAACCAATCGGCCGCGCAAATTTTTAATTCCGGATGGTTTCGTATTGCCACAACATGATGAATGTTCGTTGCTTTCTCCTTTCTTGAACTTACCCCCGGCGCCGGGGCCGGAACGTCGTCCCGATCTTATGCCGCTTTGCCGCGCAACGCGCGCCCCATAGTTTCGACAATATCGGGGTCCAACAATCCCTGTTCGACCATAGGGAATAAAACGCGCATGGCCTGATCGTGCGTCATGCCCGCCCGATAAGGCCGATCCTCGGTGAGTGCCTGATAAATGTCGCAACAGGCCATAAGACGACATTCAAATGACAGCTCATGGGCCCCGTAGCCGCGCGGGTAACCGCTGCCGTCCAGTTTTTCATGATGACAGGCCGCCCAACGGGCAATCTCTTCCAAGCCTCCCACGTTTTCCAAAATTTCCCAGGTCATGGCTACATGGCGCTTCATGATCTCATATTCGTCAGGCGTGAGCGGCCCCGGCTTTTCCAGAATGGCGGCGGGCGTGGACAGTTTGCCGATATCGTGCAGATACGCGGCGATAACCAGACGCTCACAGTGATCGGGGTCCAGGCCGTACACCTTGCCCATATAGCCCGCCTTAGCCGCCAGACCGCGCGAATGGCGCAGAGTAAAACGCGATTTGGCGTCGACGATGAAGGCGAACATGCCGCACAGCCGTACCATGTCGGCGGTGGATAATTCCACTTTCCGGCAGGCCAGAGACTCGGCCAGGGCTGCGTCGATACGATCGTCGGCCAGATCGCGGGTCAAGTCCGGCCCCAGTTGCTCAAGCAGAACGTCCACCGCGTAGGGCGCATACAGTTTTTCCCGAAAACGGCGCAGGTGGGCGCGCATGTCGTCTTCCATATCGGGGCGCTCCGTCCCCAGGGCCAGGCGCAAATCCATATTGTCGACCAGGCGCAGCACGGCCGCGCGCACCGGTATGGCCTCCCCGGCCAGGCCGTGAAATCCCGTTCCGTTCCAATTCTCGTGGTGGTGCAGTATGACGCCGTCCACATCGCCCAAAAAGGGAAAAGCCCGCGCGTTTTCCTCGCCTTTTTCGCAATGGGCGGCAAATCCCTCCAGGCGATCTAAGTCTCCCCGCCCCGCTTCCAGCATGTAGGCGGTAAGCGCATTGTCGTGCAACACGGCGCAGCAGCCCATGTCGAACACTGCGTCGTCGGGCAGGCCCAGGGCCCGGCATAGACGCATGGACACGCAGGCCACGCGCTTGCCGTGATTGCTGGTCACGCCGAGCAGTTCCCTCTCCACACAGTCCAGGGCCTTGGACAGCGAAAACAAGAGTTCGTTGAGCATGATGCGCATGAATGGTGCCTCGCTCCGGCGTCGGTGCGGTCGGACCAGGTCGACCGTGGGCCCAAGGATAATAAATAACGACGGAGTGTCCAGTCCGGAACGAAGCGGCCGAAAACCTCAGACCCGGCCCCGGTTTTCCGCCGAAGCGGGACCGGGGCCGGGTCTAAGGCCGGGGCGGACGATACGTCTAGCGTGTCAGGCAAGCGACAACGTAGCGACCGTCCTCGTTTTCCACCCCGTGGGTATCGTGTGTAAAGCCGGGGAATTTGGCGTCGAACGCCTCCAACGCCTTAAGGTAGCCGAGCAGCGGCCCGTCGGCCGGACCGGCGTTTTCACCGGGCATGAGCAACGGAATGCCCGGAGGATAGGGAACCACCCCCGTGGCCACGGTACGGCCCGCCATGACATCCAAGCCCAGGCGCTCGATGCGGCCCCGCACCAGATTTTCATACGCCTCCGCGGGGGACATATCCGGCCGGGGCAGGATGGAAAAGGCCGCCGACAAAAGACGCGTGGTCTGCAAATTTTTCATGGTATGGAACATATCGGTGCACAGGTCCTTGAGGCCCATGCCCCGGTAACGCCGGGGATACGCGGAGGCCAGGGCGGGCAGAGACTCGGCCAGGGGCGTATTGGCGTCGTAGTCTTTTTTGAAGCGCAGCAGCGTGTCCACCAAAGTGCCCCACTTGCCCTTGGTGATCCCCAGGGAGAACAGGAACAGAATGGTGAAATCCGTGGTCTTTTCCACCACGATGCCGAAGCGGTCCAGGTAGGAGGTGAGCACCGAGGCCGGAATGCCCCATTCCCGCAGTCCGTCCGCGCCCACGCCGGGCGTGGTCACCGACACCTTGATGGGGTCGAGCATGCAATATCCCTCCTCCACCTTGCCGAAACCGTGCCAGCTTTCGCCGGGCTTGAGGGTCCAGCACGCGGGGTCGACGGCCAGGCGGGCGGGGTCGGCCTGCCAGAAGGGCACCTTCCTGCCGGATTCGTCGGCCACGACATCCGGCTGCCATACATTGACGAACCATTCGCCCTGCTCGGCGTAATCGGCGTTGAGGCGGGCTATGAGGCGACGGAAGGCCACGGCCTCACGGATGGATTCGCCGGTCAGAGTTTCGCCGCCGGGGCCGTCCATCATGGCCGCGCTCACGTCGTTGGAGGCGATGATGGCATACTGGGGCGAGGTGGAGGCGTGCATCATGAACGCCTCGTTGAAACGATTGTGCTCGATGGGATTGCGGCCGTCGCGCACGTGGATCATGGACGCCTGGGACAGCGCCGCCAACAGCTTGTGAGTGGACTGGGTGGCGAACACCGAAGGTTTGTCGTCCGTGTGTTCGGACGGATCGCCGTGCATGGCGTAACGGTCTTCGTACAGGGGATTGAAGCGGGCGTAACCGTACCAGGCCTCGTCAAAGTGCAGGCGGTCCACGCTCTGGCCCAACAGTTCCTCCACCCGCCGCACGTTGTAGCACAAACCGTCGTAGGTGGAGTTGGTGACGATGGCGTGGACCGGAGCGGCGTCCATGCCGTCCTTGACCAGGGGATTGGCCCGAATGGATGCGCGGATGGCCTGAGGGGTCAGGTTTTCGGGCAGGATGGGCCCGATAATTCCGTACTGATTGCGGGTGGGCATCATGTACGTGGGCACGGCCCCGGACATGGTGATGGCGTGCTCCACGGACTTGTGGGCGTTGCGGTCGCACAGGGCCACCTGCCCACGGGTGACGCTGGCCGTCATGATCACCCGATTGGAAGTGGATGAGCCGTTGGTCACATGGTAAGTGCGGTGCGCGCCGAACACGCGGGCGGTGTATTTTTCACTCTCGCCGATAGGGCCGGAGTGATCCAGCAGCGAGCCCAGCTCGCCCACCGAAATGGACAGGTCGGAACGGAACAGGTTTTCTCCGAAATAATCGAAAAAGGCCCGGCCGACCGGAGACTTCAAAAAGGCCGTCCCCCCGGTGTGGCCCGGCGTGTGCCACGAATATTCATGGACCCGGGCAAAACGGGCCAGGGCGTCGAACATGGGGGGCAGCAGATTTTCGCGATAGTTGTGTACCGCGGCCCGGACCCGGCCCGCGATAAAGGCGGCGGTGTCCTCGAAGAGCCAGATAAAATCGTTGGTGCGTCGCAGCACGTCCAGAGGAATCTGGGCCGCGTTTTCGCGATCCGTGAACAGAAATACAGGCACCTCGGCGTTGCGTCTGCGCACCGCGTCCAGAACCACGGCGGCGGGGCCGTGGCTGCCGGCGTCCTCCAGGTCCCAATCCAACAACACGGCCTGAATGAGCGGATCGGCCACCACCAGCATGGCCGCGTCAAAGGAACTGCCCGCGCTCAACACCTCCATGTCGTCCTGTTCCAACTGAGTCTTGAGTTTGCGGATCAAACGCCCGGCCACGCTTTCAGTCTCGCACTGATCGTGCACGAGCAGGACGCGCATCCCCAGTTTGTCGGCGGAATGGGCTAAAATCATATTTCGAACTCCTTACGGAAAAGAGGGTTTTCAGAAAGCCGGGTTCTGAACCGGGGAGGAAGCGGCCGGATTCACGCGCATGTCGGTATCGACGGCGGCGCCCGCAGGCGGGGCGGACTGAACCGGGTTCCGGTTCAGGATGCCGGGTCGGGGCACGCGATGCCGGATGGCGAACTCCCGGTGGGCCACCGCAAACCAGAATGTGGCGATCAGCATGAGCACGGTGACGATCAGTGAAGCGTAGCGCACCCACACGGGCGAAATGCCGCCCGGATGGATATGCTTTTCCTCGATTTCGCGCTTGCGGTTGAGGGCCACGGAATAAAAGACGATGGTGGCGATGACGAAGATCAACGACCAACGGGTCTGTTCGCCGTCCGATCCGAGCAGGGCGGCCAGGCTGTAAACCGCGCCGATGAACCCCACCACGGTGTATGCCGCGAAGGTATTGGGCGGCAGCACATGATACCCCAAAACCTTGATCGAAATGCACGAATAAATGTAGGGGAGCAGAGTCAGGATCACCGCGATGGAGGCCAGTTTGCCGAACTGTTCTCCGGCAGTGGGCGACATGGTGGCCAGGACCTGAAGCGTCATCAGCACGGCCACAATGGCCAGACCCGCCGAAGGCACGTTCTTTTTGTTGACCCTGGCGAACACATTGCCGAACAGACCGTCGTCGGCCGCCGCCTTGGCGCTCTGTCCCACCAGCAATGTCCACCCGGCCAGCGACCCCAGGCAACCGACGGCCGCGCATACCGCCACGGCGTCGGCCGCCCAGTCGCCCAGAGCGATGCGGGCCGCGTCGGCAAAGGGCGCGGCGGACGACACCAGTTCCTTGTTGGGAATCATGCCCATGATGACCGACGAACTGAGCACGTAGCACACTCCGGCCAGGACTACCCCGCCCATAGTGGCGATGGGAACGTTACGCCGGGGATTTTTGACCACTCCGGCGGACACGGACGCGCTCTCCACCCCGATGAAGGCCCACAGGGTGAAAGTCAGGGTTGCTCCCACGGCCTGTATGTCGTTTTCGCCCGATACGTTCCAACCCGCCGCGAACACGTCGGGATGAAACCAGAACCAGCCCAGCAGGGCCATGCCGATGATGGGGATAAGGGCCATGATGGTGGTCACCGACTGTATGCGCCCCACCAGATTGGGACCCAGCATATTGGCGTAGGTGAACAGCCAGATGACGAAAATCTGGGCGAAGGCGAAAATATAAGGATTACGCAGGCTGGGGAAGAAATGGGTGAGGTAGCCTATGCCCGCCACGGCCAATCCCACATTGCCGATGACGTTGGCCAGCCAGTAGATAAGGTTGGTCTGATACCCCATATAGTCGCCGAAGGCTTTGCGGCTGTAGGCATAGGGTCCTCCCGCCGCCGGATCGATGGAGGCCAGCTTGGCGAAAGTCAGCCCCAGACATACGGCCCCCACGCAAGTGATGATCCAGCCGACGAGCGCGATGCTGCCTATGGCGGCCAGGTTGGCGGGCAGCATGAATACGCCCGATCCCATCATGTTGCCGGCCACCATCAGGGTGGCGGCGACAACTCCGATTTTATTCCGATCGTCCTGACCGGCGCTGGTAGCGGCGTCCTGACTCATGACACGTCCTCACGCGACGGATAAACGTTTTCAAGCCCGGCACGGGCGCGGCCGAAGGCGGCCCGTACCCTTTTATTAAGTAAAACGGACCGTTTTTTACTGGCAATGATAGATGGAGAAAAAGCGCTCGTCCCTGGAGCAGATTGCGCCGGAACACATCCGCCCGGTCGGGATACTCCGTTCGGGCGGATGTGTTTTCCCCGCGTCTGCCCTGACGCGGCGGCGCTTCCTTGACACTTCGCGCGACGCGACGCTACAAGCGGGGCATGCATACCGTTATTTTCCGGGAACGGCTTGCCCGCTGGCAACCGCTCCCCGTTCTGGCCCTCGCGCTGCTGATCAACACGGCTCTGTTTTTTTCGGCGCGTCTTGCTCTTTTATATTTTCTGCTGCCCGACATCACCCAGACAGGACACATTGCCCGCGCTCTGTATATCGGCCTCAAATTCGACGCCCGCTACGCGGTGTTTCTGACTCTGCCCCTGGCCTTGTGCCTGTTGATTCCCGCTCTGGAACGACGGGTATCGGGACCCGGCCGCGCCATCGCGCGATCGGTTCTGTGCTGGGTGGAAGCTCTCCTTTTCGGCGCGGCCCTGCTGATCTACATGCTGGACTTCGGCTTTTTCTTCTACCTGCATGCCCGCCTGGACATGACGGCTCTGGCCTTTGTCGAGGATCCGCTCATCTCCGCCACCATGGTCTGGCAGAGTTACCCGGTCCTGTGGCTGCTGGCGCTCTTCATCCTGGCCGTGGCGCTGTACGGTATGCTGCTGGGCCGCGCGCTGCGCCGCCACGTTCCGGTCCCCGTCCGACGCGGACGGCCCGCGCCGGACGGCTCCGTATCTCTCAGGCGACGCCTGCTGTTGACCTTGTCGGCTCTGATCGGGCTGTTCGTCATGGGATATGGGCAAATCAGCTCCAACCTCTTTCCTCTGCGCTGGAGCAACGCCTATTTCAGCGCCGATACCAACATCGCCCTGCTGGCTCTGAACCCCATCCAAAACCTGTACGACACCCGCCGTTACGGGCAGGCCTCGCCGCCCGATCTCGAGGCAACGGCCGAGGCATGGCCGCGCATGGCCGCCTGGTTGGGTCTGCCTCCGGACCAGAAGCCCCTGACCTACGCCCGCTCCTATCCTGACCGCCCGGAAGCGAAGCGGCCCAATGTGGTGATCATCCTTATGGAATCCCTGGGCTGGCCGCGCACCTCCCTGGCCCCGGCTCCGGCCGGAAGCGACGATGCCGGCCCCACGCCCTTTCTGGCCGAATTGGCGGCCAAGAGTCTCTATTATCCCAACTTTTACGCCCCAACCCGAACCACTGCCCGGGCCATATTCACCACCATTTCCGGAGTGCCCGACGTCAACCATACGGGCGGCACCACCTCGCGCAATCCCAAGCTGGTGGATCAGTCGACCATATTCAACGAATTCCGAGGCTATGAAAAATACTATATGATCGGCGGCAGCGCGAGTTGGGCCAACATCCGGGGCCTGCTGCAACACAACATAACGGACCTTCACCTTATGGAGGAAGCCTCCTGGGAGGCCCCCAACGTGGATGTCTGGGGCATTTCCGACCTGGCTCTGCTGCGCGAAGCCGTGGGAGTGTTCAATCAGAGCCCCAAACCGTTTCTGGCTTTCATCCAGACGGCGGGGTTCCATCGTCCCTACACCATCCCCGACGACAACGAGGGGTATGTCAAAGCCCCCGCCCCCTCGCCCGAAACACTGAAGCATTATGGCTTTGAAAGCGTTGAGGAGTATCAGTCCATCCATTTCGCGGACTGGGCTTTGCGCCGCTTTTTCGAACGGGCCAGCCGCGAGCCCTGGTTCGACAATACCATTTTCGCCGTTTTCGGCGATCACGGCCTGAACAACGCCTCGACCAACATGAGCCCCGGGTACCTGCTCTGCGGCCTCCAGGCATGGCATATTCCTCTGCTTCTGTATGCGCCCGGCGGACAAATCCAGCCCGGCATCAACCCGGCTCCCCACACGCAGTTGGACGTGCTGCCCACCCTGGCCTCGGCGGCGGGGGTGGCATACCGCTCCAATACCCTGGGCCGCAATCTGCTCGATCCCCGCAACGACCAGGACGCCGCGGCATTCATCAGCGCTTCCGACGACACCCGTTTTCTGATCAAAGACGGCTATTGCTTTGCCCGACGGCCCGACGCCGCGCAAAACGGCCTGTACAAGCTGGACGCCCCCACGGCGGAAAACCTGCTGTCCACGGAGCCGGACCGCGCCGCCGCCATGGAGCGACAAGTGGAAGATTTTTACCAAACATCCAAATACCTGCTGCACCACAACGGCAAGGACGCGCTGGCCCAGGCCGCGCCCTGACCGTGCCCGTCGCTCCGTATCCTGCAAAAAGTTGCCGACGTTGTCGCCGACCTCATAAAGAAGCCCCCGCGTGGCAACGCGGGGGCTTCTTGTTGGCGCTTTGAGTGGAGAGTCAGGCTGTATTCCGGATCGAAACCCGATCGTCTTACAGGTTGACGGGGAAGGATTACAGCAGATTCAAGGCCAGTTGCGGCAGGGAATTGGCCTGCGAAAGCATGGCCACGGCCGACTGGGTAAGAATCTGGTTCTTGACGAAGTTGGTCATTTCCGAGGCGACGTCCACGTCGGAAATGCGCGATTCGGCGGCCTGCAGATTTTCCGCCTGGATTTGAAGGTTGCTGATGGTGTTTTCCAAACGGTTTTGCATGGCGCCCAAATGGGCACGGATGCTGTCCTTGGACACAATGGCGTTCTGCAGGGCCTCCAGAGCCTTTTGGGCCCGCTCCTGGGTCGATATGGTGCTTCCGTCGCCGGAGGCGGCGTTGCCCACGCCCAGGGAGGACGCCGTAGCGTTGCCGATCTTGATGTAATAATAGTCTTCCGCGCTGTCGTTGGCCGTACCGAAGTGAATCTTGAGTGCGCCCGTGGACTTGAGCCCCGAACCGCTATGCGTGCCGCTCAGGGTGCCGTCCAACAGCTTGATGCCGTTGAAGTCCGTGGCGTTGGCGATTCGGGTGATTTCCGAAGCCATTTGCTGGTATTCGGAATCGATGAGCAGGCGCTGGGTCGAATCGTAGGTGCCCGTGGCCGCCTGCTCCGCCAGTTCCTTCATGCGGATCAACTTCTCGTCGATAACGCTCAGTGCGCCGTCGGCCGTCTGAATGAGCGAAATGCCGTCGTTGGCGTTGCGCACGCCCTGGTTCAGAGCGGCTATGTCGGACCGCATCAGCTCGCGGATGGCCAGGCCTGCCGCGTCGTCGGCCGCCGTATCCACACGCAGGCCTGAAGACAGCTTGCGCGTCGAGTCCGACAGCTTGTTATACGACGAAGACAGATACCGGGCCGAGGTATAGGCCATCATATTGTTGTTAATGGTGAGAGACATGAAGAATTCCTCCTTGAATAGGTGCGGCATCCATGCCTCGATCGGGGGAGCCGTCGTGCTCTCATCCGGCGGTCGCCTCTACTCCCTTCCCCACTCGCATTTTCTTTTCGGTTGAACGCCGCAGAGCTTAAGGGCGATTTTCATATGCCCTTTTCCCGGGACGCCCCTTGCGCTCCCCCGATACTGTCTCTATAAGAAGGAAATTGCCCCGCAAGGATGTTTCTATGGTTTCCCTTTCTCCTCTTGTCGACGCCCACGGCCGGGAAGTGCGTTATCTGCGCCTGTCCGTCACGGACCGCTGCAATCTGCGCTGCGTATACTGCCGCGTGGACAACTCCTTCATTCCCCACGATAATGTGCTGCGTTACGAGGAAATGGAACGGATCGTGGCCGTGGCCGTGGCCGCGGGCGTGCGCAAGGTCCGGCTGACCGGAGGCGAACCCTTCGTGCGCAAGGGCTTTCCCGAATTTCTCCAGCGCCTGCGCGCCAGTCACCCCGACGTGGATTTGCGCATCACCAGCAACGGCATCATGCTGGCCCCTCACGCCGCTCTGCTGCGCGAGCTGGACGCCCGGGTCAACCTGTCCCTCGACACGTTGCGGTCCGATCGGTTCGAACGCATCACAGGGCGCGACTTTCTGCCCCGCGTGCTCGCCGGTATGGACGCCTTGCTGGCGGCCGGGGTGTCGCTGAAGATCAATGCAGTGGCTCTGCGCGGCGTCAACGACGACGAACTGCCCGACTTTCTGAACCTGGCCCGCACCCGGCCGCTGGACGTGCGTTTCATCGAGTTCATGCCCATGGGCGACTCCACCCTGTGGAACACGGAACATTACTGGCCCGCCACGGACATCCTGCGCGCCGCCGGGGAACTGCACGACCTGACGCCGCTGCCGCCCAATGCGGACACCGACGGCCCGGCCCGCATGTATGCCCTGGCGGGCGGCATCGGCCGCTTCGGGCTTATCACTCCTTTGTCCAACCATTTCTGCGCCACCTGCAATCGTCTGCGCGTAACCTCGGACGGCAGGCTGCGCACATGCCTGTTCGACGACCGCGAATACCGCCTGGCCCCCATCCTCCGTCACCCCAGGCTGGATGACGAAACCCTGTTGCGCGTACTGCGTCGCGCCACGCTGCGTAAACCCATCGGCGCGCATTTGCTGGAAAAACGGCGGGGCGCCGTGGCTCGCAAAACCATGACGGCCATCGGGGGATAACAGCCTGTATTCCTTGTTTTATTAGGCTCTGTCCCAGTATTTGATTGATCTTGAGCGAAAAAATACCGTTAAACCGCCGAAGGCGCGAGCGTAGCGAGCTTTGAGCGCCCCCCGCCTGGAAGGCGGCATGGAGGGGGGCGAGGAGCGGCCTGATGTCGCGCGAAGCGGAGCCGGAACAAACTCTTGGTTTGTTCCGGCGCGCTTCCGCCAGCGGTGGCCGAAGCCGGTCTTTCGCCCGTGTGGAACACGGACTGTTTTTGGGCCAACGTGAGTTTTCAAAAAAAGATCAATCGAGGACTGGGACATAGCCTTTTATTAAAACACAGGGCGCATGGAACGCCGGTGTTCCATGCGCCCCGTCTCTCGGCGACGACTAAAAGCCTTACTTCTGCATCAGGCCGGGCAGCATGATGTCCAGCAAAAAGACCGACTGATAATCCGGATATTGCTTCATGACGGCGGCCTTGGCCTCCTCGGGCGTCTTGGATTCGGCCACGGCCCTGTTGACGGCGGCATAGTAGTCGGCCACCTTCTGCACAAAGTCCGCGCTGTCGCCCGGCGTGCCGTGCCCGGCGACAATCCAGGCATAGCCGTTCTGCTTCAGGGCTTCCAGTTGGACCAGACGCTGATCGAAGGGAGCCATGGGCACGTGTACGCCCACATAGCCCAGATGATGCACCATAGCCGCCTTCTGGGCGGGCATTTCAATGATGGTCGCCTGCAGCTCGGGCAGACGCGTGAACACATATTCCACTCCATCAAAGCTACGGGCGCCGTTTTCCAACTTGGTCACCTTGGGGGCGGCGGTGTAGGGCACCATGTCGTTTCCCATAGACTGCCGAGCCTTGGTCACGGCTTCGTCGGTAATGACGTCGGCATCCAGGCTGTACATAGCCACGCCGGGGAACACGGCATCCGCGCCCAACCAATGGTGATCGTCCCCGTGGGAAATGATCACGGCCTCCACCGGCTTGCCCAGCGAATCCACAAAAGCCTTGAAATCCTGATTCTGGGGAGCGTTGCCCGGCACGTCGAACACCACCAGTTTGTCGGCTTCCACCACCTGGGCCGCGCCGCCGGTTTTGGTCACGTAATCGTGTATCTTAACGCTGCCGAAAGCCTTGCTGTAAACCTGCCCCTGACTGGGGACGAAATCCGCCGCGAACGCCGTCCCGGCCAGGGCCAACACGGCCGGGGCCACCAAAGAAAGCAACAGCTTGTTCATCATACGCTCCTGTGTTTTCGCCAAAATGTTTTCCAGTAAACTAATTTGTCCCTATACCTGCCGGAACCACATCGGTTTCTCCGTCGGGTGCATCCTATTTAGTTCGATAACGAACAATTGTCAACGAAATCTTTGTTTATTTTTTCAGCCTGCATCGGCTCCGCCTTCCCCATATCAAGAAAGAAGTCCCCCATCCTTTCGGATGGGGGACTTTGACTTCCACCGGCCCGGGAGAAAACTCCGCAAGCCGCTCTCCTCCGCAGAAGTCGCCGTTACCCGATGAGACTCAGGGCCATCTGGGGCAGCGAGTTGGCCTGTCCCAACATGGACACGGCGGACTGCGTAAGAATCTGGTTACGCACGAAGTTGGTCATTTCCGTAGCCACGTCCACGTCGGAAATACGCGATTCGGCGGCCTGCAGGTTTTCGGCCTGAATGGACAGGTTGCTGATGGTATTTTCCAAACGGTTTTGCAGGGCGCCCAGGTGCGCGCGGATGTTGTCCTTGGACACGATGGCGTTGTTGATCGCCTGCAAAGCCTTCTGGGCGTTTTCCTGGGTGGAGATGTTATGCCCGGCGGTGGTCGGGTCGGACTGGTTGCCTACGCCCAGAGCGGACGCGGTGGCCGTGCCGATCTGGATGTAGTAGTAGTCTTCCGCACTGTCGTTGGCCGTGCCGAAGTGGATCTTCAGCTTGCCCGTAGAGGTCAAACCGCTACCGTTGTGCGTGTCGCTCGACAGGTTGCCGTCCAGCAGCTTGATGCCGTTGAAGTCCGTGGCGTTGGCGATTCGGGTGATTTCCGAAGCCATTTGCTGGTATTCGGAATCGATCATCAGACGCTGGGTCGAGTCATACGTGCCCGTGGCCGCCTGTTCCGCCAGTTCCTTCATGCGGACCAGCTTTTCGTCGATAACGCCCAACGCGCCGTCGGCCGTCTGAATGAGCGAAATACCGTCGTTGGCGTTGCGCACGCCCTGGTTCAAAGCGGCTATGTCGGACCGCATCAGTTCGCGGATGGCCAGGCCCGCCGCGTCGTCGGCCGCCGTATCCACGCGCAGGCCCGAAGACAACTTACGCGTTGAATCCGACAGCTTGCCGTAGCTGCTGTTCAGGTTCCGCGCGGAATTCATCGCCATCAGGTTGTGATTGATAACGAGAGACATGCTATTCCTCCATGAATTGATGTCCGGTTACGGCGGCGCCCCCGTCGGGCAAGCTGCTTCCCTGCAGCCATACCGCTGTTGTCATCCCCTTTTATCGGTCCATCCGGAAGACTCTATAGGGGAACGAGAAAATTTTTTTCGACATCCTCCTGTACTTCCTCTTCACGGTTCTGCCCGGCCCGAGCCGGGCCGCGATCGTTTGCCAAGCGGGACGGACCGGGCTACGCTGCGGTCCTTCAACCCCTGCAGGAGGAATCCCATGACCGACTGTTCGTCCGGTTCCGGCGCGGCGAAACGGCCGCCCACCATTCTCGACATTATCAATGCAAAAAACGTGCGCAAACTGGTCATGCTTACCGCCTATGACGCGCCGGGCGCCCGCATTGCCGAGGCGGGCGGCGCCGATTTGATTCTGGTGGGAGATTCGGCGGCCATGACCGTGCTTGGCCGTCCGGACACCAACAGCATAAGCATGGACGAAATGCTGCATCACGCCCGCGCGGTGACCGCCGCCGCGCGCAGCGCGCTGGTGGTGGGCGATATGCCGTTTCTGTCCTATGAAAGCGGCCCGGACGACGCTTTGCGCAACGCGGGCAGATTTTTCCGCGAGGCGGGCATACGGGCGCTCAAACTGGAAGGAGGCAGGCAAATCGTGCCCCAAATCAAGGCTCTGGTCGACGCGGGCATTCCGGTCATGGGGCATCTGGGCCTCACGCCCCAGCGGGCCGCCATGCTCGGCGGCTTCAAGGCCCAGGCCCGCACGGCCGAGGGAGCGCAAAAGCTGCTGGAAGACGCTCTGGCTCTGGAGGATGCGGGCTGCTTCGCCATGGTGCTGGAATGTGTGCCCGCTCCCGTGGCCGCCGCCGTAAGCGCCCGTTTGCGTATTCCGACCATCGGCATCGGCGCCGGACCGGATTGCGACGGGCAGGTGTTGGTCTTCCACGACCTGCTCGGTCTGAGCGATTTTCGCCCGCGTTTCGCCAAAGCCTACGCCGACCTGGGGCGCGTCGCCTCCGAAGCAGTGGCTGAATACGCCCGTGAGGTGCGGGAGGGAGCTTTTCCGGCGCCCGAGCATTGTTTCAGCATCCGGCCCGAGGAATGGCAAGCCTGGCAGACCAGGCTCGAAGCCGATTCCCGCGCGAACGGCAAAGAATAAGACAGGGCCGATCCCCCGTGATTGCATGCATTGCAGGGTATCGGCCCCCGGCGTACCCCGAAGGCGGCGCAACCTGGCAGAAAATCACGCTTTTCCCGGTCGACGATTTGATAAGGGCCGAGTCTAGAACAAAAGGCTTTCGAGGATATCCAGCAGTCGGCCGCACAGACCGCCGCCGGACATGGGAGAGCCGAACAGCATGTTCTTCTGATCAATAAGCAGGGCTTTGGGCAACATGCCGGGCAGGGAATCATCCAGAGTATCGGCCAAGCGGCGGGCCAACAGCCAACTGCGCGCGGCCTGCCGAAAACGGGCAAACCCCGGCCGGAATTCCGGAAGCAGCTCCCGCCACCGGGCCACCCGGGCATGGGTGGGTTCCAGGGCAACGGCCGCGCCCAGGGCCGCGCGCAGGTTGTTGATTTGCCCGCCCGGCACGCCCGGCTTCCACCCCATGAGCCAGGATGCGCGCCGGAACAACAGGCCCAGCGCGGCGGCCTGATTGATCAGGTCGGCCAGGTCGGCCCGAGCCTTCAACAGATCGGCATCTTCCCAACGCACGGGCAGATCGTCCGGCCGCCAGGCGGGAATTTTCACTCCCGCCAGGGATTCGCCGGTCCATTGCTCCAGAATATGCAAAAACCAACGGTTGGCGCCATCCGCTCCGCTGCTCCCGTCCTGTTCGGCCGGAGGCGTTTCCAGGTGACTGTAACTGATCAGCCAGGAGCCCCGGCCCCGCGTTCCCGTCGCCACACAGGGCTGATTGTCAAGCAACGTGGGGCGCAGGTCCACCCCGTATACGGCGCGCCACTCCGCCAGCACTTCCGGGGGCAACAACGCCAGAGCCATATCCTCCACGTACAGGTCCGGACCGGGCGCGCGGTAGCGGGCCAACACCTCCACGTCGCCCGCGCCCTCTTCAAAGCGTCCCGGCCACCACACCGGCAGCAAGGCCTGAGTCATGCCCTCGGGAACCAGGGGATGCGCGGCCACAGAGCACTCCACCCGGCCCGACACGCGGTGCTGCCAGCGGTCGTCGCCTATGGTCGCCCGGCCCCAGGGGCACAAGCCCAAGCCTCCGGACAGAGCCAGTCCCGCCCCGCCGCAAAAGCCCAGATAATGGCCGCCCCGTTCCACGTGAAGACGTACGGCCTCAAGCCCGGCTTGCCCCAGTCCCCGCGCCTTGACTCTGCCCGATCCGCCGGGCACCAGGAGAACCTTGCCAGACAAGCCGCCCTGCGCTATTTCTGATCCCTTGAGCAGACGATGGGGGAGCCCCGCCGCTTCCACGGCGTGCCGCGCCAGATAGCCCCACAGATGGGCTTCGTCCCACAGGATATCGATCACGGCTTTCCGCCTCCCGCCGCCTATCGTTACGCACAACCCGTCCGTTCGGCAAGCCGGACGAACGGGAAAGCGCGAAAATCGTTCACGGCCGTCCGGCAGCGCCGTGAACTGTCCATGCTTTTCAGACCGTCGACTTGCCGCAACGGCCCTTTTTCTCCCCCAACAGACAACCGCACCAACTTCCGGAGTATTCCATGTCCGCGGATGCCCTGCCCAAAGCTTACGAACCGCACGAAACCGAAGCGCGCTGGCGCGCCCACTGGGAAGAAGCTCATACCTTCACTCCGGACATGGACGGTCCGGGCGAACCCTACTCCATCGTCATCCCGCCGCCCAACGTGACGGGGGCGCTGCACATCGGGCACGCCCTGAACCAGACGCTGCAGGACGTATTATGCCGCCATGCCCGCCAGAAGGGAAAAAAAGTGCTGTGGATACCCGGCACGGACCACGCGGGCATTTCCACCCAGAACGTGGTGGAACGCGCTCTGGCCAAGGAAGGCAAGTCCCGCCACGACCTGGGGCGCGAGGCCTTTATCGGGCAGGTGTGGAAGTGGAAGGAAGAATACGGCCACCGCATCCTCAACCAGATCAAAGGATTGGGCTCCTCGGTGGACTGGACGCGCGAAGCCTTCACCATGGATGCCAACCTGGCCCGCGCGGTGCGCAAGGTCTTCGTGCAACTCTATAACGAAGGGTTGATTTACAAGGGCAAATATATCGTCAACTGGTGTCCGCGCTGTCACACGGCCCTGGCCGACGACGAAGTGGAACACGAGGGGCGCAAAGGCAAGTTGTGGCACGTGCGCTACGACCTGGCGGACGGCTCGGGCTCCGTTACCATCGCCACCACCCGGCCCGAAACCATTTTGGGCGACTCGGCCGTATGCGTGCATCCCGACGATGAACGCTATGCCCATCTGGTGGGCAAAACCGTTGTCGTCCCGGTGGTAAACCGCCCCGTGCCCATCATCGCCGACCGTTACGTGGACCGTGAATTCGGCTCGGGCGCGCTTAAAGTCACCCCCTGCCACGACCCCAACGACTGGAACCTGGGGCATAGCCACCACCTGGACTTCATCCAGGTCATCGACGACAACGGCAAAATGGCTGCGGACCCCGAGGGCGCGGCCATTACGGGAAAATACGCGGGCATGACCCGCGAGGCCTGCCGCGAATGCATCGTCGAAGACCTGAGAGCCTCGGGTCATCTGGTGCGCGAAGAGGACATGGAACACAGCGTAGGCGTATGCTATCGCTGCAAAACGGTCATCGAACCTTACGTGTCCACCCAGTGGTTCGTGGCCACCACCAAAATGGCCCCCCAGGCCCGCGCCGCCGTACCCGACCTGATCCGGATATTTCCGGACTCCTGGATCAAAACCTATTATAATTGGCTGGACAATATCCGCGACTGGTGCATCAGCCGTCAGATTTGGTGGGGGCACCGCATCCCGGCCTGGACCTGCGCGGACTGCGGCGAAATCATCGTGTCCGAAACCGACCCTTCCCGGTGCCCCAAGTGCGGCGGTTCGCGCCTGGAGCAGGACCCGGACGTGCTCGACACCTGGTTTTCATCCGCGCTGTGGCCTTTTTCGACTATGGGATGGCCGGAATCGACCAAGGAACTCGCCACGTTCTATCCCACCAGCGTACTGGTCACGGCCTTCGATATCCTGTTCTTCTGGGTGGCCCGCATGATCATGATGGGGCAGCACTTCATGGGTGAGGTGCCCTTCCGCCACGTTTACATCCACGCTCTGGTGCGCGACGCCCAGGGCCGCAAGATGTCGAAATCGCTGGGCAACGGCATCGATCCAATGGAGATGATCGACAAATACGGCGCGGACGCCCTGCGCTTTACCCTGACGGCCTTCGCCGCCATGGGACGCGACATCCGCATGTCCGAAGAGCGCATCGAAGGTTACCGTCACTTTATCAACAAGTTGTGGAACGCCACGCGCTTCGCCCTCATGAACCTGCCCGAAACCGCCCCCGCCCCGGTGGATCTGGGCGCGGTGCGCGGGCTGCACCACCGCTGGATTCTGCATCGTCTGGAAACGATTAAAAAGGAAAACGACGCCGCGTTGGACGCCTATCGCTTCAATGACGCGGCTCAGGGCCTTTATAAATTCCTGTGGAACGAGTTTTGCGATTGGTATTTGGAACTGATCAAGGGCGACATGAAAGAGGACGGCCCAGCCAAGGCCGAAGCCCAATACGTGCTCTATACCGTGCTGCGTGAACTTTTGCTTCTGCTTCACCCCATGATCCCCTTTGTCACGGCCGAACTGTGGCAGGCCCTGCCCGGCCAGGCCGGTTCGGACCTTGCCGTGCAGCCGGGTCCGGCGGCCCGGCCGGGCTGCGAGCGACCGGACGACGCCGAGGCCATGCTTTTCCTGCAGGAAGCCGTCAGCGCCATCCGTACCATCCGGGCCGAACTGAACATCAACCCTTCGTACAAGCTCACCGTGCTTCTGCGGCCGGTGGACGAAGCCCAGGCGGCTCTGCTGGAACGCGGCCGCCCCTGGTTCATAAGTCTGGCCCGTCTGGAGACTCTGGTCGTCGACGCCGCCGAACATGCGCCCAAAGCTTCGGCCAGCAACGTGGTGCGCGGCTGCGAAGTCATCGTGCACCTGTCGGGCGCGGTGGACTTCCAGGCCGAACTGGCCCGTCTGGACAAGGAGTTGGGAAAAACAGCCAAAGATTTGGAGGCGCTATCCAAAAAACTTGCCAACGAGGGCTTCATCAGCCGCGCGCCGGCCGCCGTAGTGGAGCAAGAACGCGCCCGCTACGCCGATCTGACGGACAAGCGGGACAAAATGCTGGCGCTGCAAAAACGCTTTAAAGAGGTGACGGAATAAGCGCACGCCGGGGGCGGAGCCTCCGCTCCCGGCGCTCCTCTCGGCGGGACGAAAACGAATTACAGTGAACATTGTCTGCATAAGCTGCAATCTGGCCCCGGCTTTCAGCCGTCTGGGGCACAATGTGCGTAGCGTAACGCCCGGCCCCGGCGTGGTGGACGCGCGCACGTTGTTGGCCGATCTCGACGCCATGCCCGATCTCCTGTTCCAACAGGAACATTTGGGAGATCGCACCTTTCTCAGCCATCTGGAAGAGGTGCCCTGCCTCAAAGCCTTCTGGGCGCTGGAAGCCCATTTAAACGTTCACTGGCATAAATATTACACCCGCCTTTTCGACGTGGTGTTCACGCCGCATCTTTCCCTGTTTCGCCACATGCCGCCCGAATGGACGCCGCCTCGTCCGGCCCCTCTGGCCATGTGCGGCCACGCCGTACTTCAGCACCTGGATGACATGCAGGCCGCCCATCTCGTCCTCGCCGTAGACCACGGACTCCACATCCGCCAGGTCGTCGGAAATGGTG
>UQJT01000044.1 GCA_900541395.1 uncultured Desulfovibrio sp.
ACGCAACACCAGTCGGTTGACCAGAAAAGCTTGCTCCGTGCCTGCAGCCGCCGCCCGCATGACGCCCCAGGCCCGACTGCGCTGGCTGCACGCCGTGCTGGCGGCGGCTGCAGGCACGGAGCAAGCTTTTCTGGTCAACCGACTGGTGTTGCGTTCCATGATGCAGGCCCGGTACGCTCCCGAAGCCGGAGGACATTTCGGCCTGGCATCGTCCTGTTACTGCCACTTCACCTCGCCCATCCGCCGCTATGCGGACCTGGTCACCCACCGGGCCCTGCGCCGGACGTTGGGGCTGGACGCGGGCGGCCCCATTCCCACCGGTCACAAGCTGCTGGCCGTGGCCGAACAGTGCAACGGCCGCGAACGCGCGGCCCAGGACGCCGAACGGGAAATCACCCGCCGCCTGGGCTGTCTGTTGCTGCGCGAGCGCGTGGGCGAAGTGTTCACCGGCGTGATCAGCGGCGTCATGCCTTTCGGACTGTTTGTGGAACTGGAGGGCATGCCGTTGGAGGGCATGATACGGGTGGAAAGCCTCGGCCGCGACTACTTTGAGTATGACGCCGATCGACAGGAACTGCGAGGCCGCCTGAGCGGCCGGGCCTATCGCCTGGGCGAGGCCCTGGAAGTCCGTTTGGCGGACGTCAGCGTGGGGCGCCTGGAAATCACCCTGGAACTTGCGGATAATCCCCTGCCTCGCCGCGACGGGCACGCGCCCCGCCCCGCCCGAAAGCAGGCGGCGGCCCGGCCGGGGCGACGGCAACATTCCCGACTCCGGGAAAGGGGAAAAACACCGGAACGCGCGGCCCGCCCGGGCCGAATCGAAACAAAGGCCGGACGCAAACGCGCTCCTTCGCGCCCCGGCCGCTGAGAGCGGCAAAAGGGTTCCCAATGCCGCCGCCCTTGACAGCCCTTGGGCCCCAGTCTAAAAGACATAGTTCGGCATCATGCCGGTTTTGTTGCCCCGGGCCTGGACAAGGCGCAGAGGCGACTTATTTTGCACAGATGAACGCGTCATGGCGACGCGCCAATCCCTGGGAGGCATCATGGCCCGTATTACCGTCGAAGATTGCCAGCGCCGCGTGGACAACCGCTTCCTGCTTGTCCAGATGGCCATCAAGCGGGTGCATCAGTACCGTGAAGGCTACGAACCCCTGGTGGAATCCAAAAACAAGGAAGTAGTCACGGCTCTGCGGGAAATCGCCGCCGGCAAGATTCTGCCGGAGGATCGCCGTTTTTACACCCCCCTGGAAGAAGGCGCATCCCCCCTTCTGGATGACTAGCCCCGCCACGGCCGGGGCGTCCGGCGCGGGAACAACGGCAGCATCATGAGTCAGCGCGATTTTTACGAAGTGTTGGGTGTGGCGCGGGACGCCTCGGAAGAGGACATCAAGCGCGCCTATCGCAAACTGGCCCTGCAATACCACCCGGACCGCAACCCGGACAACCCCGAGGCGGAGCAAAAGTTCAAAGAGGCGGCCGAGGCCTATGACGCCCTGCGCGATCCGGAGCGTCGGGCCAATTACGATCGTTACGGGTCGCCCGATCCCTTCGGCCACGGCGGCGGCTTCTCCAGCGCGGACGATATTTTTTCACAGTTCAGCGATATTTTCGGCGATCTGTTCGGCTTCAGCGCCCGCTCGCGCGGCCCCCGGCCCGAGGCCGGAGCCGATCTGCGCTACAATCTGACCATTTCCTTTCAGCAGGCCGCCAAGGGCGCCGAAGTTCCCATCTCCATTCCCCGTCACGTGCCTTGCGACGAATGCGAAGGTACGGGCGCGGCCAAAGGCACCAAGCCCGAAACCTGCAAACAGTGCGGGGGCAGCGGCCAGGTGCGCCACGCCCAGGGCTTTTTCCAAATCAGCGTGCCCTGCGCGGCCTGCGGCGGGCAGGGATTTACCATTCCGCACCCCTGCCCCAAGTGCAAGGGGCAGGGCATAATTCAGCAAAAACGCGATCTTACTGTGCGTATTCCGGCGGGCGTCTATGACGGCGCGCGTCTGCGTCTGCGCGGCGAAGGCGAACTCGGCGTGCACGGCGGCCCTCCGGGCGACCTGTACGTCGTGCTGCGTGTGGAGGAAGATAAAACCTTCGCCCGCCAGGGGCAGGACCTTATCTACACCGCCACCATCTCCTTCCCCCAGGCGGCCTTGGGTGTGCGCATCGAAGTGCCGGGTCTGGACGAAACCCTGGACCTGGAAATTCCCAAAGGAACGCAGAGCGGTTCCGTATTCCGCCTGGGCGGCAAAGGCCTGCCGTATCCCGGCGAAAAACGGGTAGGCGACTTGCTGGTGGAAGTGCGGGTGCAAACGCCCACCAAGCTCAACGAGGAACAGGAACGCCTGTTGCGCGAGTTTGAAAAGATCACCCGCGCCCAGGAAAAAACTCTGAGCGGCAAGGTCAAAAAGGCCATGCATAAATTCGGCAAGGCTATGGGCATGGATTAGGCGGCCCGAGCCCGCCCCCCTCCGACCATCTTGACAGAAAAACACTTTTCAGCCTACAAAATGCGGCACGTCGGCCAGCTTAGCTCAGTTGGTAGAGCAACTGATTCGTAATCAGTAGGTCCGGAGTTCAAATCTCCGAGCTGGCTCCAGCAAAAAATGAAGGACTTGCGAGTAATCGTAAGTCCTTTTTCATATGGTCTTAGCCATCTATCCATATTGCACCACCCACAGGCATCCATCCACTCCTGAAAAATGTCGGAGAGCGCCACGCGCCTCCTCCCCGCAGACGCGGGAGGACATGATATGGAGCTGCTCTCACGCTTTTTTCCTTTTGCGTGTGAAAAGAAAAACAAATTTATCTGAGAAAACCCTGTTTACACAATGTGATGAGCGTGATACTGCTAAAAGAAACCGTTATCAGTTCTCACGGAGTATACTTATGCAACGACGGGAATTTCTGAAACTCTCCTGCGTCATGGGCGCGGGCATGCTGGTGGGGGGCATGGGCCTGAACCTGTCCCCGATCACCGCGCACGCCGCGACGTTGAAAAAAACCGATCGGGTGCGCGCCGCCCTCCAGACTACCAGCATCTGCTGTTACTGTGCGGTGGGCTGCGGCCTGGTGTGCAGCACCGATAAAAAAACGGGCACCATCATCAATATTGAAGGCGATCCCGAACATCCCATCAATGAGGGCTCTCTGTGCGCCAAGGGCGCGGGCATTTTCCAGACCACGGCGGCCAACAAGAACCGGCTGACCAAGGTGCTGTACCGCGCGCCCTTCAGCGACCACTGGGAGGAAAAGACCTGGGACTTCGCCATCAAACGGATTTCCGAAAATATCAAAAAGGAACGCGACGCCTCCTTCATGTTGTCCAACAAGGACGGCGCGCGGGTCAACCGGCTGGAAACCATCGGCCAGATGGGCAGCTCGAACCTTGACAGCGAGGAGTGCTGGAACATCGCCGCCTTCGCCCGTACGCTCGGCCTGGTGTATCTGGAACACCAGGCCCGGGTCTGACACGGCCCCACTGTACCGGCTCTGGCAGAGTCGTTCGGACGCGGCGCGATGACGAATCACTGGATTGACCTGCAAAACAGTGATTGTATTCTTATTCAAGGCTGTAACCCGGCCGAAAACCATCCCATTTCGTTCAAATGGGTGATGCGCGCCAAGGACAAGGGCGCCACCGTCATTCATGTGGACCCCCGTTTCACGCGGACTTCGGCCCGCGCCTCTATGCACGCGCCCATCCGTTCGGGCACGGACATCGCTTTTCTGGGGGGGATGATCAAGTATATCATCGACAACGACAAGTACTTCAAAGACTACGTTGTCGCCTACACCAACGCCCCCATTCTGGTAAACGAGGGATTCTCGTTCAAAGACGGGCTGTTTTCAGGTTTTGATGCGGACAAACGCGTCTACGACAAAAGCACCTGGACGTATCAGAAAAACGCCGACGGCACCTTTAAGCGCGATCCTTCTCTTAAAGATCCGCACTGCGTGTTCCAGTTGCTGAAAAAACACTACAAGCGCTACGACATCAATATGGTGTCGCGCATTACGGGCACGCCCAAAGAGGATATCGAAAAGGTCTACAAAGCCTTTGCCTCCACCGGCGTCCGGGACCGGGCAGGCACCATCATGTATGCCCTGGGTCAAACCCATCATACGGTGGGCGTGCAGAACATACGCAGCTTCGGCATCATCCAGTTGTTGTTGGGCAATATCGGCATCCCCGGCGGAGGCATCAACGCTCTGCGCGGCGAACCCAACGTGCAGGGGTCCACCGACCACGCCCTTCTGTTCTACAACCTGCCCGGCTATCTGGCCGCGCCCCGCGTGAACCACGGCGACGTGATCAACTACCTCAAGGCCATCCGCCCCGTCACCGGCGAGCCCGACTCGCTTAACTGGCAAAGCAACTACGACAAGTACGCGGTCAGCCTGTTCCGCTCTTTCTTCCCCACTGCCACCGAGAAGGAAGGCTGGGGCTACGACTGGCTGCCCAAACTGGATAACGATCAGGATGCGTCGGTCATGGTGCTCTTTGACGAAATGTACAAAAAGCACATGAACGGCTTTATCTGCGCCGGGCAAAACCCCGCCTGCAGCATTCCCGACTCCAACAAGGTGCGGGCGGCCCTGCGCAACCTGAAATGGATGGTGCACGCCAATATCTTCGACAACGAGACCGCCTCGTTCTGGAAGCAGCCGGGCGTGGACCCCAAAACCGTCGAAACCGAAGTGTTCCTGCTGCCCGCCTCCGCGTCGGTGGAAAAGGACGGCAGCCAGGCCAACTCCGGCCGCTGGATGCAGTGGAAGTACGCGGCGGCCAAAGCTCCCGGCGACTGTCTGCCCGTGGGCGAAATGATGGTGCGCATCTTGGCTGCGGTCCGGAAATTGTACCAAAAGGAAGGGGGCGTGTTCCCCGAACCCATTTTGGGAGCCAACCTGGACTATCTGGACGCCAAGGGGCATTACGACGCCGAAAAAGTGGCTCGAATCATCAACGGTTACTTTACCCGCGACACCACTATCGACGGCGTGACCTACAAGAAAGGCGAATGCGTGCCCGGTTTTGCCCTGCTTCAGAATGACGGTTCCACCGCTTGCGGCAACTGGGTCTGTTCCGGCAGCTTCACGCGTGAGGGCGCCAACCTCATGAAGCGACGCGGCAAGACCGATCCCACCGGCTTGGGTCTGTACCCCGAGTGGAGCTATTCGTGGCCCGCCAACCGGCGCATCATCTACAACCGCGCCTCCGTGGACCCGACCGGCAAGCCCTGGAATCCCAAACGCGTCCTGGTGGAATGGAAGGACGGCAAGTGGGTGGGCGACGTCATCGACGGCGGCTCCGCTCCGTTGGCCGCCGAAGGGGGCAAACTGCCCTTCATCATGCGGCCGGAGGGCGTAGGCTGCCTGTTCGGTCCCGGTCTGGCGGACGGCCCCTTCCCCGAGCACTACGAGCCCGTGGAAAGCCCCTTCGCCCGGAACCCGCTTTCCAACCAGCTCCATACGCCGCTGGTCCGCATCTATGAAAGCGACCGAAGCAAGTTCTCCAACGCCTCGCCCGAATACCCGGTGGTCATGACCACGTATTCCTGCACCGAGCACTGGTGCACCGGCGCCTTCACCCGCTGGCAGCCCTGGCTGCTGGAGACTCAGCCCGGCGCCTACGTGGAGATGAGCGAAGAGTTTGCGGCCGAGCGCGGCATTAAAAACGGCGATCGGATCAAGGTCGTTTCTCCCCGCGGTTCGGTGGAGGCGGCGGCTATGGTTACGCCGCGCATGACCCCCTTCCAGTGCGGAGACAAAAAAGTCCACCTGGTGGGCATGACCTTCAATTACGGATGGATGACCAAGGGCGGCGATTCGGCCAACCTGCTGACGCCCATGGTGGGCGACACCAACAGCATGACGCCGGAATACAAGGCCTTCATGGTCAACATCGAAAAGCTGCCGGCCGCCGAAGCGGCTCCGGTGAAGGAGGCGTGACATGGCAGACGGTAAATCCATCATGGTGGACGTCTCGCGTTGCACGGGATGCCGCGGCTGTCAGATCGCCTGCAAGCAGTGGAACGAACTGCCCGCCACCGAGACGCGGCAAACCGGCAGTTATCAAAACCCGCCGGATATGAACGCCGACACCTGGAAGGTGGTCCGCTTCCACGACGGGCGGGGAGAAGACGGCAAACCGTACTGGAACTTCTTCTCCGACATGTGCCGCCATTGCCTGGCGCCGGGCTGCCTGTCCGGCGCGGTCGGCGACGAAATGATCCAGGACGAGGAAACCGGAGCCGTGGTCTACGTGGGCGACACCAGCCAGAGCGATTTCGATATCGCGCTGGAAAGCTGCCCCTACCACATCCCCCGCAGGGACGAGAAAACAGGCCAGATACGCAAATGCGTCATGTGCATCGACCGCATCAAGGACGGCCTCAAACCCGCCTGCGTCGCCTCCTGCCCCACCGGGGCCATGGAGTTCGGAGAGCGGGATGAAATACTCAAAAAGGTCGAGGCCCGGGTGGCGGAATTGAAAAAGACCTTCCCCAAGGCCAAAGCCGTGGACCCCAATGATGTGCGCGTGATTTACATCATCACCGACGATCCGGCTCACTACGCCGAATACGTGGAAGCGTAAGCCTCCGCCGCGGGACGGTTGCCCTGAAAACAATCGTCCCGCGGCGATGCGACAAGAACGTCCGAAGCCGTAAGTCCCAGCCGCAAGTTCCGTGGAAGCGCGGCGCGGCTTTGCCGCCGAAGCGACTTTTACCCGCATCGAGATAATACCCGATTATTCCATAGTTGGTTATAACGTTCCTATCCTGGTCCCAACGGGCGAGAGAGCCCCTCTCCCCTACAACCGGGCGACCGACTGCCGTCCGGTGCGGGCCTGTCCCAGTCTGGAGTATCCATGCGCGTCGACGAACTGCTCAAACAAATCAGGCAATGGCATCCGGAAAGCGCGGCCGTGGTGGACGCGTTCGAGCCCCTGGTCCGTGTGCAGACGGCCTTGCAGGAAGAATGGGCGGCCCGTCCGATTCGGGCTCTGCCGCCGTATACCCCGGACAGTCTGCCCGTGGACCCCGCCGAAGCCGTAAGCGTGGCCGAGCGCGTGGCCGACGCCCTGGAACAGGGATTCGGCGGCGGAGATTTCGCGGCCGCAGCCCGCGCTTTGAGTCGGCGCCCCACGCCGGTGCGGACCCTGTGCCGAGCCGTACTGGCGGGCGACGACGCCCCGCTGACGCATTTCGCCGAACGGCATGGACTGACCAATCAAGACGCGCTGCGCATGGTGCTTCTTCAGACCGCCCGTGCGCTGGCGGCCAAAGCTTCGTTGCGGGTGCGCCGGACGAACGCGTCGGACAAGAACTCAGGACAAGGCGGACGCTGTCCCTGTTGTCATTCTCCCGCGGATATGAGCATGCTGGTGGACAAGGAAGGGAAGCGCCTGCTCCACTGCTCGCTATGCGGCCATGTGTGGCGCTATGCGCGCACGGCCTGTCCTTATTGCGGCGTGGACAAAGCCGACAATATCGAAATGGTATACGCCGAAGGCCGTCCCGAGGAACGGGCCGAGCGCTGCCGCTCCTGCGACGCCTATCTGCTGGCCGTAGATACCCGCTCTCGCAATATTCCGGCACACCTGGCCTATTATGTTACCCTGGGGATGGGGCATCTGGATGTTTTGCTGCAGGAGGACGGCGCCCACCCCGGAGTCTGAGAGCGCCGTCGCCGCGCGCTCCCCCATCCGTTCCCGTCTCCATGGCAGCCGGAGCCTCCGTTTTGGCGGGCTTGCCCTGTCCGGGCATGGGGGACGCGGGAGCACACCCCGCTTCTTTCTCGATGAGACGTACGAGATCGGCCGCCGCCAGATGGAACGCCCGACTGAGAGAGAAAAGCGCGCTAAGCGATACGCCGCCGGCGCCGCGTTCCATTTTGGATATATCCTGTTCAGACAGCCCCGCGGCCGCAGCCAGTTCCATCCGGGTCATGCCGGTGGAGCGACGTGTCCGGCGTAAAATGCGGGCGAGCGCCCCATTGATATCCGACCGAAACTTCATCAAATGTCACACCGCGCTACAGCACACATTAAATAAATCCGAAAAAATTTTATCTTCATTCTATTCCCTGAAAAAAAATAGAGATAGTTATCTTATCTATTTTATAGTTATTGCGCCACAATAAAATATAACTTTAAATATTCAATAATTTTTTATTTATATTATAAAAATAAAATTTAATGCACAATACAGATATTCTGCAAGTTGCTACAAAAACTCTCAACCAGCAGCAAGCTTCTGGAACTTTTTTAATTTGAAAATTCTCTGCGGTGTCGAGCGTAGCAAGGCTTATCTATCCCTCTTCCTTCGTAAGGGGTTTCACGCCAACGGCTGAAAGCGGCGCGACGCCGAAGGCGTGAAAGCTGCGGCTCAAAACATAGAGCATTTTCAGCTTGAAAGTGCTCCCGGAGTTGAGCGAAGCGAGATTCATCTCTGCTCCTCCTTATCCGTAACGCGCTTCGCGCTGACGGCTAAGGGCGCCGCGACATCGAAACAGCCGCAATTCAGGGGCGGCGATAGCTCCGACGGGGGCGTGAACCCCGTGGGCCGGAACACAGGGGCCCGGCCCGCAGATATTTTCAAGGGCAAAACGCTCCAAGACAAAAAGCGGCGGCTTTTCAGCCGCCGCTCAGAATACGGTCAAAACTTAAGCGAACGTTCCTGTGGACGTGTTTCCGCCGGAAAAATCCGTCAGGGAACCAAGGGGGCAAATTCGAGCCCCTCCGAAACCGGCAATCCGCACATCAGGTTGGCGTTGGCCACAGCCTGGCCGGATGCCCCCCGACACAGATTGTCTATGGCCGAGGAGATGATCAGACGGCCTGTGCGCCCATCCACAGTCACGGCCATATCGCAGAACATGGTGCCCCGCACGCTACGCGTTTCCGGCAATTGTCCGGCGGGCAACACCCGAACCCACGGCGCTCCGGCCCAGGTTTGTTCATACACGGACTGAACCTCGTCCTGAGTCAGCGGCTTTTTCAGACGGGTGTATATGGTGGCCAGAATGCCCCGGTTGACGGGCAACAGATGAGGATTGAAGGAAACGGCGATTTTTTCGCCCGCCACCCTCGACAACTCCTGCTCGATTTCCGGCGTATGGCGATGCTTGCCCAGATTATAAGGCCGGAAGGAATCGGCCACTTCACAGTACAGCATATTGGTTGCCGCTTTGCGCCCCGCCCCGGTGGAACCGGACTTGGCGTCGATGACAATATCGTCGGTATGAATAAGATCGTTCCTGAGCGCGGCGTACAGCCCCAGAATGGAAGCTGTGGGGTAACAGCCGGGGTTGGCCGCCAGGCGCGTCTGCCGCACCGCATCTCCGTACAGTTCTGGCAATCCGTATACGGCCCGGGCCAAATGTTCGGGACGGGTGTGGACGGTATGGTACCAGGTTTCAAACACGGCCGTGTCGCGCAGCCGGAAATCGGCCGACAAATCCACTACCCGCGTCCCGGCATCATACAGGGCCGCGCCCATTTCCATGGCCACGCCGTGGGGCACGGCCAGGAATACCACGTCGCAAGCCGCGGCCAGAGTCTCGGGCTCCGGCTCGCTCAAGACGACGTCACCGCCGGGCAACCCCCGCAAAAACGGATATATGTCGTCCAGGCGGCGTCCGGCTTCCTGCCGCGAAGTAGCCGCCGTCAGACGCATGGCCGGATGTCCTGCCAAAATACGGGCCAGCTCCATGCCCGTATATCCCGTGACTCCCACCAAACCGGCGCGCAAAAGCATAGATAACTCCTTTGGTTGTCATGGGGAATTTTTCCTCCCCATATCCCGCCGACAGGGGCTCCGTTTCTATACCCCGCAAGGGGCGAGCCGCCTTTTGACCCGGCATACGCGCTCGGCCCGGCGGCATAACCACCGGGCCGAGCGCTATGGGCACCGGGAGCGCGACTCCCTGTCAAGAGAGGCGGAAGCAAGAAACTCCCGAAAAATTAAGAGTTGTGCACCACGAATTTCATGCGCAGTTCGTACAGAACGTCTTTGAGCAAATGCTTTTCCTCGGGACTCAGGCCGTTAGCCGTCTTGTCCTCCAACATGCTCAGCACGTCGATAGTGTTGCGGGCCAGGGCCGGATCGCAGCATTGCTCGCCCGTTTCCGGATTGGGTACCTCGCCGAGCTGCACCAACGCCGAAGACGCCAGGGAAAGCACAAAGGTCGAAAACGTGACTTCGGGCAACACGCCCGCCCCGGCCTGAACGCCGGATTCCTGATCAGTGCTCATACGCGCCTACCTGCCGTGCGCGATGTCCGCCCCGCCGCGAAGCCGGGCGGCCACCGGGCTTAATTGTCAAAATCCCGCGCTGCCGGAACGGGCTGCGTCGCGTCGGTATTCAACGGGTACAGGGTCACCAGGGTCCGTATCTTGCCCACGCCCAGCGAACCGGGGTAGCTGTTGACGTTGACCGCCAGGTCCAACACGCCGTCGTTATCCACGTCGGCCACAACCAGGTCGGCCACGGTACCCTTGATACGCCGGGTTTTCCACAACAGATCCATGCCGATTCCATCCCACAGCAGGGCCTGAATTTCGCCCTGCGGATAGGTGCGGTAGTTGTGGAAGATCATGGCGGCCGCCGAAATGGGCTTATTGATCAGCAGTTCGGTCCGCCCGTCCTTGTCCAGATCCTGGGCCACCATACGCATGGGGATGTAATAGGTCTGGTTGCTGCTGTCGGTGGAGGGGCCCATGCCGGGCATGGTCATATCGAAGGGTATGCCGACCCCCGATCCGGAAAATTTGTCGTCCGATTTGGCCAGACGCTTGCCCTTGCCGTCAAAGGTCAACAGATTTTCCTGATCGCCCAGCACAGCCAGATAATCGCCGCCCGACCTTTCGTTGCCCGGAATCCAGGTGAAATTGAAGACGTTGGCTTCCTTGGGCAGATTGGGCACGTTGGCGCCTTTCACCAAACGGTCGCCCTGGACCGACATCTCGAACACGGGACCGCGCACGATACGGGAGCGCTCGCCGCCCTGCCCGATGATGGTGGGTTCGTACAACGGCGGCAGAGAGGCCACATTGAGGAAATACTGCGCGCGGGCGACCACGGGCTCGAACTTGCCGCCCGCGAACGTCAGAATGGAACTCAACGGATCATTGGACGAGTTGTCGAAGCCCGTCAGCACGATGAGGACGCGGCCGCTCTGCTTGACGGTACGCACCAGCAGGGGCTCGATCATGGACGGCAGGCGGTATTCGGCCAGCTTGACCAGGCGGCCGTTTTCCCAGCGGTAGGCGTACAGATTCATGGAATCCAGCAACAGCACCTCGTTTTTGCCGTCGCCGTCGATATCGGCCACGGCCATGCCGTGGGACTCAAAATCGAGCATCTGGCTGCGCAGACGGTCGGTGTCAACGCCCTGATAACGGATTTGCGGATTCAGATACACCGCGCCCGCATCGCTTTCATTCACCACAAAGTCGGGATTCATGGGCGCGACCGCCCGCCCGGAGCTTCCGGGTTGGGCCGCGGCGGCCACGGGACGACCGAATACGTCGCTGTTGATGGCATCAGCCGTACTTTGCAAGCCGCCGATCAGGTTGTTGACCGCGCTTTTGGACGCGCGCTGCCACACTTTGCCTTTGTCGTCCATAACGCTGACGTCCAGACTGGCCTCGTCGCCCAGCACGGTGACGCTGCCCCATACCACATAGTCGGCCTTATGCGTTGCGCGCAGTTTGTCCGCCGCGTCCTTGCCTTTCGGAGCCGTCCCCTGCAAGGCCGCGTCCTGTCCGGCCACGGGCTCGAATTTGCCCTGCCAGAACAAACGGGATGTCAGCATAGGGGGAATGGCCTTTTCCAGATAGGAAAAGCCCGCCGGACCGTTGACCTGAAACGGCGCCACCACATAGCTCGCGGGCTGAGCCTGGGCCGCCGCTTGCATCGAAAACAGCAGCAGGGTACATGCCCACAGGACGGGCAGAAAACGTCGTTGCATGGATAACTCCTTAAAAACTTTGCAAGTACCCTACTCTTTCTTGTCCCGACCCGCAACAGCCCGAATCTTTCCTTTTCTTACAACCGTCAGCCCCTCCCGCCCCATGATCACCTCCCGCCGTTCCTTCCGTCTGACCTGCGCCCCCGCCGACGAACCAGCCGTCGAGGCTATGCTGCGCGCCCAGGGGTATACCTTCGAACCCGACCCTTTTTTCGCCCCGGCCCGCCGCCTCACGGCCGAGCCCGCTCCATTGGGGACCAGTCTGGCCGCTTTTTTCGGCCTCATCTACATCCAGGACCGGGCCTCCATGTTGCCGCCCCTGGCTCTGAACCCCGAACCGGGCGCGGCGGTGCTGGACATGTGCGCCAGCCCCGGCAGCAAAACGGGACAACTGGCGGGCATGGTAGGGGCTCAGGGGCTGGTGCTGGGCAACGAGCCGTCTCCCTCCCGCCTTGCCACCCTGCGCCGCAATCTTATGGTAGGCGGCCTGACAGGCACGGCCACCTGCTGTTATCCCGGCGAAACCCTGCCCCTGGCGGACGCCTCATGGGATCGCATTCAGTTGGACCCGCCCTGTTCAGGGTGGGGCACGGTGGAACGCCATCCCCGTGTGCGGGATATCTGGAAGGAAGACAAACTCGCCCCCCTGATCCGACTCCAACAGGCTTTGTTGGCCGAGGCCCAACGCCTGTTGCGGCCCGGCGGCACGCTCGTGTATTCCACATGCACCACCAACGAAGAGGAAAACGAAGCGCAAGTCCGCTTCGCCCGGGATGAACTGGGGCTGCTGCCCGAAACGTTGCCCGTTCTTCCCGGCTTCGCCCTGGAGGCTCCCCGCCGGGGATGCGAAGGCGTTTGGCGTTTGGAACCCCGCCCCGGCGATACCCAGGGCTTTTTCGTGGCCCGACTGCGCAAGCCGGAAGCGTCGGCCGCCGCCTCGCACGCGGCGGCCGTTCCCCCCCGTTACGAAACCGTGCCGGACGCATGCCTGCTGGCCGAAGGCGTAGACCCCGCCCTGCTGCCCGGCCCGGTGGGAATATTCAACGGCAGTCTGCATATACTGCCCAGGCCGGGGCTGGCCCTCTTTCCTGCCGGTTTGCGCTGGCAGGGTCTGTATGTGGGCAAAATCGCCCGTAACGGCGATCTCCATCTGTCGCCCCGACTGCGCCTGGACGGCCCCGGCCCGGTGGCGGAGCTGGAAGGGCGGAACGGCCTGGACACCCTGGAGGCTCTCATTCAGGGCCGAAGCGTAACGGCCGCGGACCTGCCTCTGCCCGCAACCGGAGGCAAACATATCCTTCTGCGCTGGAACGGGCTCAACCTGGGCCGAGCCGCACTCAAAAACAAGCGCCTGCTGTGGGCCGAGCGCTGACCGTATTCCACCGCCCTTATCTCCCGCCGAGACGGCGTAAACGCCACAAAACGGATTTTGCCGGGCAGACGCATAAAATGTGTCTGCCCGGGGAACGCGGACGCTTCATCTTGCCAATTGCGCCGCTCTCGCCTACACCGGAAACAGACCGGGAGGTAGCATGACCCGATATTCCGCCTTTATCCTCACCCTGCTTTGTATTTGCGCGGGCGGCTGCGCCAGTCGGAGTTCTGTCGCCGATCTGGGCGAACGCATGGTGTTTCTGGAACGGGAAGTGCTGGCCGCCCGTATGGATGAAAACGCCCTCAAAGACGAGGTGCACGAACTCGATCTGCGCGTGGAATATCTGGAGCGTGAAGCCCTGAAACGAGGCGCGGTTGTGGCCCCGCGCCGGACCGGGACGCCCTCCGTCCCGGATGAAAATGCGTTATCCTCTCCGGCGCTCGAAAAAAGCGTGCCCGCACCGATTTCCACGCCGAACAAATCCGCCCCGACTTCGCCGACTCCGGCCGGAAACACGGCCCCCGTCAAGAAGGCGGCTCCGACCCAGGCCGCAGTGCCCGGCACGCTTTCGGCTTCCGCCCCGGCCGCCGAGCCGCTCGTCGCCTCCCCCGCCGCTTCGCCCACGTCGCCTCCGTTATCGGGGGAAGTTGCCTCCGAAGCGCCGACGACCCTGCCCCCCGCCATGTTGCCCCGTCTGACCGAAAGCACGCCCGCCACGCCCGCGCCCGCCGCCGCGCCGTCGCGGGCTCCGGCCCGACCTGAACAGAACGCCTACGACGCGGCCCTGCAGATGTACCGCACCGGTCGTTATGCCGAATCGGAAGCCGCGTTCCAGGCCTTTCTGGAAGTGTACCCGAACAGCCGCCTGGTGCCCAACGCGCTGTACTGGAAGGGCGAGACCTATTACTCGCGGGGCCGCTATCCGGATGCCATCTTTGCTTTCAAGGACGTGCAGGCACGCTTTCCGCGTGACGCCAAGACGCCGGATTCGTTGCTCAAAACGGCTATGGCCTATCAAAAGATGGGGGACGCGGCCAACGCATCCCTGCACCTGGCCGTATTGTTCGAAGACTGGCCCAAGGCCGAGGCCACCCAACGCGCCCGACGCATGGGCCTCAAACCCTGAGCGGAATCGTCATGACCGACGCGTGCCCCCCTTCCTCCGCCCTGTCCAAACTGGACGAAACCGCCCGGGCCGAATACTGGGCGGCCCTGGCTCTGCGCCGGAGCAAAGGCTTGGGCGCGCGCAGCATACGTCGTCTGCTCGGCCGTTTCGGCTCGGCCTTCGCGGCCGTGCACAACGTGGCCCGCTGGAGCGAAGCCGGGGTGCCCGTTTCCAAGGGCGCGGCATTGGAAAGCGACGCATGGCGACGCGAAGCCCGACCCGAATGGGAAGACAGCCGCGATCTGGACGGTTCCATCCTGCTGTGGACCGATCCCCGTTATCCGTCCCGACTGCGGGAACTGCCCGATGCCCCGGCTTTGCTGTACGCCCGGGGCGATCTGTCGCTGCTGGATAACGCCTGCGTAGCCGTGGTGGGCTCCCGGGCCTGTTCGCCGGACAATCTGCGCCGCACCCACACCCTGGCCCGCGAACTGTCGGCCTGCGGGGTCACCGTGGTATCGGGCCTGGCCCGGGGCATCGACTGCGCGGCCCACAAGGCGGCCCTGCCGGAACAAGGCCGCACCATCGCCGTACTCGGCGCCGGGCTGGATGTCGTCTATCCCCCCGAAAACCGGGATTTATACCAGGCTGTAGGCGTCAAAGGACTGTTGCTCAGCGAATTCCCCCCCGGCACCCGACCTGAGGGATCGCATTTTCCCATCCGCAACCGCATCATCAGCGGGCTGGCGCTGGGGGTCGTAGTGGTGGAGGCCGCGCCGCGCAGCGGCAGCCTGATCACCGCGCGCCTGGCGCTGGACCAGAACCGGGCCGTGTACGCCGTGCCTCCGCCGGGCTGGCCCTTCGCGTTCCCGGCGGACACGACGGACGCTTCGGATGCGAAGAAGGCGGCGGACGCCGCAGCCGATTGCGACGGATGCGCCCGACTGCTGACCGAAGGCGCGTGCCCGGCCCTTAATGCCGCCGACATCCTGACCGATCTTCTGCCGCAACTCCGTCATCTGCTGGACCATGTTCCGGCCGAACAGGCCGCGCCGCCTCCCCTCGAACCGCCGTTGCATCCCCATACCGCGGCGGCGCCCCGATCCGTGTCGTCCCGGCGAAACGTTCCCGCCTACGCCCCCGATTCGGCCGAAGGCAGGGCCGTAACCCTGCTCCAGGCCCACGGCCCCCTGCACATCGACGACCTGCTGTCCCACCTGCCGGACCACAATGCGGGAACCCTCAGCGCCCTGCTCCTGATGCTGGAACTGAGCGGCGCGGTGCGCCGTCTGCCCGGAGCCGTCTACGAGGCATGCCCGTCATGAAGCGTCCCTCCGCTCCTTTTCCGCCCGACCATCTGCACGAACTGCCGGATTGCGCCGCCGATTTTCTGACCTGGCTGGCGTTTCAGAAAGGGGCCTCTCCTGCCACGGTGGCGGCCTACGGTCGCGATCTAGTGGATTTTGAACACTATTTGGGAGGCGAAGGAGCCAGTCTGGCCGCCCCCGACGGTGTGACCAAACGACACATCCAAGGCTTTTCCGCCTTCCTCTTCCGTCAGGGCGACGCCCGCAGCACCAGGGCCCGCAAGCTTTCGGCTCTGCGCTCCCTGTTCCGCCACTTGCTGCACACGCATACAATCACCGCCGATCCCTGCCGGGGCGTGCGCAATCCGCGCCAGGAGCAGCGCCACCCGGCCATGCTCAACGTGGATCAGGCGTTCGAACTGTTGGCCGACACGCCACCTTCCTCGCCCGCCACGGCCGACGACGCGATCCGCGTCCGCGACCGGGCGCTGCTGGAACTACTCTACGGATCGGGGCTGCGCATTTCGGAAGCGCTGAACCTGGACGTGGACGACTATGCCCCCGGCGATCGGGCGCTGATGGTGATGGGCAAAGGCGACAAGCAGCGGCTATCGCCCCTCAGCGATACCAGTCGTTCCGCTCTGAACGCTTGGCTGACGGCCCGGCCCATGCTGGCCGGAAAGGACGAACGAGCGCTGTTCGTGGGACGGCGCGGAGCGCGTCTCAATCGGCGGCAGGCGGCCCGCGTTGTGGAGACGGCGGCCAAGTTGGCCGGCATTCAACAGCATCTGTCCCCCCATGACCTGCGTCACTCCTACGCCACACATCTTCTGGAAAACGGCGCGGATCTGCGCAGCGTACAGGAACTGCTGGGGCATAGCCGCATTTCCACCACGCAACGCTACACCCACCTCAACCTTGATGCACTGACCAAAGTATACGACGCCGCCCATCCCCTGGCCGGAACCAAAACCAAAAAGTGACCCGCATGGCCGATTCCGCCGCTCCTGTTCCCTCTCTGTCCGCTTCCGAACTTTGTTTCGAGGCCTGCGGCCGTTCCTGGCGTTTACGTCGGGCCGACCTGGAAGCCTTGTGGACCGCCATGAGCGAGGACGACCCCGGCTGGCAGGAAGATGAACGTCTGCCCTACTGGGCCGACCTGTGGCCTTCGTCTCTGGCTCTGGCCGCATGGCTGGCGGCTCGACGCGCCGACATCGCGGACCGCGCCTGTCTGGACGTGGGGTGCGGCCTGGGGTTTACCGCGCTCGTCGGGCAATGGCTGGGCGGCCGGGTCACGGGGATGGATTACGACGCCGACGCGCTGGCCTACGCCCGGATCAACGCGGAACTCAACGCCGTGTCCGGCGTGACATGGACGATTATGGACTGGCGCGCGCCCACGCTTGAACCGGGCGTCATCGACCGCGCCTGGGCCGCGGACATCGTGTATGAACAACGCTTCGCCGCGCCGGTGGCGGCCTTTCTGGCCCATATTCTGGCCACGGACGGCGCGGCCTGGATCGCCGAACCGGGCCGCGCGGTATTCCGCGCCCTGCTCGACGAACTGCCCGCCCACGGCCTGAGCTTCAGCAAGGCTTGCTTCACCCCCACCTGGCCCCTGACTCCCCAGGCCGTGCCGGTACCCGTGACCATCTGGGAAATACGCAGAAGGCCGAACTTCAAAACGGCTATCGACGGCTGAATCTATTCCTTACAGGGCAGACGCATCTTATACGTCTGCCCTGATGCCGCCACGACGGCAGCGCCCGAAACCACAGGCTTTGTGGGCTCGAAGCACTACTGCACCGCCAGAGCAACTCTCCACATATCCACAACTACCAATTTGTATTATTTGAATTTAATATTTATGATACGTTTATTTTGCTATCCGTTTAAAATAAGAAAATCACAACCCCCCGCATAGCGGGTGGTTTGCTCCAGCCCTATAAGGGCCTAATA
>UQJT01000045.1 GCA_900541395.1 uncultured Desulfovibrio sp.
CCGATCCCCTGCCCCCGCCCCCGCTCCGGCCCACCGTCCGCACCAAGCTTCCGCGTTGATTCAAACATCAAAACAAGGTAGACAGATTTCGCGGGGGGAAGGAAAGCTTTTGAAAAAGCTTTCCTTCCCCCCGCGCCCCCTATCTTTTCCAAACTTTTCATCGGATGGAAAATCTTCCCATCCGCCCATTCAATAAAAGTTTTAGAGGAAAGGGGATGGGGCCCAGGAAGGGGGGAACCCCGCTTTTGCAAAAGCGTGGTTCCCCCCTTCCTGGGCGACCTCTTCTTCCCTTCCACGGAGAGCGTCATGGCATTGAGCATAGGCATAGTGGGACTGCCCAACGTGGGCAAATCCACGTTGTTCAACGCGCTGACCAAGGCTCAGAACGCCGAGGCGGCCAACTATCCCTTCTGCACCATCGAACCCAACAAGGCCACGGTGCCGGTGCCGGACGAACGGGTGGACGCTCTGGCGGACCTGGTCCGACCGCAGAAAACCATTTACGCCACAGTGGACTTCATCGACATCGCGGGCCTGGTACGCGGAGCGAGCAAGGGCGAGGGCCTGGGCAACCAGTTTCTGGCCAATATTCGGGAATGCGCGGCCATCATCGAGGTGGCGCGCTGTTTTGAGGATGAAAATATCGCCCATGTGGACGGCAGCGTGGACCCGGCGCGCGACGTGGACACCATTGAAACCGAACTGCTGCTGGCCGACATCGAAAGCGCGGGCAAGCGCCTGGAGCGTTTGCAAAAGCAGGTCAAAGGCGACCGCGAATTAGGGAAAGCCGTGGACGAATGCGCGCGCCTGCTCGAACACCTGAACAGCGGCAAGCCCGCTTCCGCGTTCGAAGTGCCTGAGCACAACGAACCCTTCCGTCAGACCTGGCACGAACTCTCTCTGCTGACGGCCAAACCCGTCATCTACTGCGCCAATGTGGATGAAGCGGGCCTGGAAGAAGACAACGAACACGTCCGGACGCTGTCCGCTCTGGCCTCCGCGCACGGAGCGGAGGTCGTCAAAATCTGCGCTCGTCTGGAAGAGGAATTGCAGGGTCTGCCCGACGCGGATCAGAAGGAAATGTTGGCCTCGTACGGCATTGAGGAAAGCGGCCTGGTGCACGTCATCCGTACCGGTTACCGCACCCTGGGGCTGGCCAGCTACTTCACCGCCGGTCCTAAAGAGGTGCGGGCCTGGACCTTCCGCCGCGGCTGGAAAGCGCCGCAGGCCGCCGGGGTTATCCATACCGACTTTGAAAAGGGCTTTATCCGGGCCGAGGTCATCGGCTTTGACGACTACATGACTCACAAGACCGAAGCCGCCTGCCGGGCCACAGGCACCCTGCGTGTGGAAGGCAAGGATTACACGGTGCGCGACGGCGACGTCATGCACTTTTTGTTCAACGTGTAAGACTTGCGCGCGTCCCCCTTTATGGCCTGAAGAAAATACCACCGGGGAAGGGAAAAACTTTATTCCGGCAAACCGTATGCCTGCGGACAGGCAAGCTCCAAAAGCGGCCCGCCTCCTTTACCGACCGTAAAACTTCCCTCCTCATTACCTGCAACACCGAAAAAACGATGCCTATTTCATTTTTACAGTAAAAAACTTGTAACTTACAAAAGTTACAATATATATCGGGCGTTGAGCAAAATCTGTTGACAAAGCAGGTCATTTTTGTCACTTAAAAGTCAAATATTGGACTGTCAAATATTTTACGGAGTACCAGCATGGAGCGTGAAGAAGTCAGAACCTATGTCAATCAATACTGCGCATTGAGAGATATTCAATATGCCGCGTATGAAATGTACGCACGACGACATGGTTTAACAGCAAAAGAACTGTTTGTGCTGGATATTATCTGGTTTACCCCAGGAGATTGCTTGCAATCGGAGATTTGCGAACGGTTGTCGGCCACAAAACAAACCGTAAGCGCCATCATCAAAAAGTTTTTAACACAGGGCTATGTATCCTTAACCGAATCCAAAACGGACCGTCGAAACAAAATCGTCCGTTTTACGAATGCGGGCATCGAATACACCAAAAACATTATACCGCCCGCCGCTCAGGCGGAAATAGACGCCATGAACGAATTATCCGGCAAAGATATTGCCGAGTTGGTGCGGCTTACAACGCTTTTTTCCTATTGCATGAAAGAAAATTTTGCCAAAGCATAGGACATAGAGAAATGATCATCAATACAGGTGGACGAACGGATACCGTACAATATTACACGGAATGGCTCTTGCGCCGCTTCTCAGAGGGCTATGTTCTTTCGCGCAATCCGCTCTTCCCCAATAAGGTCACGCGCTATGAATTAAGCCCCGACAAGGTTGACTGCGTTGTTTTCTGCTCCAAAAACTACAAACCGATAGTACCGCGCTTACATGAGATTACAGACCGCTTCCCTACTTATTTTCACTACACGATTACCGCTTACGGCCCGGACATTGAGCCGGGTGTTCCCTCGGTGGAAGAAAGTATGCAAACGTTGATTGAACTTTCGAAACTGGTCGGCAAACAACGCCTTGCCTGGAGATATGATCCCGTTTTACTTACAAAAAAATATACAATCTCATGCCACATGGAAACATTTGAGCGAATGGCAAAAATCCTTGCCCCTTATATTGATCGTTGCATTTTCAGCTTTGTAGAGATGTATAAAAAGCTCCAAACCAATATGCCGGAGCTTCTTTTGCTGTCCGAAGCAGACAAAAACGCTTTGGCGCATGGACTGGGAGCCATTGCCGCAAGATACGGTATTCCCATTCAAACATGCGGCACAAACGGGAACTTTACCCATTATGGCATTCATGCTTCCGGTTGTATGACACTTGATATTTTAGGAAAAGCAAATGGCATGATGTTTAAAAATTTGAAACACAAAGGAATGCGAGAGGGTTGTCATTGCATCGAAAGTCGGGATATAGGAGCGTATGATACCTGTTTGAACGGCTGCAAATATTGTTACGCCAATACAAATTCACAAAAAGCGCGGGAGAACTACAAGCTCCATGACCCCGCGTCTCCTTTGTTGCTGGGACATTTAAAATCAACAGATACCGTTCAGCAAGGAATGCAAAAATCTTTTCAAAGAGGATAATGCCATGCCTGAAATAAGTATTAAGAACATCCAGGTGAAAAGCATTTTATCAAAATCCCATCTACCTGTATGCGAATATTCTGTTAATCCGTATGTTGGGTGCCCCCATGCTTGCAAATACTGTTATGCGTCTTTTATGAAGCGCTTTACCGGACATGTAGAGCCATGGGGCGCTTTTCTGGATGTGAAGCATTGGCCGGAAATTAAAAATCCCCAACAATACGCGGGTAAAGAATTATTTATCGGTTCTGTAACAGATCCTTATAATCCATACGAGGAAACGTTTGGACGCACACGAGCCTTGCTCATGCAGTTACAGGGCAGCGGCGCCAGGATTAGTATTGCCACAAAAAGCGACTTGGTAGTGCGCGATTTGGATTTGATACGAACTTTTCCGGAAGCTCGCGTATCGTGGTCGATAAATACTTTAAATCCAAATTTTCAGCAGGATATGGACAATGCGGTATCCGTCGAAAGAAGGCTGGCCGCTATGAAGACGTTTCACCAGGCCGGCATTCGTACCACCTGTTTTATATCTCCTATTTTTCCAGGCATTACTGATGTTGAGGAGATTATAAGACAAGCCAAAGGACAATGCAATTTGATTTGGTTGGAAAACCTCAACTTGCGAGGCGGCTATAAAACAATCATCATGAACTATATAAAAGAAAAATATCCAAGTCTATTAAGGCTTTATCATGACATATATACCGCCAAAAACCGCAACTATTGGGAGACCCTGGACGCGACATTGAAAGCCTGGACCGCAGAAATAGGCCTTGACTACGTAACGAACGATGACAGCATGACAAGGCCGTTTGAAGCTTATCCTGTTGTAGTGAATTATTTTTACCATGAACAAATAAAAAAGCGGACAAAAAAAGATAAATTTTAATTATTAAAAACCGGCAGTAAACTTTTCCAAAATCACAAATCGGCCTGTCGTGAAAGAATTTTTCCATGATTTACAAAATATGTGCTTTTATATAAAAACACCGTAGCATATAGTAGAAAAGCAGGCTCAATATTGTGTAGTTATCCTTTAGATACTAAAAGAGGATTGCCTATGGAAACGACTCAAGAAATTACCGATAAACCAACAAAGGAGCGCAGCCTGCCCGGTGGGAGCAACGCTCACTTTCATCAGCAATAAGTGGAAGGCTTTGCGCCTCCGCGACTTGATGCCGGGGACAAAACGGTTTGGTGAACTGAAAATTCTATTGGCCATGTGCCCCAGAAAGTCCTGACCGCACAACTCCGGGAGATGGAAGCCACAAGATTTGACTCGGAGGGTGTTTGCGGAAGTAGCGCCCCATGTGGAATGCACATTGACTGAGCTGAGATACAGCCTGAAGCCGGGCCTGGATGCCATGCTAATCTGGGACGAGGAATGAAAAGTCAAGAACGCATAAAAAACGGCAGACTGGGGCGCTTGCGCCCAGCCTGCCGTTTCTATCGTTTGGTTTCCGCCTGCTTATTACAGCTTCAGGGACTCCTTCACCCCAGAAAGACTGCAAAATTCCGCAGTTGCGTCATCCAGATAGAACATTCCCAATTTGTGTCCAGTCCGTTCATTATACATTTTAGGAAGGTAATCTGCGATTGCAAAGGCTTTCTGCAAAATAGCCGGATCGTCAACAAAAACGGCCTTTCCATAATAGCGTAGGAAATCCTGTCCGTTGCTGGCACAGATTTCGACCTTCGGGTTCTGCGTCATCTGACGGTAGCAGTTCTTGAAGGTCCCGACGCCAAAATAAATCTTCCCCTCATACTCCATTTGGAAAGAAAACGGGCGGCACTTCGGTTGATCGCCGTCTACTGTCGTAACATAAAAAATCTGCACCTGTTCCAAATAAGAGCGAACTCTTTCTACATTGGTCGTCATCAATTTCTCCTTTTAGCTTAAATTTTCCCGTTGACTTCTTAACGGTAAAAAAAATATACTATATCTGAATAGAAAAGAAAGTACGCAGTTTATTCTTGCAAAGTAATATAAACCTTACTAACCCAAAGGAGAAAAGGAGGAACAAAAATGGACACCAATTTTGAAGCTTGCCCTGTAAAAAAACACTCGTTCTTATTTCCGGAAAGTGGAACGCCAGAGTTTTATATGAATTAGTGACACAGGGTTCTGTCCGCTTTGGAGCGTTGCGCAAGTCGATTCCTGATATTTCAAACACTATGCTGACGGCAACGCTGCGTTTTTTGGAAGAACAGGGGCTGGTTCATCGGGAGCAATTCAATGAGATACCGCCCCATGTAGAATACTCCCTGTCCGAAAGCGGCAAAGCATTGATCCCCGTTTTTGATGCGATCGGACGCTGGGGGGAAACCTATTTGAAGTAACGCGGAGCAATCATCTGCTATGAGCAACGAACAAGACCGCCAGAGCAAACCGGCGGTCTTGTTCGTTGCTGAGTCATTTATTTTATAAAAATACCGGGTAAATTTTTATTGTTACAAAGGGTAACCGCATTCAAAGACCTTGTCCGAAAAAGCGCCCCTCTCCTTCCCGTTTTTTATTCTCCATCCGCTTCATCCGGCAGGGCCGGTTCCACATGGATGGTGATGCGGCCAAGGCCGGGCAGACGGCGATGCAGTTCGCCTTCCAGGCGGGAAGCTCGCTTGTGGGCTTCGGCCACGGTGGCGTCGGAATCGGTACGGCAGCGGAAGGACAGGGCGGTATGGTTGCCCAAAGTCCACACCTCTTCGTCATGACAATCGCGCAGATCGGGATGCCGCTCTATAAGAAGATGGAGTATGTCGAGCACAGAATCATGATCCTCGGGCGTGTCCAGTGAACGGGAAAGGGGACTCTGTCGGCACAGGGGCTCGATGTGCGACACCACATGCACCGCGCCGATGCGTTGTTCCAGGTCGGCCTCGTAGGCCGACACCTTGGCGTGGGCCTGAACCAGAGGCATATCGGGCGGCAACTCGATGTGCACGAACACGTGCAGGCCGTCGTCAAGGGTGATCAAGGCCAGACCGTGAACGGACAGCCCGCGCAGGGCGGCAAGGTGGCGGGCCGAGGCGTACAGATCGGTTCGCGTCCCGTCGTCGTCAGGTTCGATGTGCACCACGGTTTCCGCTCCGGGCAGCACCGAGGCCACGATGTCTTCCAAAAGCTCGCTGACGGCATGGGCGTCGTCCACACGCAACGTGGCCGGAACGCTCACGGCAAGGTCCACAAAATATTGGGATCCGCTTTCGCGCACACGCGCCCGCAACACGCGATAGGCCGGAGCCATTTCAGCCAGAGCGGCGCACACCTGAAGAACCTCGCTTTCCTTGCCGCCGTCCATGAGACTCATGACCGCCCGTCCCGCCAGCCGCCAGCTGACCAGGACCACAATGGCCGCCACGCCCAGGGCGGCCGCCGCGTCGGCCCGGATCAGCGCGGCGTGCAAAAAGGAGCCGGGTTCGGTCCAACGGGCCGCCCACACGCAGGCCAGGCCGATCAGAACCACGGCCGAGGACAGGATGTCGGTGGTAAAATGCAGGGCATCGGCTTCGAGCGCCTGGGAGCGGTGTTCGCGGGCCACGCGGCGCAACATGGCCGAACGGCTGATATCCACGATCAACGACACGACGACCACGGCGAAAGCCCACCAGTTCGGTTCCACAGGCGCGGCCTCGAACAGCAGACGCCGGACGGCCTCATACACAATCCACACGCAGGTGGCGAGCAGCAAGCCGGTTTCGGCCAGAGCGGACAAACTTTCCACCTTGCCGTGCCCGTAGGGGTGGCGGCTGTCGGCGGGCACGGCCGCCAGGCGCACGGCCAGAAAAGTCAGCCCGGCGGCCAGCAGATCAAGGGCGCTGTGCAGAGCCTCGGACAACAGCCCCAGGCTGTTGGTGGACAGTCCCGCCACAATTTTGATCAGAGTCAGAAACGCCGACCACAGCACCGAGGACAAGGCCGCCCGGCGCTTGGCCGCATCGGCGTCCGGACCGGGCGCGACGGGAGAGGAAAGAGTCATGAGCGCATCTCCGAAATTCAGTCCGCTCCTCCGACCGCGTCGTAAGGGCAACCGAGACAGCGCACGCATTGCGCGTCCAGCCCGGTCAGAGCGCGGAGGAACAAGGCCAGCCGAGGCGCGGTCCAGGGCGCGGGGACGCTCCGGACGTCCGGAGCGGAGGCCAGAAGCTCGGCCGCCAGCAGACGGACCAGCGCCAGTTCCAGGCAAAGCGGCCCCCGTCGGGAGGCTCGCAGCAGCAGCTTCCGACCGCGACGCCAGGCCGGTCCGCCGACGACGTACCCGAAGCGGCGCAAGCCTTCCAATTCGCGCCCCACACGTTTTTTATCCACCCGGAGGACACGGGCGGGGCGACCTCCGCGACCCTGACGGCGCGCACTCCGGCGCGCGACCATACCTTTGCTGGATGTCTTCATACCCGGCTCCCGGCTTGGGCTCCTCCCCGAACGGGAAGAGCCGGGAGCTAGACACCGCTCGTGGGAACGGCGGAGTTATTTCCCTGACGGGTATTGTATATCCTCGCACTCCCGGCAGCCATGCATGAAGACTGCCCGCGTCGAGACGACGCGGGGCACGGTGTCGGGCGTGCGACCGCCCACGATATAACGGTGTGTCTAGCACCGGCCTCGAACAAACGGGAAAGCCGGGGAAAAGTCAAGGGAAAGCCGCCTTGCCTTGAACCCGGCTTGTGCTTATGACCGGAAGACGCCCCCGCGAGGGGCGCGCCATCATCACTTTTGCCTCAGCCCAGGGAGGGAAGATATGCCACGCACCATCGTCATCACCGGCGTAACGTCCGGATTCGGACGGGCCACGGCCGCCGTGTTCATCAAGGAAGGCTGGAACGTCGCGGGCACGGGCCGCCGCAAAGAGCGCCTCGACGCCCTCAAGGCGGAATGGGGCGACGCTTTTCTGCCCCTGGAACTGGACATGCGCGATAAAAGCGCCGTGTTCGCCGCCCTGGAGCGCCTGCCCGCCCCCTGGTCCGAGCCCGATGTGTTGGTCAACAACGCCGGTCTGGCCCTGGGCCTGGCCCCCAGTCAGGAGGCCGACCTCGACGACTGGGAAACCATGATCGACACCAACATCAAGGGGCTGTTGTACGCCACGCGCGCCCTGCTGCCCGGCATGACGGCGCGCAACCGGGGGCATATCGTCAACCTGGGGTCCACGGCGGGCACCTACCCGTATAAGGGCGGCAACGTGTATGGAGGCACCAAAGCCTTTGTCAAGCAGTTCTCGCTCAACTTGCGCACGGACCTGCTGGGCACGGCGGTGCGGGTGACCAATATCGAACCCGGCCTGTGCGAAAGCGAATTTTCGCTGGTGCGCTTCAAAGGAGATCGGGCCAGAGCCGACAAAGTCTATGAGGGCACCTGCCCCATCGTGCCCGAGGACATCGCGGAAACCGTGCGTTGGGTTACCCATCTGCCCGCCCACGTCAATATCAACAGCCTTGAACTCATGCCCGTGTGTCAGGCCTCGGGACCGCTGAGCGTGGTCAAAAGTTAGCCTCGGGGCGAACGCGTCCCGGCGTCCGCCCTGATTCGGTCCGCCTTGCGCCTCCTTAGTTTTTACGGTAGGAAGATATCCGGTTTAACATGAAAACCATGCCGTCAAACCCGTGAGGTAACGCCATCATGAAACGTCTGTCTCTGTGTCTCGCCGCTTTGGCTCTTGCCCTGTGCGCCGCCGTTCCGGCCACGGCCAAAACCTATATCAACGGCATCGACGCCAACTATCCTCCCTTTGCCTATGTGGGCGAGGACGGCAAGCCCTCGGGCTTCGACGTGGACTCGATGGACTGGATCGCCAAGAAGATGGGCTTCGAGGTCAAGCATCAGCCCATGGACTGGGACGGCATCATTCCCGCCCTGCTGGGCAAGAAGATCGACATGGTGTGCTCGGGCATGAGCATTTCGCCGGAACGGGCCGCCGCCGTAGCTTTCTCCGACCCCTACTTCACCATTTCCAAAGTGATTGTCACGGGCAAGGATTCGTCCCTGACCGCCGATCAGGTCCTGCAGGGCAAATATCGCCTGGGCGTGCAGCGCGGCACCAACGAGCATGAATACCTGGAGACTAAAAAGGCCGACGAAAAGCTGGCCTTTGATCTGCGCTTTTACGATTCCGCGCCCATGGCCGTGGAAGACCTGCTGAACGGCCGTATCGACGCCGTCGCGCTCGACAGCGCCCCGGCCAACGACGCCATCAACAAGGGCAAGCCGATCAAGATCGTCGGCACCTTCGCCCCGGACGACGTGTTCGGCGTGGCCATCAACAAGGACAACGCCGAGCTTCTTCAGATCGTCAACGAAGGTTACAAACTGCTCATGGCCGATCCCTATTGGCAGGAACTTCAGGCCAAGTACCTCAAATAGCCGGTTTCTTTCGTGCGGGGGGCGGTCTTTGAAGCCGTCTCCCGCCTTTTTTCGTTTTCAACCCCGGTTTGTCATAAAACACAATGAGACTTCGCCGCGCCGCCGGAGCAGCCGCCATTCACTTGCGTCGGCAAGCGACGGCGAAGGCGTGAAACTTAAGCGATAGAACATCGTATCCAGACTATACACAATTAAAAAATGAATCCGCTCTAGGGTGCGCCGTGTCTATTTTTTCCACCATCGCCGAAGCCTTCCCCTATATTCTGCAGGGTACCCTGGTCACCATCGTGCTGGTGCTGGGCGCTCTGGCTCTGGGCTTTTGTCTGGGCCTGCCCCTGGCCGTGATCCAGGCCTATGGCCCACGCCCCGCGGCCCGGCTGGTGGGAGTGTACGTATGGTTCTTTCGGGGCGTGCCCATCCTGTTGCTGCTTTTTCTGTTCTATTACGGGGTGTTCAACGTCCTTGGCCTGGATGTAGGCACCATAGGCGCCTCGTGCGTGGTGCTGGGCCTGGCCAGCGCGGCCTACCAGTCCCAGATTTTCCGGGGCTCGCTCCAGGCCCTGCCCCAGGGGCAGATGCGCGCCGCCAAGGCCCTGGGCATGACCACCTTTCAGGCCATACGCAGCGTAACGCTGCCCCAGGCCCTGCGCCTGTCCATCCCCGGCTGGTCCAACGAATATTCCATCCTGCTCAAGGACTCGGCCATGTGTTTCGCCCTGGGCACGCCGGAAATCATGGCCCGTACCCACTTTGTGGCCTCCCGCACCTACGAGCATCTGCCCCTGTATATCACGGCGGGTCTCATCTATTTTCTGATCACCACGGCCGGACTCACCCTGCTGCGCCGCCTGGAGCGCAAGGTGCGCATCCCCGGTTACGCGCTGATCGGCATGTAAGGCCCCTTCGGAGAACGCCCATGATCGCCGCATTCGCTTGTGCCGACGCCCCCCGCTCCGCCGTCCCCTCCGCGCCCCCCGTCGTCTCTGAGAACGATGTGTTGCTGCGCGCGAAGGGCATCGCCAAAATCCTGGGCGGGCGCACCATTCTGGACGATGTATCGCTGACCATGCGGCCGGGCGACATCAAGGTCCTGATCGGTCCCTCCGGCGCGGGCAAGAGCACCTTTCTGCAATGTCTCAACTACCTGCTGCCCCCGGACCGGGGCGAAATATGGTTGGAAGGAAGGCTTGTCCACGGTTCCAACACGGCCGAACTGTGCGGTCTGCGCCAGGCCGTAGGTATGATTTTCCAGGATTTCAACCTGTTCGATCACCTTTCCGCCGTGGATAACGTGGCGCTGGCCCTGCGCAAGGTGCGTCGCTATGGCAAAGACCAGGCCCGCGAACGCTCTCTGAAGGAACTGGAACGCGTGGGACTGGCCGGCCGGGCCGGACTGTACCCCGCTCAGCTTTCGGGCGGTCAGAAGCAGCGCGTGGCTATTGCCCGCGCTCTGGCCATGGACCCCAAAATACTGTTGCTGGACGAACCCACTTCGGCCTTGGACCCGGAGTTGGTGGGCGAAGTGCTGGCGGTTATCCGCGACCTGGCCGCCAACGGCATGCCCATGATCATGGCCACCCACCAGATGGATTTCGCCCGTTCCCTGGCCACGGAAGTGCTGTTCATGGAAGGCGGGCGCATCATCGAACAGGATTCCCCGGCGGTGCTGCTCGCCCCCGGAGCGCGCACCCGTACCGGCGACTTCTGCGGCAAACTGGCCAATCTGCGTCCGGCGGACGCGGAGGGGGAAATGGACGGCGTTGCGCCCGACCGGGGCGTCGGGGGCTGACATGCTGGACGTTCTCGATCCCGCCTTTCTTATCGACCGGGTAATTCCACAGCTCAACCGGGGGCTGTCCATGACCCTGGCTCTGGTGATTCCCGCCGCCTTGATCGGCGGCGGCCTGGGCGTGCTCACCGGCGTGGCGCGGGTGTTCGGCAGGCCGTGGATGCGGCGTGTGGCCGACTCGGCCGTGGCCGTCATCCGAGGTGTGCCCCTGACCGTGCAGCTTTTGATCCTGTATTTCGGCCTGCCCAGCATACCCTACGTCAAAATTTATCTTGAGCCCTATCCGGCCGCCCTCATCGGTTTTATCCTGTGCACCGGAGCCTACCAGTCCGAGTACGTGCGCGGGGCATTGCTGTCCATACGCCAGGGCCAGATCAAAGCGGCCGAGGCTCTGGGCATGACCCGTATGCAGACCATCCTGTCCGTGGTGGTGCCCCAGGCAGTGCGCCGCGCCCTGCCCGGCTGCGGCAATGAAATCATCTACCTTATCAAGTACTCTTCCCTGGCCTACCTGGTAACCTGCATCGAACTGACGGGCGAAGCCAAGGTTCTGGTTTCGCGCACTTTCCGCCCCACCGAGGTGTATTTCGCGGCAGCCTGTTATTACCTGGTCATGGTCACCCTGGCCACCTGGCTGCTGAACCGGCTGGAACGCAAACTGGCTTTGCCCGGCTTCGGGAAAGCCACCACCTGAGAGCGCTATGACTCCCCTGGATCACATCCGCAATTTCTGCATTATCGCCCACATCGACCACGGCAAATCCACCCTGGCCGATCGTATCCTCGAATACACGGGCCTGGTCAGCGACCGCGAAGCCCGCGATCAGTATCTGGACAAGATGGACCTGGAGCGCGAGCGCGGCATCACCATCAAGGCCCAGACCGTGCGCATCCCCTACACGGACAAAGACGGGCGGAAGTACGTCCTCAACCTCATCGACACCCCCGGCCACGTGGACTTCAACTACGAGGTTTCGCGCTCGCTGGCCGCGTGCGACGGGGCCCTGCTGGTGGTGGACGCCACCCAGGGCGTGGAGGCCCAGACTCTGGCCAACGTCTATCTGGCCCTGGACCACAATCATGAAATAGTGCCCGTACTCAATAAAATCGATCTGCCCAGCGCCGAGCCCGACCGAGTCAAGGCCGAAATCGAAGAGAGCATCGGCCTCGACTGTTCGGACGCGGTAAGCGTGTCGGCCAAAACGGGTCTCAACGTGGATCAGGTCATCGACGCCGTGGTCCACCGCCTGCCCCCCCCCGAGGGCAACCCGCAGGCCCCGCTCAAAGCCCTTATCTTCGACTCGTGGTACGATTCCTACCAGGGCGTGGTGGTGCTGTTCCGCATTATGGACGGTGTGCTGCGCAAGGGCGATCGTATCAAACTTATGGCCGCCGAACGCGATTACGAGGTCATCCGGCTGGGCGTGTTCTCGCCCGACGCGGTGGACGTGGCCGAGCTGGGCGCGGGCGAAGTGGGCTTTTTGTGCGCCAACATCAAGGAACTGAGCGATGCCCGCGTGGGCGACACCGTCACTCTGGCCGAGCGCCCGGCCGAAACGCCCGTCCCCGGCTTCAAGGAAGTGCAGCCCATGGTCTTCTGCGGCCTGTACCCCACCGACGCCGCGGATTACGAAAACCTGAAAATCGCCCTGGAAAAACTGCAACTCAACGACGCTGCCTTTTCCTTCGAGCCCGAAACATCCACGGCTTTGGGCTTCGGTTTCCGTTGCGGTTTTCTGGGGCTGCTGCACATGGAGATTATTCAGGAACGGCTGGAGCGCGAGTTTCAGGTGGAACTCATCGCCACCGCCCCCTCGGTCATCTACAAGGTGGACACCACAGGCGGCGATACCCTGACCATCGACAATCCCTCCAAGCTGCCCGAGGCGGGCAAAATCGCCGCGCTGTACGAACCCTTCGTGCGCATGGACATCCACGTGCCCAACGAGTTTGTGGGCAATGTGTTCAAGCTGTGCGAGGAAAAGCGCGGCATTCAGAAAAACCTGGGCTACATCACTTCCAAACGGGTGGTCATTACCTACGAAATGCCCTTCGCGGAAATCGTGTACGACTTCTTCGACCGCTTGAAATCCGGCACCAAGGGCTACGCCTCTATGGATTACGAGCCCATCGATTACCGCCGGTCCGACCTGGTCAAGCTCGATATCCTGCTCAACGGCGATCCCGTGGACGCCCTGGCCGTCATCGTGCACCGCGACAAGGCTTATACCTACGGCCGCGCCCTGGCCCTCAAGCTCAAACGGACCATCCCCCGTCAGTTGTTCGAGGTGGCCATCCAAGCCGCCATCGGCCAGAAGGTCATCGCCCGCGAAACCGTGTCCGCCTTCCGCAAGAACGTCACCGCCAAATGCTACGGCGGAGACATCACCCGCAAGCGAAAGCTGCTCGAAAAGCAAAAAGAAGGCAAAAAGCGCATGAAACGCATGGGCAACGTCGAACTGCCCCAAGAAGCCTTTTTGGCCGCCTTGCAGGTAGGCGACGAATAGCCTCGCTCCCTTTCTCGTGAATGCCCCCATATTTGGCCGCCCAAGTATGGGGGCATTTTTTAGGTTGTACCCATTTTGAGCGCCCCCCGAGCCGTGGAAGACGGCATGAGGGAGGACCGTTCCAGCGGGCGACCCGCAGAGTCCTGCCCGGTGTCGAGCAGCGCGAGGCTTACGGACATCGAGAGCAGCGATAAGGAGCGGACCAAGATCGCGCGAAACGAAGCCGGAACAAGCTTTTGGCTTGTTCCGACGTGCTTCCGTCGGCGGTGGCGGAAGGGTATCTTCAGTCTGTGCGAAGCGCTGGCTGTTTTGCGTCAAAGGAACTTTTAAAAAATTAGTGGTTCCAGTTTGTTAACCGGCTTCAGTAAGCTATTATTAATTATATTAGTAATCATTATTGACAAGCTATATGCTTTACCCTAGTCTTCGACACAAATCTTTCCCACCGTCGAGAGCGGGCCGTACGACGCGGCGCAACTCCCGCATACCTCTCCAAGGAGCACATCATGGCCGACACCAAACTCACCACCAATGCCGGGGCCCCCGTCGTCGACAACCAGAATGTCGTCACCGCCGGACCGCGCGGCCCCATGTTGTTGCAGGACGCCTGGTTTCTGGAAAAGCTGGCCCACTTCGATCGCGAGGTCATTCCCGAACGCCGGATGCATGCCAAAGGCTCGGGCGCGTACGGAACCTTTACCGTCACCCACGACATCACCGCCTATACCAAGGCCGCTCTGTTCGCGGAAAAGGGCAAAAAAACGGACCTGTTCGTACGTTTTTCCACCGTGGCGGGGGAACGCGGCGCGGCCGACGCGGAACGTGACATTCGCGGTTTCGCCATTAAATTTTATACCGAACAGGGCAACTGGGACCTGGTGGGCAACAACACGCCGGTATTTTTCCTGCGCGATCCGCTCAAATTTCCCGACCTCAACCATGTGGTCAAACGCGACCCGCGCACCAACCTGCGCAGCCCAAAAAACAACTGGGATTTCTGGACCTTGCTGCCCGAGGCCCTGCACCAGATAACCGTGGTCATGAGCGATCGGGGCATCCCCGCTTCCTACCGCCACATGCACGGGTTCGGCAGCCATACCTTCAGCTTCATCAACGCCGCGAATGAGCGCTTCTGGGTTAAATTCCACCTCAAGACCCAACAGGGCATCAAAAATCTCAGCGACGCCGAGGCCGAGGCCCTGATCGGCAAAGACCGCGAAAGCCACCAGCGCGACCTGTACGAAGCCATCGAACGCGGCGACTTCCCCCGCTGGACCATGTATGTGCAGATCATGCCCGAACTGGATGCCGAAAAACTGCCCTACCATCCCTTTGATTTGACCAAGGTATGGTATCACAAGGATTATCCCCTGATCGAAGTGGGCGTGCTGGAACTCAACCGCAATCCGGAAAACTATTTCGCCGAAGTGGAGCAGGCGGCCTTCAACCCCGCCAACATCGTACCCGGCATCGGTTTTTCTCCGGACAAGATGCTCCAGGGCCGTCTCTTTTCTTACGGCGACGCGCAACGCTACCGCCTGGGCACCAACCATCATCTCATCCCGGTCAATGCGCCGCGCTGCCCCGTCCACAGCTATCACCGCGACGGAGCCATGCGGACCGACGGCAACCACGGCGGCTACACCAGCTACGAACCCAACAGCGACGGCGCCTGGCGGGAACAGCCCGAATACGCCGAACCCTCGTTGAAAATCGACGGCGCCGCCGCGCGCTGGAATTACCGCGAAGATGACGACGACTATTACGCCCAGCCGGGCAAGCTGTTCCGCCTGATGACGCCCGAACAGCAGCAAGTGCTGTTCGCCAATACGGCCCGCGCCCTGGGCGATGCGCCGGAATCGATCAAATTGCGTCACATCCGCAACTGCGGAAAGGCCGATCCGGCTTACGGCCAAGGCGTGGCTGATGCCCTGGGTCTGCCCTTCACCCCGTCCGACGCGGCGGCCTGAGGCGTCTGCTCCGCTGAAGAGGCGGGACCGGACGCGTTGACAAAGTTCGGGAGGGAGAGGCTCTATCCCTCCCGGCTTGCCGCCGAACGCCGACAACCGGAACTTCAGACGAGAACGAGCGCTCACGATACAACGGGAAAGGGGGCGCTTGGCACGTGGCAAAGAGGCGGCGATGCATCGTAACTAACGAATTCAATTATATTATTATACATAAAAATTATTGACAAAACACTCCGCTTCCCCTTTTTAGTAAATCCTATATGTGATAATAGGAACTTGTCCGGAGTAAAAAAAGAGGGAAAACTAAAAAAAACAACCTTGTCATTTCGGGAGAGTATGTATGTTGCGTACAATGGCAATGACGGCCGCATGCGTGGTTGTCATGTGCGGTACGGAAGCTTATGCGGCTTCCCGCCCTGCCATGATGGCCTCGCCTCAGCCCAACGCCGCCATGGTCAGCTCCATGCCCGGCCTGGTGAATGGTGAAAAAGCCATGACCATTGCGGGGAAGGAAAAAACCATTTGGGACGGCATCGTGTTGCGGGCCACCCGTATCAAAGCCAACGGAACCCTCGTCATTCCGCCTGCGGGCCTGTATACCACGGCCCGCTCCGGCAATTGGCGTCCGTTCGACAACGAGCCCGTCCGCCTGGCGGGCAAATCTTTGTATTACATCAACCAGCGCAGCGCGCGCGACGTGCTGCACGACATCACCATGACCCCCGGCCAGGTCGTTCCCATGAACCCCGAAAAAAGCCGCGGTTGGGAACTGTCCTCCATTTCCACGGAAACTTTTTTCATGCCGGACGCGTACTCCGCCACCTTCAAGCTGGTGAAATCCACCGGTAACTATTACGGCACGTCCTTTCCGGTAACGTTGGGCGCCAACGTGTCCGACAACGCCAATTCGGGCAAGTTTGCCAAGGGCTACTTCGAAAAAGCCGGGCGCACCAAAGCTCAGGCGGGCGATCCGCTGGACGTCTTCGCCATCGGCAACAACATGGCCATTTCCGGACGCAGCTACGTCATCGTGGATGAAATCACCCCCGAATACGTCAAAATCCGCGAAATGGGCAGCGACAGTTGCACCGACGCCTGGATTTCTCCCACCGCTCCCACCATCGCCTCGTACGCCAAGGGCGATACGTTCACCATCGGCAACGCGCAGGTAAAAGTGACCGATCTTGGCGCCGATACCGTGACCGTGGCCGTGACCGAAGACGGCAAAACCCTGACCAAAACCTTCGGTCCCTGGAACGACGCCGCCCGGAAGGATTTGTTCCTGTCCGAGGCCACGCGCGACAAGTTCTGGACTCTGTCGCCCGGCGGCAAGGAAATCATCCACCTGAACGTCAACAACCCGGAAGGCCCCTTCGTGGACGGCAAGGCCTCTCTGGTGGCCTATCAGGACGTTATCGACGTGCAGGACGGAAGCGACTGGCCGTTTGACGACCGTTTTCGCGTCCGTCCCGAAACCTGAGCGACGTGCACCTTTATCCACGAGATCATGCTTGAAAACAAGGATGAGATCGAACTGGATAAAACCAACAACGTGTTTGTTGGCCCGCACGAATACTTCAAGGTTGTTCTCGACGATTACGACGGCAAGACGGTAAAAGCCTGGCACCTGGAAGACCGCACCGGTTTCAAGACCGGCAACCTGGCCGGCCGCAGCGAAGGGCAGCATATCGACGCCGTGGTCGGCGATCAGTGCCGTTCCACCGCTCACTTCTTCAGCCGCGTCTATCCCGCCCTCTACCGGGAAGCGCTGGCCGCTCAGCAAAGCAAGTAAGCTTTCCCGAACTCTCCGGACCTTTGCCCCGGTCGGGCCCGCTTCAGGCGGACCGACCGGGGCTTTTTCGTTAGAGCATTTTGCTTTTGAAATTGTCCAATTTCAAAAGCGGCGCTGCCGTCATT
>UQJT01000046.1 GCA_900541395.1 uncultured Desulfovibrio sp.
TCTCCGGGACGAACCCGATCCTCGGGAACGGGAATATCGTCCGCCGTGATTTCAACCAGGGCCGAAGTTTCGCTTCCGGCCGCTTCCGCCTCCGCCCCCTCCGTTCTTTTACGGGAGGAACGGCGTCTGCGCCGTTTCCCGGGCGCGGCTTCCCCATCTTCCGCGCCTCCGCCTTGCGGCCGCTCGACCGACGCCGCCGGAGCGCTTTCCGGAACTTCGGCCGACGCGACGGACGCGGCGCGCTCGGCGTCGCTTTCCACCGTGCCCCGGCGGGAACGACGACGCCGGTTCCGACGTTCGCCCCCGGTCCCCTCTCCACTTTGCGGCGCGGCGGTCCCGGCCTCGGCCGCCGCATCGGCCGACCGGGGGTCGGGCGCGGCGGAACGCGAAGCCTCGTCAGCCTCCATGCCCCGTTCGTCCCGGTCGTTCCGGCGCGAACGGCGCTTGCGTTTGCGTCCTTCGCCGTCGCGGGGGACGCGGGCATCACGGGTATCCGGGGCCGCGCGCCGGGACGCGACGGGGCCGGGCAGGGGCGACGCGCCCAGGCTTTGCTGATATTCGGCGTCCAGCAGCAGAGCGAGCAGCAGAGCCTGTTCCTCGTCCCGGCCCGATCCCAATTCCGCCGCCAGGGACAGAAAACGGCGGGCGCGCTCCAGTTGCAGACCGGTACAGGCCCGCTTGCGGGCCTCGAGCAACGCGGTGACCCGCTGCCCGACCACCCGGGCCACGTCTTCATTCGTGGGCGCGGGCAAGGTCAGCAGCTCGATTTTATAATAACGGGCGATGCGCGTCAGCTCCAGCTTCTCCATGATATCCACCAGCGAAACCACCGTGCCCACGGCCCCGGCCCGGCCCGTGCGGCCCGCGCGATGGATGTACGACTCGCGGTCTTCGGGCGGTTCGTACAAAATAACGTGGGACAAATCGGGGATGTCGATGCCCCGAGCCGCCACGTCGGTGGCCACCAGCAGGCGCACCTGTCCGGCGCGCAGTCGGGCCAGCACTTCCTCGCGCTTGTTCTGGGCCAGATCGGCGGACAATTCGTCCGCGTTGTACCCGAAGCCCTGGAGCACGCCGGTCACGTAATGCACGTTGGCCTTGGTGTTGCAAAAAATGATGGCCGAGGCCGGATTTTCCGTTTCCAGCAGACGCACCAGGGTGCGATCTTTGTCCATAGGGCGGCATTCGCAAAACAGGTGTTGCGTGGCCGCCACGTGCACCTGCCCCTGGGACAGGCTGAGCATCTGCGGATCGCGCAAAAATTCGCCCGCAAGGTTGAGCACATGGGGCGGATAGGTGGCCGAAAACAGGGCGGCCAGCAACGGACGCCGGGGCAGATAGCGCTGGATTTCCTTCATATCCGGGTAAAAGCCGATGGACAGCATACGATCGGCTTCGTCGAACACCAGCGCGCGCAAGTCGTCCAAAGACAGAGTACGGCGCAACAAATGGTCCAGCACGCGGCCGGGCGTGCCCACCACCACCTGCGCCCCGCGGTGCAGTTCCTCCAATTGCCTGCCGTAGCCCACGCCGCCATAAACGGCGGTCACGCTCAGGCCCGCGCCTTCAAACAGAACCGAAGCCTCGCGCTCCACCTGACCGGCCAGCTCGCGGGTGGGGGCCAGGATCAGGGCCTGCGGCTTTTTAAGGTCGGGGTCCAAACGGTCCAGCAGGGGCAGAAGGTAAGCCCCTGTTTTGCCGCTGCCCGTGCGGGACTGGATCATCATATCCCGCCCGGCCAGCAGGTACGGCAGAGAATGGGCCTGTACCGGCATCAGGCGCGTCCACCCGGCGCGAGAACAGGCTTCCCGCATAAGCTCGGGCAAATCGTCCAGGCCGAGGGGCGGGAGGGAGTCCTCCGGAGCGGAGATGTCGAGGTCGTCGTCCAGCGATGGCGTATCCACCATGAGCGTTTTCCTTAAAAAAAAGAACAATGTGGTAAAAAAATTTATATTACCAGAAGGCGCGAGCGATGCCAAGCGTCGCCGCGTTCGATGCTGCGGCCGCTTGTGCGGGCGCGCGGGGGAACGCGCCGGGAACAAGGCGACAAGACGCGGCGTTCGCCGGGCGTTCCTCTTAGAGCATTTTACTTTTGAAATTGTCCCATTTCAAAAGCGGCGCTGCCGTCATTTCGCCTGAAAAGCGTGGTTTTCAGGCTGGCGCGGGCGGCCGCTTCCGCGGCCGCCGGAGCGCTTGCCCTTTTCAACAGCAAATCGCTCTAGAGCGGATTCGCTTTGACTTTTTACAAAGTCAAAGCTGAAAGACACGCTCGCTTCGGCACTTAACAGCGCAAATAAATTGCGCTTGTGCCTTCGCGGCGGCCGTCTGCTCCCGCAGCCGACAGAGCATTTTCAAGGTGAAAATGCTCTAATGTTCCGGTTCCGCGTCGCGCCCCAGCAGAGCGCGGGCGAAATCGTGGGCGTTGAAGGGCCGCAGGTCCTCCATCTTTTCCCCAAGCCCGATAAAGGTAATGGGCAGGCCGAACTGCGCGGCCACGGCCAGCGCCACCCCGCCCTTGGCCGTGCCGTCGAGCTTGGTCAGCACGACTTCATCCACGCCGCTGCTTTCTTTAAACATCTTGGTCTGTTGCAGAGCATTCTGGCCGGTGGTGGCGTCGATGACCAAGATGGTGCGGTGCGGCGCGCCGGGGTGTTTGCGGGCAATGACCTGGCGAATTTTGTGCAGCTCGTCCATAAGATTGGACTTGGTATGCAGACGACCCGCCGTGTCCACGAATACCACATCATAGCCGCCCGCCACAGCCTTATCCATAGCCTCGTAAGCCACGGCCGCCGGATCGGCGCCGTCGCCCTTGGCATGGAAATCCGCGCCCACCCGTTCGGCCCACACCCGCAACTGCTCCACGGCCGCCGCCCGGAAGGTGTCGGCCGCGGCCACCAGCACTTTCTTGCCCTGCATACGGGCGCGGTAGGCCAGTTTGGCAATGGTCGTGGTTTTGCCCACGCCGTTGACTCCCACCATGAGCACCACTTCCGGAGGATTGACCGCCATGATGCGCGGCGGCGCCTTGAACAGCCCCTCCACTTCGTCTTCCAGCAAGGGCATGAGCCCTTCGGGGTTGTCCACCCCGGCCGCGCGGGCGCGTTCCCTGAGGCGGGCCGTCATGGCCAGGGCGGGTTCCGCCCCCATATCGGCCATGATGAACAATTCCTCCATCTCGTTCCAGAATTCGTCGGACAGCGAACCGTGACCGGCCATGAGCGCGGCCAGGCCCCGGCCGAAGCGGGCCCTGGTGCGGGACAGGCCGTCCTGAAGTTTGAGGAACAGGCGATCGCGCTCGTCCTCTTCATCTTCCAGATCGAGGGCCAGAGCCAGGCGGTACTGGAGTTCGGAGCGAAAATCCTCCAGATGGCGGTAATCCATGCGTCCGAGCCAGGCCCGGAAATCGTCGGTGAAGGCAAGGGCCTCGTCCGGCGGGGTTTCCAGCGCGGCCAGCAAAAAGCGCAAACGCCGCCACAACAGTTCGTCGGCCTCGGTCACGCCGTCCAGCGTCACGGCCAGCCAGGCCGAAAGCCTGGGCTCGGCCCGACGCAGGGCCAGGGTCAGGGCTTCGTCGTCGGCCGCGCTTTGGAGATCTCCCTCCGCGGACGCGGCCTCCGGCGCGGCGGATGGTTCGCGCCCGTCCGCCGCTTGCGCTTCACCCGGCGCGGCGTCGCCCGCGAACAACTTTTTGACGGCGGAAAAGAACCCCATAGCCACCTCCACGTTGACATTCCACCACGGGGATCGCACGGCAGCGCCCCGGCGTCAAGTGCGGGCGCGAGGTGGACGCCCCTCCTCTTCTCCATTTTTCCGGCCCGCGCGCAACCGAAAAGGGAGGAACCCTTGCGGATTCCTCCCCCGTATCAGCCTAAGCGAACCGCGCGAACGCGGACCGGATTAGAACTTGTACTGGAAGTTCAGAGAAGCGCGCCAGGCGTTGGAGAACTTGAACTTCTCCGTAGTATTCTGGCCATACTCGTTGCGGGCCAGATTCTTGCCGTCGAAATCTTCGATGATGTAGCCGATTTCGAGCACGGTGGCCAGGTTCTGGTAGATGTTGTAGGTGGTGTTGAAGTCGATTTCCACCAGGGAGTCCTTGGTGGTCAGATAACCGTCATTAACGTCGAGTTTATTGTGCTTGTTGTTGGTGCCCTGCACGTAGGTCACGCTGAGGGCGTGGCTCAGGTTCTCCACAAAGGAGATGTCGTTCCACTGGGCGCTGATACCCCAGCTGCCGTTGGGGCTGGTAAAGCCCATGTGCTTGCCCACACCGAAGGCGCCGTCATAGAAGGTGCTGGTGGCGTTGAAGCCGCCGGAAATTTCCATAACGCTACCGCCCTTGTCGGTACGCCGGGCGTTCTTGTCGTCGCCGGAGGCGTACCAGCCCTTCAGGGCCGGGGTGCCGTAGGCGGTCTTGTATTCCGCGCCCAGGGCGGCGTACCAGCCGTCGGAATCGGCAGCCTTGCTGTGATCCACGTCCACGTTGTTGTACATGAAGTCGGCGGTCAGACGGAAGGGATCGAACATGGTCAGTTCGCCGCTGATGCCGGCCCACCACGCGGTGGCATTGCCCGGAAGGCCATTTTCAACACCGAACTTAGGCGAGTCCTGGCCGACGAGCCCAACAGTAACCCAAGGCTGCACCTGGAAGCCGTCGCCCTTCACGTCGCCGATCAGGCCGAAGAGATCGGTCGTGTCGTTCACCACTTTCGTGTCGAAAGTGCCGCGGCGGAAATCGGAGTCGGCGCGCAGCCACAGGCCGGTCAGACCGAAGTTGTCGGTGAGGGGAGCGGCCACCACCACGCCGGTGGCGGTGTCGTCCAGCACGGGGGAACCGAAGGTGAAGGAGGGCAGCGCCACGGACTGCTGGCCCATGCGCACCTTGACGGAGGTGTTGGGCACCATCCAGTCGAGGTAGGCCAGACGAGTCACGATGTTGGCCGAGCGGGAGCCGAGCACACCACCAGTATTTTCACCGGTACCAGCGGCACCGCCCCAGGTGAAGGTGCCCACCTGGGCCTGGTAGGTGGCGCTCAGGTTTTCGGACATCACAAATTCGAGGCCGAGGCGGAAACGCTGCACGGCGCCGAAGTGCTTCTGCTCGGTGCCACCGTCGTCGATGTCCTGGAAGAAGCTTCCATCATCCATGTTCTGGGTCCAGTCAAAGGCGAAGTCCAACTGACCGGAGGTCTTCACTTCCACGGCCGAAGCGCTGTTGGCGGCGCTGAACACCAGGCCGGCAGCAAGCAGGAGAGTAACGAGCTTTTTCATGATTCTAATCCTTGAGAGATGTTGACTCTTGCCGCCGAAGCGGCCCACGCGCAGGCCGGACGAACCGGGCGGGCCCTCACCCGCTGCCCCCACCCGTTGCGGGGACCACCGAACGCATGGGCTACATCTAACGCCGCTCTCAAAGCAGATCAAGTTTTTTTTACGGGAATCGATAAAATTTTTTTTACGCATCGGTCGAGCGCCGGGCCTGTTTTCCTTTCATCAAGCTTGATATTCAATATTTACCACCGCCATGTCGCCAACTCTGTTTTTCAATGAAAAAACTATAGGCGGCAAGGCAAAGGCGGCCGCGCTTCCAGTGCGGCCAAAGGCGCCCTTCGACCGACGCCGGCGGAAGCGCGCCGGAACAAACCTATGTTTGTTCCGGCTCCGCTTCGCGCAACCTTGGGCCGCTCCTCGCCCCCCACCATGCCGCCTTCCAGGCGGCGGGGGGTCGTCGCTCAAAGCTCGCTACGCTCGCGCCTCCGGCGGTTTAACGGTATTTTCTTCGCCCAAGCTCAATCACATACCGGGACAATGCCTAAAACGGGGGAGGGACCGTACGGTCCCTCCCCCGCAACGTTTTCTTCCGCCGGGGCGGACAGGGCTAGAAGGTATAGCGGAAATTGAGCGCGGCGCGCCAGGCGTTGGAATAATCGGCCTTGGAGCCGTCGGCCAGACGCCACACGTCGTCGTCAAAATTCTGGAACGCATATCCCAGTTCCAGAACCGTGGCCAGGTTCTTATAGATGCTGTAGGTGGTGTCGAAGTCCACTTCGATCACGTGGTCTTTGGTGGTCAGATAGGTGGCCGGGCTCACGCGCGTTTCGTCCAGTCCGGGCACGAAGCCGCGGTTCAGCAGGCGGGGCATGTTCTTGTTGTTGGTGCCCTGGAAGTAGGTCACGCGCAGGCTGTGGAACAGGTCTTCCACCAGGGACAGATTGTTCCACTGCGCGGACAGGCCCCAGGTGCCGCCCGCGTCGCCGTTGTTGATGGTATTGGCGATGCCGTAGCGACCGTGGAAGTAGATGCTGGCGCCGGGGTTGAACGCGCCGGACAGGGACAGCGGACGTTCCGAACCGTTGGTGGGGTTGCCGTCGTCGCCCGAGGCGTACCAGCCTTTCAGGGTGGGCACGCCGTAGGGGGTGCGGTAGTCGGCCGAAGCCGCGACGAACCACCCCTGACGGGACGTGACCGAATGCTTGTTGTCCGTGCCGCTGTAGTAGAAGTCCACGGCCAGGCGGAAGGGATCGAAGCGGACCATCTGGCCGCCGATGCCGCCGAACCATACGGTGGACTTGGTGGCGTCGCGATAGGCGTTCAGACGGTCGCCGTCCCAATATACCCGGTCGTATCCGGTGACGGGCAGCAGTCCGGAGAACACGCTTGCGCCGCCCTGGATCAGATCGGCATCGTTGCCCAGGAAGCCCACGGCGCCCCACGGGGTAATCTCGAAGCCGTCATACTGAAGGTTGAGGTTCAGGCCCAACAGGTCGAAATTGCCGTTGGTGGCGTTGCCGATGGACGAATCCGCGCCGCGCCGGGGGTCGGACAGGGCGCGAATCCAGTACGCGCTGAGAGCCGTCTTGTCGTTGAAGGGCACGTAGGCGGTGACGCCGGTGGCGGTGTCGTCCAGCACCGGGCTGGCCGTGGCGTAGGAGGGCAGGCGGTAAAGCTGCTGTCCCATGCGGATTTTGATGTCCGTGTTGGGGATCATCCAGTCCAGGTATACCTGACGGGTGACGATGTTGGCCGCGCGGCTGCCCAGGGCGCCGCCCAGGTTTTCGTTGAGGTTGCCGCCCTGACCGCCGGTGAGGCCGCGCGAGGGCCCGCCCCAGGTAAAGGTGCCCACCTGGGCCTCATAATAACCGGACAGGTTTTCGGACATGATGAATTCCAACCCCAGACGCATACGCTGCACGGCGTCGAAGTGCTTGTTGTTGCCGCGCGTGCCGGTGTTGCGCAAAAAGTCTTCGTTGTCCAAAAACGAGTAAGCGCCGTTGATGTTGTTGTAACCTTCAAAGGCGAAATCCAGGGTTCCCGATACGCGGAGTTCCACGGCGGACGCCCCGTTGGCGGCGCTGACCACCAGCCCGGCGGCGAGCAGCAGGGTAACGAGCTTTTTCATAGCGAACCTTCCTTGGAAAAAGTGTGTCCTCTCCCACGGATGCCTGAAGCGCCCGACGCGGTGTCGACGCACATGGCGCGAACGACGCGGGAGAATTGTACGGCGGGCGCGAACAGGGCCCGCCCGTTTCCTTCCGGACCGCCAGGCCTGGGGAAGCCCCCTCGGCGGTCTTTGTCCGCTATGTATCCCTCCCCCTGTTTCGGGCACAATATGATAACGATGATAATCACTTGGGCCATTAAAAAAAATAACCCCGCCCAAACGACGGACAGGGAAAAGAAACTTCCGCAACCGCCGGAGCCGCGAACGCAAGCGCCCGAAGGGCGCATGGGCCGTGTCCGTTGCCGGGCGACGCGGGGCTTGCGGCCGTCGAGAACAGCAGGGAGGAACGGAGCAGGGGCGCGGCGGTCGAAGCCGGGGCGGTCGAAGCCCGCTTTCGGCCGGGCCGGAACCCCGGCCGCCTCGGCGGCGACGAATGTTGCCGCGCTAAGGCCGCCGCAGGGTTTTGCCCACGGCGTACGCGCGGGCCACGAAATCGCCGGTGGCGTAATACTCGTGCGTCAGGGGGGCGAAACACAGGGCGTCGATGCGGGCGGGGTCGGGCAATCCGTCGGGCCGCAGGCAGCTTTCCTCGACCTTGACGTCCATGATCTCTCCCACATACAGAGTATGCGATCCCAGTTCCAGAGTATGACGCAGGGCCAGTTCCAGCACCACCGGGCATTCGGCCACATAGGGAGCGTCCACGTGTTCGCCCGCCACGGGCGTCAGCCCGGCGGCCGCGAACTTGTCCGCGTTCCGGCCCGACATCAGGCCCGCGAAATCGACCCGGGCCGCCAGGGAACGGGAGGGCACGGCGACGGTAAAGGCCGCCCGGCCGGGCAGCGAGGCGTGCGTCCAGCCGCCCCGGCGCAGAGACACGCCCAGGCAGGGGGGCTGCGTGGAGCACAGGCCGCCCGCCACGGCCGTCATGACGTTGGGCCTGCCCTCGGCGTCATAGGTGCCCACCAGCCAGACCGGCGCGGGCAGACAGAAAGGAAGCGACCCCAGCGAGCTCAGCATGTCAGTTTTCGGAAATCATGGTGGGAGGTTGAGGCAAAGGCCGGTTGACCGTGGGTCGCCCGGGAATTTCCCGGATTTTTTCGGCCAGGGCCAGAATGGTATTGGCGTAAACGGCCAGGTTGTTGTAACGCCGCAACACCTTAATCTGCTCGGGAATGCTCATGTCTTTTTTCCAGCCGTGCCGGGCCAGATAATTGCTGAGACTGGCCACGGCGTCGGCCGGGGCGAACAGATCGATGATGCCGTCGCCGTCGCCGTCCACAGCGTAACGCGGCAGATTGGACGGCATGAACTGGCACAGTCCCACGGCCCCGTATCCGGAACCGGGTATCTCGAAAGGGTCCACTCCGTTGGCCACGCTGTATTCCAAAAGGGCCCGAAGCTCGGCATAGGCCCAGTCGGCCTTGTCCTCCATGCGCGCGCTCACCCAGTCCAGGCGGTTTTCCACGCCGGGCAGCTTGTCCAGCCAGTCCGGAATGGCGTCGGGGCTGCGCGACGCGGCCATGCTGGCCAGGGTGACAAAAGCGTTCTGCTCGCCCAGATAGTCGCCCAGACGGGTTTCGACAAACAGCAGGGCGGCGGCCACTTCGGTGGGCACGCCGTAGCTTTCCTCCGCGGCCTTGAACGCTTCGATGTGCGTATTGATGAAGGTGCGGCAGCGGCGGGCGTTGGCGTCGGTCACAAAGCCCTTGTACCACGGGCGGGGGACGCCTCCGGCCGAGGGGGCGCTGTCTTTGGGCGAAGCGGGCTTGGGCCGGGGCAGAAATTTGCCCGTGTACAGCTCCTGCACCTTGCGCCCCATAGGGTCCTGCGAAGGCGTGTCGCCCAGGCGCACAAACAGATAGGCTATTTCCTGGCCGTCCAGGCCGTCCTGACGCAAGCGATCCAACAGAGGCTTCCAGACCTCGGCCACAGTCAAGGGCTCGGACGGCGTCGGCGTCGCGGGGGCGGTCGCTTCGGCCACGGGGACCTCGACCGTAACGGGCGCGACCGGGGCAGCTTGTTCGGCGCGCGAACAGGAACCCATGACCAGGCAGACCGGCAGGACCAGCAGCAATCGAAACCAGGAGGCTCGGTTCATATTTTCACCCCGTTCTTCCTTTCCGGCGCCTTCCCGGCCGGGGACTTCGGTCGTTCCCGTCGGCGGGCGGTTCCGGTCCGTTACGCGTCCATCCCCTTTGCCGTCCCCATGCCGTTTGCTTCGCGCCGGGCGTTCCGCCCGTCGCTCGCCGGAGCGTCGCTTCTCTTCCGGGCCATATCCTTGCATCTTTGCACGCCTTATCCATGATTTGTTCGAGGGCTTGCGCCCCGGGCCGACGGCGGAAGCGCGCCGCCCGGTTCTTCCGGGCCGATACAAACGACGGCGAAGAGGCTCAGACCGGCTGCAACGCCCACATGGCCTTGCCCAGAATACGAGCCTGCAGGGTTTTTACCGGCATTCGCGTATGGGGCAACCCCGCCTGATCGAAGCACAGCAAAAACAGACCGCTTTCGCTGTCCTGCACGATACGCCGGAAGGCCACGCCTTCGTGCGGCAAAAGCAGGGCGTACACTTCCCCCGATATCAGATGCCGTTGCAGGGTGGACACCCCCACGCAGCCCCCTTTGCGCAGGGTGGGCTCCATGCCGCCGGTCTGCACGTAAAAGACCAGCGTCCCCTCTCCCAACAAAGATTGAGGCAAAACCATGTGATCATGCAAGGAGAATTCGGGCACGACATCGCCGTCCGTGTAGTCGCAGGCCGTGTCCAGCACGCGGGTCAGCACGCCCTGGGCGGCGGTCATGCCGGGGGCGGGGTCTTCGCGCAGCCCGCTCGAAAACGTCGCGTCGTCCGGAACGTCGGGCACCACGGAGGCCTTGTCCTTGCTGTACATAGGCCCCGAACGCCAACGCAGCCAATCGAGACTGAGGCCGAACTTGTCGTACAGCTTGATATACCACTCCGCCGGGATGGAGCGCCGCCGTTTGGCATCGGAAATGCTGGACTGTCGAATCTCCAGCATTTCCGCCAATTCCACCTGAGTTCGCGCGTTGGTCGCAAACTTGATGCGGTCGTACACCTCGTCGAAGTAGCTCATGCCGCTCTCCGCCCCGAACCTTATTGCAAAGACTGCAAAAGAGGGCTGTCCGGCGTCAGAATAACGCGCGTATTGTCTCCCAACGCTTTGCGGGCGGCTTCCAGACCGCGCTGGAATTCGAAAAATTCCGGCGAACGGGAAAAAGCTTCGGCAAAAATACGGGCGGCCTCGGCGTCGCCTTCGCCCCGCAGCACCTGGGCCTGCTTGTTGGCGTCGGCCAGGATGAGAGCGCGTTCCTTGTCCGCGCCGGAGCGTATTTTGGTGGCCTCTTCCACGCCTTCGGAGCGGTACTGGGTGGCCTGCCGTTCACGTTCGGCCCGCATCCGCTCGAAAATGGCGCGCTGGTTTTCGGCGGGCAGGTCCGTGCGTTTGATGCGCGCGTCCACCACCTCGATGCCGAACTCCTTCATCTGGGCCGAAGCCTGCCGCGTCACGGAATCCATGATGGGCGTGCGTTCGTCGGCCACCACCTCGGTCAGGGTATGCCGCCCCACATGGGCCCGCATCTGAGAATAGACCACGGCGTCCAGTTTGGCCTGAGCGTTGGGAATGGTGCGGACCGTGCGATAGAACAGCAGAGGGTCCACAATCTTCCAGCGGGCGTAGTTGTCGAGCACAATGGTTTTAAGATCGCTGGTCAGCGCCTCGGCGGGGCGGGCGTCATAATCGAGAATACGCGCGTCGAAATACTCCACGTTCTGAATAAAGGGCAACTTGACGTGCAGGCCGGGGCCGTACACGGTGTCCTTGGGGTTGCCCAACTGGAGCACCAGCGCCTGCTGCGACTGCTGGACCACAAACAGACATTGCGTGCCGAGCAACAGCAGCGCCGCCGCCAGCACCAGAAGCATCGCGGCTTTGCGGTTCATCGCTCCCCTCCCCTGGCCTGGCTGCCGGGCCGAACGTACGAAGAAGAGTCCCGCGCCGCGGGCGCGGCGTTCGTATCCGCGGACAAAGGCGCGAGAACGGGCGCGGCGGACGGCGAAACGGCGGGCGGAGCGGAAGGCGCGACGCTTGCGCCCCCGTCGAGAGGCAACAGAGGCAGCGCGTGTTCGCTCACGCCCGAGGGCAGCACCAGTTTTTCCATGCCGGGTCGGCTCATAATTTCTTCCAGGGTTTCGTAAAGCAGGCGCTTTTTCGTCACGTCCTGCGCTTTGTCGTATTCCTCAAGCACGGCCAGAAAACGCCGGGCATCGCCCTCGGCCGCAAGCACGCGCGTTTGGCGATAGGCCTCGGCCTGATTGACGATTTCGGTCGCCTGGCCCTGGGCCTTGGGCAGGATGTCGCGGCGGTAGGCCTCGGCCTGGTTGGTCAGACGCTGCTTGTCCTCGCGCGCGCTGGCCACGTCCTTGAAGGCCTCGCTCACGTCGCGCGGGGGCTGCACGTCCTGCATCTGCACGGCCACCACCTGCACGCCCACCTGATAGCGATCCAGAATGGTCTGGAGCAGATTGGCCACGTCGTCCTGAATTTTGACGCGGCCGCCGGTGAGGGCGGCGTCGAGCGTGGTCTTTCCGATGACCTCGCGCATGGCGGCTTCGGCCGCCTTTTTGACCACCGCGTCGGGCTGGGTCACGTTGAACAGATAGTCCACCGCGCCGTCGGGCTTGATGTGATACTGGATGTTGAACTGCACGTTGACGATATTCTCGTCGCCCGTGAGCATGGCGGATTCCTCGTCCACGGGTTGCACGCGGCCCTGCTGGAACACTCCGCCCGTGGACTGCGAACGGTAGCCCACCTCGGCCTGCCGCACCTGGCTGACCTTGGGCTTGTAAACCTGTTCGACGGGATAGGGCAGATGATAGTGCGGCCCCGCGCCCACGGTGCGCACATAGCGGCCGAAGCGCAGAACCACGCCCTGTTCGTCGGGCTGGACGATATAGATGCCGGACAGGCCCCACAGCGCCATCACGGCCAGAACAACCCATTTGGCGCCGGGCACGCGAACGCCCTTCAGGGCTTGCAACGGATCGCGTCCGTCGCGTCCGTTTCCGCCCCGCCGGGGTTCGGGCGGCCGCCGGTCGGGACCGCCGCCCTGCGGGTCGGGTTCGTTGCGGCGGCTTTTGTCCGGAGCGGGCCGCCCCTGTTGATGTTGCCGTTTTTCCTGAAGTTTATCCCAATCCCAATTCATTAAAGCCTATTCCTTTCTCTGCGCGGGCCCCGGACGGGGCTCGCGGCATGGATACGCGCCGCGCAGGCGTTCCGCTCCGTCGTTGCGACAAAGACCGCCCGACGCCCGAAAAACGCCGAAACGGACAAGCATACGGCCGAACACAGACCGCCTGAGAATAAAAACTCAGTGTCTCTAACAGTAGGACAGGAATGGCCGTCGGTCAAGGCGGAGCCGCTTGCGGCGGCGGGCAAAGCGGGCTACCCTGTTCGAATCCCGCCGCCGCAAGCGGCTTTACCTTCACCCCACGGAAACACCGCATGGACCGACCGTCGCCCGTCTTCCGGGCTTACGACATACGCGGCAAAGCCGGACAGGACTTTGACGAAATCTGGGTCCGCCGACTGGGCCGGGCCTGCGGCCGCCGCTTCCTGGCCGAAGGCTGCCGTTCGGCCGTGGTGGGGCGGGACTGCCGTCTGTCCTCCCCCGCTCTGGCCGACGCCCTGGCATGGGGACTGGCCTCCGCGGGAGTGGACGTGCTGCGGGCGGGCATGATCCCCACCCCCTGCCTGTATTACGCCACGCTGCACCTGGGCCGAAAGGCCGGGATCATGGTCACGGCCAGCCACAATCCGCCGGAATACAACGGATTCAAGATATGGTTGGGCGACACGACCCTGCACGACGACGGCATTCGGGAGCTGGACCGCCTCATGTCGCGCGAGGAGGCGGACGAGGGCGGGCCGGACCGGCCGCCCGCCGGAAGCGCCCTGCTGTCCGACGTGGACGTAACCCCGGAATATGTGGAGGAAATTGTCGCCCGTCTGGGCCCCTGCTCCCCCCGCCGCGTGGTGGTGGACGGAGGCAACGGCGCGGCGGGCCCTGTATGCGTCGAAGTGTTGCGGCGCATGGGGGCGGAGGTCATTCCCCTGTTTTGCGAGCCCGACGGCCGCTTTCCCAACCACCCCCCCGATCCCACCCGGGCCGAGAACATGACCGCCCTGGCCGAAGCCGTGCGCGAGAGCCGTGCCGACCTGGGCGTGGGCCTGGACGGCGACGGCGACCGCATCGGCGTGATGGATCGCCGCGGACGCCTGCTTTACGGCGACGAGCTTCTGGCCGTCTACAGCCGCGATCTGCTGTCCCGCCACCCCGGCGCGCTGATCCTGGCCGACGTCAAATGCTCGCAGCGCCTGTTCGACGACATCCGCGCCCGGGGCGGCAGAACCGAAATGTGCCGGTCGGGCCACTCCGTCGCCAAAGCCCGCCTGCGGGAAGAAGGCGGACTGCTGGCGGGCGAACTGTCCGGCCACATCTTCCACGCCGAAAACTGGTACGGCTTCGACGACGCCACCTATTGCGCGGCCCGCCTGCTCACGGTCCTCGACCGCCTGGGCGAGCCCCTGGAGCGCCTGCCCGGCTGGCCGCCCATCCACGCCACTCCGGAAATCGCTCTGCCCTGTCCCGACGCCGTCAAATTCGAGGTGGCCGACCGGGCCCTCGCCTGGTATCGGGAACGTCGGCCCACCATAGCCATCGACGGCGCCCGCGTCGACTTTGAAGGCGGCTGGGGGCTGGTGCGGGCCTCCAACACCTCCCCCTCCCTGGTGCTGCGCTTCGAGGCGGACAGCGCGGAACGCCTGGCCGCCATCCGCGGCGAAATGGAAGACCGCGTGCGCCGCTGGGTGACCGAGGCCGTCGCGTAAACGAGCCGCCGGAGCGCGGATAAAAAAAATCACGATGACGACAAAAAAAGATTGACGGGCCTCTCCGCTTCCGCTATTTGTCTTCTCCGACGTGCGCTTGTAGCTCAGCTGGATAGAGCAACAGGCTACGAACCTGTAGGCCGGGAGTTCGAATCTCTCCAGGCGCACCATACCGAAATCGGACAAGAACCTGTGCAGAACGCGCGGGTTCTTTTTTTATGCCGTTTCAGCCTGGCGTTCCGCTCCCGCCATCCGCCCGCTCCGTCAGGCGCGGCCGCCTTTTCTCTTGCTCCCAAGACCGGACGTCGTTATTCTCATGAGTCGTAACTTATTCTATTTTCTATCACTCCAACCCTTTTCCCGACCATGAAGCATTGTCTTGCCGTCTTGCTGTTCGCGCTGGGCGCGCTGCTGCCCGTCGCGGGCGGCGGCCTTCCTCTGTTCGCCCAATCCGCCGACGCTCCCGCCGCCGAAGCTTCCGTGGCGGCCGACCGGGCCCTGCTGGACGCCCTTCAACGCGACGCTTTTTCCTATATGTGGGACCACGCCTATCCCTCCGGACTGGCCTTTGAAAACAACCGCTACGCCGACGGTCCGGCCACCACGGGCGGCACGGGCTTCGGCGCGGCGGCCGTCGTAGTCGCCACGGAACGCGGCTGGATTGCCCGCGAGGCGGCCGTGGACCGTCTGCTGACCCTCACCGCCTTTCTGCGCGATAAAACGGAGCGAAGCCGCCTGCACGGCGCCTTCCCGCACTGGTTGAACGGAGTCACCGGCGCCACCATGCCCTTCGGCCCTCAAGACGTGGGCGCGGATATTGTGGAGACGGCCTTTCTGATGCAAGGGCTGATCATCGCCCGCAATTACTTTGACGGAGACGGCCCCGAAGCCGAGCTGCGCGCCCGGATCAACGAACTGTGGCACGACGTGGACTGGGCCTGGTTCACCCGGGGGCCGTCGGGGTCGGAAAACGACGGCCTGTACTGGCACTGGAGCCCCGAATACGGCTTTGCCATGAATATGAAGGTGACGGGCTTCAACGAAGGCATGGTCGCCTATGTGCTGGCCCTGGCCTCGCCCACTCATCCCATCCCGTCCGAGGCCTACGCCGCGTGGTCGTCCACGGACGAATACCGGCCCACCGGCGGCAACGGCTATACGCTGGAGGCGGGCATTCCCTACGGGGGCCCCCTGTTCATCACCCATTATTCCTACATCGGGCTCGATCCGCGTCGCCTGGCCGACGACAAGGTGCCGCACGGCTACTGGGTGCGCAACGTCACGCAAACCCTTATGAACCGGGCCTATTGCCTGGAAACGGCCCCGCGCGAAAATCGATACGCCGCCGACTGCTGGGGGCTGACCTCATGCGACGCCAAGGACTGCTACCGTTACAGCGCGCCGGGCAACGATTCGGGCACCGTGGCCCCCACCGCCGCCCTGTCGGCCATGCCTTACACGCCCCACTATTCCATGCAGGTTCTCGAGGCTCTGAACGGCCGCTTTCGCCAGGCCATGTGGGGCCCCTGCGGCCCTTACGACGCCTTCAGCCTGCGCGACGACTGGTACGCCCGCACCTACCAGGCCATTGATCAACTGCCCATCGTGTGCATGGTGGAAAATTACCGCAGCGGCCTTTTGTGGCGTTTGTTCATGAACGACCCGGACGTGAAGCGCGGCCTGGACCGGGCGGGCTTGAGGCCGCCCCGTCCGGCCGACGGCTTCCCCGAAATGGTGGTCGCCCTGAAACCCGACGGCCGCGGAGGGCACGTTCCCGACGCGTGCGATCTGCGCCGTCATCCCGATACGGGGCTGTACGCCGTGCCGTATCAGGCGAACAAGGGCGGGGCCGTCGTCCTGACCCTGACCGATCCTGCGGGCGCGACGCGACGGACCTTCCACGTCCGGGCCGCTCCGGGCCGCAACGAACTGACCTTCGCCTTCCGCCCCGAATCCCCCGACGCCGTCCACACCCTGACGCTGGATACGGGCGACGCGCGCCACAGCCTGCCTCTGCGCCTGCACTGACGCGGCCGGAACCGGCGGTCAACGGAGACAGACTCTCCCTTATGACGGGGATTCCCGGCGCGCCACCAGCCGCCGGTCGAAGCGTTCGCGCAGGCCCAGCTTGCCGATGAGGGCGTAAGCCGTGGTGCGGCTGATGCCCAGCCGGGCGGCCACGCCGTCTTTGCCGCCCACCTTGCCCTCGGCCCTGCGGTAGACGTATTCAAAATAGCGTTCCTCCACCTCCGCCAGGGTAGGCATATCCGTGAACAGACCTTCGGGCCG
>UQJT01000047.1 GCA_900541395.1 uncultured Desulfovibrio sp.
GGGCGGGAAGGCGGGGATTTTTTTGAGGACATGGGGGAGGCTGTTGGAGTTCTCACGGGTTTGTGCTAGGTAACGTCGAACGATGAGGTCCGGGCGTGAAAAGGCCGGACGAGCGCTGTGCGCTCGCCTGATCCTCAATAATTATAGACGAAAGGAGCGGCGATGTCCATCCGGAATGGAGATACCGTGGTCGTGCACTATGTGGGCACCCTGAACGACGGAACGGAGTTCGATCGATCTCCGGCGGACAGCCCTCTTGTTTTCCAGGTGGGCGGGGGGCAGATGATCCCCGGCTTTGAACAGGCCGTGCTGAATCATGAAAAAGGCGACGCCTTCACCGCGACCATTCCGGCCGCCGAAGCCTACGGCGTTCGTGACGAGGAGCTGTTGTTCAAGGTGCCGCGCGCCCAGGTGCCGTCCAACATCATGCCCGAACCCGGTATGCTGCTGCACGTGAGTACCGATCAGGGCGAACTGGAGGTCGGCGTGGCCGCCGTGGACGACCAAGCCATAACTTTGGATGCCAATCATCCCCTGGCCGGTCAGGATTTGACCTTCGCGCTGACCATCGTCGACGTGCGCTGAGGGTTGCGTCGTTCCAAACCGTTCCCCCGAGCGCCGGTTGCGGCACATCGGGGAAGTCGGCTTTTTTTTGTTCATCTTTTCAAGGAGTTCACATGAGCGCTCGCAACGTCAACCGCAGCAATGCCGTTCTTACCATTTCCCGGCGCAGGCGGGAGGGAGGGGCGGAAGCGACCCTGTCCTGCCCCCCGGCCGGAAACGAAACCTGTCCCGAGCGCCAGAAGAACGATCCCACAACGTTTTACGGCTGCAACGTTTTCGATGACAAGGCCATGCGTCGCCATTTGCCCCGGAGTGTGTACCGTTCGCTGCGCAAGACTATGGATCAGGGCGAGCGGCTCGATCCGGCCGTGGCCGACGTGGTGGCCAGCGCCATGAAAGATTGGGCCATGGAACGGGGAGCCACCCACTACACCCATGTGTTCTACCCCCTGACCGGTCTTACCGCCGAAAAGCATGACGGCTTTCTGGTGCCCGACGGCATGGGGGGGGCTCTGGCTGAATTCAGCGGCAACATGCTGGCCAAGGGCGAGGCCGACGGGTCCAGCCTGCCTTCGGGCGGCCTGCGTTCCACCTTCGAGGCGCGGGGTTATACCGCTTGGGACGTGACCAGTCCGGCTTATCTGATGGAAAACGCCGGGGGCATCGTGTTGTGCATCCCCACGGTGTTTCTATCCTGGACGGGGCTCGCCCTGGATAAAAAGACTCCTCTTCTGCGTTCGGGCCAGGCTCTGAGTCGCCAGGCGTTGCGCGTGCTGCGCCTGTTCGGGGTGGAAAGCTCTTTGCCCGTGGTATCCAACGGCGGACTGGAGCAGGAGTATTTTCTCATCGACGATCAGTTCGTGTCCGCCCGGCCCGATCTGCTGGTGGCCGGACGCACCCTGTTCGGAGCCCGTCCGGCCAAGGGGCAGGAATTCGAGGACCAGTACTATGGCGTCATTCCGAGTCGGGTGCTGGCCTTCATGATGGATGTGGAAAACGCTCTGTTCCGTCTGGGGGTGCCGGTGCGCACCCGCCATAACGAAGCCGCGCCCAGCCAGTACGAAATCGCGCCCATGTTCGAGACGGCCAACCTGGCCACGGATCACAATCAACTGATCATGACCGTGCTGCGCAAGACCGCGCGGCGGCATGGGCTGGCCTGCCTGCTGCATGAAAAGCCCTTCGCGGGCATCAACGGCTCGGGCAAGCATCTCAACTATTCCATCGGCAACGCCGAATTGGGCAATTTGTTCGATCCGGGCGAAACGCCGCACGAAAACGCCCAGTTTTTGGTCTTTCTGTGCGCGGTGATCCGCGCCCTGCACAAGCACGCGGGCTTTTTGCGGGCCTCCGTGGCCACGGCGTCCAACGATCTGCGCCTGGGCGCGCACGAAGCGCCTCCGGCCATCATGTCCCTGTTTCTGGGGGATCAGCTTACCGACGTGCTGGAACAGTTCCGCGCGGGCAAGGTCAAAAGCGCGCGCAAAAAACGGATGATGAACGTGGGCGTGGACACGCTGCCGCCCCTGCCCGCCGATCCCGGCGACCGCAATCGCACCAGCCCCTTCGCTTTTGTGGGCAACCGCTTCGAGTTTCGGGCGGTGGGCTCGGCCATGTCGGCGGCCGGGGCGCTGGTGGTGCTCAACGCCATGCTGGCCGAGTCTCTGGATTTCGCCGCAAGCTTTCTGGAGCGGCATATGGGCGGGGATTCGTCCAAGCTGGGCCAAGCCGTGCAGCGCCTCATCGAAGAAGTCATGGAAGAGCACAGCGCCGTGATTTTCAACGGAGACGGCTATTCCGAAATCTGGCACCGCGAGGCCGAGCGTCGGGGGCTGCCCGACTATCCCGCCACGCCCGACGCCCTGACGGTGCTTACCTCGCCCGAGGTCACGGATCTGTGCGGTCGTTACGGCATTTTTACCAAAGCCGAACTTAAGGCCCGCCAGGACATCTATTTGGAACAGTATGTGAAAAGCGTGCGCACCGAAGCCAATTTGGCCGTGCACATGGCCCGTACCATGATTTATCCCGCCGCCTGCCGCTATCGGAAGGAGCTGGCGGATTCCGTGGCCGCAAGCCGGGCGCTGGAGGTGCCCGCCGACAGTTCCGCCCTGCGCGAAGTGGCGGCGCGGACGGCGCAGTTGGAAGAAGCTGTGCGCGGTTTGCAGGCCAGAATGAAGGAATCGGTCTGGGCGGACTTGCCCGGCGTGCTGGAACAGGCGCGCCATTGCCTGCATGAGGTGTTGCCCGCCATGCGCGAGTTACGGAAGTGGGCGGATGCCTTGGAGGAAGTGGTGGCCGACGACTTGTGGCCTCTGCCCAGTTATCAGGAAATGTTGTTTATGAAGTGAGCTGAGCTTGTCCGATTCGTTAACTTGATAAAATATGGCATGGCAATCGACTGTGCGGTTGTTTTACATATATGCCAGATATTCCAACAAGATGGAAACAACGGTTATTTTTTGATGAGATGACTCATCAGTCGTTGCCATGGATGCCGTAGGCGGTAAATGGTTCTTTCCTGTCTGTTGTTTTGTGCCCGGAGTTTTTCAAGGTGATATGATAAATCTTACTCTCGGATTTTTTCTGCTTCCAGTTGAGCTGAAAATAGAGCAATTTGTTGTTGCTGGTTCTCAATACAATTTAACTGATTTTTCTGTGCATCTTGCAGGTAGACGACTCGTTCGGCAGAGGCGGCTGACAACATAACCTTGTCTTGGACGAACTCTTCCCAACCTTTTGCAATACATGAAAAATTACCGATAATAATGTCGTGTAGTTCAGGATTGTTGGATGAGTCCAAGGCAGTAGGAAAATTTATAGTGCATGGCTGAAAGGATAGATCGTCACGACGAATAAATGATACTTCTATGACATCACAGGCAATAAAATGAGTAAATGGAATGCTGTCGCCATAATTATTGTAATGAATATGAACAGGACAATGGGTTTTACATAATTTTTTTATAACATTTATATAGTAATCAAATTTTTCTATATTGAATAAGCCGTGAAATTCGACAATAATTTGAGAAAAATGTTCCAGTTGGCTTTGGGTAATGTGTTCAAAAAATTCCCATTCCGCGCCTTCGATATCAATTTGTAGTATAATGGTATTCGCGGATTCATGGCCATGCTCCCTTAAAATTTGGGCAACATTCTTTTCGCCGGGAGGGGGCAGTTCCGCGCCGCTGATATTGGCTTTGGTGAAAATAATGTTCGGATGTTCGTCTGGGCTTTGGGGCACGGTCCCGTCGTACTGGTATACTTTAAATCCCCGGTTTGCCATCTCCAAATCCCAGGGAGAATAGTCCGAAATACCAAAACTATAGGCGATGCCGTCCCGACCGGGATCAAGCATGACATAGCCTCCGTCATGAGCAGGGCCGATGCGCAGTTTGGTTTGGCCCGCAACGTCATAAGGGGACAGCAGTCGTAGCAGTTTTTGATAGTTTGTTTCCACAGCTTCTAGATAAGGAGCGAGTTCCGTCACATAATTCATAAGCTCTCCTGCAATGTATGCATTGAAAATGCCCAGAAGGAACCGGGAGGCCTAAAAGTTTCGGGTGTTCCATTTGTAGAAGGCAGCGGAAAAAGGGGGTCAATCCAGCCGCAGATCGGTGACGCGTTTGGACTTGCCGAAGGAGCGCGGCAGCGCGCCGGGGTCCACGATGTTTACGTCCATGCGGGCCAGCAGGGCCTTGTGCAGGTGACGGGCGAAGCGCGCGGCCAGGTCGGCGTCGTTGTCCGAGCTGAATCCCTGTTTGCGCTCCAGGCTCAACTTCATGAAGTCGAGGCCGCCGGTGCGGGTCAGTTCGATGTGGTATTCGCCGCCCAGTTCCGGGTATTGCTGGATGACGTCGCTAATCTGGCCGGGGTAGATGTTCACTCCCCGGAAGATGATCATGTCGTCCGAGCGGCCGAGCAGTCGGTCGTGTCGGGGCATGGTCCGGCCGCACGAGCAGACGCCGGGGATGAAGCGCGAAAGATCGCGGGTGCGGTAGCGGATAAGGGGCGCGGCCTCCTTGCGCAGCGAGGTCACCACCATTTCTCCCACTTCGCCGGGGGCCACGGGCTTCAGCGTCTCGGGATCGATAATTTCCATATAGAACAGGTCGGCCCAGTAGTGCAGACCTTCATGGGCCTCGCAGTCCATAGCCGTGCCCGGACCGTACATTTCCGTCATGCCGCCGATGTCGAAGCAGTGTTCCAAGCCCAGCTTTTCCATGATGGTGGCCCGCATTTTGGCGCTGCTGGCTTCGGCCCCGAATATGGCGCGTTTAAGGCGGATGTTGTCCAGCAGGCCGTGGCGTTCCACCTCCTCGCCCATGAGCAGGGCCATGGACGCGGTGCAGCCTATGCAGGTGGTGCCCAGGTCCTGGAGCAACTGCAGGTGAATATCCAGGTTGCCCGGTCCCACGGGGATGGTCATCGCGCCGAACAGTTCGCTGCCGAGTTGAAAGCCCGCGCCCGCCGTCCACAACCCGTAGCCCACGGCCACCTGGAGGCGATCCTCGGGGGTCAGGCCCGCCAGTTCAAAACAGCGGGCCATCTGCAGGGCGAAGGTGTCGATGTCCTTGCGGGTGTAGGCCAGAATTTTCCGTTTGCCCGTGGTGCCGGACGAGGCGTGCACGCGCGCCACGTCCCGCTCGGGCACGGACAGCAGGGGAAGGGGATAGCCCTCGCGCAAATCGTCCGTGGTGGTGAAGGGCAGCTTCTGCACATCGTCCAGAGTGCGGATGTCCTCGGGGCGTATGTCGCCCAGCTTGGCCCGGTACTGGGGCCCGCCCGCCAGGGCGTGGGCGATGGTCCAGCGTATGCCGTCGAGTTGCAGGGCGGCCAGTTCGTCTTCGCTGTAATGCGGAATAAAACGGTTTTTTCGGACCATGACGGGACTCCACAAACCTGGATGGTTGTCATTTGAGCGCGATGCGGCTAACGTCGGCGCAGCCGGGACGCCTTGCGCTTGGCAACGATCAGTATCATGTTCCCCGCCGGAGGAAAAGTCCGGCCAACGCGTCTATCCCCGTACTGGAGACATCATGCGCATTCTTGTCGTCGGCTCGGGCGGCCGCGAGCACGCCCTGGTCTGGAAGCTGAGTCAGAGTCCTTTGGTGGATGAAATTTTCGTCGCGCCCGGCAACGGCGGCACCGCATCGTCGGCCGTCAATGTTTCCGTGCGGGACGGCGATGTCCCCGCCCTGGCGGATTTCGCCCGCGAGCATCATATCGATCTGGTGGTGCCCGGTCCCGAATTGCCCCTGACCCTGGGCATTGTGGATGCCATGAACGAGGCGGGCATCGCCTGCTTCGGCCCGAGCGCCGCCTGCGCCCGGCTGGAGGGCAGCAAGGCCTTCGCCAAAGAGGTCATGGACGCGGCGGGCGTGCCCACGGCCGCCTACGGGGTGTTCACCGACCCTGTCCAGGCCCGTGCCTTCGTCCGCGCTCACGGCGCGCCTCTGGTGGTCAAGGCCGACGGTCTGGCCGCGGGCAAGGGCGTGATTATCGCCCGCACCGAAGCCGAGGCCCTGGACGCCCTGGACGCCATGTTCACCGGCCACCGCTTCGGCGAGGCGGGCGATACCGTGGTGGTGGAGGAATTTCTGGAAGGCGAGGAAGTGTCGTTGCTGTGCTTCTGCGACGGCCTGACCGCGCTGCCTTTGCCCTCGGCCCAGGACCACAAGGCGGCCTTCGACGGCGACCAGGGGCCCAACACCGGCGGCATGGGCGCCTACAGCCCCGCTCCGGTGCTGCCCGACGCCGAACTGGAGCGCCTGACCGATCTTACGGTACGGCCCGTGCTGCGCCACATGGCCGAGCGGGGCACGCCTTTCCGAGGCATTCTGTACGCCGGGCTGATGATGACCGCCGCCGGTCCCAAAGTGCTGGAATACAATGTGCGCTTCGGCGATCCGGAATGCCAGCCTCTGCTCATGCGCCTCCGAAGCGATCTGGCCGATCTGATGCTGGCCGGGGCGCGGGGCGAACTGGCGTCGCGTCGTCTGGAACTGCGGCCCGAGGCGGCCCTGGGCGTGGTGCTCGCGGCCGACGGCTATCCGGGCGATTACCCCAAGGGCATGGTTATCGAGGGCCTGGACGAGGCCGAAGCCGTGGACGGCGTGCGCGTATTCCAGGCCGGGACCCGGCGGGACGGCGATCGCCTGCTGGCCTCGGGGGGGCGGGTTTTGTGCGTGACCGCCCTGGGCGCGGATCTGGCCGAGGCCCGGGACAGAGCCTATCGAGGCATGGCCCGGGTGCGCATGGATAAGGCTCGCTTCCGCAGCGACATCGGCGTCAAGGGCCTGAAACGTCTGCGGGGCTGAAGCGGGTCCGTTCCCCCCCCATTTCGGCCGTTCATCCGGCCGTTTTCCCAACCAACGAGGTATATCATGGCCCAAGTCGCTATTTTTATCGGCTCCGCGTCCGACGAGCCCGTCATCGCGCCCTGCGCCGAGGTGCTCCGCAAGCTGGGCGTCAGCTATCGCTTCACCGTGACCTCGGCCCACCGCACCCCCGAACGCACCGAAGCCCTGGTTCGGGAACTGGAGGCCGAAGGCTGCCGGGTGTTCATCTGCGCGGCGGGCATGGCCGCGCACCTGGCCGGGGCCGTGGCCGCCCGCACCCTGAAGCCGGTCATCGGCATTCCCGTGTCCGGCGCGGCCATGGGCGGCATGGACGCCCTGTTGTCCACGGTGCAGATGCCTCCCGGCTTTCCCGTGGCCACCGTGGCCCTGGACAAGGCCGGGGCCAGAAACGCCGCCTGGCTAGCCGCCCAGATACTGGCTCTGACCGATCCCGGCCTGGCCGCCGCCCTGGCGGCCGAACGCGAGGCGTTCAAAGCCTCCGTCGACAAAGCCGGTCGCGAGATCGAAGCCAAGTACGCGTAAGAAAGTGCAATCGGGGCTCCGCCCCGTGCCCCGCCGGGGGGAATGATTCCCCCCGGACCCCCTCATACGGGGCCGCGTCGGCTTTGAACCGGGAACAGGGCTTCGCCCAACGTCTCTCGGGTTCAAAGCCGACGCGGCCTGATGGGGGTGCAGGGGATGCAGTTCCCTGCCGGAGGGGTATGGGGAGGCAGAGCCTCCCCAGGAGTTTTGTCACCGCGCTCAGCGCGCTAAGGAGAGAAGGCATGGATGCGAGCATCAGAGAAAAGGCGCGGGAGCGCATGAAGGGATATTGCCGGGTATGTCCGCAGTGCGACGGCCGGGCTTGCGCGGGCGAAGTGCCGGGCATGGGCGGACTGGGCACCGGAGCGGCGTTCCGGGCCAATGTGGAGGCGTTGCGCCGGGTGCGCTTTGCCATGCGCTGTCTGCACGGGGTGGTGACGCCCCGCACGGAGACCGAGCTTCTGGGGCTGAAGCTGGCCCTGCCCGTGCTGGCCGCGCCCATCGGGGGCGTGTCCTTCAACATGGGCGGCGACGGCGTGACCGAGGAGCAGTACGCCGAGGCCGTCATCGAGGGCTCGCGCGCGGCGGGCATCGTGGGCTGCGGCGGCGACGGCGTGGGCGACTTCATCCACGAGGCGGCCTTTGCCGCCATCCACAAGGCGGGCGGTTGGGGCATACCCTTTGTGAAGCCCTGGGACGGCGACGAACTGAACGTCAAGCTGGACAAGGCCCTGGCCACGGGGTGCGCGGTGGTCGGCATGGACGTGGACGCGGCGGGCCTTGTCACCCTGCGCAAGCAGGGGCGGCCGGTATCGCCCAAAACACCCGCCGAACTGGCGGCCGTGGCGGAACGCGTGCACCGTGGCGGCGCGAAGTTCCTGATTAAGGGCGTGATGACCGTGGCCGACGCGGAAGTGGCGCTGGATGCCGGGGTGGACGCGCTGGTGGTGTCCAACCACGGCGGCCGGGTGCTGGATCACACGCCGGGCACGGCCGAGGCGCTGCCGCGCGTGGCGGCCTTTGTGCGCGGCCGGGTGCCGGTGCTGGTCGACGGCGGCGTGCGCGACGGCGCGGACGTGCTCAAGATGCTGGCCCTGGGCGCGGCGGCCGTGCTTATCGGGCGGCCTTTTTCCATCGCGGCCGTGGGCGGCCTGACCGAGGGCGTGGCGGCCTACGTCGAAGACCTGAAGGCCTCGCTGCTGTCGGCCATGACCCTGACCGCCTGTCCGGACGTGGCGTCCGCCGGGCTCCGCTTGCTGGCCTGCGGGGACGACGCCTGAGATGCTGATCGTCGTTCTTTATCTGTTGTGCGGCGCGGCGGCCGGATTTTTTTCCGGCTTGCTGGGTATCGGCGGCGGCCTGGTGGTGGTGCCGCTGCTGACGTTCATCTTTACCGTTCAGGGCGTCATGTCGCCGGATGTGGCCATGCACGTGGCCGTGGCCACCTCGCTGTCCAGCATTCTGTTCACGTCCGTGTCCAGCGCCCGGTCCCATGCGCGCCGAGGTTCGGTGGAATGGCGTTTCGTGCGCGGGTTGGCGCCGGGCATCGTGGCGGGCACCCTGATCGGCTCTTTCGGGGCGGCATATATCCCCGGCTTTGGCCTGCGCGCCTTTTTTGTAGTGTTTTTGGTGTGCATCGCCACCCAGATGCTGCTGGACCTGTACCCCAAATCACGGGGCTTTGCGCCCGGCGCGTCCGCCCTGGCCGGGGCGGGCCTGATCATCGGCGGAGTGTCCAGCCTGGTGGGGCTGGGCGGCGGCAGTCTGACCGTGCCCTTTCTGCGCTGGTGCGGCGTGGATATGCACAAGGCGGTAGGCACCTCCTCGGCCGTGGCCTGGCCCATCGCCGTGGCGGGGACCTTCGGATTCGTGGTGTCCGGCTGGGGCAATCCGCTGCTGCCCGCCTGGTCTCTGGGGTACGTCAGCTTGCCCGCCACCCTGGGCATAGCCTGCACCAGCGTGTTCTTCGCGCCCCTGGGGGCGCGACTGGCCCACGCTCTGCCCGTGCCCACCCTGCGCAAGGTGTTCGCCGTATTTTTATACGTCACCGCGGTGGACATGATGTGGGGCATGCTGCATTAGAACGTTCCGGCTGTGGGGTATAACTTTCCCCCGGAGGAGGGAGACGAGGTTGCCGATAAAATCGGCAGCCCTAAAACTCGGGAACGGATTGAGGCTTGATTATGCCGTCAATCGACAGTGTTTCATGACTTCAGCCCGGAAGCTCGACCTCCGTCGTCGGTGTGAACGCCGCAACGCGGGGTTTGTCGTCAGTCCGGGAGATGCTCGTTTCCCGACTTGACAGCGCCGGACAATTACGTTTGCGTCCGGTCATGACGGGCGGCTGCGCGAGCGGCCGCCGAAACAGGTTTCCCCGCCCGCGCACCAAGCTGAAAAGGCTGTTTGGATTATCATTATGGCCATGCCCCGCATTCCCCGTTTTTCGTTCACCCTGCCGTCCTACCGCAAGCTGAGCATGCATCCTTTGTGGAATTTGTGGCTGCTGACGGCCGGGGCGGCGTTCATCGCCTACGGGGTGCAGGCCGTGGCTTCGCACCACGGCTTCCTGACCGGAGGAGCGCTCGGGCTCGGGCTGCTCATCCAGTACCGCACCGGCCTTTTGAGCGCGCCGGTCTGGAACCTGCTCATCAATCTGCCTTTGCTGCTGTTCAACTGGTACCATGTCAGCAAACGTTTCGTGCTGTATACCCTGTACGGAACGTTCGCCATTTTCGCCTGGGGTCAGGTTATGAACCACGTCAGCGCGCCGGTGCAGAACTCGCTGTACGCCGCTATTCTGACCGGCGTCCTGGTGGGCACGGGCAGCGGCATCATGCTGCGTTCCTTGGGGTCGAGCGGCGGGACGGACCTGGTGGGCGTGTACCTGAACCAGAAATGGAACATTCCGGTGGGGCGCGTCTCGCTGGCGTTCAACGCCGTGTTGTTTCTGGGCAGCATCAGCACTATTTCCCTCGATCTGGTCATGGTCTCGCTGATCGAGGTGTTCATCGCGGCCAATACCACAGACTACGTGGTGCGCCTGTTCAACCAGCGCAAGATGGTGTTCATCGTCACCGGCAAAGGGCAGGAAATCTGCAACGCCATTCTCGACAACGCGGGTCGGGCCACCATTCTGCCCGCCTACGGCGGCTACAGCCACGAACCCAAGGAAGTGGTGATGACCATCACCAACAACTTCGCCCTGCGTTATCTGGAGGACATGGTATACTCCATCGACCCCCACGCCCTGTTCGCGGTGGAAAACACGTTTTACGTGACCGGCTCCCAATACCCCCGCAAAAAACGCTGACGGCGGCGTTTCCACCCGCGGATTTCCCGTGATTCGGATGCGTCGGAAACGGACGGGCGGTCTCCGGCTCCGCATTCCCATGATTATTCGGGCGCGGAGAGATGCTTCGGATGTTATGTTTCTTGACAGTCGGCCCGCGTATCGTGCTACCACAAGGTGCATCGTCGGGCACGGCGGACGCATGTTGTGTGTATGTCCTGACGACACTGCGACAGCAGCGTCCGAAGCGTCGGGCGACCCCCGAATCCGGAGTCGCGAAGCGCGGCTGCGCCGCCGGAGCGGCTCTCAACATTGTTCATGTCAATCACCTAGTATTATTGGATTTAATGTTTGGAAGTCATTTCATGATTCGTATGAAATGACTTCCAGTGCCGGACGAGAGTCCGGCGCGGTGCGAAAAGCGCCGTGAATGAGCCAAAAACCACGCTTTTTGGCGAATGATCTTCACAAGTCAGCCCTTGAGCCGAATTGTGAAATGAGTTCTAGAAGCGTCTGCCCTGTGTCGTCGGGGAGTGCGGTTCGGGAGACAGCGGGTGAACCACATTCTGCTTCTGCTCGCCATCATTTTATTGGTGAGCGTCACGTCCAGCAAACTGTTGTACCGCTATGGGGTGCCCACGCTGCTCATTTTTCTGGTGATGGGCATGTTGTTCGGCTCGGACGGGCCGGGCGGCGTCTATTTCGACGACTACGAAACGGCGCGCCGGATATGCTCCGTCGGCCTTATCTTCATCATCTTTTACGGTGGATTCGGCACAAGTTGGAAGCACGCCCGGCCGGTGGCGGCCCAGGCCGTATGGATGGCATCGCTGGGTGTGGTGATCACGGCTGCGCTGACCGGGCTGTTCTGTTCCTGGTTGCTGAACTGCGACCTGTGGCAGGGCATGCTTATCGGAGCGGTGATCTCGTCCACGGACGCGGCCTCGGTATTCGCCATTCTGCGTTCCCGCAAGCTGAACCTCAAGGGAGGGCTGGCTTCGCTCCTGGAGGTGGAGAGCGGGAGCAACGACCCCACGGCCTATATGCTGACGCTGATTGTCCTGCGTCTGATGGGACAAGGCGGCGATACCCATCTGGGGCTTATGATCGCGCTCCAGGTGGGAGTGGGGCTGGGACTGGGGGCGCTGCTGGGACTGGGCACTTCGGCTCTGCTGCGCCGGGTGGATCTGGAGATTGAAGGCCTGTATTCCATCCTTATCGCGGCGGTGGCGCTGCTGGCCTATGCCCTGAGCGAATCCGTCGGCGGCAACGGGTATTTGTGCGTGTACGTGGCCGGGATCATTCTGGGCAACAGCCATATCCCCCGCAAGAAGTCATTGGTTCCCTTTTTCGACGGTCTGTCGTGGCTGATGCAGATCGCTCTGTTTTTCACCCTGGGCCTGCTGGCCTTTCCGTCCCGTTTGCCCGAGGTGGCGGTGCCGGGGACGCTGCTTTTTTTGTTTGTGCTGTTGGTGGCCCGCCCCGTGGCCACCTTCGCCATTTTATCCTGGTTCCGGACGCCGGTGAAACAGCAAGTCCTGGTTTCCTGGGTGGGATTGCGCGGGGCGGCTTCCATTGTGTTCGCCATCTACGCCGTGACCTATCATCCCCTTTTGGAACACGATCTTTTTCATCTGGTGTTCATTCTCTGCCTGCTGTCCATCGTGATCCAGGGCACGCTCATTCCCCGGATCGCCAAACGGTTGAACCTGGTGGAAAACGGCGAATCCGTCCTGAAAACCTTCACCGATTACGAAGAGGAACTGCCTTCGGAACTGGTGGAGTTGAAGATAGAGGCGTGCAGCCCTCTGGCCGGAAAACGATTGCGCGACGCCGTGTTTCTTGAAGGAACCCTGGTGGTCATGCTCAAGCGGAACCGGGACGTGATCATCCCCAACGGCGCGACGGAATTGCGGGTGGGAGACAGGCTGGTGCTGAGCACGCAGGATCGCGACGCGCTGGAACAACAGGCCGAGGAAAACCGTTGCTGACGGTCGCTTTTGCGGGGAAAGGGGATATTGATATGGCATCGCGTGATTTAATTTGACTTTTACGTTATATACTCTATACTGCCGCATAGTGGAAAAGAGTTCCGCCCGAGCCTTGATGTCCGGATGTTGCCGACATAAACGCGTCGTCGCCTGTTCGCGTGTGGCATCCGTTTCCCGGCGGGGACGCCGCGGGCTTCGGGATTGCGCTTGCGCCGCGCGGGGCATGCCGTCCACATATCCTGTCCGCAAGGAGAACGGCGCGTATGCTTTTTCTGGAAAAGCTGAAAGAATCCCTGATTTCCGTCCTTCCCGTCATGTTGCTGGTGCTGGTCCTGCACCTGACCGTGGCTCCGCTGGGCCCGGCCTTTCCCCAATTTTTGGTGGGGGGCGTTCTGCTCATCCTGGGACTCAGCATATTCCTGGTGGGGGCGGAGGTGGGCGTATTGCCCGTGGGGCAGAAGACCGGCTCGGCTCTGACCTCGCGCCGGAATTTGCCCCTCATGCTGGTTGTGGGATTTTTGGTGGGGTTTTTCATTACCGTGGCCGAGCCGGACGTATGGGTGCTGGCGGCGCAGGTGGCCGGAGTGGACCCCGGCATCAGGCCCATGACGCTGGTGTCCATGATCGCCGTGGGCGTGGGCCTGTTCGTGGCCGTGGCTATGGGCCGCATTATCCTGCAAGTGTCTCTGCGCCTGCTTCTGGTCGTATTCTACCTTTTGGTGTTCGTCTGCGCCGCGCTGACGGAACCGGCCTTTGTGGGCATCGGTTTTGACGCGGGAGGGGCCACCACGGGCCCCATGACGGTGCCGTTCATCATGGCTCTGGGGGTGGGCGTGGCCGCCGTGCGCGGCGGCCGGGCGGCCGACGACAGCTTCGGTTTTGTGGGGCTGGCTTCCATCGGGCCGGTCATGGCCGTGCTTATCATGGGCATGTTGTTTTCCGGCAGCGGCGGCCAGGCCGCAGACGCCTCCGCCTCCGTCACGCGTACCCTGCTCGAGCATTTTTTGCATCTGCTGCCGGAAGTGACCCGCGAAGTGGTCACCGCCCTGGGACCGCTGGTGGTGCTGTTCATTTTGTTTCAGCTTTTTCTGCTGCACATGCCCCCGGCCGGGGTGGGGCGCATGATCCGGGGCCTTATCTATACCTTTATCGGGCTGATCTGCTTCTTTGTGGGCGTCAAAGGCGGATTCATGCCCGCGGGCACGGTTCTGGGCGGGCTTCTTGCCGCCGAGTTCCGGTGTTTGCTGATTCCCGTGGGCCTGCTTACAGGCATGGTGGTGGTATGCGCCGAACCGGCCGTGTGGGTGCTCACCGATCAGGTGGAGCAGGTCTCGGGCGGTCATATCCGCAAGCGCCTGATGCTGGGCACCCTGTCGCTTGGCGTGGGGGTGGCCGTGGCCATCGCCATGTTCCGGGTGAGCACCGGGGCCAGCATCTGGTGGTTTCTCATTCCCGGATACGCCTTGGCTCTTTCCCTGACCTTGTTCTGCCCGCAGATGTTCACGGCCATCGCCTTCGATTCCGGCGGCGTGGCTTCGGGGCCCATGGCGTCCACCTTTATTCTGGCCTTTACTCTGGGCGCGTCCGGGGCGCTGGGCGGCAATCCCATTACCGACGCTTTCGGCGTTATCGCCATGATCGCCATGACGCCGCTTATTGCCATCCAGGTCCTTGGCATTCTTTTTCACCGCAAAGAACAGGCCGCGTTGAAGCGTGTCGGGCGGACGCGGGAAAAACCGGCCGCGAGCGAGGCCGTGGAGGAACGGTCATGAGCGCCGTCATGCAAACCATTTACGCGCCCGCCAAGTTGCTGGTGACCATTGTGGACCGGGGGCGGGGCGAGGCCGCCATGACGGTGGCCAAAGGCGCGGGCGCCCGGGGCGGAACCATCCTGCTCGGCCGGGGCACGGCGGATAATCGGCTGCTGCATCTGTTGGGGCTGGACGATGTGGGAAAGGACGTGCTGCTGACGCTGACGGCGAGGGAAGCGGCCGGTCCCGTCATGGAGGCCCTGAGGTCCGCCGGTCATCTGCGCAAAAGCCACGGCATCGTGTTCCGGATCGACGTGGGCGGCATGCTGCGGCACGTGCCCTGGATGTCGTCGGAGCCCGAAGCGGAAGCCGGCGGCCGGGACGTGCCGTCCGGCGTTTCTACCCCTCATCCTAAAGTCGGGAGCGACATCATGAGCGAAAGCGCCACCCACGAACTGATTTCCGTCATCGTCAACGCGGGATATGCCGATGATATCATGGCCGCCGCGCGCAAGGCCGGGGCCCCCGGCGGCACCGTAATCAACGCGCGAGGCACGGGCAGGGAGGAAGACGTCAAGTTCTTCGGTATTACCATCGTGCCGGAAAAGGAATTGATTCTGATCCTGGTGCCCAAGGAACAGAGTCCGACCATCCTCAATGCCGTCAAGAGCGTGCCCTGTCTGGCGCAGCCGGGTATCGGCATCGCCTTCTGCATGGATGTGGAATCGTTTGCGACCTTGGGCGGGTAGGACGGGGAACGCAAGGGGGAAACTTTTTCAAAGTTTCCCCCTTCCCTCATCGCATTCTTCGTTACTTGTTGTGGCCGTAGACGCCGCCGGCCAGGGCGCCGAGGCCGCCGCCGATAAGAGCGCCCACACCGGCGCTGCCGCCCGCGATGGCGGAAATGCCCGCGCCGCCCAGGGCGCCGATGGCACCGCCGCTGAGCGCGCCGGACTGGGTTTTGTTGAGGTTGGTGCAGCCCACGCTGCCGAGGGCGAGAACCACGGTCAGGGATGCGGCCGTGAGGCCGTGACGGAAGGTCATGGAATTACCTCCTGGCGGGAAACGCCGGAACGATCATTTGTTCCCAGAGCACGTCGAAGACATGACGGTTTTTCTGAGACGGGTTGGCGACATAAAAAGCGTCGATGCGGTCCGCGATGGTCTGACGCGGCGTGTTGTCAAACGCGGCCATCCAGCCTTGCTGGAACGGCGACAGGGGCACGGGCTTGCCGGTGACCTTCTGCTGTTCCTGGGACAGAGCCATTTCCATGGCGATGGCGGTTTCCACGCCGAGCAGGAAGCTGAGTTTGTTGGAGTTGTCCGAATCCATCCACGCATAGCCGTTGAGCGAACCGACCGGCGTGGCGTCCGCGGCGAAGGCGTGCCGGGGCGCGAGCAGGGCCGCGCAGACGAGCAGCGCGGCGGCGCAGGAATAAAGAGCGTGTTTGAGCATATCGTCTCCTTTGGTGCGCCCGGGTCCGTGGGAGGGGGCGCATGATGACTCCGGGCTCAAGCCCGTGGTCCGCCTCGGCCATGCCACGAACAATGCCGTCGGCGGTCTGCCAAAGGCATTTGTAACCAAGCGAAAGTCTTGACGATATGATAATCAGGGGCGCCTGAGGCGCCCCTGAGGCTGCCGATAAAGTCGGCAGCTCCGAAAATCAGGAGCAGGTCGCGGCTTTGCCGCGCCGTAAGCGGCTGATTTTCGTGCCTTTCCGTCAAGCCGCTTTGCGGCTTAGACGGCGCAAACCCCGTAAGGTGGGGTTTGTCATCGGTCTGAGAGGCGCCTGAGGCGCCCCTGAGGCTGCCGATAAAGTCGGCAGCTCCGAAAATCAGGAGCAGGTCGCGGCTTTGC
>UQJT01000048.1 GCA_900541395.1 uncultured Desulfovibrio sp.
GCCCCACGCGCCCCAATGCCGAACCCCCGGCCGCCGGCTCCATGAAAGCCCCGGATACCATGAACGCCAAGCTGGAACAGCTCGACCAGTTCCGCGCCACGGGCGAGGGCTTCGGGATGACCACCACCGAGGGCGTCAAAATTTCGGACAACCAGAACACGCTCAAAGCCGGGGCGCGCGGGCCCTCGCTGCTGGAGGACTTCCATTTCAACGACAAGTTGGCCCACTTCGACCGCGAACGTATTCCGGAACGCGTGGTGCACGCCCGCGGTTCGGGCGCGCACGGCTATTTTCAGGTTTACGAATCCCAGGCCAAGTACACCAAAGCCGCCTTTTTACGCGACCCGCAGGTCAAGACGCCCGTATTCGTACGCTTTTCCAACGTGCAGGGCTTCCGGGGCTCGGCCGACACCGTGCGCGACATCCGCGGCTTTGCCACCAAATTCTACACCAGCGAGGGCAACTTCGACCTGGTGGGCAACGATACCCCGGTATTCTTCATCCAGGACGCCATCAAATTTCCGGACCTCATCCACGCGGTAAAGCCCGAGCCCAACACCGAAGTACCCCAAGGCCAGAGCGCCCACGACACCTTCTGGGACTACGTGTCCCTCCAGCCCGAAACCCTGCACAACGTCATGTGGCATATGTCGGACCGGGGCATTCCCCGCAGTTTCCGCACTATTGAGGGCTTCGGCATACACACCTATCGCCTGGTCAACGACAAGGGGCAAAGCTGCTTTGCGCGCTTTCACTGGAAACCGGCATACGGCACTTCGTCGCTGATCTGGGACGAAGCTCAGATACTTACCGGCCGCGACCCGGACTTTCTGCGCAAAGACCTATGGCAAGGCATTGAGGCCGGGGATTACCCCACGTTTGAACTGGGTCTGCAAATCGTGGCCGAAGAAGACGCCGACAAGTTCGACTTCGACATCCTGGACGCCACCAAACTCATCCCCGAAGCCCTGGTGCCGGTGCAAATCGTGGGGCGCATGGTGCTGGACCGCAATCCCGACAACTTCTTTGCCGAAACCGAGCAGGCGGCCTTTTGCCCGGCCAACATCGTGCCCGGCATCGATTTTTCCGAAGACCCCCTGTTGCTGGGCCGCGTGTTTTCCTATGTGGACACTCAGCGCCACCGCCTGGGCACGGCCAACTTCAACGAAATCCCCATCAACAAGCCTCTGGCCCCGGTGCGCAACCAGCAGCGCGACGGCTTTTTCCGTTCTCAGATCGACGCCGACGCCGCCAACTACGAACCCAATTCCATCAGCGGCAACTGGCCGCGTGAAACGCCGCCGGCCGAAAAGGACGGCGGATTCGCCACCTACCCCGCGCCGGTCGAGGGCAGAAAAGAACGCCGACGCAGCCCCGGCTTCGCGGACTACTATTCCCAGCCGCGCCTGTTCTGGCTGAGCCAGACGCCGCCCGAACGGCAACACATCATCCACGCTTTTTGTTTTGAACTGGGCAAGGTGATGCGTCCCTACATCCGCGAGCGGGTGGTGGATCTGCTGACCCGCATAGACTCCGACCTGGCCCGGAGCGTGGCCGAAGGCCTCGGCATAGCCCTGAGCGAGGAACAGTTGTCGCGCGAACTGCCGAAGCCGGTCAACGGCCTGGACAAAGACCCGAGCCTGAGCCTGTACGCCAACGGCAACCAGGTCCTCAAATCCCGCCGGGCGGCACTGCTGGTGGCCGACGGCGTAAGCGGCAAATCCGTGGACGCCATCTGCGAAGCCCTGGAAGCCGAAGGCGTTCATCCGCAAATTTTCGCGCCCCGCCCGGGCATGATTAAAACCGAGGAAGGCAAGGAACTGAAGCCCGACGGAACCATCGAAGGCAATCCTTCGGTACTGGTGGACGCGGTCCTTGTGCCCGACGGCGAACAAAGCGTGGAAACGCTGATGAACGACGGCAACGCCACCTATTATCTGCGTCAGGCGTACAAACACCTTAAAGCCATCGGCCTGGCGGGGCGGGCCGAGCGTATGCTGACGGCGGCCGGGCTGCCTGAAGACGATACGGACGCAGGCCTGTTGACGGCCGACGACGCCAAAAAGCTTATGAAGCCATTTCTTCAGGCCATGAGCCGGCATCGGGTGTGGGACCGCGAACCGAAGACCAAAACCATCGCGGCATAGAGCTGCGCGCCCTGACAGGTCGACACGGACGGCTCCGTGCCGCCCTCGTTCCCCCGGTCGCCACACGGCCGGGGGAATTTTACTCCACAAACTTTCCATAGCTCTGTGTTCCGGCGCCCGATTGGCCCGCAGCGAATAAACAGCGCTCTGCAGCGTCCGGACCGCTGCGATAAGGGCGCGGTCCCCGTCCGTCGGGGCAGACGCATCCAACTATCAAATCCCAAATACAAGCTGATTGTCATGAACAATGTTGAGAGGCGCGTCCGGCGACGCGGACGCGCTTCGCGACTACGGATTCAGGGGTCGCCTACGGCCTCGGGCAGCGAATATCTCCGGCGCCCTCCCGTCTTGACATGGTCGGTGCTTGGGTCATTATGGGCGATGAGCGTGAAAAGACTGCGAGCAAGGAGAACCTCATGCGCTTCAACTCTGTGGAACTAGTCTATTTCAGCCCCACCGGCGGTACGCGCCGCATCGTGGAATGGATAGGCCGCGCACTGCAAAAGGCCACGCCGGACGGCAAGCCCGCCGTTGCGCACGATCTGTTGAACCGCCCTCCGGCGCAGGACCTTGTGCTGTCCCCCGACAGCCTGCTGGTGGCGGGCATGCCGGTGTATGCCGGGCGCATTCCCCCGCATTGCCTGCCTCTGTTGCGCCGCTTCAAGGGTCGCCATAGCCCGGCCCTGGCCGTGGCGGTCTACGGCAACCGCGATTACGACGACGCGCTGTTGGAACTGCGCAACGCCCTGGGCGGCAGCGGTTTTGTGGTGACGGGCGCGGCCGCGTTCGTATCCCGTCACTCGGTATTCCCCCGGGTGGCGGCCGATCGCCCCGACGCCGACGACGAGCGCGTGGCCGAGGAGTTCGCCCGGCGCTGTGCGGCTCGGCTGGCGGACATGGGTGCCCTGTCCAGGGATCTTAACGTCACGGTTAAGGGAAACACCCCGTACAAGGAACTCAAACCGGGCGGTCCGCGCCCCGATGTGGATCACACCGAGTGCATCCAGTGCGGCGCGTGCGTGGACATTTGCCCGGTAAACGCGCTGTCCGTGAGCGGGCCGACCGACGCCGCCGTGGTCCGCGACATGAATCTGTGCATGGGCTGCGCGGCCTGTATCCAGGTCTGCCCCACCGGAGCCCAAGCCTGGCGCGGCCCCCAATACGAAGCCATGAGCGCCGTATTTGCCGAAAAATGCGCCGCCCGGCGTGAACCGGAGTTGTTTGTGTAAAACGCCGAGAGGGCCGCTCGCCCCCTCAGACTCCCCTGTCTTTAAGCCAAGCCGGGCTTCCAGCCCGGCGAAAGGCAGGCTCCGACCAACACCGGCAGAAGCGCGTGTTCACAAACCAGAGGCTTGTGAACACGCCACTTTGCGCGACCTTGGTCCACTGCCCGCCCCCACCATGCCGCCTTCCAGGCGGCAGGGAGCGTCATATCTGCTCTCGATGCCCGTAGGCCCCGCTTTGCCCGGCAACGGGCACGGCCCCTGCGGGGCCGCCCGACAGGTCGGTCTCAAGGCTCGCTACGCTCGCGCCTCCGGCGGTTAAGGGCAAAAATACTTGTCTCCGGGCCGGGTGCTCGGAACAATGGCTCGAACACATACTTTTCCGACGGTTCCGGTCATGACCCTGCCGCAGCTTTTCCACCATATCCGCCCTTTTGCCCGTCCCTACCGTCCGCTCATCGCGGTGGCCCTGCTCCTGACCTTTGTCGGCTCTCTCACCGCTCAGGTCAACGCCTGGGTTCTGCGCTATGCGGTGGACGCCGTCAGCAAGCTTCTGGCCGAACACAAAAGCCTGCTGGACGGCCGCGAGGTGCTGATCGCCATCGCCGCGATCCTCCTCGGCAAGGAAATCATCAACGTCTTTTTGCAGTTCGGGCAAAAGTATTACGGCGAAAAACTGCGTATCGAGCTGGCCCGCGACCTGGCCCAAACCGTCATTGCCAAAATTCTGGCCTTCAAACTGGCCTTCTACGCCACCGACGCCAACCAACCCGGCAAACTCCAGACCCGCATCGATCGGGGTATAGAAAGTCTGGCCCGTCTGGTTCAAAACTTTTTTATCGATATTCTGCCCCTGTTCGCCAACGCCGCCGTCGCCCTGCTCATGATGTTCCACGCCAACGTCTGGGTAGGGTTGGTGGGCTTTGTCACCGTGCCCATCTATTACTGGGTCAGCCGCGTGCAGGCCCGCCGTCTGACCCGGGCGCGCCGCACCATCAAAAAACTGCGCGAGAACAAAAGCCAGGGGATTCTGAGCATCGTGGAATCCATGCCGGTCATCAAATCCTTCCTGCGCGAGGACATTGAGGAAAATCGGCAGATGGAGCTGCAAACCGGCCTGACCGCCGCGCAGATGAGCATCCGCACCACCAGCTTCGTGTTCGACGGGCTCAAGACCTTTATCGAGCAAATAGGCGTGGTGGCCATCATCCTGCTTACCACCTGGTTCGTGCTCACCGGACGCATGACCATAGGCGCCATCATGTTTCACATCTTGCTGTACAGCAACGTCACGGCCCCCATCCGTCGCCTGCACCTGCTGTACGACCAGATGAACGACGCTCTGATCTATGCCGAGGGCTTTTTCGACATTCTGTCCGCCGACCATCAGGTCGAGCGTTCGGGCGGCTACCGACCGGACTCGCTGCGCGGCGATTTCACCCTGCGCGGCGTGCGTTTCACCTATCCGGGCAACAGCCTTCCCACCCTCAAGGATATCGACATGGATATTCCCGCCGGGCGTATTACCGCCCTGGTGGGCCTGTCCGGCGCGGGCAAAAGCACGCTTATCAACCTGCTGGACAAATTCTACCAACCCGATTCCGGCGCACTGTTGCTGGACGGCGTGCCTCTGGCCGACTACGACACAGCCTTCGTACGCGGCCACATCGGCCTGGTACTCCAGAAAAACCACATCTTCAACGGCACGGTGGAGGAAAACATCCGCTACGGCAAGCCCGAAGCCACTCGCGAGGAAGTTCTGGAAGCAGCCCGCAAGTCCTTTATCCATGAGCAGATCGAGGCCCTGCCCCTGGGTTACGATACCCCGGCCCAGGACCTGTCCGGCGGCCAGCAGCAGAAAATCGCCATCGCCCGCATGTTCCTGAAAAACCCGTCCATCATTTTTCTGGACGAACCCACGGCCAGCCTGGACGCCGTGGCCACCGAGCAGATCAAGAACAGCCTGGACGCCATCAAAAAAGACCGGACCGTGGTCATCATCTCGCACAGCATTTCGCAGATCATCGACGCCGACCGCATCTACGTCATGCGCGAGGGGCGCATTGTCGAATCCGGCACGCACGACGAACTGTACGCCGGGAACGGAGCCTACCGCGACATTTTTGACGCCATGGCCCGCAGTCTCAACATGGACAAAATCGCCCGCACCCTGGATGCGTGCGCGTGCCCGCCGCCGGACAAAGAAACGCAAGGAGCGGAAAGCGCGGCCGAGGATACGGAAAATTGACAAACGCGGAAGAATCGAAGGATCAAACCAGGCGCATCGCCAGGGCCGCGCCCGCCCGCAGAGCCGCCAGCCCCAGAACGATTTGTCCGACCAGGTTGAGGGCCAGCGCGCCCCAGTCGCCATTACGAAGCATGACGTCCGAGTCGAACAGAAAGGTGGAAAAGGTGGTGAACGCCCCCATAAAACCGGTCAGGAGCACGATGCGGGCCGCGTCGTCCAACAGGTGAAACACGCTCAGCCCCGCCCATATCACGCCGAACAAAAAACAGCCGAATACATTGACGACAAAAATTCCCCACGGGAACGCGTTGCCCGTCCAGTGCCCGACCAAAGCCGACAGCCCGTAACGAGCCATGCTCCCCAGGGCTCCGGCCACGCCCAACAACAATACGGTACGCATACGCCCTCCGCCGCGTCCGGCTTGATGACATAGCGTCAGACTTTCGCCCGACGATGGAAGCCTTGCATGAAACGACTTCTAACCGGGTTCGGGCGGATATTCAAATCCGCCTGCCGCAGGCGAACTTGACGATGCGGGCCGGGACGCTATTCTGAAAGAAACACAGGAGGCGGACATGGCTATCGGCTGGACCGGCGACGGCGCCGTCCATGATCAAATCAGGGACTCCATTGAAGACGAAATCAAACGCGCCCGCAGTTGTCTGCCCAGCGGCGAAAGTCCGGAGCGGTGCGAGGAATGCGGCGACCCTATCCCCGAAGCGCGCCGCCGGGCGCTGCCGGGCGTGCGCCTGTGCGTCGCCTGCCAGGAGGAACGGGACAAGGAGCAGAATGCCGTCAGTTTATACAACCGCAAAGCCAACAAAGACAGCCAGCTTCGCTAGCATTTCCTCCGACGGCACAATCGGCGGACGCCCCGGCCTGCTTCCGGCGCGTCTCCCTCAAGCCTGCTTATCGATATTTCCGCGGCGGTATCCCCGTCCCCCTTCATTGCCGAAATGGTCCGGTCGCTTTTCCGACCGGGGCATCTTGGCATATATCTTGCTTTTATATACAACGTGGTAGAACAATCCGCTTTTGCGCCAACTTTCTTGGCGTGTTCATCGTCATAAAAAACTGCTACCTGGGGAAAACGTGAAAATTTTCCGCACAGACACGGACAGGCGGCAAATTCGCCGCCCGGACACACAGCCGCCCCGTAACAGGCTCTCTATAACGGTTCGTTGAAAACAGCAGCAAGGAAGCAAAGTATGTCGCAAATCAACCAAGTCGGCGGGCCTGGCGTCCAACAGCATCAGGTGGGGGAGGTCGCTCCCCGGGCGGGAGCGGATGTCCCCGCCGAACTGCGAGGGGCGCGGCCGTCCGCCGGAGCCGTGGCGGGACGCGTGCTTCTGGGCATCTTTACTCTCGGTATTTCCGAAGGCGTACGCGCCCTGGTCCATCACGCCCGCGCGGAGGCGGCGCCCGCCCCCCGCGTGACCGGGGCGAACATTCCCCAGGCCGGGCCGAGGGCCGACGCGTTCAACGCAAGTCTGGCGGACGGGTTGCGCCGGGGCACGCTGCCTCCCGCGTATCGGGCGGCGCTGGGCGAAGCCGTTGACGAGCTGCGCGCCCGTTTCGGCGCGGATATCGTGCCCGAAGGGCTATCGCTGGAAAATCTGCCCGGCCGCGACGCGCTGATCAGGTCCGTCGCGGACAGCATGCGCGCCGCTTCGGACGAAATTTCTCCCGAAAGTCTGCGCGGATTGCTGGTGGACCAGGGCGCGCCGATGATGGCCGGACGAACTCTGAAGGCCCGCCTCGACGCCTCTTGCGCGGAGATCGGCTATGCCGACGCAGACGCGGGTTTGCTTCTGGACCATGTGCTGAAAAGCGAGCCCGAATTGGCCGCCGCTCTGCCGGGCTGCGCGGATCGGGCCGCCGCCGACGCGCTGCTTGAGGAAGCCATGCCGCGCATCAGGGAATATGTTCAGGTGGACCACGCCATGAACGAAGCGCGGACGCAGGCCCACGAAAACGCCGTCACGGGCCTGGCCCGGGCCACGGGACTGAGCGAGGCGGTGGTTCGTCGGCAGGTCGATTTTACCAAGCTGGAAAACTCGTTCAACTATCTTGCCAAAGACATACGCACGGGAGAAAATCCGGCGCGCGGGGATGCTCTTGACGCCGAATTCGGGCGACTCGCGGATAAATTCGTACACCAGAAGGCGCGGCTCTTCGCCTCGGTGGACGGGCTCGGGCTGTCCGCCCGAATGGCGGACGCCTGGAAAAACGCAGCACTGACTTCCGGTACGCTGGACAAAGAGGACATGTTTACCGCCTTCCACGCCGTCGGTTCCCGGGTTGACGCGAGCCGCCTGCTGGAGGCCCTGAACGCTCCGGCCGGGGAGTTTGCCGATCAGGACATATTCGGCCTGCTGCAAAGTCTGGCCCTGCAACTTAATGAAAAACTGCTCGGGCATTACGGACCTGAAGCCTGGGATAAACTGGGCGGCGACGGTCAAAGCGACGCCCGCTTTTATGCCGCGCAGGCCATGCTTGACGCCGCGCCCGGCCTGACGGAGGCTCTGGCGGCTCGTCCCGACCTGGTGGAGCGCCTTTTGGACATGGTTTCCGAAGAACGCATACAGGGTATGGATATGAGCGGCAGCGACGATCCCGCCCTGCAGGAACAGGGGCTGCTCCTGCGTCAGGGCGCGGATGCCGGACAACTGATATTGATTGACCTGCCCCGTCCCGCCGCCGAACATAACGAAAGCCTGGCCGCCTCGATGGGCGGGCCGGGCCTGTCCCCCGCCCACGCCCGAGCGCTGGATCGCGTCATTGCGGACATGCGGGCGAAGTTCGGAGCCGACTGCCTGCCCGCCGGCGACTTCACCAAGGCCTTGAGCGCGTTGGAGCCCGAGGCAAGAGAGTCCGTTTACCGCCGGTTGTCCGCCTCGGTGCGGGGTTCCGCCTCTCCGATCACTTCCGACGACTTGGCGGCGATGCTTGAGCCCAGCGCCCGGGCCGCGGCCGCTTATGGAGCCTTCAAAAGCCTGCTGTCCGGAATGGCGCAGGAGATGGGGCTGCCCCCGGACGCGGATGCCGTTTCCTACGTGGCCTATGCTCTGCGGATGCGCCACCCCGAGCTGACAAACGCCATCATCGGCGCGGACAACCGCGCCGAACTTGAAACCGTTCTGAGCCGACTTCCTGAAGCCGCCTCGTTGTTGCGCATGGAAAACGATATCAGAACTTCGATGGAATGGGGAATGGCGGAGATTTACACCTCTCTGAGCCGGGCGACGGGCTTGCCGGAGGCGGACGTACGCGAACGCCTGGACACGCGAGAGGTCGATGCCAGCGGTAAATTCGCCTACTTGCGACAGGACCTCCGCGAGCTTTGCCTTGATGCGGCCAAAACACCGGAAGGCGGCATTCCCACCCATGATATCCGCGCGGGCTATCAGCGCATCGTGAGCAACTTCGTGGCGGGCAAGGCGGGCCTTTTCAGCTCCATCGAAGAGCTCGGCCTTTCTCCGGAACTGGCGGCGGGCTGGCGGAGCGAGGCGCTGACCAACCCCACGCTGAAGAAGGCCGGTTTTCTGCGTTCTTGCGTCGCCATCGCGGACGGCATGAAGGCATCCGGCTTGCGGACCGGCCTTCTGGAGGGACAGTTGACGGATGTGGAACTTTTTGGTCTGTTCCGCACGGTTGGGGCTCAGCTTGACGAACACGCCCACATGATTTTTGACGAGACCGCATACCGCGACATGGGCAGCGACGAACTTTCGGCCATCAACCGTTTTGCGCGGGAAGCCTTTTTGGATCGCCATCCCGACATTCGGGACGCCATAGCGGCCCAGGCGGATCGCATGCGGACGCTTATCGACCAAGGCGAGGAGCAAATGCTCCAGATACAGAAACGCATGGGCTCCGTACGCCACGACACGCCGGAAATGGCCGCGCTGCAGGCGGAATACGCCTCGGTGGCCTCGGCCCTGGCCGTTATCATCTCCGTGGCGGGGACGCGGGAGTAAACCACGCATGGCGCGCGGCTCAAGATGCCTTTTCCGCCGCGCGCCATGCATTGAGGGACTATATGAACACACGGGAACTTGTCGCCGAACTCGGCGCTAAGCTTGGCATGGCTCTGCAATGGAGCGAAGCGGGAACCTGCCGCATCCTTTTTGACGACGACGCGGTGGACTTCGAGCAATCCGGAAACCTTCTGTACGTCATGGCGGATATGGCTTCCGCCTCGGGCAGGGAAGATGCTTACGGCCGCCTGCTGTCCGCCAATTGCCTCGGCGCGGAAAGCGGCGGGGCGTGCATCGGACTGGATGCCGCGCGCAATGTTTTCACGCTGCATATCGTTATACGCGACGACGCCTCCTACGAGTCCTTTGAAACTGAACTGATGCTGTTTCTCAAAGCCCTGCGCTACTGGAAGGAATGGCTCGCCCTGCCCCCGGCACCAGTTTCTTCCGCCCCCACGGCGAGTGTCGAGACGGCGCCCCTGCTTGCTTCAGGGATGCTCAGAATATAGTCGGAAAAAGTCGCCGGCCGCTTTTGCCCCCGCCTTCGCCCAACCCTCGGCGGAGGCGGAATTTTTTGTTTTTTCGCACTGCCGGGAGTCGCGCTGCGGGCAATCTACAGCAACGATCCCTGGCGCACCACGCGGGACCGTGCCCGACGGTCGGTAATCGTGTCCCGCTCGTCGGGCCTCCCCGCCAAAATGGGAGAAGTCGGGTCGTGACGGCGTACATTGGCCGCTACCTTGCGGCCGTCCGAAGTGGCGTAGCAGTAGCGACAGCCGTAGGGGCAGGTGTCGTATTCCCCGATGTCGACGCTTTCGACGCAACCACAGCTTTTGCGTTGGCTCGGGTCCTTGCCCGCCTGCAACGGAAAGCCCACAATACGCTCGATGAGGGCCTTGTCGATGCAGGCGGCCCGCTCCACCCCGCACCCGCTCAAATCCAGTTCCTCGGTGCAGGCCGCCAGGCTGAGGCCGCGCGCCGCCGCCAATCCGGCCAGTTGCCCGGCCAGGGCGCGCATGACCTCTTCCGGCGTTTCTCCGTCCGTCACACCGCGCAAGGAATTGCGATTGCGCCGGTACAAATCCACAAAACTGAACACGCAGCGGAGGGTGTGACCGGCCAGGATACGGGACATGGCGTCGAAGGCTTCAACATGGCGCGCGGCCGTGTATTCGGCGTTCAAGACCACCGGGTCGTAACGCCACACCACCCGCTCCGGTCCCACCAGCGCGGCCAGACGACAAAAAGCGTCCAACAGGCGTTCTTTGGGCGGCAGTCCGGTTTCCACGTCGGCCCCGTAGGGCGTCAGCGTGAATTGCACATAAAAAGGCCACCCTTCGCGTTCAAGTTCAGCCAGGCGTTCCAGCATGGGAGCAGGATTTTTGGTCCAGAACACGATGCAGTCCACCAGGTCCCGACTCAGGGGCACTCGACTGACGCGGCGGGGATTGCGGGGGTTGCGGACCAAAACCTGCCCGGCGGCCAGGCGGTTCATGAACCATTCGCCGTAAAAGGCCGGAATGTCCGTGCGGCGGCTGGCGCTGACGATCATGCCGCCCGTTCCTTACGTTCATACACTGTGGATGGCTTCACGAAGTTGCCTGATCTCCTCGCCGTACCCGTTCAAGTCGGTCGGCGTTTCGAGAATGAAGGGCAGACAGGCCAATTTGGGATGGGTCAGAACGCGGACCAGAGCGTCGAACCCTATGGTCCCCTTGCCTATGATCTCGTGTCGGTCCCGGCGACTGCCCAAAGGATTCTTGCTGTCGTTGAGATGTACGGCGTACAGCCGATTCAACCCGACGACCCGGTCAAATTCATCCAATACTCCGTCAAGATCGTTCACAATATCGTACCCGGCATCGTATACGTGGCAGGTATCGAGGCATACCCCGATCCTGTCGGCCGCGTGGACACGCTCAAGAACGGCGGCCAGTTCCTCAAAGCGCCCGCCCAGCTCCGTCCCCTTGCCGGTCATGGTTTCCAGCAAGACGATGGTGGACTGCTGCGGATCGACGACGGCGTTAAGCATGTCGGCCACCAGCCGGGCGCCTTCCTGCACGCCTCGTCCCATGTGCGCGCCGGGATGAAAATTATACAGGTTACCCGGCAGGTTTTCCATGCGCCGCAGATCGTCGGCCATATCCCGTCGAGCGTAGTCGCGCAGGAGGGGATCCGCGGCGGCGGGATTGAGCGTATAAGACGCGTGTCCCATCACAAGGCCAAACCCGCCTTCCGCCAAGATGTGCCGCAAGCCGTCCACATCCTCCTGCGTCAGAGTTTTGGCCCGACTGCCGCGCGGGTTGCGGGTAAAAAACTGGAAGGCGTCGGCCCCGATGGACAAGGCGTCCTCCCCCATGCGCTTCCAGCCTCTGGCCACCGACAGGTGGCATCCGAGATACGGCATGATGATTCTCCGAACACGGCCCCGCGCGCCTTTGCCTTGATCGCTCCCCCGCTTCGCGGCGCTTGCGACGCCGACGGCCGGGCACTGTCGGTCCCGCGTCTCTTTGGTTGATACGATACATCGGACGGCGTTTCTTCCGCCTGAGGGCCGGTGACGCTGTCCGACTTCATTTTTTCGGAGTGGACGTCAAGCTTCCACGATACGATCAGCCGCCCGGTTCACGGCGAGTTCGCAAACATCCCGCGCGGGCCGGACGCCCGGCCAGGCGACCGACAGTCGCCTCTCACGAACGTTCTCGGCCATAATCCCGGCGGCGCGACGCCTGACCATCATTCCAGCTGAAAAAGGCGGGGCGGCGCTTGCGACGCCGAAGGCGTCCCGCGTTATCGTAGAACTTCGGCACCGGCCAATCAAGCCTCTCATTGCCTGGCCGCCCGCCCGGCTTTATGCTGGCCGGAGCGAAACGTTCCATCACCGAGGGTACCATGAACACCGGCTTTTTGTTGCTTATCGTCTGCGGCGCGGCGGGCGGCTGGCTTTTTGACGTTCTGCGCATTCCGGGCGGCAGCATGCTGGGGGCGGTTCTCGGCTCCATGGCCGCCAAACTGAGCGGCCTGAGCGACATGCCCACGCCCCACAACTTTCAACTCATAGCTCAAATAGGCATAGGGATCATAGTGGGCAACATGCTCACCTCGTCCATTTTACTGGAAATCAAGTCCATGCTGCCGCTCATGACCGTGACCACCGGCCTGCTGCTGGCCGCCGGATTCGTGGGTTCGTGGCTGGTGTATCGGGCTACGGGCATGGACATCCCCAGCGCCATTCTCGCCACCAGTCCCGGCGGCCTTAACGCCGTGGTCGGCCTGGCCGCCGACATGGGCAACAGCGCCCCGGCCGTTATGGCCTTCCAGATGGTGCGCTTGTATACGGTGGTGCTGCTGAGCCCGTTTATTAGTTGGGCGTTGCGCGCCGTGCTCAAATAACGCCCGCCCCCGACGACAAAGCCCCCCACTCCGTTCGGAAATGGGGGGCCGTTTTAACCGGAGGCGGCGTTTACTTGTTCAGAGCAGCCACACCGGCCTTGGCCACGTTGGTGTCCTCGGCCACGGAGCCGCCGCTCACGCCGATGGCGCCGATGATCACGCCGTCCTTATTTTTAAGCAGCTCGCCGCCGCCGAAGATAACCAACCCGCCGTTGGTCACCTCAATGCCGTACAATTCCTGACCGGGCTGCGAAGCGGCGCCCAAGTCGGCGGTGGACATATTGAACAAGCGGGCCGTCTTGGCCTTGCCCATAGACACGTCGATGCTGCCCAAAAAGGCGCCGTCCATGCGACAGAAAGCTTTGAGATTGCCCCCGGCGTCCACGATGGCGATATTCATGGGAACGCCCTGTTCCACAGCTTTGACCAGAGCCCCGGCCATGACCTGTTCGGCCTGGGCCTGAGTAAGGTCGTCGGGCAACTGCAGCTTGCCGGTATCCACCTTGGCGGCGAACGCGGGAACGGCCAGAACGAGCGCCAGAGCGCAGGCCGACATTATACGACGCATGGGAACCTCCATAGTTAAAGGTCAAACTCCAAATATGATTTCCTCATAACGCTAATCCCCAAAAAAGCAAAGTGAAAAAAAACTTTTCTTGTTCATTATCATTCCCGCGTGGCGTATCACATGTTTTGGAATCCGCTTATGACATCTTGGCCGGAAAATAAAGAAGCCTTTTCACATTCTGAAACAGAATCGCCTCAAAACCCCGTCCGCCCGGTCTCGTTTACCGACGAGGCCGTCAGTTCAATAATGGGTTACGCCACGGATGAATAAGCACAATATGCAGTTGCACGGTTACCCTCGGATACGGCTTTTCAAAGCGTATAGTTCCATGTCTCTCCGGAACGAGCCATAAAAAACCGGAGAGGTTCAAACCGCTCCGGCATGTATGTCTCCAAGAAGAAGGCAAAATAAAAAATTATGCTACAGCATAAGGAAGGGCCCCAGCAGCTCATAGCCGGTCCAGCATTCCACCAGCACCAACACCACCAGGAACACATTGACACCACCGTGGAGAAGGGGCAGCCAAAAGCGCTTTCTCTTCCACTTGTTCATAACATAGCCCGTGACCAGTCCGAACAGGGAAAGGATGATGATAAACCAGGCAAGCGTGGCGTGCAGACCCGTCATGTGAGTGCTGCCGAACAAGGAATGGGTGACGTAAAATCCCAGGGCCCCCAAAGTCCAAAGCACAAGTCCCACGGACCCCAGGCGCACATGCTGCTTCCAGGGGAAGATGACTCGCTTGCCCCGAGTCATGGAAAAGCGTTTCCAGCCCTGCCACAAAGCCCATAGGCCGATTATCGCCGCCACCACCTGCATCAGAGGGTGCAGCCAGATAAGAGTTTGGTTCATGCGCGCGCTCCTTCCATATCGCAAGATAGAATTTTAGTGCAGAGGAGATGGAGACTATCGGGAATAAAAATTTTGTCAATATTGATTATTATTATGATAATCAATTCCAAGGGCGATTCAGCCGTTTTTCCGGATTCCGGTCTGCCTCAGCTTTTCAACCATAGGCTCCCATCCGATGTCTTAATTAAAAATAAAAACTCAACATAGTTACGGTTCATAAAAACACGACGAAACAAGCCGTTTGGGCAGACACAAAAAATAGCGCTATAGTTTGGAATAGAACCAATAAAAAATGGGACGCCCATGAGGAGACACAAAAAGTCGAACAAAAATATGGATAAGCGGATGCTTTGGAGGAAAATGAGCATTTAATAAATCATGGCAGTAGGACAAAAGTTGACGTTCCCAAGCGGGTGTAAGGCAATGCTGCTTGACCGCGCGTCTTCCATAGTGATGAAATCTACGCCAGAACTCTTTGGAAACAAAAGGCAGAACTTCAAGAAGCCCCTGTTCTTTAAAAAACATAAAAGCATCATGATTAACTGTAAAAATATCCAATCTGCTTTTTGAAAACGTAGTACGCATAAAAGAATTTTGGCGCAATCGATATCCGTACAAACTCTCAGTAATTAAAACAACAGTTGAACAAAACAGTAAAACATGATTATTAAAAAATTCATCCTCATGGTTCAGTCCGTCCGGAAATCTGACATATTCCATCAAACTGCGGGCATACAACTTACCCCACACAGTAAATGGAAACCGAGAATGCTGATAGTGTTCCGTCACGGCCTGGGCTCCGGACAGGACCCAGGCGGTTCCGCTATGTCCTTTATCTTCAAGGGGCGCGTCTTCCGCAATTTCCTGATGAGAACAGCATGCCATTTGCGCGTTATGGGTTTCAGCCGCGGTGAGGAGCAACTGCAGATACTCGGGATGGATACAATCGTCGGCATCCACAAAGGTCACCCATTCTCCCCGAGCAACCTGGATACCCGCATTACGGGCCGAGGAAACACCGGCATTGGCCTGATGAACAACCCGAATGCGGGCATCGCGGCTTGCATAGGCGTCACACAGGCGGGCAGACCCATCCTGTGAGCCGTCATCGACAAGAATACATTCAAAATCGGTACACGTCTGCGCAAGAATACTATCGACGCAGCTCGAAAGGTAATTTTCAACATTATACACAGGAACTATCAGCGAGACAGCAGGCATACCCCCCTCCTTCTTAGAAGACTTAGCATGCCATGCCGCTTCGCGGCAAGCGGAATAGCCCGCTCAAGGACATCGGATTGAACCGTAACGCATTGCTGTATATTTCTGCTTTATTCCATTCCTCCCATAATTATCCCCTGCGCCCTCCGGGCGGGGTCACGTCCAAGCCCCACGTCATGCTGACACCCTTCCCGCCGTACGGCCCGGCCGGGGGCGCGATTTTTCTCAGGTCGTGCCCGCACCCCTGACAGTTTCGACGGCGGCGGGCCGGGGTACGCACAAAGGGTAATCCCCTTGTCGTAACTTCATGCCGCCCCCCATACGGGGATGGATGTATGCGCCCGCCTGTTCCGAAAGCGAAGCTTTGGTTGGAACAGGCGGGCAGCGAACAGAGAGGCTCAGCGCGATGTACGGGGGGTGATTCGGGGGTTTGGAAAGGGGCCTCGAAGGGGGGCAACGCCCC
>UQJT01000049.1 GCA_900541395.1 uncultured Desulfovibrio sp.
GTACGGGGCGGCGCGGGGCGGTCGGGCCGCTCTGGCGAGCATGTTGTCCAGTTGCGCCCCCGGCGTGGCGATTATGAACATCGACAACGGCTACGGCGCGGCCTGCGCCGCCGCCCGGGTCATCAACGCGCTGTGAAAGAGCGCGCGGAAACGAGCGAATATCCTGTTTCCCCTCGGGGAGAAGCCGAACAGCGACAATTTCAGCGGAATCGCATGGCTTGACCTGTCGATCGGGGGCGATTCGGGCTGTCCCGTCGCCAACGGGGCTTTCGAGCCGGGCTGCCGCAACAGTCGGCGTAAACGCCGGGGCGGTCAAATTCTGCCGGTCGCCGGCGGGCGCGGTTGTTGCCGGGCCTGGGGCGAGCCCGCGCGGGAACCGCGGCCCCGGCGACAACGTGAAGCGGGGGCCGCGCTATTCCTTGAGGCCGAGTTCTTTAAGCCGCGCGGGCTCAAGGATGGATACCTTTGTTTTGGTGAATTGGCCCACGATTTTTTCTCTTTTCAACTGCGAGATGATGTTGGCCATGGTGACCTTGTGCATATTGAGCATCATGGCCAGCTCGGACTGTGTGACGCCCGGTTCGAAGGTGCCGTGGCGGTGAATGTCGTACATTTCATGGAGGAAAATACACGCCCGATTGAAAGGCTTCACATACATGTTTATGCAGGCGAGCCTGCTGTAAGCCAGATCCTTGACGGCCTGCGAATAGGCCATGTTCCTGGCGAGATGCGGGTGGATGGACAGAATATCCTCAAAGCTCATGGAGGACGGAAACATGTGGAGTTCAGAGTCTTCCAGCATTTTCAGAGGCATGGACGGTATTTGTCCGCAGGTAAGAAAAAAGGCGTCGTAGATGAGGCTGCCCGACAGTATGTAATGAGGGTAGAACTCCTTGCCTTCTTCGTCCATTTTATTGATCCGCACCTTGCCCTTTTTCAGGTAGAAGAAGGGCTGCCGGTCCTTTGTGTCGGGGTACAGCATCGTCCCTTTGGAAAGACGTACCGGTGTCGCCAAATCAAGGACATTTTCCCATATCGTGCTGGTGTGACAGATGATTCCGGGCAGACTTCGCAGGGGAGGGCAGGGAGAGGCATGGTCGGGAAAAGTTCTGCGGGAATAGTCGCGACTCAAGGGGGGCCTGGAGATAAGTTCGGAGACAAACATGGCATCCTCCTTACACTGCCGACCAGGCCCCCGTTTCAGCGCGGTTTCAGGCAAAAGCGTTCTTTGAAGCCGGGCGTGACGCTCCGGCTTCCGACGTGTAATTGAAACGATGAAACATCGTATTCGGCTGCGCGCAATTTCAAAGTTCCTCTGAAGGGACCTTGGACGGCGTTCGGCGTCTGCCCCGCATACAGGCAGACGCTATTCTACATAAGGCCCAGGGGGCGGGCTATGAGAAGCATGACTCCGGTCATGACAGCCACCCAGAAGACGGAAATAAGAAGGCCGGGCTTGAACATGTCGCCCATTTTGTAGTAGCCCGCGTCATACGAGACCAGCGATACGGGGTCCAACGGCAGAAGCAGGGCGGCCGAAACGCTGAAGCCCAAGGGGATGCACAGCATGGCCGCGTTGACGCCCATATCGGCGGAAAGCGCCGCCAGCGCGGGGCACATGACGGCCACCAGAGCGGTGTTCACGGGAACAATAAGATGCACGGCCACGGTAAAGGCGGAGATGACGGCGATCATGCCCCACAGGGGCAGGCCCGCGATGCCGCCCAGGCAATTGGAGGCGAGCCAGGAGGCCGCCCCCTGATCCCACAGCAGCACGCCAAGAGAATTGGCCGCCCCGATAACCATGAGCACTTCCCAGCCTATTCCGTGGCTGTCTTTCTTCCAATCGATGAGGTTCAGACCGGGCAGGAGGAACAGGGCGGAGCCGAGCACGCAGGCCACAGGCAGCGGGATGTGGTGGATCGTGTCCGTCATCCAGAGCGCCATGTTGGCAAGCATAATGATAAGAAACTTGAGCTCGCGGGAGCTCAGCGGGCCCAGAGCCCGGTATTCCTGTTCCACGGTTTCCATGCCGACCAGGGAGTCCATTTCGGGCGGATAAGCCTTGATGGTAAAGAACCAGGCGATGGGCGTGAGGATGAGCACCATGGGCAGACCGACGCAGGCCCATTCGAGGAAGGATATGTTTACATTGGCGGTATCTTTAAGCAGCCCTATGGTCATAGCGTTCATGGAGGAACCGGCCGGAGTGCCCACGCCGCCGATGAGGCAGGCGAAGGGCAGGCCTATCATCAGGGCTCGTCCGAAAGAGCTGTCCCCGGGGGCGCATCGGTTGCCCTGGAGTATGACCAGGGCTACGGGAACCAGCATGGCCATGACGGGGATATCCGCCAGAATGGTGGAGAGCAAAGAGCCCGCCATCATGAGATAAAGCAGCAGCCGGCGCGGACTTCCCTTGGACTTCATGGAGGCCCACAGCACGATGCGGCGGCTGAAACCGGAGTTCCGGAAGGCGATGGAAACCACGAACATGGCGAATACAAAAAACACCGTGGGCGTGGCGAAGTTGGCCATCATGGCAGGCAGGGGCGCGATATGGAATACTGCGGGCAGTATGGTGAAAAGAATGGCGGCAAACGCGATGGGCAGGGCTTCCGTCACCCAGAAAAGGACGGCCGCCATCATAAAGATGATGGATATCCACCCCTTGGAGGTGAGCCCCTCAGGTGGGGGCATCAGGCTGAAAGCGAAGCAACACAGGATGATTCCCAGGAAATACAGCGTCTTTTTTGACATGGCGTCACTCCCGGCAGGACGAGGCAGGGGCGAAGCCCTGCCTCGCCGATGTTACATATGGGGGAATGTGAAGTTGTCCATATAGTAGCGGTAGGGTTGCACGGGATAGTCCTCGACGGGAATCCGGACTTTGGAGAATACCGGCCGCCCCTTTTCCTGACGAACATGGAGCCAGCTCAGCCAGTCCTCATTATTGCGCTGAGGGTAGTCTTCGCGGTAATGGCCCGCGCGGGATTCGGTCCGCAGCAGGGAGGAACGCACGAAAAGCTCGGAACGCATGAGCATGGTGAGGGCCTCATAATATTTGCACAGGTCGCGGGGGTCCTTGGCCATCATGCGTTCGGCCAGCTCATGGGCGCGCTCCACACGTTTGAGGGCTTTGTTCAGACTGGCGTCGCTCTTGATAAGGCAGACATCGGCGGGGTACACGATTTCCTGGGCTTCACGGATAATATCCTTGGTGTCGATGCCCTTGCGGCCTATGGGGGACAGCGCTTCCCTGGCGGCCTCGGCCGCCTGCGTCAGGTTCAGGCCGCCTTTGCCGTCCAGGGCTTTTTTCGCCGCGTTGGCGCCGGCGATGTAGCCGGTGACGGCGGTGGTGCACAGCGCCCAGCCCCCCATGTAAACGCCCGGGTCAAAGCCCTTGCAGCGGCACGCGGCGTATAAGCCGGGGATGGTGGTTTCGTATTCCTGGTCGGTCACGGGGCCGCCGCTGTGCCACATGATCTGGGGCATCCAGCGCGTCTTGCCGTCAAAGAATTTCATGCCGTGCTCGTTGACGAGGCGGTCATAGTTGATTTTGGCCCAGCCCCGGACAGGTTCCATGAGTTTGGCGTTTTCGGGCGTCATGGGCGTGGTGTCGAAGTAGATGGGGGTTCTGCCCTGTCTGGCTTCAAAGGCCATGCCGCGGGAGTTGTAGGTGGTGTCCGTGTTGGGGCCCAGCTTTTCGGAATAGTACTTCTTCATGAAGTCTTCGCCGTCTTTATTCACAAGGCGGGCCCCAAGGGGAAGCAGTCCGGTCTGTCCTTCCCATGCGAACACGACGGGCTGAATCCAGATGTTCATGAATTCGTTGTGGGAAAGCTCGGCGCCCGCTTTATAGGCCAGCCAGCCGCCTTCGCCGGTGGAGTTGGACATGGTGATGTAGGAAGGACGCCAACCGCCGCCGCCGGTGGCGAGCACGACGGCAGAGGCTTCAAAGGCAAAGGTTTCGCCGCTCTGAGTATGGAAGCCCACGGCGCCGGAAACCTCACCCGCTTCGTTCTTCATGATGTCGGTGATGTCCACGCGGCTGACACGACGCACGCCAAGGCGGTCGGCCTCGCGCACAAGGGCGTCGCGCATGCTCGGGCCGCCGGTGCCGTACGGACGGACCAGCAGCATCTTCATGTGCTTCAGATTGCGCTGAGGAATGGCAAGCAGCTTGCCGTCCGCGTCCCTGGCGAATTTTACGCCAAGGCGCTCGTAGTGTTCATAGCGCTCGTAGGATTGTTCGAGAATACGCTTGACCAGGGGTTGATCGCAAAGTCCGTCGTAGTAATACACCACATCGTCGAGCGCGGCTTCCACGGTGGTATCCTGCACGCACTGGAAGTCGCCGCCGGAAGCCGTGCCGAGTCCGCCCCAGTCGGCGGGGCCTTTGTCGACGAGCACGACGTCGCTTACGTGCTCGCGGGCGCTGACGGCCGCCCACAGGCCGGAAAAACCGCCGCCGATGATGAGAACATCCGCCTTGATATGATGATCGATATTAAGGTGTTTCATACCTACACTCCTTCACGTTCGAATTCGATGGTTCGGGGCAGACGTTCCTTGAAGGGATCGACAAGGATGGCCTGGACGGGGCAGGCGATTTCGCAGAAGTAGCAGGTCATGCAGTCGTTTCTGTAGGCGGCTTCGGCCTTGGAGCCGCATGTGATGCAACGGTTGGCTTCGAGAATCATGGTTTCGTAGTTGAAGATTCCGCCGGGACTCGATTCGTTGCGGGGAGCGGCCGGAAGGTTGCCGATGGGCAGCTTTTCGTCATACCGGAACATCGTTTCCACAGGCATGACGGCAATCCCGCGCTTGCGGGGAGGGCGGGATTCCAGCATGTCCCAGCCGTCAATGAAGCAGTTGGCGGACCAGGCGGCTTCACGGGCATCGCCGATTTCATGGGCCGGGTCATGGGAAGCCCCGCGGACGGGACCGGCGGCGAAAACGCCGTTTGTCCTGGTGGCCAGGGTGACGGGATCGACATCTATTGCGCCGTCGATGATGTCGACCACGGAGGCGAACTGTTCGGCGGTATGCCTGCCGGTGGCGATTATGACGGCCTTGGTGCAAGCTTTGCGCAGGCTGCGCACGGTGACGGCTTCCTTATCGCCCACGGCGGTTTCGGTGACGAATGTAATGCCGCAGTCTTTGAGCCATGCCGTCTGGGCGGCGAGAAGATCGGCGGGGATGGAGGCGCGGAATCGGCCGCCGGGCGTTTTTTCCTTTTCATACACGGTCACGTTGCAGCCGCGCAGGCGCATGAAGTATGCCGCGGCCAGGCCGGCTGCGCCCGAACCTATGACGGCTATGTCTCCGGCGCGGGAGATGTCGGGCAGAGCGGGAGCATGGTCAAGTATCCAGTGGCCCAGGTAGTCTTCCAAGGCCGGAATGTTGACCGCGGCATCAATTTTTTTACGTGTACAGACTTTTTCGCAAAAATGAGGACATACGCGGCTGGTGAGCAGCGGCAGGGGATTATACTGAAGCAACTCGGCTGCCGCTTCAGCGTGGCGTCCCTGTTGGAGCAGATGGAGGTAACTACGCATGTCGGTTCCGGCAGGACATCCTGCGCTGCATGGAGCCGCTTTTTCCTGATGGGTATTCAAGCGATACACATCAAATGAACATGATTTAAAACATAAACCGCATCCGATACATTTTTCCCAATCGATGGAGCGTAACATAAAACCTCCTCTTGGTGTGGAAACACACGATCACAGAGATTATCCCTCATCTTGTGAAAAAAATAATCTCAGGAAAAAAGAAGAGGGGTAGTCCTCGCTAATTTTTTGGCGGAAAATTACCGAAGAAGTCTATGCAGGGTTCCCGTTTGCTTCAGGCCCGCCTGCATACCCATTGTCCATCAAGGAAATTTTTGCTTTACTGTATTCAGGTAAAATGATATGTAATAAAAATATGGACGAATAGTATGCGCTCAAAATAGAACTTTATATAAAGACATTTTAATCTTTGACAGAAGATGTAAAATGTTTAAAAGATGTTTATTTTTTATTGTAAATCCATTCGCATAATTTATTTATAGCGTATTTTATGAATATGAAATGTATGTTTTTTCAAAGGAAGGCGGGGCGATTTATGCTGATATGGAGTTGAATGTTGAATTGATCTGTGATTGATGTCATAGAATTTGCATTAAATCCCATAGTATTATGCTGAAAAAATAATCTTATAGTGTTTTTATTGTAATATGCTATAAATATTGGGATATTATATCCGGCCATACCCGATTTCAAAGTTGATCGACTCCTGGGAGATGCCATGCTGCTGATACCTTCCCTGCTGATGGTCGCCTACCTCGTCTTGCGCCTGGTGGTCCCCATGCCCTGCGGGCTATGGGCCAAGGCGGCGGCGTCGGCGGCATTGCTGTTCGCCGGGTTGAAATTCACCTGGTACGCCCGTCTGGGCGGAGCCTTTTTCGCTCCCGCCCTGCCGCGTCCGCTGCTGCTGATCATGGAAGCTCTGTACGCCGCCCTGGTCATCCTGGTGTTTCTGACCCTGGCCAGGGATGCGCTGTCTCTGGTCCTGTGGGCGAGCCGCCGTCTGGGCACGGATTGGAAGCTTCCTTTCGCGCCGGCGGCATGGAGCGCGGGACTCGGCCTGGCGGCGCTGCTCATGGGAGCTTTCGGCGTGTGGCAGGCGGTGAAGGTTCCGGACGCGCGCATCGTGGAATTGATCGTGCCGGGCCTGCCTCCGCAACTGGACGGTTTTTCCCTGGTACAGCTTTCAGATTTGCATATCGGCCCGATCCAGAAACGGGAATGGCTGAGGGCCGTGGTGGACAAAGCCAACGCCCTGAAACCGGATGTTATGGTTCTGACCGGCGATTACATCGACGGTCCCGTGGTCGAACTGCGCGACGAACTCGCGCCGTTGGCCGATTTGCGCGCTCCATGCGGCGTGCTCGCCGTGACCGGCAACCACGAATATTATTATCAGGTGGAAGAGTGGCTGCCGGTGTTCGCGGAATTGGGCCTGGACATGCTGCACAACGAACACCGCGTGCTCGACGTGAACGGCGCCCCCCTGGTGATCGCCGGGGTGCCCGACAGCGCGGAAACACGCTTCGGCGGACCGGGACCGGACTTGAACCTGGCCTTGGCCGGAGCGCCCGCCGCGACGAGCATCCTGCTCCAGCATCAGCCGCGCGGCGCGTCCGCCAACCGGGCGGTTGACGTTCAGCTTTCGGGGCATACCCACGGCGGTCTGCTGTTTTTTCTGCAGCCGATCATCGCGGCGTTCAACGAAGGCATGGTGAACGGGCTGTACGACGCGGCTCGTCCCAAGGTCTACGTGCACCCCGGCACGGGCCTGTGGAACGGTTTTTCCTGCCGGGTGGGAACACCGTCGGAAATCACCCGACTGGTCTTGCGGGCCGGAGAACCGGTCGCCCGGTCTTCGCGCACGGAAGGCTAGCCTGCCGGAATCCCTGCTCCGGGCCCGCGCAACGGGCAAGAGGGCGCAAAAGGACGCAACGCGAAGAGGGCTGCCCGTCCCTCAGGACGGACGGCAACCCCGCGCTTTGCGGAATGGCGTCGTCGACGGGGTCCGGGCCGCCGGGCGGGAAGGTACGAAAATCAGGCGAGCGACGTTCCGTCTTTTTCCCGATTTCACCCCAGGGGCTTGCGCGTCCGCACCAACATAATGGGGTTGTGGGCCTTGAGGGTAAGACTGCCCGCCAGGGGCGACGAAATCGCGGCCTGCACCTGGGTCAGATCGTAGGGCAGCCCGTGGGCGTCCAGATACAAGGTGAGCGTGCGCAGGCTGGAGAGCAGGGCGCAGGACGCCACCAGCACGCCGCCGGGCTTCAGACGATCCAGCAGGACATTGAGCAGCAGGGCGGCGCGCGGGTCCGCGGCGCGGCCCGTGGCCGGACCGACGGCTTGCAGCGCCCGCGAGTCCGCGCCGGGCTCCGCTTCCTCCGGGCGTCCGGGCCCTCCGCCCAGACCCCCGCCCACAAATACGGCGTCCGGGGCGGGCAGTTCGTCCAGGCCCAGAGGCGCGGCGGCCTGAATGATGTCCAGATGCGGCACGCCCAGACGGCGGCGATTTTCCTGAATGCACAATATCCGGTCCGGATGTTGCTCCACGGCGAATACCCGGCCGCGCGGAACCAGGGCGGCGGCTTCCAGAGCCACGCTGCCACTGCCCGCGCCGATGTCCCACACCACGGCGTCCGGGGCGAGGCCCAGCAGCGACAGGGCCGCGGCCCGCACCGGAGCCTTGGTGTACAGGCCCGCCTCCGCCACCAGGGCGGATTCGTCCAAGCCCAGACGGGGGCCGCGCGCGGGGGCGTGAGGCACCAGGAGCACGGTTTCCCCGCCCGAAAATTCCAGTCCGGCCGCTTCGTGCAGCTCGAGGCGACGTATGGATTCCCGTCGGGTTTCCAAGTGGGCGGCCACGGCCATGTGGTACCAGTCCACCCCCCGCTCCGACAGAAAACGGGCGATGCGGTCGGGCGTGTTGTCGGCGTCGGTGTAGATGCCCACGGGACGCCCGCTGAGGGCGGCGTGGGCCAGGGGCGTCCAGTCCGTCCGGCCGTGCAGGGATACGGCCTCCACGTCGTGCCGGGGCAGGGCCAGACGGGCGCAGGCCGTTTGCAGCGCGCTGAGCCCGGACAGAATGCGCAGCGCTTTGTCCGGGGCTTCGCCCGCCTCTTGAAAACGGCGGGCCAGAGTGGCGCCTATGCCGTACAGCAGCGGATCGCCGTCGGCCAGCACCACGCAACGGCGGCCCTGACGGCGCTGGTCTTCCAGCGCCCGCAGCGCGGATTCCAGGGGCGCGACAAGGGGGATGATCCGGGCCCGGTGGCTCTGGAAACGCTTGAGCAGGCGCCGGGGCAGGCCCAGAGCCTCGGCCCGGCGCAGAGCCTGCGCGGCCGCCGGTCGCAACGCTCCGTCCAAACCCAGGCCGATTACGGTGATGGGGGGAAGATCGGGGGCCGTCCGCTCCGGGGCGAAGACGTGCATCCGCGCCCCGGTCGGGCCGTCGGCCGCCCTGCCTGCTTCGCCCGCCTTGCTTCCCTCATCGGGAACAGGGGAGGAAGCCGCGTCCGTTTCGTCCATGTCCAGCAGAGCCACCAGGGTGAACCCGGGCAGAAGGTGCTGATCGTCGTACGGACCGGAGGCGCGCGCCGCGTCCGTCTCCGGCGGCAGGTCCGCCTCCGGGCCGTCTCCGGCGAGGCCGCGCGGGGCGGCGTGCAGTCCGGGCAGCAAGGCCTGTTCCGGATATTTTAAACCGTCGTTCATGGATACGTTCCCCCTCGCGTCGTTTTCACGCCGTTGAGGTGCAAAGACGCGGCGTTACGACCGCGCCCGAGGTGAAGACCCGGCGCGGGCCGAGGCCTGATTGGAGGAGCGGCGGCGGTCCAGGCACAGTTTTTCCATATCCCGCAGATATTCCCTGGAACGGTCCAGGTAAAAGGACAGGGCACGGGCGAAACGGGGACCGGCCAGGCCGTCCACCAGGGCTTGACTGACCTCGCGTTCGCGCCCCAACACCCGTTGCGAACGCAGCAACACCAGGCGTTCCGCGCCGCTCAGGCGAGCGATTCGCTCCTTCAGCGCGGAGGCGGCGCGGGGTTGATAAAACCAGAAGTACATAAGGTCCAGGGCGTTGGCGATCAAGGCCAGGCGCAGTTCCCGGTTTTCGTGCTCCAGGGCGGCGAGCAGCTCCTTGGGCCGCTCCAGCAGTTCCAGAACGCCCTGTTCGGGAAAGAGCAGTTCCAGACGGCCGTACAGGCGGAATACCCGGTCCAGTTTGGCGTCATAGTCCAGGCGGCGCAGGCGCATATTGCTGTTGCGATCGGCCATGCCTTCGATGAGTCCGGCCACGGTGTCCGACCCCAGCTTGGACACCAGGGCCGCCGAGGACAGCATGAACAGGGCCGGGTCGTCAACGGCGAGCAGGGTCAGCGCTCCGCCCAGAAGGCCGTTGTAGAACACGGAAACCGGAATGGCGAACACGCTGCGGAACAGGTTGCCGATGACGGCCTCGCGTTGCAGGCCCCGCAGTTGATTATGCCCGGCGATATAAAAACCGTTGACCAGGGATATGACGCTGAAGGTCAGCAGCGGGGCGTCGACGGCGGTGATCCCGAACATATCTTCCAGAATCCACAGGCGCAGCGCCAATTCCAGCAACACCACGGAAAATCCCGTGTACATGAGCGAATCGCACAAGCGGCTCCAACTCACGTAGTCGTTCCAGTGCAGCAGGGGCGAGCGGCGCAGGCCTCCGCCGCCCAGGACGGCCTGGAGGATATTGCGCAATCCGGTGATCAGATACCATAAAGGCGCGCCCAACCAGGCCAGGAACCAGTCGGGCTGGGTCATTTGAAAGGCGGCGAAGGCGGGCAGAAAACCGGCCAGAACCTTGAGTCCGTTGGCCAGCCTGGTGTTGAGGTAGGCCGTTCCCGCTGTTTCGTCGTCCGGAACCGCCCGGTCGGGGCACAGGCCGTTGGTGGGCGCTCGTCCCACGCCGCCCAAAGTCACCAGATTGCCCTGAGCGCCGGTCGCGGGGTACGCGCCGTCGCCGCACACCGTGGTGTTTTCCTGCACGGGTATCCAGTCTTTGTCGCGGTGACGGCGAAAACGGCGGCAGCCGGGCAGGCGGCGGACAAGACGGGTAAGGCGCGAGGGTGCTTCCTCGTCCGGAGCGTTGCGCCAGGTGACGCGTTCCAGAAGTTCGGTGCGCAGGGGCAGGCGCAGACGTGAGGCGTCGGCGTTTTCACGCAGCTCGCGGCGGGCTCGGGGGGGCAGAGTTTCGGGAAAGGCCAGGCCCATGCCGAAGCGCAGGCTGGCGCGGCTGGTGGAATCGGTGCCCATGCGCGTATACAGTTTGGTGTGGCCGTACCATTCCTGAAACGCGGGCAGATTACGCAGGATGAGGCGCAGCCGGGCGGCGCGGGCCGGTCCGTCGGGGGCGGCTTCCGGCTCCTCGGGCGCGGACGGTCGGGGCGCTTCGCCCGTCTCGGCCGGGGCCGTCCCGGCCAGACTGTCGCGGATCATGCCCCGGATGAGCTGCTTGAGGCGCGGGGCGCTGCCGTCGTTGATGGCCCGCTGGAGTTCGTTGACGGCTTTGAGGTGGGCGGATTTGCCCTCTTGCCAGTCTTTGAGGTTGAACAGTTCCAGATGGGTGATGAGCCCCCGGCAGTCCCACAGCAGGTTCAACACGTCTTCGGGCGTGAGACCGGCCAGGTTGAGGACGACGCGGTTGCCGCTGTGCAGGCCGGTCAGCCGTTCCAGAAGCGGCAGCGGGCGCAGGCGCAGAATTTCCGGACAATCCGGGTCGGTGGATACGGCGCGGAAGTCCAGAATTTCCGGATAACGGCCGGACGAACGCAACTCGTCGAGAATGGCCTCGGCGGTCATATCGTCCAGACGCAGCAACCGGGCGCGCAGTTCGCGCCGTTCCGGGGCCTGGGGGGCAAGGTCGTTCAGAGCGGCGGCGAGTTCGGCGGCCCGCCGGGTCAGAAGGGGCATGAGCCGACGGTGGATGAACTCGGCCAGGTGCAGGGGAGAGGCCTGCCCCGCGCCCACGAAGGCCAGGAACTCGTCCCGGTTCAGAGGGGCGGGTTCGGCTCCCAGTTCGTCGGCCAGAGCCGGTCGATCGCGTTCGTTCCAGCGGTCGAGCATACGCAGAACCCGGGCTTCGAGCCAGCGGGCGGCCTGGCGGCCTTCGTCCATAAGCCGCCGCACCGGCGGTTCGGCCAGAAAGTCCAGAAACCCCTGAGGATCGGAAAAACCGCGCGGAATCCAGATGAAATTGGCCAGGCGCCCCCGGAAAGGGGCGTGGAACAACAGGCCTATGCGCAAGGTGATGCCCATGATTTCGGCCGCGCTCATCAGTTCGCGGGCGGCTCCGGGGTCCACGTAGTTGTAGTAGACGACGGTGAGCGAACGGATGCCTTTGATCCAGGCGTCCATGATCAGATGGGTGGGGTTTTTGCGTCCCTTGGTGTTGGCGTCGTGCACGTGATGGTCGAACACGGCCTGGTTCCACTCCTCGGGCATTTCCAGCAGGTGATAGCGGCGCAGCAGCCGACGCACCACCGAGGGCTTGCCCGCGGCGGCCTGCCGGAAGTCGTGGGCCAGGCGCAGTTGGCGTTTTTCGTCGCCGTGGGCGCGCACCACTTCCTTCATGATCTGGATGAGCACTCGTCCGGTGTTGTGACGCAATGTGGTGCGCGCGCTGACCAGCACTTCGTCGCGCAGGGCCTGAAGGGCGCTCAGGCGTTCCTCTTCCCGACCTTGGCGCAGGGTGTCCAGAAGCCGCAACACGGCCGCGGCCATGCGCAGTTCGCGCGGAACGGCCAGGCCGATGATGCCGTTGGGATGGAGGGCGGCGGAAAAGGGAACGCGATCTTCTCCGTCCTGGGCTATGGTCCGGTTGATCAGGTTCAGGAACTCGTAATCCCGCCGGTCGAAGTGCAGTGAAGGAAGGCGCATGGCTGGGCCGGGGCTGAAAGGTGGACGCGCCGGGCGCAGCCCGGAACGGACCGGGGCGCGGGCAAATCCGGCGGATTGACACCGGAAGCGCGGCGCGGGATACGTCGACGGCCATGATCGCGCATCTTGCGACAAAGCGCAAGGCAGCCCCGCCGTTCCTCGATCCGCCCGGCGGCGCCCGGAGGGCGGTCCAAACCGGAAAAATCACGGCAATACTTTGGCATTATTGGAAGTTTAGGGTTTTTTATAGAAGCTTGACACTTTTTGCGAATCTGGCAACATTCGTGCCATAAGCGGACAAGGGAGCGTATTCCCTTGCCGCGGACAGACGACAACCCCGCGCTTCGCGGCGCCGCCCGCGCCCGGCAAGCGCGGGGCGTCCGGCAACGTTCCCGCCCTATGCGGAAGGGGGCGTTTTGTACCTCAAGCCGGGAGATTCCATGAAATTCATCCTGCTTCAACGCATGTCGGCGCTTGTTCTCGGCGTCGGCCTTACGGTTTTTATGACGGCGGGCGTCGCATCCGCCGAAAGCGCCCAGACCGCCAAGCCCGTCAGCGGCACGGCCTCGTGGTTCGGAGAATGGCATCACGGCAAAAGCACGGCCAGCGGCGAACCCTTCGACATGTACGCCATGACGGCGGCCCACCGCAAGCTGCCGTTCGGCACGGTGCTCAAGGTTACCAATACCCGCAACGGCAAGGATGTGGTGGTGCGCGTCAACGACCGCGGCCCCTACAGTAAAAAGCGCATCCTCGATCTGTCCTACGCCGCGGCCGACAGACTCGACATGCGCGTCAGCGGCACGGCGCCGGTCACCCTGGAAGTAGTGGGCGATACCGGGGGCAGGCCTCTCAAGGACGGCCAGGCCTTTTTCGTGCGGCTTGCGGAACAGAAGTCGACCTCCGCGACGTTTCTGGAACAACAGATGACCCGCCTCATCCGGGTGGGCTTTCAGGACGCCGCCACCCTGCTGCACACCACGGACGACGCCGTGGCGCTGGGACCGTTCGATACCTTTCAGGCCGCCCAGGAAACCTTGATTCGGGTGGCCACCCTGCACCCCCGCGCGTCCATTATGATGACGGATACCAGCAAGGCCCGGCCCGTGATATCCGCCGTGGCCGCCGCTCCGGCCGGTGCGGAAGCGGCCCGCCGGCTCTGGTAATCGCGCGCGGCGGTTTGGAGCGCCGCAACGACAAAGCCCCCGATCCGGAACAGATCGGGGGCTTTGTCGCCTGTGCGCAGGAGGGATTACTGCATCAGGTTGGCTCTGGCGTAGCCTCGGGCCCGCCTCATGTTGGAGCGCGTGTCGACGAGTTGAAGGCGGATTTTTTCCAACAGTTCCCGGCCTTCCTCTTGAATAACCTGATTATAGCCCTGGAGAGCGATGAGTTTGACGCGGTAGTCGTCCGGGTCCTGCTCGTCCATGGTTTCCAATGCCTGGTCCATGAGGGCCGAGCGTTCGTCGAAATGCTGCTCGGCCGTTTCCACATCCCCGGCGCGCAAAGCGTCGAGTTCGTGCTGGGCCAGGATAAGGGCGCGATCCAACAGGGTAAGGCTGGCGGACATGACGGCTCCGGAAAAGGATTAATCCAGACGCCGGGCAATATCGGCCCGCAGCTTTTCCAGGTTCTTGTTCCAGGCTTCGCACACGGGATTGAATTCAAATTCCAGCAGGTCGGCCAGCAGAATCCAGTCTTCACCGCTCAACACTTCGCTCATTTCGCCCAGCAGTTCGGAAACCCGCTCCACCAACGTGGAGAACTGCGGATCGCTGACGTCCACAAATTCGCTGCGCAACACGCCCACCATGGACATGAAGTCGCGGGTCACGTCCAGCAGGTCCTGGAACAGTTCCAACGCCTCCTGATCGTCGCCCCGGCGGAACAGGCCGGCCACCCGGCTGCTGCCGTCGCACATCATGCGCGTCACCTTGAACAGTTCGTCGCTGATGTTGAGCGCCATTTCTCCCAGGGGGACGGAACGGATTTCCACGGTGCGTATTTCGTCGCGTTCGATGTCCTCGGCCTGGTGGGGATAAATTTCGGTGAACTGTTCGTTGTTGAGCAGCACGTCGGTGACGATGCGGTTTTCGCCGGTGCACTTGGTGTTGGCTTCCACCAGGATTTCTTCCAGGTTGGCGAAGTTTTCGATATGCATGTCCGTCTGGCGGCCGTCGATGATGATCATGATATCCCTCCTGTTCCCCGTGAGGGGAAGTAATTTCTTGGACGGCCGTTATTATGCAAACAGCGGGCCAAGTCAGGAATTACGAGGGATTTGAGTCGCCAATCCGCGCAACTCGGCGCGCAGGACGTCAAAAAAGCGCAGCATTTCCGTCCAGTCTCCGGCCGCGTCCTGAAGCATGGAGCGCCACAGCAGCCCCAGGGGCACGAAGTCCGGACTGGACGAGAAGAGCGTTCCTAGCCTTTCGCAGGTGGCCAGAAACGCCTGGCGGCCGCGCCCGTCGGGGCGCACGGTGAGCAGTCGTCCCTGTTCGCGGGCCAGGTGGAGCAAGCCGTCGGCTCCGTCCAGCGCGGCCAGGATACGATCCGCGCGCCCGACGGAAAGGGCGGCCTCCGCCGCGACGGGGTGGGCAGAATCTGCCGGGCGGGTCGAAGACGAGGGCGCAAGCGCGTCAAGAAGACGACGATAAAAACGGCGTTGCAGCCGCACCCACACGGTGCGATCCGCGGTTTCGTCGCCGGACAGGGAGGTCAGGTCCAGAAAACCGGATTCGTCTCGGCGGGTCAGCCAGACCCGGGCTTGCGCCGTCGCCTCGGGGGCGGGTTGCCAGCGGCCGGAGGCCAGGCGAGGCAGCACAAGGGCGGCCACGGCCTCGGCCGTTATGGAAAAACGGCAGGCGCGGTCGTGCGGACAGGCGACGCCGAAAGCGCAGGGGTGACAATCCAGGCGGGGTTCCAGACAGCACTGGGCTTCGGCGTAGGGGCCGGTATCCCAGGGCTGGGCCGTGGCCAGAAACAGGGCCAGCAGGGGCACGCCCAGCCCGGCGGCCAGGTGCATGGTGCCCGTGTCGTTGGTGACCAGCAGGCGCGTTTCGGTCAGCAGGGCCGCAAGCTCCGGCAGATCGGTGCGGCCGGTGAAGTCCAGGCCGGGGCCGCCGTGGGCGAAATAGCGCCGGGCCAGAGGACTTTCGCCCGCGCTGCCCGTCAGGACCGGCACAAGACCGGCGCGTTCGCGCAGAATGCGTCCCAGGGCGGCGAAAGAGGCCGTGGGCCAGCGTCGGGCGTCGTTGCTGGCTCCCAGTTGAAAGGCCGCGAAACCCGCCGGATCGTTTTCTCCCGCGGCCCGGGCGGCGGTCAGCAGCGTGGCGCGGGCGCGGGCCCGTTCGGCCTCGCCGGGGCGGCGCAGAGCGTACGAGGGCGGCGTGCGTTCCACGCCCGCCATGCGGCGGAAGCCGTCCACCAGATTGAAGGGACTGCATCCCCGGCTGGTCGAGACGGCCTGCATGTAGGTGGCCCAGGGGGAACCGTCCCGGCCGAAACCGTGTTCGTCCAGGCTGAAGCCGCCGGGTTGGCCT
>UQJT01000050.1 GCA_900541395.1 uncultured Desulfovibrio sp.
TGACGGCAGCGCCGCTTTTGAAATTGGACAATTTCAAAAGCAAAATGCTCTAAAGGTTGCTTGCTACTGTCCCAGCAGGGTGGGCTTGCGGGTCGTCGCTTCGGACCCCACGCCCAGGCCGGACGTCAGGATGGTGGAACTCGCCCCGCGCGCCCGCCGCGCCCGCTGCTCCTCGTTCTCGCGCGCCACCACGGTTTTGGAGGCCGTGGGCGTGGCGGGAACGGGCGTGGGCGCGGGAATCGCGGGCGCTTTGTAGCCTCCGCCTCCGCACATAAAAACCTCCCCTATCTCCACTGGTTGAACGCCGGGCGCGAGGTGCGCACGCCCTTGCGGGCCGCGCCCCGCAAGGGCACCGGCGCGTAAAAGGTCAGGGCCAGGGCGTCGGCCGTATCCGGAGAGCGCCCCAGACGGGCCTTGATCTCGTCCTTGCTTTCCAGCTTCAGGCGTCCGGCCGCGTCGAACTCGTAGCGGGGCGTAGACAGATCCGCATTCAGGACCGTGTCGTCGGGAAGGCCGCCCCCCGCCGTCAACCAGTCGCGCACGGCCCGCCACATTTCGGCCCGGCGGTTGACGAAGCGGGCGTCGTTCAGCGCCCGCGCGCCGAAGGGCGCTTCAATCACGTCACGGCCCAGGCGACGCAAGCGGTCGATGACGCCCGCCCCGCCGCCCGCGTCGATGAACACCGCGTCGGGCCTGTGCTCGTCCATAAACACGGCCAGGCGGTCGGCCACGGCCATGTTGTCCAGACCGCGCAGCACCACCGGCGCAAAGGCCGCCAGGCCTCGTCGCCGCATGAACACCGTGGCGTCCGAGCCGAAGCGGGCCACGTCCACCCCCACCACCACGGGCGCGCCCTCCGCCGCCGCCGGGCTTATGACCCGGCTTGCCGCCTCGCTCACCAGATCGATGGGGATCAGGGCGTCGTCCGAGGCGGCCGTGAAGTCGCACAGCATTTCCTGACGCCAGGCGGTGTCGCCCATTTCCCGCCGCAGACGCGCCACTTCCGACGCGGGCAGAGCCTTGGTCTCGTCCACCCGAAAACGCAGGGCGGCCCAGTCCGTATTGCCCGCCGCCTCTTCCCGGCGGGCGTGTTCGTACAGTTCCGAAAACATGTTGACGCCCTTGGGCGTGCCGATGAACAGCGCCCGCCCCATGCGGTCGGCCAGGGCGGGCCGGATGATTTCGCCCCACAATTCGGGCTTCATCTGCGCCACCTCGTCCAACACCACGCCGTCGAAGTACAGACCGCGCAAAGCGTCGGGGTTGTCCGCGCCGAAAATGCGCACCCGCGCCCCGCCGGGCACGGTTACGGACAGCGTGGACTCGTTGACCTCCCGGCCCGGCAGCGCCGCGCTGTAATGCTTGAGATAGGCCCAGGCGATTTCCCGCGCCTGATTGCGGAACGGCGCCACATAGGCGAAAGAGCCGCGCTCGCGCCCGCACAGCAGGGCCGACTTGAGCAGATGATTCACGGCCAGCACCGTCTTGCCGAAGCGCCGGTGCGCCACCAGCACCACAAAGCGGCGGGATTCCAGCGTTTCATGTACGCCCGGATGACGCGGGCTGTAGGGTATGGTGACGGAGGTCATGACTGCCACCGGATTTCCAGCCCGCCGGACACTTCCGTCTCGGCCCTGTCCTGAACGCCCCATGCCTTGCGCTCGCCTTCCTGGCGGATTTTCAGGGTTTCGGCGACGGTTTTGGCCAGCTTGACGGCCTCGGCGTCGCCGCTCAACGCCTCATCCATAAGCGGCCGGTGCCGCTCCCATTCCTCCCTGTGCCGCAGCAGCACCGCCGCCCCGCCCTTGGCCCCGGCCTCGCCGGAGCTTCGCGGGCCTTGCCCGCCGCGCTTCGTCCCCGCCATGTCCGTCACTCCCAAAAACGGACGGCGACGGCGGTCAGGGCCGAGGCCGCGCAGGCCGCCCCGGCCGCCCATCCGGCGGACCACATGTTCCGCCGCTCCAACGCCGCTATGCGCTTGCCGTGATCCTTGATCTGGGTGACCAAAGCCTCGTCGATGCGGTCGCTGAGCGCATCAAGCTTGGCCTCGATGCGGGCCAGCCGCGATTCCGTGTGCAGGTCGTGCTCGCGCAAAGGTTCGCTCATCGCGCGGCCCTCCCCCGACGCCGAAAAAGGCCCGATTCCGTCCGACAAAAAATATCCATGCGTACCCCCGAACGAAGACCGCGCCGGTCTCCGATTTCAGGCGCAAGTATAGCACCGGGTTTCGGGGTCCGGCGCGTTTTGCGCGTAATCCCGGCCGCTTTTCACGCAAAGGGGGCTTGACGGCCTTTGCGGCGGCGCAAGGAAGCGCCGCTGTCGACTCGCATCATGACAAGCGCGGGGGAATATTAGAGCGGTTTGCTGTTGAAGACGGCAACCGCTCCGGCGGCCGCGGAAGCGGCCGCCCGCGCCGAATGAGCCTGAAAACCACGCTTTTCAGGCGAAATGACGGCAGCGCCGCTTTTGAAATTGGACAATTTCAAAAGCAAAATGCTCTGGGCTCGCGGGCCGCGCTTCCGCTTTTTCAAAAGGGGCGCGGCCCGAGGGGCAATGACGGGTGGAATAAGGGGAGGTGAAAAAACGGGCCGCCCAAGGAAAAACGGCCATGCCCAAATCCCGTCGACGCGGCGGGAGGCAATCCATCTTTGGATGGAGTCCGAAAAAAAGCGAAACTCAGGATACGGCGCGACGTTTGCGGCCTTTGGCCCGCGCTGGGGATGAAGCGCTCGCCTCGCCGGATTCCTTGGCAACTTCGGAAGAAAAGATGCTCTCCACTTCCTCCCGAACGGAAGGCAACACGGAGCCGTTGCGGCCCAATGCTTCGACCAGCTTATGAACACCGGTATACGGATTGGCCTCGCAAGGCCCTTCCTGTTCTTTTTCCGCTTCCAGACGGCGGGCGTGCCGAACGGCCGTCCCCATCCTCGGCCGCAGCTTTTCGCATAATTCAGGATCGCTCTTCGTATAGCCGCCCTTTATCATCTTCTGCAAATCGTTGCACAATTCCCTCCGTCCCCTGGGCGTGCTTTGCAGACGAAAATGCAGCAACAGCCACAATTCAAAGGCTTCGTTGCTGAAAGCGACCCGGATGCCGCAGGCGCGAGCCTTGGTTAACGCGTCGCCAATACGGGCCGGATCGAACTCGTCTCGGTCGAAAACAACCCATACTTCATCGTACGGCCCGGCCTCGCCCTTGCCACGCTGCTTCGCCTTGGCGCGCAAATCCTCCGCGCGCTCCACAATGCAAAGGGGATCTCCGGCGCCGCCTTCAATCTTTATATCGGCCTGGAGCCGCCAAAGTCGCTTCAGGGCCTTGAAATAAAGAGGTTCAGTCTCGCTGCCCTCGCAGACGATAAGGAAACGACGCCGCATCGGCAACGAAGCGACCGCACGACCGTCTTCTCCGATCTGAAGTCCCAACGACAAGGCGCGGCACCGATCTTCACGTTTACGGGCTTTCGCCTGCGCGTCCCGCTGTTTCTGGCGCTTCAACGCGTCCGGGCGACGCGAGCGATCAGGCATCAGGTTTTCCTTCCGCATGGCATCCGCCCGACCGACCGCTTGAAAGTCGTTCCCTCACGGCTTTATCCCGCGCGGAACGCAGCGCCTGTTCCGCCGTTTGGCGACCTTGCTCCAGCAAAGTTTCCTCCAGCAGCGGAATGCCTCCAAAGCGTCCTTCCAGGTAGCGGCGGGTCAGGTTGGCATCGGCCCGCGCGGCTTCAAAATCCACGGCGCTCTGTAAAAAGGACTCTCCGTTCCTGTCCTTTTCCACAATCCATAATTCATCCCGCCGAACTATGTCCTGAGAAAAGATCACCGAGCAATGGGAGCCGCAAAGCAATTGCGCCCTACTTCCTTCCACAGTGGTGAAAAATTTTAACAGACCTGCCACCAACAAAGGATGAAGACCTTTTTCCAGTTCATCAATCAATAGCAGGCTATTTCCCTGCAAGGCCTGAAAAAGCAGGTACATCAAGACCAAAAAGGTTTTGGTGCCGTCCGATTCATCACTGTCCGACAAGGTGCGGTCAGCGGCGTCCAGCTCATCGCCCAGCGTGGAATGCCGGAACAATATCTGTTGCCTTATGAGATCTTTTCCCTTCATCTTTGCCCGTATCGCTTCCACAACAGAGCGGATTTCCTCAGGCATATCTTTAGGAAAAGCGTCATCCGCGCCGACGGGTTCCTCTTTGCACTCCACGTTTTCGATGCCGATGTCGGCAAATTGCAACATGGCTATAAGAACAGGATAAAAATGGGGGTCTTTAAACAGAAGTCCGAACGGCCATTGCGACTGGTCGCAGCAACGTATTCCCATAAAAAACACCGAGGCGCTTTGACAGACAGGCGCTTTAAGTTCCGTTCCCACTGTCAATACCAAACTGAACCGGGTGATGTGCTTTTGCAGATCCGCTTCCCCCTTAAAATCTTCCCCCCATTTCACAGGCTCCAGGCCCTGGCGATGAAAAACCAAATTTTCTTTTTCCGGCGCGCCGGTATAAAGCCACTCTTCCTCAATGCCCTCCGAGGCATAGGTGAAACCGTAGCGGAAAAAGCTTCCTCCCTGTTCAAATATGACCTGAAACAAGGTGGGCTTTTCATGAGCCTCTTTATCAAAACGGAAAGGAAAACGGGGCGGAGGAGAAAGCGGCTCTTCGCTCATCCGCTGAATGCCCAGTTTTTTCACCAGTTGCACCATCAGGCCAAAGGCCGCCAGCAGGTTGGACTTGCCCGAACCATTGGGGCCGAACAGAATGCCCAGCTTGTTGGCGTATATCTTTTTTTTAGAGGATGCCAGGCGCATGCGATGATGAGAAAGCCCGCCTTCTTTTGTTGATAACATGCTCAATTTTGTTAGTTTTTTAAACGAACGATAGTTTTCTACCGCAAATTCTATGAGCATGAAACCCTCGCTTGATTCTGTTTTTCGGCACTGTAGCAATATTGACCATGGCTCACAAGAAGTATATCCGCTCCTTTCCTCATAGTCGGGCCGTTTGCTCTTGGTCGCCGCCCGGCGGCGCGCCCCTTACAGCGCGTCGTCCGGGTTCTCCGGCTCCGCCTCCCGCCGTCGCGCCCGGCCGTCGGGGTCCGGCCGAAAGTCGGCGCGCGCCTTGTCGAACAGCAGCGCGGCCGCGCCCGTGCCGCTGCTCCGCCCCTTGCGCACCAGCGCCCTGACCGGGCACAGCCCCTCGTCCATGTGCCGCTTTTCGGTGTGGAGCATGATCACGATGTCCGCGTCCTGCTCCACCGCTCCGGATTCCCGCAGGTCCGCCAACTGCGGCTCACGGCGGCCCTCCTCGGCCCGACGGTTGAGCTGAGAGAGCAGCAACACCGGGCAGTTCAGTTCCAGGGCCAGTCGTTTCATGGCCCGGCTGGTTTCGGCCACCTCGCGCTCGCGCGAGTCGCGCTTTTCGTCCGGATACAGAAGTTGCAGATAATCCACGACCACCAGGACCGGCCCGCCCTTGATCCGCCGCGCCAGTTTGCGGATTTCGGCCGGACGCGGCGCCCGGCGCGACGAATCCACGATGCTCAGCGGCAAAGCGGCCAGCCGCGCCGCCGCTTCGCGCGCGGCGGACGGCGGCCCCGACCCCGCCCCCTGGCGGAAGACGCGGCCGTCGATGCCGCTCTCGCGGGCCAGCAGACGCGCGGCCAAGGTCTTGTCTCTGACCTCGCAGGACACGAACAATACCGGACCGGACCGGCGGGCCGCCTCCACGGCCCAGCACCCGGCCAAGGCCGTCTTGCCCAGGCCGGGCCGCCCGGCCAGCACCACCAGTTCGCCGGGGACCGCCCCGCCCTTGAGCACGGCGTTGAGGTCCGGCCAGGGCGTGGGCAGCGGCCGCGCCCCCTTGCCCGCCGTCATGTCGTCCAGCACGGCGGCCAGCAGCGGCCCCAGGGCGGGAACTTCGGTCGCCGCCGTCTCGGCCTCCAGGCGGCGCAAGGTCCGGGCGACAATGGCGTCCGGGTCCTCGCCGTACACCAGGCAGTCGGCGGCGGACGCGCGGAACAGGTCGGCCAGCCGACCGCGCCGGATCAGGCGGGCCAGCTTGTCCGCAAAGCTCAGCACGGCCTCGCGGGTGGCAAAGGGTGTCTGGCTCAGCGCGGCCAGATGGGCCGCGTCCGCGTCGCGCGGCGACTCGCCCCGCGCATGGCGGGCATGAAGCCAGTCGAACACGGCCAGAATATCCACGGCGACGCCCCGGGCGCACAGCGCGGCCACGGCGTCCCACACCTCGCACAGTCCGGGGCTGACCACGCTTCCGGCCGGGCACAGGTCCAGGGCCTCCGCCGCAAGCCCGGGGTCGTCCCCGCTCGCGCCCAGCAGCCCGCCCACAAGATAGCGCTCCAGGTATTCCCGGTTTTCGGAATCGTAGCGGGGAACCGGCGCTTCGCGCCCCGGCGGAAAAGCGCGGGCGGACGCCGCGCGCCGCGCCGTCATGCGGGCTCCCGGTTGCGGTATTTGCCTTCGATGACGCCCACAAATCCGGCGGGACTCATAAGTTTGTCGAAATCGACCAGATAGGTCCGGCCGTCACGACCGGGCAGCCTGCCCGTGAGAAAGTCGGATGCCGCCGCCGTCTCGAAAAAACGCCGCAACCAGGCCAGTCTTTCCGCCCGACCGTCCGGCCTGCCCCGCTCGCGCAGACGCCTGCCCACATCCGCCCAACGGGCCTTGAGCGCCCCGCGCCGACGGGCGCTCAGCACCGCCACCCGGCGGTGGTCGGGCAGGACTTCGTGATACAACGCCACGATATCCGCATGGGGACAGGGCGGGGCCGCCTTCGGCTCAGGCCCGCGCGGCGCGTCCGGAACGTCCGGGCCGGACGGCGCGGACGCACGCTCGAACGAAGTGAGAGCGTGATCTTCCCCGGGATCGGCTGGGATCGGGGCATTGCTCGAAAGCGGCGCGGGCATGCCCGACGCATGATCCGGCTCCGCGTCAGGGACGCCCGCGGCGGGACCGGAGGCCTCCGCGTCGCTCGGTTCGGGCAAGCCCGGCAACGCGCCCCAGCGGGCCAGCGCGGCTTTTTGCCCGCGCGCCCGCCGGATCGGTTCCTGCACCACGTAGGCCTGATGCTCCGGCCAGTCGTGCAGATACAGAACCTCGTCCCGGCGCTCCAGAAAACGGAGCGCAAGCAGGGTTTCCACAAAGGTTTCCGGCTCGCCGTTCCAGACCGCCGCAATGGATACATCCTCGTCGTCCATGTCGGACAAAACGCCGCTGTTGCGGTTCTGAGCGGCCCAGGTCCACAGGGCGACGAGGGAAAACACGCCCTCGTAGCCCAGGCGGCGGATGAGCTTGACGGTTTTGGGGTGGGTCGCAAAGCCCACGTTCAGCCTGATGTCGGTGTTCATATTCCTTGCTCCGCGAATGTTCGGGGCGGCGGCCCGCCCTCGCGCCTCAAGCGTCTCCCCATTTTGTGCAAATGTTCTTAATAAGTCAAGTCCGCCCCTTTATATATTTCAAGCGCATTCTTCCAATAATATATTTAATTATTGATATAAAAAACAAATCCGACGGTAAAAAAAGCGATGCAAAACATCAAATGATATGAACAATTGACAAACAAAAATGTCCGCTCCCCCCAAATCTCCCCCTTCTGAAACAATGAGCGCCGGGCCCGGCCCCCTGGTCGCGTCTTGGTGTCGCCCTCTGTCCATCGCTCGGGATGTCGCCCGAGGCGCATGTCGCGCCCCTCCCCGCCTGGGCAGGTGTTTTGAAACGCGTTAGGAAAAAATAGGAATGCCGTAGCATAACCTGTTATGATTGCCGGATATGGCGCATGACGGAAAAGACGGGCGCCGAAGAGCGCAACGGCGTTCTTAAAGAAAAAACGCTTCGGTGGCTGCCGGAACAGTCCCGCTTGGAAACCGCGATTCCCGGATCGCCGCCGAGCCGTTATGACGCGGAAAGCTCTGCGGCGAGCCGCGGCTGCCCGAAAGAGCGCGCAATCCTCGCTTGCCTGTATGCCACAGGCGTCGACAAATCCCACAGGCGTACCGCCCGCAAACCCGAAAGGCGGGGAACCCCGTTCCCCTGTTTTCCTCCCCCATTCCCCTAGAAAAAAACTTCTGTGCACGTATCGGGCGACGGATTTTCAACGGAACAGTTTTCTTACCTATAGGTTTTATAAAGACGGATCACAAAGAAATCGGTTAATTAAAATCGAATAACAGGCTGTAATTAATTATATATTATAATATATTCTAGATAAATTACAAAAGGAGAACACGTGTATGAGCTCTTTTGAAGACGTCCCGGATTATGAGGAAATTCCCCAAAACTTCTTCCCGGTATTGGCCGACAAAAAAATTTGCCTCGCTCTTGCTCATGCCGCATGCGTCCTGATGGCGGCCGACCCCGCTTTGTCCCCCGAGGATGCAGCCCTGGACGCCTGTCAAACTTATCATTGCCTGTTGACATTGCATGCCCGCCAGGAAATCCCCGATAATTGAAGAAGATCAGGCCGGAGCCCATGCCCCGGCCTTGTTTTGTCCTTTCCCCCGCGCCTCTGGAAGCGCCCCGTCCATCGCCGGCGGCAATCCCCTGCCGCGGTTGCGGCCGTTTTCCGTCGCTCTGCGCCAGGCGTCCATTTCTTCAAAAAAGGCAGGCCGGGCCCGTCGGCGGCCGGGCCGTCCGCAATCGACGATACCCCTCACAGGCGTTCCGGTTCCATACCGCTTTCCCGTCGGGTAGGCACAGCAGATTTTAATGAGCTTATCGCTTGAAAAACTATTGTTTCCATTTTTTGGTCTCAGCCCCAAAAACGCGGGCTGGGCCGAGCCCGGCCGAAACCGTTTTGCGCAGGTATAGAAAAGCCAAGTCCCACGGGTCCGGATGGAACCCCGTGGAACTTGCCGAAACTTGCTTCTGGTGGAGGCGGGGGGGGAGTCGAAATTATAAAATATCCAGTTGTATTTTTATATGTTTACATCACAACTATCGCACATGCCCCCCCCAAAATGACCCCAATTTAAATCAGTTAGGGTAAAGTGTCGCCCAACAGCCAGACATTGGCGGAAAACACCTTGTCGTCGTCTTCCTCCGGCAGTTCCGCCCCGGAACCGCGCAATTCCGCTCCGGTCAGATAACCCCACCGCTCGTAGACGCGATAGCGGTTCTTGAGGTCGCTCCCCACGGGAAAGATTGTCCTCGTTGATGGCCCGCGTCTGGACTTCCCATTCCGCCGGCCGCGCGTCGCCCTCCGCAAACTCGCGCAGATGCTTGCGGACGGCCTCGGCCTTGAAGCGGCGTTCGCGGCGGCGGAACACATACCTCACGCTGTTGCCTCCGCCGAAAAGGAGCGGGATCACTTCGGGGGCGGAGCAGCTCGGAGCGGGCAGGAGCATCCCCAGACAGCCCGGAGCGACTTGACAAGGTTTGCGAATTGACGTTGTCGGCGGCCCTGGAGTACAAAAAAACTTGGAGGCCGTATGCAATACTTGACCAACCAACAAGGCGAACCCTTGGGAGTGTTCCTTACGATGGATGAATGGGATTCTTTCCGCCAGCAGACCGACATGCCCTATGAAGAGTGGGAGCGTAAGGCCGTGCTCAAGGCCCTCTGTTCGCTGGACGCGGGAAAAATCGTGCCTGACGACGACGTGCGGACGCGTTTTGCCGGGCTGGGGACAACTCTTGGTTAGGTGGCTGCCCGAAGCCTTTTCCGACCTTGACGCCGTGACGGAATGGCTCCGGGCTCATGCTCCGGAGCATCTACCCGGCATCGCCCAACAAATATGGGATGGGGCGCAGTCGCTGGAGAAACTGCCGTATCGCGGTCGGTCCGGCAGCGTGGACGGCACCCGCGAAATTCTGATTCCTCATTTGCCCTATAAACTGGTGTACACGGTAAGGGACGCCGACATCTATATTCTGCGTCTGTTGCACCAGCACCGGAAATGGCCCCCCGCCTAGTCCTCATCCGCCGGAGCCGGACTCGTCCGCCGCTCCCGCCAGATTTGCAGGCGTAAAAGTTCGGCGCTGTATTTGGTCGCCAGTTCCCCCCCATATACGCCGTCAACCAGGGCGCGGCCTCCGGCGCCACCAGTCGGCCCGCCCGGATGAACGGCACCACGTCATGGACGCGACTTACCTTGTCCCGGTTGCGCTGAACGGCAATGACGGGCATGTCGCACAACGAGACGATACGCCGCAGGCTTTGGACCAGCCCCGTCCCGCCGGACTTGTCTTCGATATAGACGCCGCGCACCTTGGCCGGGGAAGGACGGCGCGGTCGATGGGCGGCCAAGAACGCCGTGGTGCGCTCCAGCAGGTCGGGCGCGTCCCATTTACCGCGCTCCAGCGCCAGCAGATACACGTCGCGCCCGGAGAGCCCCCCGACGTGGGGTCATTTTTTGGGGTCACCCCCCCGCTCAAAAAAAAAGTGACCCCAAAAAATGACCCAAAAAAAACGCGGGCCGGGATGGGACTGGATGGAACCGGACGGAACTGTTTTGTACAGGTATATCAATAAAAAGCCAAGTCCCACGGGTCCGGATGGAACCCCGTGGGACTTGCCGAAACTTGCTTCTGGTGGAGGCGGGGGGAGTCGAACCCCCGTCCGAGAACGATCCGCGCAAAGCGTCTACAGGTTTAGTCCGGGAACATTCTCACCTCGGACCACGCCCCCGGACGGGCGGCCCTCGGTCAGCCCGCCGAAACTCCTCGCATGCGTACCGGCGGGCGCCGACGCATGCCAGCCTGATGGGTTTGACACCTTGCCGGGTTATCAGGCGTCCCCCGGTTCGGCGTGACCTCCTAGGAGGCCAGGTGCCCGAACTGCTTACGCAGCGTAGGCGTAGTCGTAATCGTTGTTGGCAATTACTTTTGTTGCCGCTTTTTACGAGGCCAGCGGCGCCTCGACCTGCAACTCCGGCTTCCCCATCCCCGTCGAAACCATTGCGCCCCCAAAGGTACGCCCCGGTTGTCCGGTGCGGAAACGTCGCGCCCGGGCTTGCTCCGGGCGAAAGTTAACTATACGCATCGCGGGCCGCGCCGTAAAGGGGGAATTGTCGGGCGGGAGCGGGGAAGGAAAACCACGGGGTGATGAAAAAATAACCTTGGGGGATATGCCAGGGACAAACAACCAGGTTTTTCCTATGGCCGTTCTGCCGCTTCAAGCCACTCCTCGATTCTGTCCGTTCCCAAGACCAGAAACTCATCCTGCAAGGCAACGACCCGCTTGAGCAGCGCGCCGCCGTCGACTTCCTCATTATCCTCGGCTTCCCGAAAAAAACGGGTGAGAAGATGGGGAATTTCCCTTTCCACAAGTATCCATCTTTTATGATCTTGTGCGTAGTGAACCATCCATTCCGTCACGGTTATTCCAAGTTCGGCGTCGTGGTTGCTTATCCACAAGAGCCATTTTCCCAATGGGTGGAAAAAATCCGTTCTATCTTGGGGATGAGTGTTTTTATATACAAAACACTTCCTTATAAAATCGAGCGGGAAGGAAGTAAAACGCCCGTCCTTATCCCAAAATAATCTATTCAGCATTCCGCCTATTTTAATATCCAGTTTTCTTTCCGAAAGAATGGAGTCTATCCCCTGCGCACAAAGGGCATAATACTTGGCATTATGGATGTTGGTGATCAAAACATCCATCGCCCCCTTCCAGGCCTCTTCCACATCCATCTCTCTAAGCGCCTCTCTCACCTGTTTCCAGGCCAGATGCCCGCTTAAAAAAGCCAGCGTGGCGAGAAGCCCCCACGTTTTTCCCGCTTCCGGCATGGCCTCCGCTTTCATACGTTGAAGATAGCCGTCGACCCTTTCAAACTCACGGGTATAGCTATGATATAAACATTCATAGGCATGATTCCACAGCGCCTTGGGCCCCGAAGATACGCAGGCTTCGAGAAGTACCCAGCCGATGTCGGGCTTCTTATAAAGAATATAAGGCAATTGGTTTAAAACAACGGCCCGCACGGCGGGATCACGGTCTTTGGCGAAACGGACCAGCAGCGTTGTCAACATCTCCGGCAAATCCATCAAACTGTTTTCCAGACAGCTTGCGGTCAGGCGCATGGCCGCTTCCGCCGCTTTGCCCTGAAGGCAATTGAGGCCATGAGACAATAAATCGTCATCCTCTTTCACATCAATGTCGCTCGCCAACGTCGTACACGACATTAACAGAAAACAAACGCGCTCCACATCCGTCAAGGTACGGACCTCACGGGCGCATATCTGAAGCGCCTCCAGCCAGCCGAATATTTTTTTGTCTCCCCGTTCCGAACATTCCAGCAAATTCAGGACGGCATCCAGCCATACGGTCGTATCGGGCAGAGAACGAGGGAACCAGTCCTTCTCCGACGACGATGGGCGGCGTTGGTCCATGTGATGTCCCAAGCCGCCCAAAATCGCTCCCCGGAACAAAGCCGGGATATCCCGTCCGTGCAATTTCAAGAAAGCGGAGAAACGATCCGGGTCCAGGCTTGCGGCCCTTCGAAGTTCCCAAGATACCTCATTCGTGCCGCCCACCAAATCGTCGACCCTATTTTCCCAATCCCTATATTCCGCATAATGCGACAACAGCCGAACCACGCCGGCGTCGGAAGCATTCAGAAATACTTCAAAGGAAAAAGGAGCATGGACCGGGCCGCCGCGGAAAAGAACAGGAGGTTTTCTGGTGGACGGCCCCGCCGCCTTGTTCACTTTGTCGATAAGAGCCTGAGCCGTCCGGGATCGTAACGGCGCAGGAATGGCCTGCAACCAGTCACGCCGGGTGCGTAACACCAAAGAATCCGCTTTCCCTTCTTCCTCATAAAGATGCAACAGGATATTTTCGATTTCGCTCAGCCGTGTATCCTTCAGTTCAAACGCCACGGCCTGAAGAAGGCAACCTAATTCGTATTCAAAGGGATATCCGTGCGTCTCCCGCACGGCCAAAAGCAGAGACTCAATAGCCGCAATATTGGATTCAGGTCGGGCTTGGCAGCCGAGAATTCCCAGATACTGTAAAGCCCGCTCCTGGCTGTGAAGTAAAGAATCCCGGTGCGTCCTCCACCAATCCGTATCGTCCCGACCATGCCTGGAACAGGCCTGTTCCAGACAGTCCAACAATATTTCTATTCCTTCTCCCCTATAAATTATATTGCCCTGAGAACGGTTTTTGTGATGAGATGTATGTTTTAAAAAGTGTCCTCCAGGAAAAACAACCCCTTGCACCTCATTCTGAGTTCGGCTCCAATCCTCGATAAAAGAGACGGCCAGAGACAACAAAGTTTCGGAAGCTTCCATACGCTCGGCAAAAAAAGTTTTTTTATAAAAGTCATGGGAGCGACAGAAAAATTTTTGTGATTCGTCCCAGACTCTTTCCGTCGTATCGACCTGGTAGGCAACATATTCCCACAGCAGATCGTCATGGGCGTCGGTGGCCGCCACCCAACGGGAGAGCGGGTTGCCCAGAAATTCGAGCGTATTAATATCAGCTTTTTGCATCAGACGGCGGAATATCTCATCCAGGCGCGGTTCCATCCAAAACGTCCATTTTTCCAGCGCGCGTATCAAAGGCCACGCCGCGTTCGTTCCCACATCCTCCCGATCCAGCACTTCCAGCCACATATCCACAAAAGCGCCCGACGTCAGGCCGCCCCAGCCCGAAGCCTTGACGGCATGGCGGAACAGCCACGGCCCGTTGTCGGTTTCACGCCACCAGGGCAGCAGGCGCTTGTGGAACAAGGGCTCCCATCGATCCGCATCCGCCGCTTCGAAAAAAACGGAGAACAGGTCGGGATGGCGCTGAAAAAGGTACTTCAGCAGGAGCCAGTCGTCGTCCGTGGGCACGATATCCGCCAGCGAAGCCGCCAGAAGCCGTTTCAGATGAAAGGCCAGGTCGTCCGCCGCCAGCGCGGCCCGCGTTTCCCGAACAAAACGCTCCGGCGCATGGGCGCGCAGGTGAAAAAAGAAGGCGCGCACGCTGGGACGGACAAAGGGCACGGGTTTGAGCGCCCGAATAAAATCCGCCAAACCAAGCTGGTCCACATCGGCCGCCATAACGGCCAGTATATCCACCAGCGTCTGATGGCTGAAGGCATAGCCCCGCTCCGTCCGTACCAGCACTCCGGCGCTCAACAGACGCCGGGCCAGATCGGTGGACAGCTTAGCCCGACTTTCCGACAGGCTCAGACAACGCAAATCCACCATGACGCGGGCCATGCGGCAAAGTTCGGCGCACGCCTCGTCGCCCAGCGCGGGGTCGTCCACAATCAGGGTGCGCACATACGCTTCGGCCAGTTCCTGCTGGGTCACGGCCCCGGTGCGGCCGCCCGCGCCCAGGATGTCCATATACATGGACAGCATGCGCGGAGAACCCAAAAGAATTTTTTGGGGGTCCGCCACATCCGCCGGGTTCACGCCCTGTTCCTCCAGAAACGGAACGACGTCCGCCTCGAAATCCAGCGCGCCCACCGTGACGGTCGCCTCCCATTTGACGGAGGACAAGCGGCTGTCGTAGCGCACGTCAAAGGAGCGACAGGCCGCCACCGTGGTCACATTCGGCAACCGTGAGACCCGATGCAACAGGCCCAAAAACACGCTCAGGACGCGGCGCTCCTGGGCGATGGACAGCACGTCCAGAGAGTCGACCAGCAGGACTACGGGACGGCGTTCCGCCAACCGGGCCAGGTTGCCGAAAAACACGTCCCCCAGGCCGTCGAAATCGGCCGACCCGAAATCCCTGGTTTGGAGAAAAATTACCCCCGGCTCCGAGCGGCGCTCCAACGCGTCCAGCATATCGAGCAACAGGCAGGTTTTTCCCGCGCCCGGCTCCCCCTCCACCAGCACCAGCCGCTTGCCGTCCCCCACCAAC
>UQJT01000051.1 GCA_900541395.1 uncultured Desulfovibrio sp.
GTTCATCGGCGGTCTCCTTCGTCGGCGTCGGTCGGTCGATCCAGGCGCGTCCGACCTTCGAGAATGGTATCCAGGACCACACGATGGATGGCCGGGAACACTTCGCCGAAGTTGCTCGGCGACAGGCGCTGCGTTTCGATGAATTTGACCGCGATTTCCTTGCTCACCTGGAGGGCTTCTTTGTCGATTCTGTCCATAGGGATCTCCGGGCGGCCGGAGGCCGCCTGTAAACAAAAACCCGCCGGGGGGAATGGCCCCGGCCACGACGGCAGGGAACCGGGCGGGTTAAAAGGAAAGGAGTAAAGCCCCTCCCCCTTTGTTTTCGTACTGTTCCGCCGGAGCGTTTTCATTTTGAAAATGCTCCCGAAGCCGAGCGGAACGAGACTTATCCATGCTCTCTCCATCCGTAAGGCGTTTCACGCCACCGGCGGAAGGCGCCACGGCGGCTTCCGCCGTGAAAACTGCGGGTCGGAACACAGTGTCCCGGCCCTCAGATATTTTCAATCACAAAATGCGCCAAGTCGCTTTGCGGCTTAGAGCATTTTCGGCTTGAACGTGCTCTTCCGCCTGCGGAGCAGGCGGTCGCCGCGAAGACATAAACGCCATTCATTGACGCTGCCGAGTGCCGAAGCGGGCGTGTCTTAAGCTTTAACATTGTACAACGTTAAAGTTAATCTGCTCTAGACGGCGCAAACACCGCGAAGCGCGGGGGCGGCATCATTCCGGTCCCGGCGAGCCGGGATCGCCGTATTAAAAGAGCTGTTTCAGCAAATCCTCGCCGTATTCGGCTTCGGGAGCGCCTCCCAGGGCGTCCATGCCGTACCCCGTGCCGGGTTGCGTGCCCGGTATGAAGGGCAGGGACATGCCGTCCACAGTGGCGAACACGATACCTTCCGGAACCGGGAAATCGTCGGGCGGATAAGCTTCCAGCGCGGTTTTGGCGTAATCCACATAAACGGGCAGGGCCGCGCCCGAACCTGTTTCGCCCCGGCCCATGGGCTCCACCTGGTCGTAGCCTATATAGGTGCCGGTGACCAGGTAGGGGGTGACGCCCAGGAACCATGCGTCGTTTTCGTCATTGGTGGACCCCGTTTTGCCGCCCACGGGCCGTCCCAGAACCTTGGCTTTGCCGCCGGTGCCGATGTTGACGACGGCTTTAAGCATGGAGGCCATGACGTAGGCGTTTTCCGGCGAAATGGCCTGGGTCAGTTCGGGCTGTTTTTCGTAAATGGTATTGCCCCAGGGGCCTTGGATACTCTGGATGAAGCGGGGAGTGCTGACCTTGCCGCCATTGGCGAAGGCGGTGTAGGCCTGCGTCATGTTCAGCGGCGAAACGGCCACCGCGCCCAGACTGATGGCCAGCTCGGGCGGGAAGTCGGGGGTCAGGCCCAGAGCCTTGGCTCGGTCGATGACGGCCTGGACGCCCATTTGCTGCACCACTCGCACCGTACACAGGTTGCGCGACCGGGCCAAAGCCCGAATAAGGCGCATGGGGCCCTCGAAATTGCCTTCGAAGTTGCGCGGCCGCCATGCCTCCTTGGTCCATTCGTTGACGATGAGGATGGGCGCGTCGAGCACCATGGACGCGGCTGTGAAGCCGTTGTCCAACGCGGCGGAATACACGATGGGCTTGAAGGACGAACCCGGCTGGCGCTGGGCCTGGGTGGCCCGGTTGAACTGGCTGCCCGTGGCGCCGAAGGCATAGCCGCCCACCATGGCTACCACGTCGCCCGTCTGCGGTTCGATGGATACCATCGCGCCCTGCACATCGGGATACTCCTGCAGGCGCAGAGGCAGGACGATGTCCGGCGCGGCATCGGCCAGGTTGAAGGCCGGTTGCCCCTTGGCGGGCGGTTGAGTATTCAGAGATACCCAGATGACGTCGCCGGGCTTGAGCACTTTGGTCGCGTCGCCGACGGCCGTGGATGTCACGCTGCCCGCCACGCGTTTGTTGGGCGTGCGGGCCCATCCCATGGTTTTGACCGATACGTGGCCTTTATAGTCCCGGCCCAGGCGCACATCCGCGCCCTGCTTGTCCACGGCGGCGACCAGTGCCAGAACCCAGCCGTCTTTTTCCAGATCGGCGGGGGTGAAGGGGTGCTTATCAAGGAAGGCGTCGTACTGCGAGGGCTCCAGTTCCTGAACCGGGCCCAGCCATCCGTGGCGCTTGGCAGCGTCTTCCAGACCTTTGCGCAGAGCGGCGTCCGCCGTTTTTTGCTGGAAGGGGTCCATGCTGGTGCGCACGGTCAATCCCGCCTCGTACACCACGTCCTCGCCGTACAGGCCCGCGTCGAAGCCGTAGAGCGGGGCGTTCTGCTCATTGAACAGTTCGATGAGCTGGCGACGGACCTCCTCCAGATACCAACCGGCCTCGCGTCCCATGCCGGTGGGCATACTCCTGTATTCCAGAGGCTGGTAATAGGCCTCGTCGTATTCAGCGTCGCTGATCCACCCCAGGTCGCGCATGCGCCGCAGTACCAGCCGTTGCCTGGCCTGTGCCGCTTCGGGATGACGGAAGGGATTAAAGTCGGAGGGGCGGTTGGGCAAACCGGCCAACAGGGCCGCCTCGGCAAGGGTAAGGTCGGCGGCGTTCTTGGCAAAGTAGGTGCGGGCCGCCGCTTCCACGCCATAGGCGTTGTTGCCGAAGAAAATTTGGTTCAAATATAGGTTGAGTATTTCATCCTTGCTGAACTGCTGTTCCAGGCGGTAGGCCAGGATCATTTCCTTGAGTTTGCGTTCGTAACTTTTTTCCGGAGTGAGCATCAGGCGCTTGATCACCTGCTGGGTGATCGTGCTGCCGCCGCTGCTTTTTTCGCCGGTCTGGAAGTTGGTCAGCGCCGCCCGGACAATGGCTTTGAAGTCGACGCCGGGGTGCGAATAGAACTCGTCGTCCTCAATGGCCAGAAACGCCTTGGGCACAAAGGCGGGCATCTGATCCAGGGTAATCAGGTAACGCCGTTCGCGGTACAGTTCCCCGATCAGACTGCCGTCGCGGGCCAGGACCGTGGTCACCAGAGGGGGGCGATAGTCCGCGATTTTGCTGAAGCTCGGCAGGTCGTTGCTGGCCCAGAAATACAGGGCTACGCCTGCGGCCGTCCCCGCCACGCCTCCGGCCAGGCCGAGGATGACCACGGTTTTGACCAGCGTACGGAAAAGGTTTCGTTTTTTGCGTGGATTGCGCGAGCCCGGGCCCTGTTCGGGCGGGGTATCCTCTTCCTGTGGGGTCGGTTCGGGCGCTCCCCCCAGGGAAAGGCGGGTGAGAGGCTCGTCGGCGGGCGTCGAAACGGCGCGGCCGGTCTGTTGATCAGTATCGTGCATGGGCGGAGTGAGGCCAGTAGCCGTTGAAGTTGCGGAGCAGCGCGATGGTGAACTTGCGTCCCGGCTTGCCCCGGTGGGTGGATTGATAGGGAAAAACCGTCACCGAATCGAACATGGCATACAGTTGGCGGGGGGTGTGGTCCTTGGTGTTGACATATATGGCGTCCCAGCCGATACGGTTGTCGCCCTGTTCGTCGGGGCCGGGCCACAAATCATATTGGGAACGCCGCCGTCCGAAATCCGCGCTGTAGGCTATGGGTTGCCCCGGCGCGTAAAACGCCAGTTCGGCGGTGACGTCGTATCCTTCGCCAAAATAAAACACCTTGTCGGGGTTGGAAAGATCCCGGCTCAGCGTTTCCAACTTGTTCCCGAGATCGGCCCAGCCCTTGAGGCGTGCGGCCGGGTTGAATTCCGGCGGCAAAGGCAGAGCATTTTGGCCGAAGACGGCGAAAAAAAGAATAAGCCCCAGCGCGGGCCACAGCAGGGCCAGTCGGCGGGCCCGGTATGAGCCGAAGCCCGCCAGCAGCCGTTCCAGGCCCGCGGCGGCCAGGATAATGCCGCCCACGTAGCTCATGCCCGGCCAGTTGGCATAAATGCGGGTGTGGAAGCTCCATAGAAACATGGCCAGCCACAAGGGCCAGAATGCGCAGGCCAAAAGCGCCGCCTGCCTGACGCGGGCGGCAGGGGCCGCGTCTTCGGCGTTCGTCGCGCCCAAGCCGCGCCAGGCCAGCCTGGCGGCTCGCCAGCCCGCGAACAGCATGAGCAGCATCCACCAGGGGGTGGCCACTCCGAACTGGGCGCCGAGAAATTCGGGCACGGTGTCCAGGCGAATGAGGCTTTTGCCCGCCGTACCGGTCACTCCCGCCAGGGTAGTGACGTGCAGAACGCCCACCCAGTCGTTTTGCATATTCCAGATCAGAATGGGCAGGTAGCCGATGACGGCGCCCGCGGACATGGCCGCCAGAGCCCGGACGGCCACGCGCGGCGGCAACAGGCGCTGCCGGTGCAGCAGCCAGAAATACGGAACCGCCACGGCAAACTGGGCCAGCATCATGTACTTGGCCAGGTTGCCCGCCGCCATACATGCCCCCAAAAGAAACAGGGGCAAAGCGCGGGAAGCGCCCGGGGCGGACGCGGGCCGGGTGAGGGCGTACAGACAGAGCAGGCCGCCCAACCAGCACACCAGCAGTATATTGTCCGTGGTCATCAGGACGCCCGCGGCCAGGAACAGGGGCATGGTGTTGGCCACCGCCAGGCTGAGGACGGCCAGCCGCGGCCTCCCCATGAGGCGACTCACGCCATACCACAGCATAATCTGAGCCACAGTGGCGTTGACCACGGCGCCCATGCGCACGCCCAGTTCGGTGGAACCGAACAGATGGGTCCAGAAGCCGATAACCCAGGCGATGAGCGGTCCCTTGGAATAATAGGACCATTGGAGACGGCGCGACCAGTCCCAGTACTGAGCTTCGTCCTGAACCAGATCGAGCTGGCCCGAGGCCACAAACCAAAGACGCACCGCCAGGCTGACGGTAATGATGGTCCAGGCCCACAGGCCGGGCCGTCGCGCCAGTTCGTCGAACCACCGTTCTCGCAGAGGAGGCGTCACGCTGCTATCGCTCCAGATGGCGGGCCAAGGTTTCGTTGACCACGGCCGGGTTGGCCTTGCCGCGCATTTCGCGCATGACCTGCCCCACAAAGAAGCTGATCAGTTTGGTTTTACCGCCCCGGTAAGCCTCGACTTCGGACGGATTGGCGGCCAGCACCTTGGTCACGGCCGCCTCGATGGCATCGCCGTCCGAAACCTGTACCAGGCCGCGCTCACGCACCAGGGCTTCGGGCATGGTTTCGCCGTCCATAAGCTCGGGGAAAATGTCGGCCGCTATTTTTGCGCTGATCAGGCCCTGGTCCACGATGCGGGCCAGTTCGGCCAGGGCTTCGGGCCGCAAGAGCAGATTCGCCGGGGCCAGACCGCGCTGGTTGAGTTCGCGCAGCAGCGGGCCCTGCATGAGGTTGGCGATTTTGCGCGCTTCGGGGTACAGCCGGGCCGCGCCCTCGAACAGCCGGGCCAGATGGGGATCGGCGGCCAGCAACTCGGCATCCGGAACGGGCAACTTCCATTCCTCGAGAAAGCGGGTCAGACGGGCGTCGGGCAGTTCCGGCTGGGTGGCTTTCCAGGTCGCGAGGTCCTCGTCCGCAATCACCACAGGCGGCAGATCCGGATCGGGGAAGTAGCGGTAGTCCTGAGCGTCCTCTTTGCCGCGCATGGCTTGCGTGATGTTGCGCGCGCTGTCGTACAGCCGCGTTTCCTGCACCACCTGTTCGCCGTCGTCCAGGACGTCGCACTGGCGGGCGATTTCGTATTCGATGGCCTTCTGAACGTGGCGGAACGAGTTGAGATTTTTAAGTTCGGTGCGCGTGCCCAGGGTGTCGCTGCCCCGGGGCCGCACGGACACGTTGGCGTCGCAGCGGAAGCTGCCTTCCTCCATGTTGCCGTTGCTGATCCCCAGACTGACCACCATGCCGTGCAGGGTCTTCAGGTAGGCCACGGCCTCCTCGGCGCTGCGCAGATCGGGGTCGCTGACGATTTCGATCAGCGGAGTGCCCGCCCGGTTGAGGTCCACGTAGCTTGTATTTTCGCCTTGAGGATGGATGTTTTTGCCCGCGTCGTCCTCCAGATGGATGCGCGTGACGCCGATACGCCGTGTTTTTCCGTTCACCGTGATATCTACGTGGCCGCGCTCGCACAGGGGACGGTCATACTGGGATATCTGATAGCCCTTGGGCATATCGGGATAAAAATAGTTTTTGCGGGCGAACTGCGAACGTCGGTTGATTTCGGCATGCACGGCCAAAGCCATGCGGCACGCGTATTCCACAGCCTTGGCGTTGAGCACGGGCAGCACGCCGGGCATGCCCGCGCACACTTCGCATACGTTGGTATTGGGTTCGTCGCCGAAGGAGTTGGGACAGGAGCAGAACAGTTTGCTGGCCGTGGCCAGGTGCACATGGACTTCCAGCCCGATAACGGCTTCGTATTCCGGCATGGGAACGCTCCAGAGAGGCGTAAAATTGCTCCGCGCGGGGATTTTGCGCGGGTATGGATTGCGGTGTCTACTGTCAGGCCACGCTGTCGACGTCGCAAAAACTGTGAAAATCACACAGCAAAAAACGCGTTTTTTGTTGTGCTTACGCCGCTTGCGACGGCACGTCCCCCTTTCGGGGGTGTGACTGGTGTCGCTTGATACGACATTACCATGATTTGCGGGGAGGCTCAAGGCCGGGGCAAGCCTGGTTCGCGCCCGGACCGGGACCGCATCTCTTCAGCGGGGCGGCGCGTAATGGCCCGGCCCCGGCAGGATGAAGCCGCGTCGGCCCAGGCGGCGCAGGTACCAGCGCGGATCGCGCACCAGAAGCGGCACCACGCCGGGCACGCCCCGGACCTCGATAAGGTCGCCGGTCTTCAACGGCAGGCTTTCCTGACCGTCCACGGTCAGGTGCACGTCGTCGTTGTCGCCCGAGGCGGTCAACGTCACGGGCGTGGCGGCGGGCAGCACCAGGGGCGGAAAAGCCCCGGCGAAGGGGCTGACGGCGGTCACGATGTGCGCGTCCAGGGTGGGGAAGGCCAGAGGGCCGCCCGAGGAGGCGGAGTACGCCGTGGCTCCCAGGGGGGTGGACACGATAAGCCCGTCGCAGCGCAAGCGGCTGAGGAACACTCCGTCCACCGACAAGTCCAGAGAGACGGCGCGGGCCACCTGCCCACGGGCGACCACCACATCGTTGACGGCCCGGCCCGAAGCCGCGGTGTCCGCGCCCGGCCGCAATACCCGCCAGACCAGGGCGGTATGGCGTTCTTCGTGGAACTCCCCCGCGAACAGGGCTTCCAGCCAGGGTCGCCAGTCCTCGGCGGGCACTTCGGCCAAAAAGCCCACCTTTCCGAAATTGACGCCCAGCAGGGGAATGGACAGATCCGCCAGGGCGCGCGCCGCGCCCAGCATGGCCCCGTCGCCGCCGAGCACCAGGGCGGCGTCGGCGTGTCGGCCCGCTTCGGCCAGGGCGTCGCCGTCCCGGCGAGAGGATACGCTGATCGTATCCACGCCGCGCGCCCGCAGCCACAGGCTCATGGCTTGGCCGGTCTCCCGGGCGGGGGCGTGGTGTTCCTTGATGATTAAAAGCAGGGAGGAAATGGGCTTGTGCATGGGCTTTCGTGTACGCCAAAGCGGACCGGGTCGCAACGAGACCGACATCGGCATGCGGCCGGGCGGTCGCGTGCGACGGCCATTGTCAGCGCCCCCGCTTTGGCGTAAGAAAAGAGGTTCCGCCTCTGGCCTTTTTTTGTTTTCGTATTATTTTTAAGGAAATTGCCGTTATGACCACGCCCGATAAGATTATCCGCGACCACGCCGAGGAAGGCGCGCGTCTGCGCGCCGCGTTTCTGACCGCCCAGGCCGGGCGTATCGACGCGGCCGCCCGCCTTATGGCCCGAAGCCTGGCGGCCGGGGGGCGGATTCTGATCTGCGGCAACGGCGGCAGCGCGGCCGACGCCCAACACATGAGCGGCGAACTGGTGGGCCGTTTTCTTATGGAACGCCCTTCGTTGCCCGCCGTGGCCCTGACCGTGGACAGCTCCGTCCTGACGGCGGTGGGCAACGACTATGGCTACGACGAAGTATTCGCCCGCCAGGTGCGGGGGCTGGGCAGCCCCGGCGACGTGCTGGTGGCCATTTCCACCTCGGGCAAAAGCCCCAATATCGTCAAAGCCCTGGAAGCCGCCCGCGCCGTCGGGTTGGGCACCGTGGGCCTGACCGGCAAGGGAGGCGGCCTTATGCCGCCGCTGTGCGACCATTTGTTCAATGTGGAGCACTCGCTTACCCCACTTATTCAGGAAGTTCACGGCGCGCTGATCCATCTTTTCTGTCGCCTCGTGGACTGGTATTTGTTTGAAAACGCCGCCGCCCTTCGGGAGCCGGCGACACAAGGAGCCTGACCATGCCCATATTTGAATATCAGTGCAAAAGCTGCCTGCGCGAATTTGAAGAACTGGTGTTCGGCGACGAACTGCCCACCTGCCCCCATTGCCATTCGGCCAATACCGAAAAACTTTTGTCCCGTCCCTGCGCCTGCCGCCGGGAAGGCGGCGACTCGGGCGGCGGTTGTTCCGGTTGTTCCGGCGGCTCCTGCGCCTCCTGCGGCCATTGATACGCCATGCGCGCGGTCTGAGCGAGGCGGGCCGCCCACAAATAGGGGACCAAGGGATGAAAAAAATTGTCATCGCCACGCGCGGCAGCGCGCTGGCCCTGTGGCAGGCCGAACATGTCAGGGCCCGCCTGGAAGCCCGCGCGGCGGAGCTTGGGCGCGAACTGACTGTGGAACTGCTGGTGCTCAAGACCAAGGGCGACGTGATTTTGGACGTGCCCCTGGCCAAGGTGGGCGGCAAGGGGCTGTTCGTCAAGGAAATCGAGGAGGCCTTGTTGAGCGGGGCGGCCGATCTGGCCGTGCACAGCATGAAGGACGTGCCCATGGAGTTGCCCGCGGGGCTGATTCTGGGGGCCGTGCCCGAGCGCGAGGTGCATACCGACCTCTTTCTGTCCGAGCGTTACCCCTCTTTGGACGCGCTGCCCCGGGGAGCCGTTCTGGGGACCAGCAGCCTGCGGCGGCAAGCTCAGGTTCTGGACCTGCGCTGCGATTTGCGGGTCGCCATGCTGCGCGGCAATGTCGAAACCCGTCTGCGCAAAATGCGCGAGGGGCAGTATGACGCTATCATTCTGGCCTCGGCAGGGATCAAACGCCTGGGGCTGAGTGCTTCCTACCAGGAGGAACTGGGCCCGCCCCGCTTTCTGTCCGCCGTGGGCCAGGGCGCGCTGGGAGTGGAGATGCGCGCCGATCGTCAGGATGTGCGGGATATGACCGCCTTTCTGAACGATCGACCCACCCGTTTGTGCGTCATGGCCGAGCGCGGCTTGTTGGCGGGGCTGGACGGCGGGTGCCAGGTGCCCATAGGCGGCCACGCCACCCTGGACGGCGACACCCTGAGTCTGGTCGGCATGGTGGCTGAACCCGACGGCAGCGTGGTGTTGCGTCGCCTGGCTCGGGGAACCGTGACGGACGATGCGGACGCCGACGCCCTGGGCCGCGCTTTGGCGGAAGAATTGCTGGAGGCGGGCGGCCGTCGCATTTTGGAAAAATTATACGCCGGATGAGCCGGGGTAGGCGTATCTTTGTACGCAAGCCCTGAAGCCACGTTCATGCATCGCTCGAAGACTCGGACTTCGCGGCGGGCGGGCGTCGGTTTTGCCGGGCCTGCGGCTCTTAAAAATTTTTAGGGCGGTACATCCGATTTTCGGGAATCCCCATTGCGATGTGCCGACCCTGCAAACAACCCGAAGGACGCGCATGAGCCCTGTTTCCCGTCCCGTTCATTCCCTGCCCCCCGAACGTCTGAACGCCAATTGGCCGCCCGAGCGCATCCCCTGGGAGACAAGCGACGCCATACCCCGCAACGGGCGGCGTCGGCCCGCCCAGCCCCGCGCGCTCCAGGCGCTGGAACTGGCGCTGCATATCCGCACCGAAGGCTATAATGTGTACCTGGCCGGCGAATCCGACCTGGGGCGCACCTATATGCTGCGCGACTTTCTCGCGCCTCGTGCCCGCAAGGAGGCCACGCCTCCGGACTTGCTGTACGTCAACAATTTCGACGATCCCGATCGGCCCTTGCTGTTGCGGGTTCCGGCCGGGCAGGGTCGGCAGATCAAGTCCTCGGTGGCCGATGCCCTGCAGCAGGTGCGGCGCGAACTGCCCGTGCGCCTGGAGGCCGATTCCTACGTCAAAAAACGGGGGGAGTTGCTCGACCGCTTCCAGTCCGCCCGCACCAATCTGCTTAAGGAAATGGACAGCCGGGCCGGGGGCAAGGGGTTTAATCTGGATGTGGACGATCAAGGCAGTTTGACCCTGTACCCGCTGATCGAGGGCAAGCGCCTGAGCGAAGAAGAATTTGAAAAGCTCGACGCCCAGCTTCGCCGCTCGCTCAAGCGCAAGGGCGACGCTCTGTTGCAGGCCATGACCGGGTTGGTGCGCAAAATGTCGCAGGCCGAGCGCGATTTTCGCCTGCATGAAAAAGACCTGGAGCGCGAGGTGGTAAGCGCGGTGCTTGACCGCTATCTGACACCTGTGGCCGAGCGCGCCTGCCGCAACGCGGCGGATGACGCCTGCGTGGAGGCCTTGCGCGTCTTTTTTGAGCGTATGCGGGCCGATATTCTGAACAATGTGGACGCGTTTTTGCCCCGCGAAGGACAGGGGACGCCGTCGCTGCCCTTCGAACCTTCGCCGCCGCTTCCGCCCGAGCCGGACTACTACCGCTACGACATCAATCTGTTTGTGGACAACAGCCTCACCAAGGGCGCGCCCATCGTGGTGGACGACCACCCCACCTTTACCAACCTGCTGGGCTGCGTGGAGCGCGAGTCGGAAATGGGGGCTCTGGTCACGGATTTCACGCTGATCAAGGCGGGGTCGCTGCACCGGGCCAACGGCGGTTACCTTGTGCTGCACATGGAAGACGTGTTGCAGCACCACGGCGCTTGGGAAGGACTTATGCGCGCCCTGCGCTCGGGGCTGGCCCGCGTGGAGGAGGCGGCGGACGGTCAGGAGCCCGCCCGGACCAAAGGCATTGAACCCGAAGCATTGTCCCTGAACCTCAAGGTTGTGCTGGTGGGGTCGGACGATTTGTACGAAACCCTGTTGGCCCACGACGACCGTTTTTCCAAACTCTTCAAGATCAAGGCTCAGATGTCCTGTGAAACCGAGCGTACCGCCGCGGGCGTGCGCAATTGGCTGCAAAGCCTGGCACGGGTCATCGACGAGGCGAAGTTGCTGCCCTTTCGACGCGACGCCCTGGCCGGTCTTGTGGATTATGGCTCATGGCTGTGCGAGGATCACCGCAAGCTGTCGCTGAAGTTCCCCCTGGTGCGCGAAGTCATGATCGAGGCTTCGGCTCTGGCGGCCATGAGCGGGGGGGCCGCGGTGGACCGGGCCGCCCTGGCTCGGGCCCTGGACGGGCAGTTGTATCGGGCCAACCTGGTGGAAGAATTGTTTATGGAGGAGTACGACCGCGATCTGATCAAGATCCGGACCTCCGGGGCTGAGGTGGGCCGGGTCAACGGCCTGTCCGTAACCTGGAACGGCGATTTCGAATTCGGCCTGCCTCATCAGATTTCATGCACCGTGGGCGTAGGGCACGGCGGCATTATCGACCTGGAACGCGAGGCCGAACTGGGCGGCCCCATCCACACCAAGGCCATGATGATCCTTAAAAGCTATCTGGTGGATCAGTTCGCCCACAACAAACCCCTGGTGCTGACCGGCAGTCTGTGCTTTGAACAAAGCTATACGGGCATTGAGGGCGACTCGGCCTCGGGCGCGGAACTGGCGGCCCTGCTGTCGGCCATTTCCGAGGTGCCGCTGCGTTTGTCCCTGGCTTTTACCGGCGCGGTGAGCCAGTCCGGACAGATCATGGCCGTGGGCGGCGTGACCCGCAAAATCGAGGGCTTTTTCGAACTATGCTCCCGCCGCGGTTTGAGCGGCGAGCAGGGCGTGATTATTCCCCGCGACAACATTGAACACCTCATGCTGGAATCAAAGGTGGTGGACGCCGTGCGCCGGGGACGATTCGCCGTCTACCCGGTGACGCACATCAGCGAGGCGCTGGAATTGCTGACCGGACTGCCCGCGGGACGTCGGCGCAAGGACGGCTCTTTCCCCAAAGGGTCGCTGTTCCGCCTGGTGGACGACCGTCTGCATGAATTGGGCTGGTTGGCCGAACACTGTTTCAAAACCCGGCGGCGCAAGGGCTGAGTCCGGCGGCACGGCTACGAAGCAAGCATGTATCGCCCATACGGCACGAGACGTTTTCCGGATGTCCGGAAAACGTCTCGTTTAACGCGGCCTCCCGAGGCTTTTCCGGCGAGGTGTGCCTGTGACGTCAGCGGGCCGAGGGGGGGAGCCGACCGTCACTCAAACTTCTTGAGGGCGACATGGTTCCGCCACAACGTGCGTATAGTTTTCTTTCCGTTCCTGTAACTCGCGATATCGTCGTCTTAGAGCGATTTGCTGTTGAAAACGGCAACTGGTCCGGCGCCCGCGGGAGCGGGCGCCCGCGCCGAACGAGCCTGAAAACCATGCTTTTCAGACGAAATGACGGCAGCGCCGCTTTTGAAATTGGACAATTTCAAAAGCAAAATGCTCCATGACGCTGCGATATCGCAATATCGGAAAGGAGAAACGCCATGAGTAAGGAATTCGTCCGTCGCGACATTTTGAAAATGGGTATGGGCGCCGCCGCCTGCGCCGCTGTCGGCGTCCTGGGCGCAACGTCCCCCGCCGAGGCCGGAACGCCCGGCGATCTTGTTCTGCGCGTGGGAATCATCACCGATATGCATAAGACCACCAAGGCCGATAGCGATACTCGCAAGTATTCTGCATCATTAGATAAAATGAAAGCTTTTATGGATAAAATGAAGGACATGAAACCCGCGTTCCTTATCGAATTGGGAGATTTTGTAGACACCCTGGCCCCCGGTACGGACCCGGCGGCCAACCTGAAGGAGATTGAAACGCTGTTTACCTCGTTTGCCGGGCCTACCTATCATGTGCTCGGCAATCATGATTTCGATAATCTGAAGCGCGATCAGTTTCTGAGCGCCGTCACCAATACCGGCATTCCCCAAGGGCAGACCTGGTATTCCTGGGATGCGGACGGCGTACACTGTATCGTGCTGGACGCCGATTACACGCCCGGCAATTTCCGGCCCTACGACATGAACACCCCGGAAGATACGTTCTGGACCTGGGTCGATACCTGCATCCCGCCTCAGGAGCTGGAATGGTTGAAAGAAGATTTGCGGAACACCGCGCTGCCGGTACTGGTCTTCACGCATCAAACCCTGGATCGGGTGGACGATCAGGATCACAACATCAAAAACGCCTCGGCCGTGCGCGCCCTGCTGGAGGAGAGCGGCCGTGTGCTGGCGGTGATTTCCGGGCATGACCACCAGGGAGGGTATGCCAATATCAAGGGCATTCACTACCTGGTGTTGAACGGTAATGTGGGCGTCAACGATTCGCGTCCCTGGTCCGCTACCAGCGCGGCCGACGGTATGGACCGCGAGGCGGACAACCAGTTCGCCGTGCTGGAAGTACGTCGCGCCGGGGATGGGAAGTATTTGCTCGGCGTGACCGGCTACGGCCGCCAGCCCGGTTACGTTCTGGAACGCTCTCTGTAATTTCGGCCATACGTCGGCCGCTTACAGTCCGGTCCTTTCCGCCGTTTCCGGGGAGGGGCCGTCCAGTTCGGCCCGGATGCGGCGGCCTTCGCGCACCATCTGCTCCTCGGTGGCGCCGAAGACGCGCATCAGATACATGGACATGGTCAGCGCCACTTCGCCCTCGCCGGAAAAGACGGCCACGGCTTCTTCGGCCCGCAGGGTCCGGGCTTCGCGCAGCGAGGCGGTGTGCGCCAGCATCCGGATTCCGGGGTGGACGTCGCGGGCCGCGCGCAGCACGTCGCGGGCGGATATGGACGGGGAAGAGATGATGAGGGCGTCGGCGTCGGCCAGTCCGGCGTGAACCAACACTTCGGCCTGGGCAACGTCGCCGTGGATGACCTGTTCTCCGGCCTCGCGCAGAGCGCGCACCGTATCGATATTCATCTCCACCACGACCACGTCGATGGCGTTGTCGCGCAGGATGCGGCACAAAACGCGGCCGGTGGGGCCGTAGCCCGCCACAATGGCGCGTTGGCGATCGAGAGGGACTTCGGGCGCGCTGTTTTCCCCCTCCAGAGGCGCCAGCGGGCGGAGGCCCAGGCCGTGTCGGCGCAGCCGGTTCAGGATGGCGGGGATGCGTGGATACAAAAGGGGATTGAGGGTGATGGAAACAATGGCTGCCGCGATGATGGCGTTGGTCGCCTCGGGCGGCAATACGCCGTAGTCGGCGCCCAGGGCGGCCAGAATAAAGGAAAACTCGCCAATCTGGGCCAGCGCCACGGCCACGCCCAGCGCCTGGCTCAACGGCCGTCTGAGCAGCAGAACCACAAGCAGGGCGGCGGCGGGTTTGCCCACCAGGATAAGCCCCAGAGTGGCCAGGGCGAGGGGCCATGTCTGGAGTAGGGCGCTTGGGTCGAAAAGCATCCCCACGGATACGAAAAAGAGCACGGCGAAGGCGTCGCGCAGGGGCAGAGCCTCCGAGGCGGCTCGGGCGCTGAAGTCCGACTGGCCGACCACCATGCCGCCCCAAAAGGCCCCCAGGGCCATGGACGCCCCGAAAAACTCCGCCGAGCCCACGAGACAGGCAGAAATCTCGTATGCCGTCTTCTGCT
>UQJT01000052.1 GCA_900541395.1 uncultured Desulfovibrio sp.
TGGATTTCTGTTTCGGAAGCTATGCTTCCTCAACTGGCTAAAGCCATATAAAAAGAAAGGGGGCCTTTTTCCAAAGGCCCCCTCTCCTTCATCCTATCCGGATATTCCGCTACAATTCCGGCGGAAGTTCATTGAGCTGAGCCTGGGTAAACACCGGGCCGTCCAGGCAGACATATTTGCCGCCGATATTGCAACGGCCGCAAATGCCGATGCCGCATTTCATGCGCCGCTCCAGGGTGGTGACGATGTTTTCGTCCTTGAAGCCCAGTTCGCGGAAGGCCGCCAGAGTGAACTTGATCATGATCGGCGGTCCGCACAGGGCGGCGATGGTATTGTCCGGGCTGGGGGCCAATTCCTTGAGCACGTTGGGGATGAGCCCCACCTTGTGCGGCCAGCCCTCGGCCGGGTTGTCGATGGTCAGCGTGGTCTTGAGATGGGGGTGATTCAACCAGCCGGGCACGTCGGCCTGGAAAGCCATGTCGGCGGGCGACTTGGCCCCGTACAGCAGGCTGATCTGTCCGTAATCCCCGGCGTGTTCCAAAAGATGCAGCAAAATGGTCCGAATGGGGGCCATGCCGATGCCGCCGCCCACGAAGAACACGTTTTTGCCCTTCCACTGCTCATAGGGGAACCAGTTGCCCAGGGGAGCGCGCACGCCCACCTTGTCCCCGGCCTGAAGCTTGTGGATGGCGTTCGTCACCTCGCCCGCCTTGAGCACGGAAAACTGCAAATAGTCCCTGCATGAAGGCGGGGTGTTGATGACGAAGGTGGATTCGCCCGCGCCGAACACGGACAACTGCCCCACCTGACCGGGCTGATAGGTGAACTTGTCCCACGCCTCTTCGTTGTCGAAGCGCACGCGAATGGATTTGATGGTGGGGGTTTCCTGCACCGTTTCCACCACCGTGGCGAGTTCCGGCAGGTAAGGGTTGTTATGGCCGCAGGTGCACTGATGCTCGCTCATGATCACTCCTTACCCGAAGACTTTTCGGCGCTTTTGACCTTGGCGGACGGAGCGGCCTCGCCGGTTACGCCGGGCGCGCCGTTCGCCGCGTCCGCCACCACCCGCCGGATGTCCAGCGACACCGGGCAGCTTATCACGCATCGGCCGCAGCCCACACAGGAATACGCCCCATCGTAAGACTGGGGGTAATAGCTGAACTTGTGACTGATGCGGTTGCGCATGCGCTTGAATTTTTCCGCGCGGGGATTGTGACCGCTGGTTTCCAGCGTGAACTGAGGCGACATGCATGAATCCCAACTGCGCAGACGGCGGCCTTCCAGGGGCGACCCCTCGTCGGTGATGGTGAAGCACTGGCAAGTGGGGCACAGGTAGGTGCAGGCCCCACAGGACAAACACTTGGCCGTCTGCTTGATCCAGAACTCGGTATCCGTGAAACGGGCCGCCACTTTGGCCGGGATGTCCTCCAGCGTGGAGGGCGGGCATAGGGCCTCGGCGGCCGTCTTGTGGGCGACTTCCACGGCGGCCTGTTTGTCGTCGCCGTCGGCGAAGCCCGCGCCGTCCAGCAGGGCCCGCCCCTTGTCGCTGATGCCCGCAAGGACGTAACCGCCGTCCACAGCGGTGAACAGCACGTCCGAGCCTTCCGCGTCGGCGGGATGGCTGCCTACCCAATGACAAAAGCAGGTGGGCATGGCCGTGGGACAGGCCTGGGTGACAATGACGGTGGCTTCACGCCGGGCCGTGTAGTACGGGTCCTTGAACTTGCCGTGCATATAGGGCCGGTCCAGCACCACAAAACCGCGCGCGTCGCAGGGGCGCAAACCGAAGACCACAGTGGGCTCGGCCTGGCAGGGAGCTTCAAGACCGGCGTTGAGTTTGGCCGGATTTTCCTCGTCCTTGACGGCCGAAAAGCGCACCAGGGTTTCACTGTGGGGCAACATGGCCTCTTTGGGCGAGGCGGTGGCCCGGCGCAACAACGCGGCCGGGTCGTTCAGGCCGTCCAGATCGGCGACCGTATAGGGCCTAAAGAGCACGCTGGGGCCTTCCTGGCGGGGAGCCAGCACGCGGTATTCCGCGGCCAGTTTTTTCAGCCAGCCAAGCAGGGCGTCGGGCGTGGCAAAGCGGAGGCTGCTCATGACAGTTCGCGCTCCTTGATGTTCGGTTCTTCCACCTGATAGGTCAACAGAGGCGGCGTGGCGGTGGGGTCCATGCCCGCGGCGTACCCAAAGACGTTCTTGATCATGCGGCCGAATTGCTGCTTGAGGGCGAACACCGGAATGCCCATGGGGCAGGCCCGCTGGCATTCGCCGCAGCCCGTGCAGCGCCCGGCCAGGTGCTGGGCGTGGATAAGCTGGAAGAACATCTTTTGCAATACGTCGTCATCCTGGGTCAGCCATTCGGGGTCACGGCTGTCGGACACGCAGTGGTCGCGGCACACGCACATGGGACAGGCGCTACGGCAGGCGTAACAACGAATGCAGCGCTCCATCTGCCCTTTCCAGAAGCTCATGCGTTCTTCCAGGCTCAACCCGTCCAGAAAGCGAAGCGCGCCGGATCGGCCGTCGGTCGGCGCGGGAGGCTCGGCCACGGGCCGTCCCGCGAATACATCCGAAATGAGGGCGTTGGGTTTGTTGCATTGACGGCACTTGTCCTGGGCGATATCGGCCATAGGCATTTCGTAGTCTTGCCCGGAGGCGGTGACCACCAGGGTGGCGCCCTGACCGCGCACGGCTTCGATAACCGCGTTTTCGGGCAGCTTGGCCCGGATGCGCGCTTCGCTCACCGTGCCGTTGCAGCCCATGCCGAAGATCACCACGTCCTCGCGCTTGATCAGGTCCTCGGCCAGCAGTTCGATAACGCCTTTGCTGTCGCACCCCTTGACTACCACGCCAATTTTACGCCCCTTGTATTGGGGCAGAAAGTTGGCCAGGTTGTGCACGTTGAAGGGCCCCCATATCAGTTCGTCCACTTCCTCGGGGGTCTGCATGAACACGGGCTCGGCGTGCACGGCGTCGAAACCGCGCTTCCAGCCCAACACGCCTTCCAGCTTGCGTCCTTCGGCCCCGGCCTCGGGGCTCGCGGCAAGGGCGTCCTTGATGGCCTGCTTGAGTTCGGCCAGCGAAGGATTTTCGCCGCAACCCAGGGGCCGGATGGGTTCAAGCAGGTTTTCGGGGTTGTTGAAAGGCAGATCGTAACGCGGCGTCACGTCGGCCCAACGGGGGGCGGGACCCAGCTTATGGATACGGTCGGTGAAATTGGTGACCACTTCCTTCCAGCGCTGGCCTTCCGAAGCCGACACCCAGGTGTACTCGAAGCGCTCGGGATCAATGCCCACGATAGGCAGAAAATCCTTAAGCATTTCCAGACGCCGCCGGGCATAGAAGTTGCCCGAAGAATAGTGGCAGTCGCGCGGATGACAACCCGACACCAACACCCCGTCCGCGCCGTTCATCAGGGCTTTGAGCACGAACAAAGGATTGACGCGGCCCGAACAGGGCACGCGGATGATGCGCAGGTCCGTGGGCTGAACGGCGCGGGCCGTGCCCGCCGTGTCCGCCCCGCCGTAAGAACACCAGTTGCACAGAAAGCCCACGATACGGAGCTCTTTGCCGGTCAGGACAGACATAGGGCGTTAACCTCCGCAAGAATCTGATTATCGGTGAAATGGGCAACCTGAATGGCCCCCTGCGGGCAGGTGGCCGTGCACAGGCCGCAGCCCTGGCATACGGTTTCCACCACCTCGGCCTTGGTTTCGCCCCGGATGACGGTTTCCTTGATGGCCTGATACGGGCATACCTTGATGCACTTGCCGCAGCCCACGCAGCGCTTGATATCCACTACGGAAACCTGAGGATCGTTCTCAAGCTTGGGCTTGGAGAACAGGGCCAACGCCTTGGCCGCCGCCGCGCTGCCTTGCGCCACGGAGGCGGGAATATCCTTGGCCCCCTGGCACACGCCCGCCAGATACACGCCGGCGGTGTTGGTCTCCACCGGGCCCAGCTTGACGTGGCGTTCCATGAAAAAGCCATATTTGTCGTAGGAAATGCGCAGAGTTTCGGCCAGATGACCCGCCCCGTGCGCTCCCTCGATACCCACGGCCAGCACCACCAGGTCGGCGTCGACCTCCACCTGCTGCCCCAGCAGCGTATCGGCTCCGCGCACGATGTACCCCATGCTGCCGTCAGGCCGCACGGTGGGCTGAATGGCCGACACGCGGCCGCGCACATAGTTGACGCCGTATTCCTCCACGGCCCGACGGGTAAACTCGTCGTACATCTTGCCCGGTGCGCGAATATCCATATAAAATACAAACGCCTGCGAATCCGGTATATGATCGCGGGTCAGAATGGCCTGTTTGGCCGTATACATGCAGCAGAAGCCCGAGCAGTAGGGCCGATCGATGGATTTGTCGCGCGACCCCACGCACTGGATGAACACCACCTTTTTAGGCTCCTTGCCGTCCGAAGGACGGTGGATATGCCCGCCGGTGGGTCCCGAGGCCGACATCATGCGCTCGTACTGAAGGCTGGTCACCACGTCGGGCAGACGACCGCCGCCATATTCGCCGAGCACCGTCCAGTCCATGAGGTCATAACCCGTGGCCGCGATGATCGCGCCCACCTGTTCAGTGACGATTTCGTCCTGCATCTCGTACTGAATGGCTCCGGTGGGGCATACCTTGGCGCATACCCCGCACTTGCCGGATTTGAGCTTGCGGCAGTGCTCGGGGTTGATCACGGCCTTTTTGGGGATGGCCTGAGGGAAAGGAATATTGATGGCCGTGGTTTCGCCCACGCGCTCGTTGAAGGCGTCGGGCGTATGCTTGGAAGGGCATTTTTCCGTACAGGAACCGCAGCCCGTGCACTTGGACCAATCCACATAGGTGGCCTTTTTACGAATGGTCACCGTAAAATTGCCCACAAAGCCTGAAATGCTCTCCACCTCGGAATAAGCGTAGAGCGTGATGTTGGGGTTCTGGGCCACGTCCACCATCTTGGGCGAGAGCACGCAGCTTGAACAGTCGATGGTGGGAAAAGTCTTGTCCAGCTTGGCCATCTTGCCGCCGATGGTGCTTTCGCGCTCGACCATGACCACTTCGACCCCGCCCTCGGCGGCGTCCAGAGCGGCCTGAATGCCGGCCACGCCGCCGCCGATGACCAGCACGCGCTTGGTCACGTCGAACTGTTTGGCATACAGGGGCTTGTCGCGGCGCAACTTTTCCACGGCCAGGCGCACCAGTTCGGCGGCCTTGTTGGTATTGGCCTCGCGGTCCTTGCCGATCCACGACACATGCTCGCGAATATTGGCCATTTCGAACATATAACGATTGAGCCCGGCCCGCTCCACCGTACGGCGGAAGGTGGGTTCATGCATGCGAGGCGAGCACGAGGCCACGACCACGCCGTCCAATCCGTGTTCCTTGATGGCCTGAACAATGCCTTCCTGCCCGGGTTCCGAACAGGTATACATGGAGTCCGTGGCAAAGGCCACGTCCGGGTAGGTCAAGGCCGTCTTCGCCACCGCGGCGGTATCCACCGTGGCTTCGATATTGCTGCCGCAATGGCAGACAAAGACGCCGATTTTCATGATGCGGCTCCTTCGGCTTCGTGTGATTCAGCCGGATTGGCGGTCGGTTCCGCCGGGGCCTGTTTGGATTCGGCGGCTGCCGCCACGGCGGCGCGCGCCTTTTCGGCCCGGCGGTCCGCCAGCTTTTTGAGCAGGGCTTCGGGACTGACGGCCAGCTTTTCCAACCGAAGCATGTCGGCGGGCAGCCCGAAGGCCAGGCCCATAAGCTGGGTGTAGTAAAAGACGGGCATGTCGAACTTGACGCCCTTGGCCCGTTCGGCCTGCCCCTGGCGGAGGTCCAGGTTCATATGACAGAGCGGACAGGCCGTAACCACGGCATCGGCCCCGAAAGCCTTGGCCGAGGCGAGAATACGGCCGCTCAGACTGGACGTGACATCCTTGAGGGCCACGCCCATGGCCGCGCCGCAACATTCGGTCTTGAGCGGAAAGGGCACAACTTCGGCGCCCAGGGCGCTCATGAGTTTGTCGATGGCCGTGGGATTTTCGGGGTCGTCGAAGTTCATGATCCCGGCCGGGCGGCTCATAAGACAACCGTAGTACGTGGCGACCTTCAATCCTTCCAGAGGCTTGGTCACACGAGTGGCCACGGCGTCCACCCCCACTTGCTCCAGAATGACCTGAAGCACGGAAAAAGTGTCGGGCAGATCGGCCGAGCCATCTTCGCGCGCCGGAGTGGGCGCATCAAGCAGAGCGTCCACTTTGGCCTTGAATTCGGGGGACTGCATGCGATGGCGGGCCATTTTAAGATTGGCCAGACAACTGGGACAGGGCGTGGTCACGCCCTCGGCCCCGGCGCGACCGGCCAGCATGAGATTGCGGGCGCCCAGCGCGCCGGACAACACGATGTCCATGGCGTGGGCCGGGGTGGAGCCGCAACAGTTCCAGTCCTCGATTTCGGCGAATTCCAGCCCCAGCGCGCGGCACACGGCGCGCGTGGAGGCCTCGTACTCGGTCGAGGTTCCTTCGCCGGAACAACCGGGATAATAGGCGAGCTTCACGGGCTAACTCCTTTTTTCCGCGTACCGCTTGAAGATGCGGGCCACTTCGTCCCGTCCCTTTATACGGTGCGGCAGGAAGGGCAGTTTGCGTTTGGCCAGCGCGGTGGGCGCGATGTCCATGTTGCCCCAGCCCCGGCCGGTGCGCAGCATGTAGTCGGCCATGACGCCGATTTCGAACGAACGGCCGGTCAGGCGCACCGTGTCCAGAAAAGCCTTCCAGAACGACTCGATGGGCCGATCCTGCACCCTGCCCTCGCGCCGGGCCATATGGCGCAGCGTCTCCATGACGCGGGCCACGTCGATGTTGTTGGGACAGCGGGCGGTGCAGGTCTGACACGAAAGGCACAGCCACAGCGAACGGTTGTTCAGCGCCTCGTCCTTGAGACCGAGCTGCACCGCGCGCATGATTTGGCTGACCTGGCGATCGTAGAACTGCGCGCCGGGACAACCCGCCGTACAGTTGCCGCACTGGTAGCACGTGGAAAGATTCTGGCCGCTCTCCTCCTCCACGGCGTGGAGAAAGTTCGCGTCCCGGGCGAGATCAAGCCTGATGGTGTCCATAGGGATTTCCTTTTGAGGAATGTCCTCGTACCGGACGGAAAAGCCGCAGCCTCTCCGCCGCTTGCAGATCGGGACGGACGTCGAGCCTGGTCCCGCGGACTCGCGCGAGGCTGGCCGGTCGGGAAAGGCGGCGTCCTTAGAGCGTTGCTACTAGAGCACACTTTAGAGTCCAAGTCCAGTCTTGCGCCCGGCCTTGTGTCAACTCTCCCAATGAATACGACGACATAATTCATAACTAAGGCAAAAATCAAAAATTTCAAGATCTACCGCTTGTATTTACCGTCTCTCGCCCGCATAATTTCGGATGGCGCGGGGGTATTTTCAAAATAAAACGCCGCAATTCCAGGCGGGGGGCGTCGCTCCAAACGCGCTGCCGCGCGTGCCTCCGGCGGTTAAAGGCAGCTCATGCTACAGACAAACGACACGTCGCTCTCGCCGGAACCGGACCGCGCTTCCTGGCGCGCCTGGCTGCTCCGCGTTCTGCCCGGGCTGGGCACGGCCCTGGTTTTGGCTGCCGTGATCTATTTTTTCGCGGCCAACCGGCAACGCATCCCGCCTTTTGTTCGCCTTCTGCTGGTGGAAACCGGCCTGGTTCTGAGCATAAGCGCATTCCTCGCGCTCCGTCGCCGCGCGCCCCACGCGGCGGACGCCGCCCTAACGGCGGCGGGCCTGTTCATGGGCGTGTTTTGGGCTGTGTTCGGCCAGATATACCAGACCGGCGCGGACGCCTGGCAACTGTTCGCCCTGTGGGCTGCGTGCATCGCGCCCTGGTTGCCGATACGCCCCGCCACGGCGCTGTGGGCTCTATGGGTAACGACGCTCAACATCGCCCTGGCGCTGTGGAGCAGGCAAGCGGGCATGGAAAACGGCCTCGGCAGCCGGCTCTCCACCCCCTTGTCGCTCGCCCTGACCGTAAACATTCTTTTATGGGCGGCCTGTGTGGGCGCGGCTCGGCTGCGGCCGCTCCTGCGCCGCCGAGCCGAACTGTTCGGGTCCATCGTCCTGCCCTTCGTCCTGGCCTACGCCACCGCCCCGGTCTGCACCGCTCTGTTGGGCTACGCGGCCTCCTATCCCGAACCGGTTTCCTGGCCGCGTGCCCTGACGGGCATGGCGGGGCTGGCCGTCGTGCTCGCGTACGCCGTCCGCACGGGCCGCCCTTTTCCCTTCTTTTTGTTGGCCCTGTGCGGCTATCCTCTGCTCAACTCCGCGCTTTTCCGCATTGAGGACAGGGGAGGCGTGGGGGTCAGTCTGTTCTGGTACGCCACAGGCAACGTGCTCTATACCCTGACGGCGGTCAGGGGCCTGCTCCGCTTGCGGCTCGCTCCGGTTGCCGCCGCGCCGGACGACCCGGCCGACGACCGGCGAGCGAATTCGCCCGGCGATGCCGCTCCCCAGTCCGCGCGGGGCGAATCCGTACTTTCCCATCTGCTGGGAGGCTTGGGCGGCGGCTTGTCCGCCCTGTTCGTCACGGCCCTGGCCGCTTATGTTCTCTACAAAGCCGACGCCCTGCACGCCACGGGCATGCTGGCGACGGCCCTGCTCTTCATGGGAACGGGCCTGGCCGCGGCGCGTCGAACGGGCAGCTTCGCCCTCATCCTGTCCCTGATCCTGCCCTTGGCCGGGTTCGCATTTCTCACCGTCGGCCTGGCCGACCGATTCAACTTTCGGGAAGCGGCCGCGGGCGTCGCCTTGGCCACGGCCGTGCTGTATCCTTTTCACCGGCACGCGGGCTGGCGCTTTGTGTCCGTCCTGAGCGCCCTGCTCCTTCTGCGCATGGCTTTCAGTCCCGACTTCGATATTTTTTCATCCGGAGGGGGTACAAGACACGGCCTGGCATTCGAAGACGTGTTAACGCTGTTGTGCGCCCTGCCCATCCTGCCTCTGGCCTGGGGCAAGCGCCCATGCGCCGCCTTGCGACCCGCCCTGTATGCCGCTCTGCTCTCGACGGCCCTGGCCCTGCCCCTTTGGAGCCCGTTGCACAGGCCGACACCGGCTTACAACGGCATGGATTCGCTCCCGGTCTTTTCCCCGGGCTTGCAGCCCTTCACTCCGTTCGCCGCGCTGTGCGGCCTGGCGTTGCTGCTCCTGCTCTTCCACGAGGGACGAGGACGGCTGACGGCGATCAGGGGCGGGGCGGCCGCGCTGGGCCTGCTCGCGTTGCCGCTCCTGGCCCCGGCGGAGGCGGTCTTCGCCCTGGTTCTGCTGCTGGAGGGCCACGCCCGCGCCCTGCGCGCGCTGGAAATTTTGGGTTTCGTTCTGCTCGGCGTTTTCTTGACGGGATATTATACGTTGCTGGCCGTGCCCCTGCTGCTCAAAGCCTTTTTCATAGGCATCCCCGGCCTGGTTCTTCTGGTCGGAACCGCCTTTGTTCCGGCAAAAGCGCGGTCGAAAAAATATTCCGGCCGATGCCGTCCGACGCGGTCCATTCCTCGAAACGGCGCGGCGGCCGCGCTTCTGCTCCTCGTCACTCTGGGGGCGTTCCAATACGCGATTCACGCCAGGGAAAGCCTGCTTGAAAAGGGCGACATCCTGCTTCTGGCCCTGGCCCCGGCGGACCCGCGTTCGCTCATGCAGGGCGACTATATGGCCTTATCCTACGCCTTGGAAAACGAACTCGACGCCGGTGATTTTCCGTTACGCGGGTACGCCATCCTGAAACCGGACGAACGGGGCGCGGCTCGCCTGGTCGAGGTCCGCGCCAAACGCGGCGCCCCGTCTCCCGAACTCTACGCCGTGCCGTACCATCGGGAAACATGGAATATCGTCCTGGGCCTGCCCCACAGCTTCCTGTTCGAAGAGGGGCAGGCCGAACGATACGCGGCGGCGGCTTACGGTATTTTTCGTTGCGCGCCCGACGGCGATTGCCTGCTGACCGGCCTGGCCGACGAAAACGGGCGCAATCTGGACACGGAGAAGCAAGGCGACGACGAACGACGAACAAAGTAAAAGACCTTGAGAACCTTGAGGCTTGCGGAATCCCGCAAAGCATATTATGTGTTAACCGACACCGAAGAAACGGCGTCCCCTACGCGACAACACACACGGCCCGGCCGTGCGGGAGGTTAATTGTATGAATGATTTGCGGGATCAAACCCAACCGCTGGTGCGGGCGCGTTCCGCCGCCTCGGTCTTTATGCAGCACGTCTACCTGTGGATGACGGCCGCGCTGGGCGTGACAGCCGTGGCCGCCTACGTGACGGCCACCAGTCCGACGGTGTTGCAGCTTTTCTACGGCAATATGTTTATGCCCATTCTGATGATCGTGGCCATATTCGGTCTGGTCATCTACCTGTCGGCCGCCATGCACAAACTGTCGGCGGGCGCGGCCACAGGCTTCTTCATGCTGTACGCGGCGCTCATGGGCATCTTCCTGGGGCCGGTGCTGCTGGTCTACACCCACTCGTCCGTGACCCAGGCTTTTGTGGTCACGGCGGGCATGTTCGGCGGCATGAGCCTGTACGGCACGGTGACCAAGCGTGACCTGACCGGCATGGGCAGCTTTCTGATCATGGGGCTGTGGGGCATTATCCTGGCCAGCATCGTCAACATCTTCCTGCGCAACAGCGCCATGGATTTCGCCATCAGCGTCATCGGCGTCATTGTGTTCGCGGGCCTTACGGCCTATGACACGCAGAAGCTGCGCGCCATGGGCGAAAGCGCCCCTCTGGACGACAGTCTGGCCATCCGTCGGGGCGCCATCCTGGGCGCGTTGAGTCTGTATCTCGACTTCGTCAACATGTTCCTCATGCTGCTGCGTCTGTTCGGCAACCGCAACTAGCCCGCGCCTGAGTTTTTCACCCGCCTGGCGGGACTCCGTGTTCCGGCGTCCGTTACAGACATCTTCACCTCCTAATAAAGCGTCAAAGGCGGCGCACGGGCAACCGTGACGCCGCCTTTTGCACCAAAAGCCATGGCCGATCGCCATCCCCTGCAAAACGCGTTCGCTCCCTTGCTTATTCCCCTATCCCTGGCATACGGCGGGGCGGTTAAGGCCCGTCGCCGCATGGCGGGGTGGGGCATTCCGTCCCCGTACCTCCCCCCTCGGCCTTGCGTGTCCGTGGGGAACATCTCCTGGGGCGGCACGGGCAAAACCCCGGTGACGGACTGGCTGCTCGACTGGGCGGACGCGCGGAACCTGCGGGCCGTCGTGCTCACCCGGGGCTACGGAGCCAAAGCGCCCTTCCGCCCTTTTCCCGTTACCGCCGACGCCGATCCCGCCCACAGCGGAGATGAACCCCTCATGCTGGCCCGGCTTCATCCCCATGCCTTGATCCTGGCCGATCCCGACCGCAACCGGGCGGCCCGTGCCGGCCTGGCCGCCCCCCATCCCCCCGATCTCTTCCTGCTTGACGACGGCTTTCAGCACCTTTCCACAGGACGTCACCTCGATCTGGTACTGCTGGACGCCGACGATTTGCTCGACGGTCCGGCCTCCAACTGGAACCGCGTACTGCCCGCCGGCACCTGGCGCGAACCCGCCGCCGCGCTGAGCGCGGCCGGAGCTTTCCTGATCAAGCTCAATCCGGACGCCTGGCCGGACGCGCTGCCCGCCCTGCGCCGACGCCTGGCCCCTTTTCCCCGCCCTGTTTTCGCTTTCCGACTGCGGCCGCAAGGGCTTCGCCCCTGCGGGCCGACACCTTCCCCCATGCAGCCCGCATCCGCCTTGCCCGGCCCCTATCTGCTGACCAGCGGAGTGGGCAATCCCGACCAGGTCCGACGCAGCGTTGAAGAGTTTATGGGGCGACCGCCGAAAGAACATCTGATCTTTCCCGATCATCACGATTACGCGCGCCGCCCGGACGACGCGCGACGCCTGGCCGCGCCCGGACTGCCGGTGATATGTACGGCCAAGGACGCGGTAAAGCTGGCCAGCCTGAACCTGCCCGCGCTGTATGCCCTGGAGGTGAAGGCGGATTTTTACGCGGCCGCATGGCCCTCCGGGACGGGAGGTCCCGATTTTGCGACATGGTGGAACCTATGGTGGACAGGGCAGTCGCCCCTGAATATTAACGGTAAGGCGAACTGATTTCATGAACAACGTTCATAGTCGCTCCGACGGCACAGCCGCGCTTCCCAACTCCGGATTCAGGGCTCGCCTGCGGCTCCGGGCGCTGCCGTCATGGTGGACGCCAATCTTTGCCTTTGGGAAAAACATGCTTAAATGTTGTAAGGTTATAGCCTAGTCCATAAAAGCATCACGTGCTTCGAACACGCTCGGCTACGCACATGCCCCCGGCGACGGCCGTTGCGGGCAAGGAAAAAATATTTCTTGGATCACGCTTTTGAAAAAAATTGATACGTTCACTCCGCAAACGCTGCTCGACACTTTGTCCGCCGCGCCCCATCCGCTCAGTCTGGACGATATCCTGCGCCGGGCGGGTTTGTCCCGCCGCCTCAAACGCGAGGTGGTGGCCGCCCTGCGCGGCATGGCCGACAACGGAACTCTGGCCCGCCTGCGCGGCGGGCTCTGGACCCCCGCCGCCCGGCTGAAAAACGTCCGCGGCGTTCTGGCAGTGCAACGCTCCGGCGCCGCCTTTGTCGCTCCCGAACATCAGGGCCCGCGCGGCGGCCACGACATCTACATCGCGCCCGGAGCCGCGGGCGACGCCTGGAACGGCGATTTGGTGGAAGTGGCTCTGCTGCCCGCACGACGCGGCGCGGGAACGGAAGGCCGGGTACTGCGGGTTCTGCGCCGGGGCGAATCCGAACTTACGGTGCGCGTGTTGCATCCGGGCCGACGCGACGGCCTGGCGCTGGCCCGCCCGGCCGACGCCCGTCTCGCCTTCGACATGCAGGTCGACGTATCCGGGTTGCCCACACCGCCGGAGCGTGGCGAACTGTTGCGCGTGACGCCGGGCGAACGTCTGCCCTCGCCCGCGGATGCCCCCCTGTGGTCGGCCGCGGCCATCCGCTCGCTGGGGCGGGAAGATGAAGCGGCGGTTCAGGAACAATTGACCAAACTCAACCACCTTATCCCCCAGGGGTTCCCCGACAATGTGCTGACCGAGGCGGAAGCCGCCTCCCGGCGGGAACCGGACGGGGAAACGCCCCTGGACCTGCGTTCCCTGCCTCTGGTCACCATCGACGGCGAAGACGCCCGCGATTTTGACGACGCGGTATATGTGGAACGTCAAGGCGAAAATTGGCGGCTGCTGGTAGCTATCGCGGACGTGTCGCTGTACGTGCGGCCTCGCGGCGCTCTGGACCGGGAGGCGCGCGAGCGCGGCAATTCGTATTATTTTCCCGCCTCGGTGGAACCCATGTTGCCCGAAGCCCTGAGCAACGGCGTCTGTAGTCTGCGCCCCGGCGAAGACCGTCGGGTACTGACGGCGGATCTGCGCGTGGACGCCACGGGGCGCACCATAGACGCCTCTTTCGCAGCCGGGCTCATGCGTTCGCGGGCGCGCCTGACCTATACCGGCGTTCAGGCCCTGCTGGACGGCGACGAAAACGCCTTGAGGGAAGTCGGAAACGCCATGCCTCCCGAAGTGGCCGCCATGCTGCGCCAGGCGGCGGGACTGGCCGAACTGCTTATCCGACGCCGTCAACAGCGGGGCGGCTTGGACTTCGATCTGCCCGAGCCGGAATTCGTGGTGGACAAAGGTCGGGTAATCGCCGTGCGTAATCGGCAACGTCTGTTCAGTCATCGTTTGATCGAAGCCTTTATGGTAGCGGCCAACGAGGCGGCGGCCGAATTTCTTGCCGGTCGCGGCGCTCCCTTCCTGTACCGGGTGCATCCCGAACCCGGATCGGAAAAAATGTCCGATCTGCTCCGTGCCCTGAACGCCACCGGCCTCTCCCTGCCCCGCCCCGCCGCCAGCACGGCGTGCAGCCAGCGCAGTCGGGCCTGGGGCGTCATGCGGGC
>UQJT01000053.1 GCA_900541395.1 uncultured Desulfovibrio sp.
TGATTTTCGGGATTTCCGACTCCGTCAGAAATCCAAAAGACGCTGTTCCACAGCGTCAATAATGCTTTTCGGCGTGGATGCGCCGGCCGTTAGCCCTACCACGGAAACAGAGGAAAAAAAAGCGGGCTCAAGTTCGTCTCCGGTTTCCACCAGCAAGGCGGGCACCCCCCGTCCGGCCGCGATGTCGGCCAGACGCCGGGTATTGCCGCTGGCGCGGCCGCCCACCACCACAAGAGCATCCACCTGATCGGCCAGAATCAGGGTTTCCTGCTGCCGCCTCCGGGTGGCGTCGCAGATGGTATCCAACACAATCAGCCTGTTATCCATAGCCGCAACCAAATCTTTGCGCAAGGCGTCGAACATGGGGCGATCCTGCGTGGTCTGGGCCGCCAGCACGGCCCTGCCGTCCGGCGACAGGGCGTCGCGCAGACGGGCCGCCTCCGCGCCCGTGGCGAATACTCGCTTAGGGCCGGACGCATAGGACAAAAGGCCGCGCACCTCGGGATGCTCGGCATCGCCGTACAACCACAGTTCCGCCCCGTTCGCCGTAGCCTCGGCGATGGAAATCTGCGCTTTTTTGACTCTGGGGCAGGTGGCGTCCACCACCGCGGCCCCAATCGCCGACAACCGGGCCTCATCCTTACGGGGTATGCCGTGGGCCCGCACCACCACGGTCATATCGGGCTCCGCCTCGTCGGCCGAATGCAGCACGCGCACCCCTTTGGCGGCGTACTCCGCCAACACCTGGGGATTATGGATGATGGCCCCGAGCGTGGCCACCCGGCCGGGAGCGGCGGCCACAGCCTCGTCCAACTTGTGCAGGGCCAGGGCCACCCCCATACAAAAACCCGCGTTGCGGGCCCGCATCACACGCATGTCCGGCTCCTTCTTGCGACCCCTTTGCCGAAAAGAGTGACAATCCCCGCCAGCTCCCGAAAGCGCCATCGGGACGCCGACAAGTTTCCGACAGGACAGTATGGCGCAAGCACGCCCCAATCTCAAGCGGCGCCGTCCCCGGTTCGCTTTTGTTCGCGGAACATCCCGATACGTTCGCCACCCACACCGCTGCGCCGCTATGCGGACACAAGAAGGCGTTTTTACCCGGACTCAGGCTCGCGTTGTCCGTCGCCGCAATCGTCGCAGCACGGGCTCGAACAGCACAGTCAGAAAATCCGGAGCAAAGCGTCGGGCCAACAGGACGTAGACGACCAGGAACAGACAAGAGCCCGCGGCCAACTCCAAAAATTGCCGGGCCAGGAGGGGCAGTCCCGGCCCCCAGACGGGCAGGAAACGAACCAGAACCCAGGTGGGCAGCACCGACGGCAACACCAGGGCCAAGCCTCGCCACGTCGTGCCGCCCAACCCCGCAAATGCGTCGCCCCCCCAGCGCCGCCGGGCGATGACCAGCAGGGCCGAAGCATACAGAAACAAGGACAGACAAGTGACCAAGGCCACGCCGGGCGCCCCCCAGCGCGGGGCCAGCCCCAAATATACGGGTACGGTCAACAATGAGGCCAGAGTACCCACCACGGCCGGAGTCAGAGTATCCTGACGGGCGTAGAAGGCGCGGCCCGTCACCTGTTGAAGGGACCAAAAGGGCACGGCCAACAGCATGATCTGAAGCAGGGGCGTGGTGGCCGCGGTGTCGACGGCGCTGAAGCTGCCCCCCTCGAAGATGAACCCCAGAATGGGGCCGGACGCAACGATAAGCCAGGCCGTGACCGGGATGACCACGATCAGGCTGTTGCGCAAGGCGGTATTCAGAGTGCGATCAAACTCCCGCGCGTCTCCTTTGGCAGCCAGCGAGGCCAAAAAGGGAAATGAAGCCACGCCCGCCGCCTGGGCCACCACGCCCACAGGCACCATCATGATCCGCCGGGCGTAGTTGAGCAGACTCACCGCGCCTTCTCCGGCCATACTGCCGAACACGCGCACGAACTGTTCATCCAGCACCACCACGGACTGTCCGATCATAAAGGGCAGGGCCAGTAGCAAAAAACGCACGAAAAGCGGGTGGCGCAGCCCCGGCATCAGGCGCAGGCCGTCCGCCCGCACAGCCAACCAGGGCAGGACAAAGGAACCGACGGCCGCTCCGGCCAGCACCCCCCAGCAAAATCCCTCCATGCCCGAGGCCACGCCCATCCGGGGCAGCACCACCCCGCCCAGCAGAATACATCCGTTGTAGACCAGGGGGGTGAGGGCGGGCACGGCAAACTGCCGCCGAATATACAACACGGCGGACAGGCAGGCTCCCGGCAAAAAAAAGACCTGCGCGGGCAGCACAATGCGCAGAAAAGTCGTCAACCGTTCCCGCTGCCAGGAATCAAAACCGGGTGCCACCAGACCGGACAACCAGGGGGCGGCGAGCCAGGCCAGCAGAGTCAGCACGGTGATGGCCAGGGCGGCCCAACAGAACACCGTGCCGAAAAAACGCCAGCCGTCTTCTTCGTCTCGCTCGAAGCAGCCCGCCAGAAGCGGGATGAGAGTAATGGAGATGTAGCCGCCCGCCAACAGATAATTGAGAAAATCGGGCACCACGAAGGCGGAAAAATAAATATCCGTCTCGCCTCCCGCCCCGAACTGCCACGAAATAACCTTATCGCGCAGCAGCCCCATAAGCCGTGAAAGCAGCACGCTGAAGGCCATAATCAGGGCGGCCGCGCCCATTTTCTGCCGAGAGGTCAAAAGCGGCATGACGGCTTACCGGGTTGGAGGGGCTTGTCAGGGCAAAGACAGCAGGCGCACGCACTCGGGCGGAATCACGAAATACTCGTGAGGGCGCAACGCCGCCTGATCGGCCAGCTCTCCGCCGCGCAGGCAGTACACCCCGCCGGGTTCCAGACTGGAATCGAACAGGTGAAGACCGCTTTTGTCCACATCTCGAGCGGTGGTCCAATGGTCCACCACGGGCGTATCCCGTAAAGGCACGTAACGAAGAAAACGGAATACGCCGGTGCGTCGCCGTTCGGGCGCGGCATATTCGACCAGGGCGTTCCATACCTCGGCGTGGGGTGTGCCGGAGGCGAACGGCGCGCGTATTATTAAAGGATAACGGGGTCGCACGGCTTCCAGCATCTGATCCACCAGGTCCACGTAATCCGTGCGATGGGCGAGCACGTCCCGAAACCGGACTTCGTTGCGTGATTCGCGCACCAGCACTTCGTTAAACAGTTCGCGGGCCTGGGCGGGAGTGATGCCGTGCAAAATTTGAAGAGCGTTGAGCACCGCGTACACGGCGCAAAAGGTATCGATTTTCCCCTGGTAGAAAGGCTGCATAAACTCTTTTCGCCGCCCGGGCGGACGCGGAATAGGGCCGCCGGAACGCGGCACGTGAACAGGGACTTTTGTTGCATAGCCCCCGCCCCTCCGCCCGTCAAGGTGCTGGACAGAACAGGACGGAACGTGTATAGATGGGCCTTCATCAACTATATTCCCATAACTTGATATGCAGATACTAACCACACTTCCCAGTCTGACGGCCCAGGCCGAACAGTGGCGGACCGAGGGGCAACGAATCGCGCTGGTTCCTACCATGGGCTATTTTCATGAAGGCCATCTCAGCCTTATGCGCCGTGCCCGCTCCCTGGCCGATCGGGTAGTGGTAAGCCGCTTCGTCAACCCCACTCAGTTCGGTCCCACCGAAGATCTGGACTCCTACCCGCGCGACGCCGAGCGCGACATCGCCCTGGCCGGGGCCGAAGGCGTGGACGCCCTGTTTCAGCCCGCGCCCGAGTCCATGTACGCGCCGGACCACGCCACCTGGGTGGAAGTGCCCGCCTTGTCTTCGGTATTGTGCGGCGCCAGCCGCCCTATCCACTTCCGGGGAGTGTGCACGGTGGTGCTCAAGCTGTTTCACCTGGCCCGGCCCCATGTGGCCGTGTTCGGCGAAAAGGACTGGCAGCAGCTGACCGTGATCCGCCGCATGGTGCGCGACCTCAATGTGGGCGTTGATATAGTGGGACACCCCATCGTGCGCGAAGCCGACGGGCTGGCCCTCAGTTCGCGCAACGCCTACCTGACCGCTGAAGAGCGCGCTCAGGCGCCGAACATATACAAGGGACTGCTGGCCGTGGCCGAAAGCGTGCGCCAGGGCGAACGCGACGCAACCACGCTTCTGGACGATTTCAAGGAACGCCTGAAACGCGAAGTTCCCCTGGGCGAACCGGATTACCTGTCCATCGTGCATCCCGACACGCTGCAAAACCTGACCAAGCTGACCGACGCGGCTCTGATCGCCGTAGCGGTCCGCCTCGGCCGGGCCCGACTTATCGACAACTTGCGCTTGCTTCCCCTGTAACCCGCCCGCTCCGGCGCGGCGACAAGGAGACTCTCCCATGAATCTTCCCAAGGGCAAATATTACTTTACGTCCGAATCCGTCACCGAGGGGCATCCCGACAAAGTGGCGGACCAGATTTCCGACGCCGTACTCGACACCCTGCTGGCTCAGGACCCTGATTCCCACGTGGCCTGTGAAACGCTGGTCACCACGGGCATGGCCGTCATCGCCGGCGAAATCACCACCAAGGGCTACGCCGACCTGCCCCATGTGGTTCGCGAAACCATCCGCAATATCGGCTACAACAGCTCCGATATGGGCTTCGACTGGCAAACCTGCGCCGTGCTGTCGTCCATTGACAAACAGTCCCCCGACATTGCCCAGGGCGTCAACCGCGAGGCCCCCGAAGAACAGGGCGCGGGCGACCAGGGCATGATGTTCGGCTTTGCCTGCAACGAAACGGATACCCTGATGCCCGCTCCCATTTACTGGGCGCATCAGCTTTCCCTGCAACTGGCCCGGGTGCGCAAGGACGGCGTGGTCGACTTCTTCCGGCCCGACGGCAAGACTCAAGTGTCGTTCGAATACGTGGACGGCAAACCCGTACGCATATCCAACGTGGTGGTCGCCACCCAGCACGCGCCCCAGGTCAGTCAGGACGATCTGATCGAAGCCGTCAAACGCGAAGTGATCCGCCCCGTGTTGGAACCCACCGGCATGTTTGATGAAAAAAACTGCGACATATTCATCAACACTACCGGGCGCTTTGTGGTGGGCGGCCCCATGGGCGACTGCGGCCTGACCGGCCGCAAGCTCATTCAGGACTCTTACGGCGGCATGGGCAGCCACGGCGGCGGCGCTTTCTCGGGCAAAGACCCTTCCAAGGTGGACCGTTCCGCCGCGTATATGGCCCGTTATGTGGCCAAGAACGTGGTGGCCGCCGGTCTGGCTCCGCACTGCGAAGTGCAGGTGGCCTACTGCATCGGCGTGGCCGACCCCGTGTCCGTTCTGGTTTCCTCGCAAGGCAGCGGCGAAGTGCCTGACGAAATCCTGACCAAGGCCGTACGCGAGGTGTTCGACCTGCGCCCCTACCACATCATCAAACGCCTGGACCTCAAACGCCCCATCTTCCAGAAGACGGCCTGCTATGGCCATTTTGGGCGCGAACTGCCCGAATTCACCTGGGAAAAAACCGACGCCGTGCAGGATCTGCTGACCGCCGCCAAAGTGTAGTTCCGGCAAAACCCGCCGTTTTCTTCCGCCCCGCGCCGCCGCGCGGGGCGGATTTTTTTATGCCGCGTTCACCGCAATCCAGAGCGTTTTGCCCTTGAAAATATCCGCCAAGCCACTGCGTTCCGTCCCGCGGGTTTCATGCCTCCATCGGCGCCATACGCCGCACACGAATTACGGCTGTTCCGATGTCGCGGCAGAGTTTCGCTTCGCCCAACTCCTGGAGCATTTTCCCATTAAAAATGTTCCAGGCCCCGTATGGGCCCCCTTTCCCGGCGAACATGCGCGACCTCGACGTTTCGGATAAAGCGGAGCCGCTTTGCCTGGAACGCGATTTTTTTGGCGAAAAATAAATCAACCCCTTGTCGATACAGCACAATACACTGTTTTTATTACTATTATTTTTTTAATAATTTTTTTCCCAAAATAAAAGATTTTGCTTGACAGCCAACCCCAGACGAGTATGGTATACTTGACCGGGACTCAATCCGAAAGAAACCAAACTCCACAAAGACTTCATTTCCTCTCAAAACTTCTTCAACATCTCCCTGACCACACCTTCAACCAACCATAAAACCAGGAGGGTATATCTTTAGACACATTCTATAAAACCCCATTCTTTCTTTTCTGCTATCTTGAAACGAGTGTTTATACATATCGAATCTGTACTATTACCATTTTGAAATCTTTACAACAATTTTCATTTATTTTTTCTTGTTTTTAACAGAGGTAAAACTAGCCGTAACATTGGCACAGGAGGAAACTATAGAAAAAATTTTTCCGCTTATCAACCCCTTATTTTTCTACTAGTGAGGATTGTCATGAGTGTAAAAAAGATTGAAGCGGATGTCATAGTTCTGGGCGGCGGCAGCGCCGGCACCTTTGCGGCCATCAAGGCCAAGGAAACCAACCCTAACTGTCGTGTCGTCGTGGTCGACAAGGGCCCCATCGAAACCTCGGGCGCCATCGGCCGAGGCATGGACGCCCTCAATATCGTCTCCGTCCCCGGATATGGAACTCCGGAAGACGTGGTCGAGGCGCTGACCAAGGTCACTGAAGGCATCATCGACCAGGAATGCGCCTATGTCCTCGGCAGAGACTCCCTTGCCGTCATCAAGGACCTGGAAAAATACACCGACCGCAAGCCCGGCGACCTTTTCCCCCTGGATAAAAACGGCAACTACAAATGCAGCTACCTGCACCCCACCAACAAGGCCCTGTACCTCGCCATGGACGGCGAAGACATCAAACGCGGGCTCGCCCGTGAAGTCCGCCGACTCGGCTGTACCGTCCTCGACCGCACTCCCGCCTGTCGTCTGCTTACCGACGACAACGGCAAAATCGCCGGCGTCTTCGCCTTCAACATGCGCAGCGGCGATTACTATCAGATAGAAGCCCCGGCCGTGATCATCACCGCCGGCTGCGTCGGCAAGTTCGGCATGCCCCGCGACGGTTACCTGAGCGGTATTTACGAGTTCCCCGGCAATACCGGCGACGGCTTCGCCATGGCTTACCATGCCGGCGCGGAAATGGTGAACATGGAGTGCTTCCAGACCAACCTGCTTATGAAGGACTTCAACGGCCCCGCCTGCGGCTACGTGGTCATCCCCCGCGGCGGATACGGCGTCAACGCCTACGGTCAGAAATACTGGTCCCACGGCTACTGGTCCGGCGACATGTTCCTGGCCGTGTGGCGCGAGTTCATGGAAGGACGCGGCCCCGTGTATCTCAAACTCGACCACCTGCCCGAGGAAACCCTCAAGGGGCTGGAAAAAATCCTGTGGGGCACCGAGCGCACCGTGCGCGGCCAGTTCCACAAACAGCGCAACGAAGACTACCACTGCTGGGACTCCGTGGAACAGGGCATGGAAGAAATCACCCTGTGTTCCGGCCACAGCGACTCCGGCATCCTGGTCAACAAAGACACCGAAACCACCGTGCCCGGCCTGTTCGCGGCCGGCGACTGCGCCGCAGTGCCCCAGCAGTACCTGACCGGCGCTTTTGTGTTCGGCTCCATCGCCGGACGTATGGCCGCCGAATACGCCGCCAAGGCCGGAAAAATCGGCTCCACCAAGGACCCCGAACAAACCTGGCAGGAAGTAAGCGCCCCGCTCCGCCTGGAAAAGGGCTTGCCCGTGGAACAGGTGGAAACCAAGATCCGCACCAAGATCAGCCACTACCTTACCCCGCCCAAGAGCGACCCGCTCATGAACAAGATGCTGTGGTGGGTGGACCGCATTCGCCGCGAAGACCTGCCCCAAGTCAAGGTGTGCGACTACCATGACCTCATCCGGGCCACGGAAGTCACCAGCATCACCGACTGCGCCGAAATGGCGGCCCGCGCCTCGCTGTTCCGCGACGAAAGCCGCTGGGGCCTGAGCCACTATCGTCTGGCCTGCCCCGAACGCAAGGCCGAATGGGATCGGCAGTACGTTATCGTGAAAAAGAACATGACCAGCGGCGAAATGGAATGCGAAAAGCGGGAAGTGCCCGCCTACAAGTGGGACTATCCGACCCGGCTTGAATACGAATACCCGAAAATCAACCTGAATATCGGCAAGGGCTTCGTGCATCCGGACAACGACTTCACGGACCCGTGGATCGTGGAGAAGTTCGAACGCGAAGGCATGGACATCCCCCAGCGCATATTCCCGAAGATGAGCCACAAGAGGGAGGCATAGTCATGGAACGGACCGACTGCGGTAAATACGAATGGGTCGTGGTGGACAAGGACAAGTGCGTCAGCTGCGGCTACTGTGTGGAATACTGTCCGCGCGACGTGCTGCGCCTTGATGATGAAGGACATCCCTATATGGCCTACCGGGACGACTGCTGGTACTGCGATGTATGCAAATTCGTCTGCAAAGCCAAGGCCATCGAACTTGAAACCGTCCCCTATCTGATCCGTTGAAAACCCGTAGCGGTCCGCGCCACGGCACGGCGCGGACCGCGCGAGGGTTTCACCATAGAAGGGGGGAGGGCAATCCCCCCTTCCCAGAAGCCCGGGGTTCACAACAGGAATATCCCGCCGCACCGGGGAACGGGCCGCCCATCAATGAGGCTCCGTCCCATCAGATGAGGAGATGGAATGCACCTGTGATCAGACGCCATGCTTCTTGCGTATCCGCCGAAAGACCCTCTCCTTTCGCCGGACGACTCTCCGAAAGACGCCGCGCATCCGTCGGGCCTCTCCCCTTGATTGAATGCCTTTCGCTCAAGGGGGTCTGCGGATGCGCGCGCTCTTTTCTCCACCCGGCAGGGACCGGGGGAAACATGCGGCACAAGCTTTATATCAAAAGCCTATTTCGGAAGAAAAGTCCAGCTTTTCTTGTGAAAAAGGTCCCACGACTTTCCCCCGATGAGATACGCGCATCAGGCGCCTTCTTTCCACCTCCTTTCCTTATGACGGCTCCCCCATCTCATGACGGCTTCGATACCCGTTGTGGAGTCCGGTTTCGGCCGACAATTCCACACGAAGGACCGACGCGCGCGACGCGCGACGGCTCCCTGACGGCCTTTTCCGCCGTCCGCCCATGGAGATGTTTATGTCAGCTCAAGACTACGATGTCGACAAGGGAGTGCCTCAGGAATCATCCCTCCTCACCTCTTCTGCCCCCCGGACCGACGCGACGCCCCAGGCCGCGGCTCCGGAATTTCCGGCTGTTTACAAGGAAAGCCGCTGGCCGCTGATTGCCGTTCTGATCGGACCTGCCATTTACCTGGCTTTTCTGCTTGTTCCCTTCGCCGACAGCACCGTCACTCAGCGCGGCGGCCTGGCCATCATTCTGGTGGCCGCCTGGTACTGGGGCACGGGCTGTATTCCCTCGGGCTATGTGATGGCCGTGCCCGTGTTCGGCACCGCCTTTCTGCCCGGCATGAAATTCGGCGAAATTCTGCAAACTCTCATCCACCCCAGCCTGCCCATGCTGCTGGGTCCGGCCCTTATCGTCTGTATGTGGAGCCGCTGGGGCTTTACCCGGCGCATGGCCCTGTTTGTCCTGGGCAAGGTGGGCACCTCGGTGCGCGTGCAGGCGGTCACCTGGCTGCTTTTAGCCACGTGCATCAGTTTTGTGGCCGCCAACGTGGTCATCGCCATCGCCCTTACGCCCATCGTGTTGGAAATGCTGAAGGCCGTGGGCTATGACTCGCCCTCCAAGCTGCTTAAATCCAAATCGGCCATGCTGATTATCATCGCCGTGGGCATCGGCGCCAGCTTGGGCGGCTTTCTCACGCCTATGGCGGGAGGCCAGGCGGCCATCACCTGGACCCAGTTGTGCACCACCTTGGGGTATACCGTGCCCATGGCCCCCTTCGCCGCGCGCCTGGCGCTGCCGGTATTTCTGTCCATCATTCCCGTAGCGCTGTTGTTCGGCATGTTCTTTCCCTCCGACGTCAAACGCTTTGAAGGCTCCGAAGACTATTTCCTTGACGAGTTGAAGCGTATGGGCCCCCTGTCCCGCGCGGAGCTGTGGGGCGTGGTGATCTTCCTGTTCGCCATCATTCTGCCCTTCACCCAGCCTCTGTGGCAGCCCATCGTCCCGCAAGGCATCGACATCAACCCCAACATCATTTTCGCCACCATTACCTGCCTTCTCGCTCTCATCCCCGCCCCGGACAAAGGCGCCGCCGTCAAGCCCTCGGAATATCAAAAGGGCGAGCGCCTGCTGGGCATGAATTCGATCAAGATTCTGCCGCTTCAGGCCTTTTTGATCTGGCCCACGGCCATGAGTATTTCCATCCTGGTCAACAAAACCGGAGCCAGCGATCTCATGGTGCCGCTGCTGGGCCAGTACTGGAACCTGCCGCCTTATGTGGGCACGGGACTTTTCGCCATGTTCTGCGTGGCGCTCGGCAACGTCGCCTCGGACACCGGCGCGGCGGGCATGTTGGCTCCGGTCGTGGCGTCGGCCACCATGGCCGCCGGTGAAAATCCCATCCCGTGGCTGCTCATGATGGGCTATACGGTCAACTTTTCGTTCATGGTGCCCAGCGCCACCGGCACTATGGCCCTGCCCATCGCTCTGGGCGGCAAGGCGTCCTGGCGTCTGCCGGTATACGGATTCTTTGTGGCCGTAGCTTGCGGCGTGGTATCCTGGCTGTTCTGGGGAACGGTTCAGGCCCTGGATCTTCAGTTCTGGCTCACGGTGTAATCGGACACCTATTCCCCGGCGGCTCCGCCGTCGGGGAACTTTTCATCCCCGGCAGCGGCATATATAGAAAAAGATATGCCGCCCGGAGAGTCATTTTGATGAACGGAGATCATGATGCGGAATTTTTTCGCACAACGCATGGATATGGGCCGTTATCCCGACGACACCAGGCGGGACCTGTTCGTGTTCAATCGCCGGTATTTCGATCAGGTTCTGCACAACAACCATAAATTCCGGCATGAATACGCCGAGGCCTACCGACAATGGGCGGCGAATCAGGGGGTTGACCGACTCAACCGTCATACCCTTTTGCTGCCGCGTATCGAAACGGCCATTGAGCTGATGGGAGAAAACGAATTGACAACACTGTTCCGCCGCCTGCTGGACGCCCTGGGAAACGAAGTTCCGCTCGCGGATCTCCACTACCGCGATACGTTGCCCGGCGGGCGTTGCGACATCGACCCGGCCTGCGCCGCGTTTATGGAGCCCGTGCGCCGCTTCTGGCTGCGCCTTGCCCTGCCCGACGTATGGGAGGAAGACGAGCTCTGAGCTCATGACGCGACGGTCGGGGAAAATCATTCTTGCCAATCGACCGAACGCACACATCATATTTCTGTCTTCCATCCAACGAAGGGACGCCGGATCCGGTGCGCTTCCGCCCGCCGTTCCTTCCCGACCTCATCAGGCGCAAGCCATAGCAAGGAGACCCTTATGGGCGAATTTCTCGACGACGTGGTCAACAATGAAACTCCGGAGGAAACCCGGGCCCGGGAACGCGTGCGCATGGTCGACTGGATGCGCGGAGTCATCGCGGAAAAGCCGGGCCGGGCCGAACGCAAAGCCTTTATGAACAAAGTGCAGGCGTCCGCCGCCTATCACGGCATTACCCTGGAGGAACTGGAACAGGGTCTGCCGGACGGGACGGAACGATAACGCCCTCCTTCATGTCTTCCCTCCGTAAAAATCTCTTCAGCCTGTCGGTAAGGCGGGATTCCGCCGGGCATCATCCGGAACGCCTCGGAAATTATCGACACATAAAAGCGATGATCCGTTTCGCTTTCCGTTTGCCCCGCTTCGCGACAAGAAAAATACCCGGCTGCGCCGGGCGCCCGCTCTCAGGCAGACGTCGAGAAAGGCCGAGGGGACGAACTGCCCCGGCAGGGACTTTTTAAGCAGCCTGGCCGGGGCGTCCGGCGGCGCTCCTTCCGGGGCTGCATCTTGGCCCGATCTTTGCTATATTCCGGGCTGCGGCATCCGCATATCATATTTTTGACGGAATCTCTCCAACAGGTAGTCGACATGCCCCCTTTCCGCTTTTCCCTCGAACAGGTGCTGAACTACCGCACCCAGTTGGAGCAGCAGGCCAAGGTCGAACTGGCCCGAGTGGAGCAGGAGCGTCTGCGCGAGCAGCAACGAGCCGATACCCTACGCGCCATGTTGGACGAGCAGGAACGCGCCCTGGCCGCCCTGACCCCGGATAAAACGGGCGAACGCTGGCTGGCGGAAAATTTCATCAAGGGGCTGCGCGCGGACCTGAGCGTTACCGTACAACGCGTACGCAACTGGACTATGGCGGCTGAAGCCGCCCGCACGGAACTCATCAGCCGCTCCAAGGACAAAAAAACCTTGGAAAAACTCAAAGCCACACAGGCGGAAAACCATGCACGGGAAGAACAGCTCCGCGAGCAGCACGAATACGACGAAACCGCGTCCCTTCGCTACAAGGCTTCGTATTAGCCGCATCTGTCGTCTGGTCATGATGCTGGCGGCGGTAAAAATCACCTTTTTGGCCGGATTGGCGCTGACCGGTTTCGATTCGGTTCCCACTGCCGACGGCGAGCCCCGGATCGCAGCCGCCGTCGATGTTCAGAACATCACCCCCGCCCCGGGGCCGCTCATTCAGGAAGCCGCGCTCCCGACGGAGCCGAACCCGCCCTCCGCGTCTCCGACTCTCGTCTCCGTCGCCGCTCCCTCCGCTCCGCTTCCCGAACGCGCGGACGACGTTTCCCCGGCGCGTACCGATATTGTCGCTGAAGCCTCCGGAGCCGACGATCTCCAGGCCGCTCTGAGTCAGGCTTCCTCCCGCTCGGCCCTGTCCGTACACCATGTATTCGGCACATCCGTGGCCCGGGCGGCCGATCTGCCTCCCGTGCCCGAAGTGGCGGCTCCGGCCCCCAACGTTCGCCCCATGACGTCGCCCGTAGCCCCGGAGCGCGTGGTTCGCCCCGACGAAATCACGCCCCAGGCTCCGCCCGCCCCTACGGTGGGTCCCTTTGTCTCGCCCGATTCCGCCGCCCGCAAACAGGCCGAACTCAATCGGCGCGAACAGGAATTGCTGGCCCTTCAACAGCAGATGGAAAACCGCATGAACGAGCTGCATGGCCTGGAAAACCGTCTTCAGGGCATGTTGCAGGACGCCAATACCGCCCAGGAATCCAAATTTAAACAACTGGTGGATATGTACGCCAATATGAAGCCTCGTCAGGCGGCTCAAGCCCTGACCAATATGGATGAAAGCATTGCCGTCAAAATTCTGACCGGCATGAAAAGCAAGCAGTCCGGTGAAATTTTGTCTTATATGGAGCCCACGCACGCCGCGCGCCTGTCGGAAGTGATGAGCAAAATGCAGATGTAGACGCAACGGCGCGGGAATAAAGGCCGGGGCGGGCCTGACGGGCTCCCCCCCCCGCCATGCCGTTGATTGATGCTGTGGAAAAGGCGCCCCGATTGAAATCGGGGCGCCTCAGTCTGGATGACAAACCCCGCGTTGCGGGGTTTGCGCCGTCTAAGCCGCAAAGCGGCTTGACGGAAAGGCACAAAAATCAGTCGATTACGGCGCGGCAGAGCCGCGACCTACTCCTGATTTTTGGGGCTGCCGACTTTATCGGCAGCCTCAGGCGCCCCGATTGAAATCGGGGCGCCTCAGACTGATGACAAACCCCGCGTTGCGGGGTTTGCGCCGTCTAAGCCGCAAAGCGGCTTGACGGAAAGGCACAAAAATCAGTCGATTACGGCGCGGCAGAGCCGCGACCTACTCCTGATTTTTGGGGCTGCCGACTTTATCGGCAGCCTCAGGCGCCCCGATTGAAATCGGGGCGCCT
>UQJT01000054.1 GCA_900541395.1 uncultured Desulfovibrio sp.
CCCAGACGCAACACACGCAACAAATGATGGGCCTCGGCTCCATCCAGAACAGGATTTTCCGACCAGGCTTCCGGCGCCAGAAAAAAAGTATGCATGGGAATTCTCCCTGTGGACCCGGCAAAAAGGCCGCGTACGTCAGGCGGCCGCCTCGCCGCTGGCCTGATGGGTTTTTCGTATGGCTTTGAAATCGTCGAGCAGAACCACCAGCCGACCGTATTTGCGTCGCACTTCCTGCCCCGCCCTGGTCAGGTCCTGTTCCGCTTTTTCCACATAATGTCGCCGCAGATAGCGATCGTTAAGCATGGCTTCGATATGGTGGATGGTGGTCGCCACCAGCTCGTCGAAGTAGATGGAAACTTCAAATTTCAATTCCTGCAGTAAGGTCAGGGCCTCGGACAGCATGCGATCGTAGTTGAGACGCTCGCCTCGATAGTTGCGGGTACGTATTTCTTCCAGGCAGCGTATTTTGCGGGCTTGCTGAATGTAACGGTAACGGTTGCGCACTTCTTGCTTGAGGTCTGCCAGTTCGTCCAGGCTGTCGGAATGATCAAGATTGTCGAAATAGTTGTCGAGAATTTTTCCGGTATTGGCAAAAAACTCCTCACTGTAGCCGATGATGCGACGCTGGTGCTTGGTCAGCCAGGCATACAGGAATTTGAGGCGTTTTTCGTCGGTATCGGTGTTTTCCACCACCTCGGTGCGTTTGAATACGATGCGCCCCGTATACTCGCCTCGCACAATATCATTGAGCCGCAGAATAAGATTGGTGGAATCACGAATGATATTAAGTCCGTCGATGTTCTCGCCGGTCAAAGGATGAATAATCTGCTGCGACAGGACGGACAGGGCGCGATCCTGGCGCACGTTGTCCGGATCATAGGAGTGTTGGCGATAGCGCACCCGCAGCAGGGCCACCCGGTTTTTTTCATCCACAAACGCCTTGCTTTCGCGCAGGGCGTCGAGCACTTCCCTTTGGTCCTCGTCCACCCGAATAAGGGCTATTTTTTCCACATGGGGATAGCGGGCGGCCGCGCCGTCGTTCCAAATGGTGGTGATCACCCTGTCCGACTGTCCCAGCACCCGGATGAGAAAACGCTCCCCCATTTTATGCAGGCGTCTTGCGAAGAGCGCGGCCGAAGTCCGACGTTCGGACACTATGGGAAAGCCATAGAGTTCCATAAGAAACTGCATGACGAACAAGCGATTGCGCTCGTACAGATCGTTGTCGCCCATCTGGAATTTGCCGATGCGCATGCCGAAGCGTTTGAGCTCGCCGTCTATGTCGGAAGGCAACGACGCGAACACTCCGGCCATCTGAAAATGACCGTATGCGTTTTTGGCCAGAACATGAGCCCGATCCATGCACAGGATATAAGGAAGCATGGGAGGGTACAGTTCCAGGGCCGTGGTGTCGAGGCGCTGAAATTCCGCGCGGAATTGATCATGCAGGGCGCGCGGCAGCCGCGCCAGCATGGTCTGCATGTTGGCGCCGAGTATGGCGTTTTCCAGCGGACAACACGGTCCTTGCGCTATATCCAGCAAGTCGGTGACGGGATGGATGATGTCGTACTGAAAAATTTCGCTGAAGGGCAGAAGAGGGCGATCGAATACCAGCAGAGAAAACCCCGGCAGATTATGGTATTCGTATACGTCTGGTTCAAAGGAAGGCAATAGAGACCGGGGTTCTACCACCGGATATTCCTTCCATTGTGAAAAAGGACGGATAAGACATTCCCGAATGTGAACAACGTCCAAAAACTGTTGCAGTTCCGCCATCTCAGTGATGGAAAGCCCGTCGCAAAAGGCGGCCTCTTCCTGGGAGAGAGGCCATTTTCCCGACGAAAAAGCCTTTTTCCAGTCCATCACGACGTATATTCCCCTTTACAACAGAATTTCTTAAAAAATTGGGGGGGGCGATGCGAAGCGCGCTTTGTTTATCACGACTCCGATTTGTTTTTAATATCATAAAAAAAGACGGTATTCCAGTCCTTGAAGCGCATTCTTCCCCAAAAGAAATGGGAAAAATAAAAGCGCCGATGCTCACGAATGGAGTATGCATGAAAAAAGAGCATCGGAGAGGACGATACCGAGGGTATTCCCCCAGATTACGGCTTCATGCTCTTAGGATGGAGGTGTGAAACCTGAGGGGCGGAACAGCGCCCGAAGCCGGAAGCCCCCCGAATCCGGAGTCGCGAAGCGTGGCTGCATCATCGGAGCGGCTCTCAACGTTAATCATGGCAATTAATTGTTATTATTGAATTTTATACTTAGATACCTCTGCCCTGGAAGTTGAGGGGAAACGACTTGCCCCGACCGCGCCCCCTTGGTACAAGAAAACACCCTTAATACTTTTATCCAGGCTGTTGTCATGGTTGCCCAAACTCCTGCAGAATCTCTGCTGGCCCTGGTGGCCAGCGTATTTGACGCATATTCCGTGGTCCTGTTTCAACCCGAAGACGAAACCGGAAAAAGTGAAGCCCGGCTGACCGCATTTTTCAGCTTGGGGGATGAAATCGCCCGGGGCGCGCGCATTCCCCCGGGTAAAGGCCTGGTAGGCTGGATTCTTCGCAACAAGGCTCCTCTTCTGGTCGATTCCATAGACCAAAATCAAGCTTTTTTAGGTTATTATCAGGAGCAGAGCGAGCCGGATATCCGCTCCTTCATGGGATGCCCCGTGCCCGGCGGCGGAGCTCTGTGCATCGACAGCAAGCGGGCCGGGGCCTTTACCGGCAGCCGCCAGAAGCTCCTGCATCTGTTCGCTCTCATGATTCCCCAACTGGAAAGTTTGGTCACTCACAGTGATCACGATCGGGAAGTGGGCGTTTATTTCGCCGCATTGGAGCGCATGGCCGACCTGCGCGCGTCGTATGCCGGCTGGGGCGAATATATGAACAAACTGCTGGCCTTGCTCAAAGAAACCACGGGATTCCATTACGTGGCCTTTGCGTCGCGGGTGGAGGGCAGCGCCCGATATATTGTGGAGGGCGAATGCCCCCCCTTGCTCAACAGGCAGGGCAATCAGGCGGAATTGCCGGTCAACAGCGGCATCGTGGGCTGGGTGTTCCGTAACGAGGAAGCCGTGCACAACGACGGCACGGGCGGACCGGGCGCTACGCCCATATTCGGCAAAAACCCGCTGGTGCCGGATTTTGCGGCCGCCATCTGTCTGCCTGTGACCGTAGACAACTACACCTGCGGCGTGTTGTGCCTGGCCGGTCTGGAACCGCGTCCCCTCAGCCCGGAACTGCGCTCCTTCGTCCGCATGGCGGCGGACGATATGGCGCGGCTGTTGGATACGGTCGCTTTGCGCTACCGGATTCACAACCTGCTGCCCAAAGCTTCGCTGCAGCGTAGCGGCTCTGTGGCCTTCGACCCCGACGCTCCGCCCGCGCCACGGCCCACGGACGACTGACTTCCTCTGGCAAGGTGGGTTCTTTGATGGAAGTTCCCCGTTTTTCCCGGCTCATGACCGAGACTTTGCGCGTGCTGGAACGCAGCGACGCGCTTTTTCGCGAGCATTGGACGCGGCCGCGTGTCATTCGCCATAAGGGGGTCATCGATCTGGTCACCGAAACCGACGTGGCCGTGGAAAATTTCCTCAAGCAAAACTTGAAAGACGTGGAGCCGTCCGCTTCTTTTTTGGCCGAGGAAAGTGTGGCCGAACCGGGTTGCGCCGTGCCTGCCGGACGATGCTGGATCATCGATCCGGTGGACGGCACTACAAATTTTGCCCACGGCATTCCGTTGACCGCCACGTCGGTGGCCCTATGGGACGAAGGTGCGGTGCAGTTCGGCGTTGTCACCGTGCCGGTGTGGGGACAGGTATTCGCGGCCGAACGAGGGCGCGGAGCCTGGCTGAACGGAGAACGCCTGGCGGTCAGCCGGGTGGATGCTTGCGCCGAGGCTTTGGTGGAGACGGGGTTCCCCTACACCGTGCGCGAGGATATGCCTTTTGTGCTGCACGATCTCAAAATGTTGCTCAGTCACTGCGTGGGCGTGCGACGCGGCGGTTCGGCCGCTCTGGATCTGTGCTGGGTGGCGGCGGGCCATTTCGACGGTTATTTTGAGTGCGGGCTCAAGCCCTGGGATGTAGCGGCGGGTTGGCTTATGGTGGAGGAGGCGGGCGGCCGGGTGAGCGCCCGCGACGGAGCGCCTTATGTGTTCCACGGCCCCATCTTGGCGACCAACGGCCTCATCCACGACGAAATGCAACGTATTCTCGCGCCGGGCCGAGTTGACTGAGCGTAGGCGGTAGGGATTCGCCCGGACCTACGCCTCGTCCATGTCAAGCAGACGCCGCGTTTTACCGAATACCCAACCCGAGCGCGCGGCCCAGATCAGTTCGGGCGTCAGCAGATCCGGCTGGTGCCGGACCAGGCCCCGCAATTCGTCGGCGTCGACGAACATGCCGTCGCATACGCTTTCGGGGGCGGGGCATGGAGGCGAGGAAACCGGCCCGGCCAAAAAAAAGGTAGCGGACAGACTGGCTCCTTCGCTGTCCGTGTAGGGCAGCGACGCCACGGCCCGGATACGAGCGCCCGCGATGCCGAGCCGTTGGCGCAACTCACGCAGGGCCGCTCCCTCCAGCGACTCTCCGGCCAATACGTCGCCGGTGACGGAGATGTCCCACAGGCCGGGATGTCGGGTCAGATGAAAGGAACGGCGGGGCAGAAAAAGACGGCCGTGGCCGTCGCGCAGTCCTACCAGCACGATGCGCCTGGGTAGCTTCCGACGCAGAGCGGCGTTAAGCGGAGTGAGTATCAGAGGGCGGTCATAACCGTCCGAAATCTCCACCAGCGACTCCAATTCGGAGGGGGGATTGACATACGGGCAGTCGGACAACGGACGAACGAGGGACATGGCAAATGACCGCGCGGGCGCCGGGGTGGGGAGCCCGACGGAGGTAGTATGGAAGATGGAGCGTTTATGCGGCTGGGGCCGGACGATATGGCCGCTGTAGCCGAACTGGAAGCCTGCTGTTTTACCTCTCCCTGGAGCGAGGAACAATTGCGGGCCGCTCTCGCTTTGCCGCATTTCATCCTGTATGGCCTGAAAGGTCAAGAGCGACTGCGGGCTTATATTTCCCTCAGCCTTGTTCCCGGTGAAATCGAGGTGCTCAACATCGCCACCCGCCCCGAGGAAAGACGACGCGGTCTGGCGCGCTTCCTGCTGCGGCGGGCGCTGGAGACGACCGCGCCGACGGTGATGCGGGGAGAAGGCGCGCGCGCTTTTCTGGAAGTCAGGGTGGGCAACACCCCGGCTCTGGGCTTGTACCGCTCACTGGGTTTCGCGCGGGTGGGAACCCGCAAAGCTTATTACCGCGACACGGGCGAAGACGCTCTGATCTTGAGCCTGGATCTGCCCGGCACGTTTTTCGGAGGCAAAAGCGTTACTTCTTCGCCGGAGCGGGCCGATGCCCGCCAGGGCGCCGACGCAGGGCCGCCCGAGCCGTAAAGGTCCGGCGGGCAAGCGTCGGCGAGCTTGGCGGAGTTGAAGGGAAATATGGCGGTTCGACATCAGGATCGGTACGAACCGGCGAGGAAGCCGCCACGGACAAGGCCGTTTCCACCGCAGCTTCATCCAATCCCAACGAACGAAGCAGGGAACGCTGGTGTTCGCGGCAATACCGTTCCAGATCCAAATTCTTATATTGGCCGAGCGACAGTCGCCACAAGGCGAACAGGATGCCCGGCGCCAGCAGGATGTGCAGAAATTCCGGCACAACCTCGGCCTTCCATTCGCCGCGCCGGACGCCCTCGTCCAGAAATCCCCGCAGTATGTCCATAATAGGGGTGAGAACTTCACGATAGTAATAGGCGTGAATTTCGGGGAAACGGTGTCCTTCCAGCAAAATGAGCCGCGCAAGTTGCCCGAAAAAGGGCGCGTCCATAAGATTGTGGTAAATATTGAATAAGCCGCGCGCCAGATGACTGGCCATACTCCGGGCCGGGTCCGTGTCCAGCAGGTTGCCCCGAAGCGGCTCCCGAATACATTCGCTGAACATAGCTTCAAACAAGGCCTGTTTATTTTTGTAATAAAAATAAATGAGCCCCTTGGTCACACCTGCCCGAGCCGCTATGTTTTCCATGCGCGCGGCGGCGTAGCCTTCCTGCGCAAATTCTTCCAGCGCCGCCTGGAGTATGGCGGCGGAACGCACCTCCGGCCTGGCGCGCGACGCTTTTTTCATGCTGTCCTGCCGATGCCATGTCGATTTTTTGACCACGAAGTCAAGATAATTGACCTTATGGTCAAAGTCAAGATATCCCACTAGAAGCACACATATTAACTTTTTGTTCAACACTATTGACCAATTGGTCAATATAGTGCTAGTTCCGAACTGTCGTTTCCATCATCCGCGCCGCTTCGATGGGCCGCGCCTTCAAGGAACTTCCATGAAACGCATCCTGATTCGTCTTGTTGTTTTCCTCCTCTTGGTCGGGCTGGGTTGGGCCGTCTGGTATGGCTATGCCCGCTGGAACGCTTCGCGCGCGGAACACTGCGAAACGCTTACTCTTTACGGCAATGTGGAAATTCATCAGGTGGACCTGGCCTTTCGAGTGGCGGGGCGCATCGAAGATATGTTTAAAAATGAAGGAGATACGGTTCGGCCCGGCGATACGCTGGCTCGACTGGACGCCCGTCCTTATCAAGATGAAGTACGCCGGGCCGAGGCCAACCTTGCCATGCAGGAAGCCACTTTGGCCAAATTGGAGGCCGGATACCGACCGGAGGAAATAGGCCAGGCTCTGGCCGCCCTGGAAGAGGGGCGGGCCGCCGAGGACAATGCCCGCCGTAATTATGAGCGGGTACGCAAGCTGCGTACCGGCGGCGGGGTTTCCCAACAAAACCTGGAGGATGCCCGGGCGGCCTGGCAGGCGGCCACGGCCCGGCTTGACGCGGCGCAAAAACAGTATGATCTGGTAAAGTCGGGGTTCCGTGTCGAGGATATCACGGCCCAAAAGGCGGCGGTGGAAGCCGCCTTGGCTGCTCTCGACACGGCGCGCACCGCCCTGGCCGACACCGTGCTCATCGCTCCTGAAGGCGGAGTGACGCTCACCAAAGCGCGGGAAAGGGGAGCCGTGGTTCAGGCGGGACAAACCGTCTACACCGTGTCCCTGACACAACCGGTTTATATCCGGGCCTTTGTGCCTCAGCCGGACCTGGGGCTTATTCGGCCGGGAGCTGCTGTACGTGTGGCCGTGGACGCCGTGCCCGGCAAAACTTATCCCGGCCGGGTGGGCTTTGTTTCCCCCACGGCGGAGTTTACGCCCAAGTCCGTGGAAACGCGGGAAGTGCGCAACGATCTGGTATTTCGCATCCGCATTCTGGCCGACGATCCGGACAATGTATTGCGCCAGGGCATGCCGGTGACCATTACCCTGGAGCCTGCTCCCGCCGGGGACGGTGCGTCGTGAACGCCGAAGCCGCCATTGTCCTGCGGGGATTGAGCAAGCGTTTCGGAACGGGAGACGCCTGGGCTTTGCAAGGCCTGGACGCCGTCATCCCCGCCGGAGCAGTCAGCGGTGTGGTGGGGCCGGACGCGGCGGGCAAGACCACGCTGATGCGCCTGCTCGCCGGGCTGCTCCGGCCTACGTCCGGCGAGGTTCGGATTCTGGGCCTGCCGGCCATGAACGGGGATGGCGGCAGCCTGCCCTGCGTGGGCTATATGCCGCAGAAATTCGGCCTGTACGAAGACCTTTCGGTTCTGGAAAACCTTCGCCTCCACGCCCGCTTGCGTAATGTGACCGGCCCGAAACGCGAGGCGCTGTTCGAACATTTGCTCGCCTTTACCGATCTCGGGCGTTTCGCAGGACGCTTGGCGGGCCGTCTGTCCGGGGGCATGAAGCAAAAATTGGGGTTGGCCTGCGCTCTTATCGGCACTCCCCGCGTGCTTCTGCTGGATGAGCCGGGCGTGGGCGTGGACCCCCAATCCCGGCGGGAACTGTGGAGTATGGTCATCGGCCTTGTCGGAGAAGGCATGACCGTAGTGTGGTCCACAGCCTATATGGAGGAGGCCGAGCGTTGCGCCCATGTTCTTATGTTGGACGAGGGCCGTCTGCTTCAGGCCGGGCCCCCGGCCGCGTTTTTGGACCGGGTGAGGGGGCGTACCTTTCTGGCGCGGCAGCCGGAGGACGGGGAATCGTGTCGACGGACCTGGCAGGCATGGGCCTCCGATGAACGCTCCGAAGACGTGCTGGTCCAGGGCAGTTCGGTACGCGTTCTGCTGCGCCCCGGCGTCTCCGGAGTGGAAGAATTGCAGCCCACGGCTCCTCGCCTGGAAGACGCCTATATCGACGCCGTGGGAGGCATCGGCAAGGAGGCTTCGCCCTTCACCACCTTTCCCGCCGTGTCGGATCAAGCTGAAGGGCGGCCTGTCATTGAGGCCAAAGGACTGACCAAACGATTCGGCGCGTTCACCGCGGCGGACCACATCAGTTTTACCGTGATGCCGGGGAAAATTTTCGGCCTGCTCGGTCCCAACGGCGCGGGCAAGTCCACGACCTTCCGCATGCTGTGCGGCTTGTCCCGCCCCACGGAAGGTCAGTGCGCGGTGGCGGGGATCGACCTGCTGCGCCGTCCGGGGCAGGGACGCGCCCAACTGGGCTATATGGCCCAGAAATTTTCCCTGTACGGCGATCTGACCGTAACCCAGAACATACGTCTGTTCGCCGAGTTGTACGGCATGTCGCGGCAGGCCGTCGCCGAGCGGGAGAGTCGTCTGCTGGCGGCCCTGGATTTGACGCCCTTTCTTCACGTCCAGGCTCAAAGTCTGCCCCTGGGGCAAAAACAGCGCCTGGCTCTGCTGTGCGCCACCCTGCACGGACCGCGCGCGCTGTTTCTGGATGAGCCTACCTCGGGGGTGGACCCGCGCACCCGCCGCGAATTCTGGAAACACATCAACGCCCTGACCGGCATCGGCGTGGCGGTGCTGGTCACCACGCATTTTATGGAGGAGGCGGAATACTGCGACGACATAGCCCTTATCTATCGGGGAGCGATGATAGCCTCGGGCACGCCGGACAGTCTCAAACGTTCCGTCCGCACGCCGGATACACCGGACCCCACGTTGGAGGACGCCTTTATCGCTTGTATCGAAAACTACAATAGCGAGCACCCGCAATGAGTTCCGACCGTGCTCGCGCGCATTCACTGCATCCCGTTACGTCGCTTACCGTATCGTGTGCCTGGGGCGGACGGCTGTTGGCACTGATCGGCAAGGAAGGCAGACAGATTCTGCGCGATCCCTCATCCTGGCTGGTGGCATTTGTTTTGCCTTGTCTTTTTCTGCTTTTTTTCGGCTATGCTGTTTCTTTGGATGCGGACAACCTGCGTCTGGCCGTCATCGACGAAAGCGGAGGGGCCAAAGCGCACGGCCTGGGCTTAAGCTTTGCCCAGTCGCCGCACTTCCGCCTGGTCCCGGCCGCCTCGCGGCAGGAAGCCGCGCGCATGATGGGCGATTCCATAGTTCAGGGCGTGTTGGTTTTGCCCTCGCATTTCGACGCCCGGTTGGCGGCCGGGCGCGATGCGCCCGCGCAACTGCTGGTGGACGGATCGGAGCCCAATACGGCCAATTTCATCAACGCCTACACCCGGGGCGTCGTTGCCGCCTGGCAGGCGGCGGAGGCTGCCGGAGAGGGCATGGACGCGCGGCCGCCCCTGTCGACGGAGCCCGCCTTCTGGTACAACAACGCGGCTAAAAGTCGCTGGGCTCTGGTGCCGGGGTCCATCACCATCGTCATGACTCTGATCGGAACGTTGCTCACCTCGCTGGTCATCACCCGCGAGTGGGAGCGGGGAACTATGGAGACGTTGTTCGCCTCCCCGGTCAGCCGCCTGCAAATTTTGCTCAGCAAGCTTGTGCCGTATTATTTGCTGGCCATGCTGTCCATGATGTTGTGCACTCTCGCCGGGGTGTGGTTGTTCGGAGTGCCGCTCCGTGGTTCGGCGGGCGCCCTCGCCTTGCTGACCACGGCCTTTCTCATGCCTGCTCTGGGGCAGGGGTTATTGGTTTCGTCCCTGTTTCGCAGCCAGTTGCCCGCAGCCATGACGGGCTTTCTGTCCGGACTCATGCCTTCGCTGATCCTGTCCGGGTTGCTGTTCGACATTCAGAGCATGCCCAAAGCGATCCAGTATATCACCTATCTCATTCCGGCCCGCTATTTCAATGTTTCGCTGCAAACCCTGTTTTTAGCCGGGGACGTATGGCCCCTGTTTATCGAAAGCATGGCCTATATGGCCGGATTGGGCGGCCTGTTTTTTATCCTGAGCTACCGCCGCTTGGTCAAACGGCTGGATTAACGCCTCACACCCCGGAAGCGGACGACGGCCAAACTTCCGCCGGAGAAAAGCCATGAACGCGTTGCGCCGCATTTTCGCCATTACCCGCAAGGAAATACAGATTCTGTTCGCGCGTCCGCTGGAGCGGCGGATCATCGTCCTGCCGCCCGTCATACTTATGTTTGTGTTCTCCTGGGCAGCCACCCGCGAGGTGCGTAACGTGGACGTCGCCGTTCTGGATCGCGACCACGGCGCGTGGAGCCTGGAGCTGCGCCGACGTCTGGAGGGAGCGCCCACCTTTCAGTCCGTGCGCGAAGTGACGAATATGCGCGAGGCCGCCAGGGCATTGGACCTGCAGCGGGTATTGTTCATACTGGTGTTCGCGGATGATTTTTCCCGCCGGGTGGAGGCGGGGCAGCCCGCCACGGTCCAGGTTCTGCTGGACGGTCGTCGGGCCAACGCAGCCCAGGTGGCGCACAATTACGTGGCGGCCATTCTGGAAGACGTGGCGCAAACCACGCCCCTGGCCGAGGAACGGACGGCGCGGGTGACGCCCCGGGTAAGAGTGGAGGCGATCAACTGGTTCAATCCCAATTTGGAATATACCTGGTTTTATCTACCCAATCTCATAGGACTCATCAGCATGATGATGGGCTTTGTCATCACCGGCCTCAGCGTGGCGCGCGAACGCGAGCTGGGCACCTTTGATCAGATGCTGGTTTCACCCGCCCGACCCACGGAAATTGCCGTGGCCAAACTGATCCCCGGCGGCCTGGTAGCTCTGTTCCACGGTACAGTCTTCATTCTGGGCGCACACTTCATCTTTCATGTACCCATCGTGGGCTCGCTGGCAACGCTGTACGCGGGGCTCCTGGTGTTCGCCGTGGCCGTCAGCGGCATAGGGCTTATGATTTCATCCTTTGTGGCCACGCAGCAGCAGGCCTTTCTCGGCTGTTTTACCGTGGCCGTGCCGCTCATTCTGCTGTCCGGTTACGCCTCGCCGGTGGACAATATGCCGGCGGCGTTGCGGGCATTGGGGGAAATAGACCCGCTCCGCCATTTTCTGGCCCTGATTCTGGGCGTGTTTCTCAAAGGGATTTCCTCGCACAGCGCCTTGGTATATTTGGGGAAAATGACGTTGATCGCCACGGTGACCACTGTTGTGGCCATCCGTATGTTCCGCAGAAGAACCTAGAGTATTTTGCTTTTGAAATTGTCCCATTTCAAAAGCGGTGCTGCCGTCAGTTAACCTGAAAAGCGTGTTTTTCAGGCTCATTCGGCGCGGGTGCCCGCTCCCGCGGCCGCCGGAGCGGTTGCCGTTTTCAACAGAAAACCGCTCTAGGCTGAGCCTGGGATTTCGCCCGGAGACAAGTCCGTCTTTTTAGGGAAAAGAGAAAGAGGTCAGGCTGATCGGCAACTTTCCAGAAAGGCCGCGAATTTTTCAAACTGCGCTTCCTGACTGAAGGCGGCCCTGGCGTGGTTTTGCACGGCCTGCCGCCATTCATCCAGCACGGAGGGCTCCACGGCAAGCAGGGAGCGCAGCCCGGCAGCGAATTCTTCGGGCCCTGCCCCGGGAGACAAAAGGCGCGCGCGGAAGCGGGCCGGCCATATCTCCGGCACTCCCCCCGAATTGCGGGCCAGGGGGAAAAGCCCGTGGGCCATGGCTTCTTCCAGAGCGATGCCCAGGGGTTCGGCGTCCGTGGGCAGGACGAAGATGTCCGCCTGGCGCAGTTCCGCTCCCACATCGGAAACAAAGCCGCGGAAAACAACGCGGTCTTCCAGATCACACGCCACGGCCAGGGCGCGCAATGTCTGTTCCTGGTCGCCCGTACCTACGATACGCAGGCGAAAATCCAATCCTTCCCGCTTCAATTGTCCGCAAGCTCGAAGCAGATCCTGATGGCGTTTGGGCGGGGTCAACTGGCTGGTTGTGATCAGCGTGTAGGGGCGGCAGGAAGGAAAAGGAGGGTGGGGCGGCATGAGCGTGCCCGGATGGACAGCCTCCACGCGCGCGTCCGCGAGGTAAGAGACGTGCTTTCTGATACCGTTGACGATGAATTTGCTGGTGCCCACATACGCAGGCCGGATGAAACGATGGACCCAAAGGTGGACCGGCGAGGGCGAAAAATCGTGAGGCGCGCCGACATGCACCACCACAGGAAGTCCGCGCAGTCGGGCGGCTATGCCCGCCGTGCGTATATCCTTACCCACGTTGACCACCACATGACTGATGTTCCGACGGCGAAATTCGGCATAAAAAGCGGCGATGCTGCGCGGATTGAAGTCGGCCCCGAAGGGCATGAGCCTTCCCTCCATGCCCTGTGCGCGGGCTGCCTCCACAAAGCGTTCGTCCCGGCCGTAGACGAAGACGTCGTGCCCTTTGGCCAGCGCGGCCGCTCCGTTGGAAAGGCACCAGGTCTTGACGCCGCCCCAACGGCGGGTGGAGTTGACGAAGGCAATGCGCATGGCAGGCTCCTGATGAGGGCTCGCGCGGGGCGGGTCATAAAAAAAACAGGTCACTCGGCAAGGGGTGACCTGTTGCGGACAAGGCGGAATATGCCGTCAGGAGGCGGGAGCGCTTTCGCCCGCCGGAGCTTCGGAAGTCGGCGCGGCGGCCGGAGCGGTTCCGGGTTCGGCGGGAGCCGTCGTCACCGGTGCGGGAGGCGGCGTTACTTCGTCGCCGAAACGCACGTCGAGGATGCTTGAGCCCTTGTCGCGCCCGGTACTGGTAATGATGTTGTAAAACAGCGAGGTGGCGATGAACAAAACGGCCAGAACGGTGGTGAGCTTGACCAGAATGCCGCCCGCCCCGGCGCTGCCGAAGACGGAGCTGTTGCCGCCGCCGCCGAAAATGACGCCCATGCCTTCGCGCCCGGCCTGCAGCAGTACCAG
>UQJT01000055.1 GCA_900541395.1 uncultured Desulfovibrio sp.
AGCCCCGTCAAAATTGACGGCGCGTCGCGCCCCACGCGGGCGCGTGGATTGAAACTCATTGAATTGGAATGGGACCGTCCGGGCGACGGGGTCGCGCCCCACGCGGGCGCGTGGATTGAAACGTCCTCGGCTCAGTCCGGGACATCATCAATCGGCGTCGCGCCCCACGCGGGCGCGTGGATTGAAACCACTCCTTTTGAGCCCACTGTACCTGTCAAGCGTGTCGCGCCCCACGCGGGCGCGTGGATTGAAACGAGCATGTGGCCAAAGCACCAGGTGACGAGGTTGGTCGCGCCCCACGCGGGCGCGTGGATTGAAACGCTACCGAGACCATACGCAACGGCGGCGATATCCGGTCGCGCCCCGCGCGGACGCGTGCGAGCTTTCTTCCACCATAAAAACGCGGCAGATGGAGCAAAGTCACAGATCCATCTGCCCTTCCGCTTAACAAGAATTTTTTAAGATAAAAGCGTGCGCCTCATGAGCCGCACGCTAAAAAAATCATGATTCGTCTGCGGGGAATGAAACAACTTACCACATGGCCCTGATGAAGCTCAGGCTAAAAGTCGCGCGGATTTTCTTTCGACACCCCGCCCGGGCCAATTGGGGTTGCCGCGCGCAACGCAGTGCCACGGTTTTGCCAATTCCTCCCCTAGGCGACATGAGCGGAAGAAGCAACCTTGACGCCCATCCGGGTCCGGCGTACCACTCGTGAAGTCAAACGCCGTTCGGCCCGGCGCAATATCCAGGATAAAGTGAGGGTCACGCACAGGTAAATGAGGGCCACAGTAAGCCACACTTCAAACGCGCGAAAATTGATGGAGATGATTTCCTGCCCCTGTCGGGTAAGTTCGGCCACGCCGATGACCACCAGGAGCGAAGTATCCTTGAGGGAAATAATGAACTGATTGCCCAAAGGCGGAATCATGCGCCGGAAAGCCTGGGGCCAGATGACATAACGCATGGCCTGGAAGCCGGTCAGCCCCGTGGAACGGGCGGCCTCGCCCTGGCCCGCGTCGATGGATACAATAGCTCCGCGCACGATTTCCGCGATATACGCTCCGGCATTGACCCCGATGGCCACGATACCCGCGGTCACCGGCGGAATACGGATACCCAGGACCAGGGGCAGGCCGAAATACAGAAACATAACCTGCACAATAAGCGGGGTACCGCGTATAATCTCGATGTAAGTCACCGCCACGGCACGCAGGACGCGGTTGTGTCCGGTGTTGATCAGGCCCGTCACAGTGCCCAGAACAAGGCCCAGAATCAGACCGCATACAGTGAGGAACAAGGTCAGTTCCAATCCGCTCAGCGGTCGTCCGTCGCCGCTGAGCCAGCTCGCCGCGATGCCGACCCCCAGCCCGGCCACCAGTCCGCCCACGGTGGACATCGCCATCCGGTCCAGACGTTCCGAACGGCTTGCCCCCTCATGGCGCACCGCCGCCACAATTCCCGCCAGCAGACCGGCAATGAGCCCGGCCGCTGTAATCTTCAGCGTCAACCCCTGGATGCCCACCAAAAGAGGCAGGCTCTCGACCATCACTTCGGGATGGAATTGAAACGCCATGCGCCCCGCCTTGAGAACAGGTTACCTTTCACTTATACCGCCAACGCCTGTGAAACGCGCCCATACCGGCGCCCGACGCGCACGGGGACGAAGCCCGCGTTTCCCTCGGAAAAAAGGGACGGACCGCCTCAACACGGCGGACCGCCCCATCGGCATACTTATTTCGTGTCCGGGTCCACGCCGAACCACTTGATATACAATTGCTTATAGGTACCGTCGGCCTTCATGGCCTTGAGGGCTTCGTTGACCGGCCCCACCAGCTTGCTGCCCTTGGGGAAGCCGATGCCGTAAGACTGCCCTTCATACAGGGGCCCCACCACGGTCAGGCCGCCGTCCGACGCCTTGGCGAAATCGCGCACCACGGATTCGTCAAAGAACGCGGCATCCGCGCCCTTGCCCAACACTTCCAGATACATGCCGTCGTTGTTGGGAAACAGCTTGACTTCCTTGGCCTTGGTGAATTTGGTCCGCAGATAGTCCGCCGGAGCGGTGCCGGTCTTGGAAGCAATGACCTTGCCCGCCAGGTCCTCGAGGCTCTTGTATTTGTCCACGTCCTCGGTGCGCACCACCAGCATGATGCCGGTGTCGTAATAGGGGTCGGACATGTCCACCACTTCCTGACGCTGGGGGGTGATGGTCATGGCCGCGATGGCCGCGTCGATATTGCCGGTCTGCAAGCCGGGGATGATGCCGTTGAAGTCCATAGGCTGGAACTTGTATTCCAGGCCCGCGCGCTTGGCCACGTTGTCCCACAGTTCAATGTCGAAGCCGGTGTACTGGCCGGACGAGTCCTTGAACTCGAAGGGCTTGAAGTTGGTGTCGTGAGCCACCACCAGGGGCGCGGCGACGGCCATGCCGGTCATCCCCAGGGCCAGACACAGGGCGGAAAGCAATACCGAAACACGTTTCATGGCGAATCTCCCTCGATTACAGGGGACAAAAGGACAACGCTCCCGGCCGGGCCGCCCCGCGCGGACGGCCGGTATGGAGGCCGGAGTGGACGGCCTTCCCGAAGCGACAAAATAAGAGTGTAGCGATGTTATGGAAAAAACACAAGAAGCCCGCGCCGCTTCAGACAAACCGAAAGGCCGCCTCCGCAGCGCCCCCTCCTCCGAGTCCGGGCCGGACAACACCTCGCAACGGCGGGTAGACAGAAACGTCAGCAATCGGCAGAGGAAACGGCGGAAGCACCGGGCTCGGCGTTCAACAGTTCGTCGTACAGGGCCGCGTATTCCGCGCCCAGCCGGACGGGCCGGAAACGTTCCAGCGCGGCGCGTCCCCCCGCGACAAGTCTTTCGCGCAAAGCGGATTCCTGCATGAGACGCAACATGGAGCCGGCCAAGGCCACGGGATTGGTCGGGGGTGAAAACAATACCGATATCTTGTCTTCCCCCAAATCCCGGTGAGCCTCCAAAGTCGTGCAGGCCACAGGCACGCCGAGGTTCCAGGCGTCCAGCATGACGGATACGCCGTTCCGTCCCGCCACATCGCAGCACACCGCCGCGTCGGCCGCGCCCAGAAACACGCGCCGGTCCTGCCCGCCGATCAGACTCAACCGGTCCCGCACGCCCAGCTTCTCCGCGCTGTCCAGCAAAGCGCCGAACAACGGGCCTTCGCCCACAATACGCACTTCCCATTCCGGCAGATCGTCGATGGACATAGTCTGAACGCAGGCCATGGCCTGAAGAAGGGAAGCGTGGTCCGCCGCCGGGTTCAGGGGGCCGGCGGCCACAAAAATAAAACGGTCGTTCGACCGACCGCCGACGGAGCCGACAGGGACTCCTGCGGGCAAAGGGGGGCGCGCGGCGGGCAGGATAACCCGTATTTTCGTATCCTCAACGCCCCCGGCGCGGGCCAGTGCGGCCACGTCCGTCCCCGCGCAGACCAAGGCGTCGATTTGCCGAACACTCCAGCCGCGCAGTTTTTTTCCTTTGTCGGACGCGGCAAGCACGGTGTGCACGAAGCGCAGTTCCCGGCGACGACGGCGCAACAGAGCCACAGTAGTCAAAACGCGCGGTTCAAGGGTATGAATCAGACGCACACCGCGCTCTCGGACCAGACGGTTCAGAGTCCACCCCAAACTCAGTCCGGGATCGGCATTTTCCAGTTCCACGAGGGGCAAATCGGCGTCATTGGCGGCCACGGCCAAAGGACTTTCCTGCGGACAGGCCAGCAGGGCTTCCCGCCCGGCGTCGCGCAGAGCGCGGGCCAGGAGCAACGTTTGTTCTCCCTCGTCGGAGGCGGCGAAACCAAGATGGACAAGCAGCACAGACATTGCGGCAGAATAAGCGCCTTTGCGGCGGGGCGCAAGTCCGACGGGACATGCCGGGACAGACGTATTTAAATATTAAATCTAATAATTCAACCTGATTGCATTACATAGGGCTGAGAACCTCCCCGGTGGCGCAGCCGTACTTCACAACCCCGGATTCAGGAGTCGCCTGCGGCTTCGGGTGCTGCTGTCGCCGCGTCATCTGGGCATATCGGCACACGTTGACAGAGGGGCGACCTCCTCCTATCGTGGCTTTTTACAACGCTTTTTCCGGAAGCCGCCATGCCGACCCTAAGCGTCGTCATTCCTGTCCACAACAAATGGGAGCTGACCGCCGCCTGCCTGCGCTCCCTGGCGGAACACACGCCCGGCGGGGATGTCGCGGTTATTGTGGTGGACAACGCCTCCGCCGACGACACCTCCGGCGCCTGCCCGGCCCTGGGCTCGTCTCTGTTCGGCCGACGCTTCCGTTACCGGCGCTTTGAAAACAACCGGAATTTCGGCCCGGCATGCAACGCCGGAGCCGCCCTGGCCGATTCGGACCTGCTCTTTTTTCTTAATAACGACACCCTGCTTACGCCGGGCTGGCTGCCGCCGCTGCAGGACGCCCTGGCGGCGGAGCCCGACCTGGTCGGGGTGGGACCGCTGCTGGCGTATCCGGATGATACGGTGCAACATCTGGGGATCGTCATTACCCCGGCGGGCGGCAGCATCGGCCACCTGTACGCGGGTCTTCCCCTCGCTCACCCGCTGGCCCGCCGTCGTCGCCGTTTTCCCGCCATCACCGGAGCGGCGCTTATGGTTTCCCGCGCGCTTTTTCTGGAGGCGGGGGGCTTCTGCGAAGCATATGTCAACGGTTTCGAGGATGTGGATTTTTGCCTGGCCTTGGCGGAAAACGGCGGCGTCATGAGCGTGATCCCCGAAAGCCGGGTGATTCATTTCGAAAGCCAGACCCCGCAACGACGTGATCACGACGAGGACAACGGCCGCCTGCTCCGGGCGAGGCGAGATTTGAGCCGCTTCGTCAACATGCCCGCCCTGGCCGAAGAGGACGATTATGTCCTGCGGGTGGAGCCCGATCTTCAGGTCCGTTTCGGCGTGCCTGAAGAACGCCGAAAAGCTCTGCTGCGCCGTCTGCGCTCCGCCCGCCCCTTCCGCCCCGATCATTGTCTGGCCTTGCTGGACGAAGAACCGTTATGGGAAGAAGGCTACGAAATGCTGGCCACCCTGCTGGAGAACGCGGGCCGCCGGGAGGAAGCGTTGGCGGTATGGCATCGCCACTTACGCCTGACTCCCTCGCTGGAGGCCGCGGAACGCGCTCTACGTATCCTGCGGCAACTCAACGCCGATCCGGGCGACCTGGCCGAAGCCGTGGAGCGTTGGCGCGCGGGCATTCTCGACGAGGAAGGTCACGCCGCCAAATTGGCGAACATTCTGGCCCTGCTGCGCCGCGACGGGCCGGTTTCGCTCATCCCGGCCTACGAACAGGCCGCCATGCGGGCGGCGGAACTGCGGATGCGCTGGCGGACCGGGGCACACTGAGGTTTCCCTCCAAAAAACGGCCGCCGGACCTTGATCCGGCGGCTGAAGCCGAGCAGGAACACAAAGCCGCCTGCCGGGACGATTAGAGCATTTTGCTTTTGAAATTGTCCCATTTCAAAAGCGACGCAGCCGTCATTTCGCCTGAAAAGCGTGTTTTTCAGGCTCCTTCGGCGCGGGCGGCCGCTCCCGCGGCCGCCGGAGCGCTTGCCGTTTTCAACAGCAAACCGCTCTAATGTTCGATTTCCACTTCGGCGGCCACCGGTTTTTCCGGGGGCAGAGTCAGGTAGCGGACCTTGACCGAATCGCCGTTTTTCAGCCCTTCCAGCCCCGCGCCCATTTCTTTGCCGATGACGCCGCCCAGAACTTCCGACTCAAAGGAAGTCTGAGGGCTGACGCGGAACTCCACGTCGCCCTTTTTCTCCACATTCACGGTAAACGTGTTATGAGGACTGTCCACAGCCTTGACTATCCCGCGCACGGAGGCGTCTTTGCCGGTATCGTGAAGAATATCGTCCAGGCCGTTGACATTGAAAGACGCCGCCACGGCCCCGGCGGGCAGGCACAGGCTCAGCCCGGCCAAAGTCAACCAAAAAGCACGCATGGCATACTCCTATATGACATTGTTTAACTTTTAAATTTCACCAAGTCGGACACGATGATCCATCGCTTGAATTTTCGGCGGCAGGCGAGGCCGGGCCGCCCACGAATTGCGGCGGCTTCGGAGGCCTTCGGCCGTTGGCGTGAACCATCTTACGAATGAAGACGATAAAGACGAATCTCGCTTCACTCGATTCCGTTCGCCATTTCAATCGGAAATCGCTCTGACGTTCGGGGCGCCCGATGCCCGCGCGGCGAGAATCCTCCTTTTCGGAGGAACGCACCGGACGCGCCGGGCTTCGCTCGATGTTACAAATGGAATACGTCGATCAGCAGAGCGTTTTCCACGCCGTTACGGGCGGGCCATACCCGGGCGCGCACGCGGTCGCCCTTCTTCAGGTCGCCTATGCCCTTCTTGGATTCCCAGGTAAAGACGTCGGCATACACGTTTTCCATGATCGTATTGTCGTCGACCTTGATCCTGGCCAAGGTGCCGTCCTTGCGCTTCAGTTCGAAGGTGCCGGTTTTGGCATCGACGTTTTCCACGGTGCCCCGCTCCACCAGCATGAGCGGAAAGGAAACGACGATTTCCTCGGTGGGGGGCAGGATGGTCAGGGTGGTCTGTTCCGCGGCCTGGGGAATATCGGCCTTGGCGGCGGGGGCTTTGGCGGCCGGGACGTCGGCCTTCACGGCCGGGACGGGTTTGGCGGGGGCGTCAGCGGCGGGCGAAAGGGTCGGAACGCACAGCAGGCACAGGCCGAGGACCAGGCCCGACAAGATGTTTTGGGAACGCATGGCTTCCTCTCATGGTTGGAACTCCGAAAACGGCGTTCCGCCGGCCAGAAGAGCGGCGTGCAGTTCCTGACGGAGCCTGCATGCCAGGGGGCCGGGACGGCCGTTTCCGATGGGTTGCCCCTCGTAATGCGTGACGGCCACGCACTCGGGCGTAGTTCCCAGTACCAGGATTTCGGAAGCCGCGTACAGGATATCTTCCCTGATGTCGGTGAGTATCACCGGCATGAAGGTCTTGGCCAGTTCCACGGCCAGCAGGGCCGTGGTGCCCGGCAGAGAATGGCGGAACGGAGGCAGCAACAGGCGGCCCTCGCCATCCGCCACAGCCACATTGGCCACGGCGGCCTCGGCCAGGCAACCGGCCTCGTCAAAAGAAAAACTGACGTCCACGCCCCGGCGCGCGGCCTCCTGAGCCATAAGCACGTTGGGCAAATAGTTGGTGGACTTGATCCGGGCCAGATACGGCTGCTTGGCGGGCACGGCGCTGCGGCAGGCGGTGAGTCCTTTTTCCCAATAGCTTTCCGGCAAGGGGCGGTTGCGGGTCGCTACCACGAACAGGCTGCTCTGCGGGCATTCGCGCGGGTCCACGCCCAGACCGCCGCCGCCCCGGCCGAGCAGCAGCTTGAGCCCGCCGTCGGGCGTCCCCGCCGCGCGGGCCACTTCCAGCAGTATGGTTCTTATTTCTTCCCACGGGCAGGGCGGCGTCAGGCCGATGACGGCGGAGGAATCCTTCAGCCGGGCGATATGCGCATCCAGTTGCAGGATGCGCCCTTCGGCCATGCGAAGGCTTTCGAACACTCCGTCGCCCCGGTGCACCAGATGATCGTCCAGAGGCGCCAGCATCAGTTTGGGCTCGCGGCAGATTGCCCCCATGCGATGCTCGTAAAACGCCAACACGTTGTCCGTGCCCGGCCGGGGCGTTTCCCGCAGCCGCGCCACCCAGCCTTCCGCGTCCAGTTCCTGAATCATGGAGTCCCTTTACCCGCTTTGCGCCCGGCGTCATGCGCGAGGAGGCCGTCAGCCCCCCCGCCTCGCACTACTTCAAAAACAAATTCGGCGCGCGCACCGCGATCAGGTCGCGTTCCATCAGCTCCTCGGCGATCTGCACGGCGTTGAGAGCCGCGCCCTTGCGCACGTTGTCGGCCACTACCCATAGATTGAGGCCGTTGGGGACGGTTTCGTCCTCGCGGATGCGGCCCACAAACACCGCGTCCTCGCCCGCGGCGTCCACAGGCATGGGATACATATTCTGAGCGGGATTGTCGTACACCTGCACCCCCGGCGCGGTGGCCAGCACGGCGCGGGCTTCGCGGGCGGTCAGCTTTTTCACCGTTTCGATGTTGATCGATTCGGAATGCCCGTAGAACACGGGGACGCGCACACAGGTGGCGGTCACGCGGATATCCGGGTCCTCCATAATTTTGGCGGTTTCCAGAACCATCTTCATCTCTTCCTTGGTGTATTCGTTGTCCAGAAAGACGTCGATGTGAGGCAGGCAGTTGAAGGCGATGCGATGGGGATAGGCCTTGATTTCCGGTTCACGGCCGTTGAACAGATGGCGCACCTGGCTTTCCAGCTCGGCGACGCCCTTCTGGCCCGTGCCGCTTACGGCCTGGTAAGTGGACACCACCACGCGCCGAATAACGGCGGCGGCGTGCAGAGGCTTCAGGGCCACCACCATCTGAATGGTGGAGCAATTGGGATTGGCGATGATGCCGTTGTGTTCCTCCAGAGCGTGGGGATTCACCTCGGGCACCACCAGAGGGCAACGCTCGTCCATACGCCAGGCGCTGGAGTTGTCCACCACCACGCAGCCCGAAGCCACGGCATGGGGTGCATATTCCAGCGAGGTGGCGCCACCCGCCGAAAACAGGGCCAGGTCCACGCCCCGGAAGGATTCCCTGGTCATTTCCTGCACCACCAATTCGTCATCCCCGTAGGGCACCTTGTTGCCGGCCGAACGAGACGACGCAAGCGCCACCACCGAAGTGGCGGGAAAATTCCGCTCGGCCAGAACGTTCAGCATTTCGCGCCCGACGGCGCCTGTGGCGCCCGCGACGGCCACGACCAGAGAATTGCTCATAACGATCTCCTGTAAACGAATGCGGCCCCGAGTCAGGGCCGTTTGGTAGGCACACAAGGCGATATCGCGTTTTCTTTGCATCGCTCCATGCCGCTGTCAAGCCATGCGCCCTTTTTCCCGTCCCGACGGTGTCGGGCGGGCCCGCCCCGGTCTCAGCCGTTCTCCGGCGGCGGTCGGCCGGACTTCGCTCGAATGCGCCTCGTATTTTTTTCTTTTCAGCCCCCCGCCGGGGGGTTAGACTACCGCCGCGTGTCGTCGGCAAACGCTTGGCGCATCGTCGGGCTTTGCTTCAAAAAAGGCGAAGCCGAAGGAGAAACATCAATGACGCCCGACCTGCAACGCGAAGTGGAAAGCTTCGCCTCGACCATACTGCGCCGCTATTTCTGCGACAGCGATGTGGAATTTCTTATTTCCACCTTTGAATCCGATATTGTGTGGTTGGGCGGAGGGGAAGCCATGCAGGCCGAGGGCGCCGAGGAAGTGGCGCGCTTTTTCCGCGTAGGCGCCGAAAACATGCTGACCTGCCGCATGTGGGACGAACGTTACGTGACTCGCGAACTGGCGCCGGGCGTCTACCTGTGCGAGGGCACCAGCCGCCTGGAATCCGTAGCCCCCGGCACCGCGCTGACCATGCTGCAACGCATTACCTTCGTGTTCCGCCGGGACAAGCACGGCGCGCTGAAAATTGTCCACATTCACAATTCCATGCCGTTCGACGCGCTCAAGTCCGACGAACTCTTCCCCATGACAACGGCTAAAGAAGCCTTTCGCCGTCTGCAGGAGCAACTTTCCCGCCAGAATCGGCAAATCGAACTCATGCTGTCCCAGTTGCCCGGCGGCCTGATGATCTGCCGCTCCGACGAGCACTTCACCACCAAATGGCTCAGCCCCGGCCTTTACCGCCTGTTGGGCTATAAAAGCCCCGAGGAATACGGCGAGGCATGCTCCGGCTGCTGCCGGGGTTTCATTCTGCCCGAAGACTACGATCTTATGTGGAACCAGGTGACGCAAGCCCTGGCGCACGGGGACTCCTACAGTGTGGAATACCGCGTGCGCCGCAAGGACGGTTCCGTGCTGTGGGTCATGGACATCGGTCAGTATTTTGTGGACGAGGACGGCGAGGGCGCCGTGACCTGCCTTATCACCGACATCACCAAACGGATGGAGCGCGAACAGACCATCCGCATCGCTCACGAGGAAATCGCCCGGCAGGCGGCTTTTTTATCCCAGTTATATAATACGGTGCCGTGCGGGATCGTGCAGTTTGTTCTGGACCCCGAACCGCGCATCGTATCCATCAATCCCCAGGCGCTCAAGATTTACGACTACAGCCCCGAAGAGGCAGAAACCGGGCCCGGCGATCCCTTTTTCCGGGTCATGGAGGCGGATATGGCGTGGGTGCGCGGCCTGACCGACCGCCTCGTTCGAGAAGGCGGCCGGGTCGTGTATGAACGACGTTTCCGGCTTGAAGACGGCTCGTCCCGCTGGCTCAACGTCATTATGGAACATCTGGTCAATGCCGACGGCATCCAGGTCGTCCAGGCCCTGTTCACCGACATCACGGAAAAGAAAAAATCCCAACTTGAACACGAGCGGGAACAGCTCCGCAAGCAACGCTCCCTGCAGGCGGCCGTGTGTTCGGCCTATCCCCTGATCATCCATTTCAACCTGACCCGCAACAGCTATGAAAGCTTCAGCGCCCGCGGCTATGTGGCCGAACTGCTTCCCCAGGGGAATTACGCTGAACTGATGAAACGCAGCGCTCAATACGTGGACCCCGCCTATCAGGAGGATTTTCTTCGCTCCTTCGCCCCGGAGGAGATGGAGCGGCGCTTCGCGGCGGGCGAACAGGAAATTTATCAGGAGTATCGCCGATTGGGCGACGACGGCGCCTGGCACTGGGTCGCCGCCCAATGCATACGGGTGGACAACCCCGACGGCGCCGACATCCTGGGCATCATGATGCTCAAAGTGCTGGACGAACAGCAGGCCGAAAAAAAACGCCAGGAACAGCTCATGCGCGACGCCCTGGCCGCCGCCCAGGCGGCCAACCGGGCCAAGTCCGACTTTTTGTCCCGCATGAGTCATGACATCCGTACCCCCATGAACGCCATTATCGGCATGAGCGCCATAGGCCAGCTCAAGCTCGACGAGCGCGACGCCGTGCGTAACTGCTTTACCAAAATCGATGCTTCATGCCGTTACCTGCTGTCGCTGATCAACGACATTCTCGACATGTCCCGCATTGAAAGCGGGAAAATAGCGCTGACCAACGCCCGCTTCGATCTGGCGGATCTTGTCAACCAGGTGGATGCCATCATCGTGCCCCAGGCCGAGGCGGCGGGCATAGATTACGAGGTGTATCACAACACGCCGCTGGAAGCCGCTTATATAGGCGACGCGTTGCGCCTCAACCAGATTCTCATGAATCTGCTGGCCAACGCCCTCAAATTCACCCCGGCAGGAGGCAATATTTCCGTCCATATTCGCGAACTGCGCCGGACCAACGGATTCGCCCACATGGAATTCACCATCCGCGACAGCGGCATAGGCATGTCCTCCGAATTTATGCGCCGCATCTTCCAGCCCTTCGAGCAGGAAAATGCGGATATGGCCCGCAACAAGGCGGGCAGCGGGTTGGGGCTTTCCATCGTCTATAATCTCGTTCATATCATGGGGGGAAGCATCCAGGTCCACAGCAAGCAGGGCCAAGGCTCGGAATTCATCGTGACCGTTCCCCTCGGCCTGGCGGAGGACGACGAGGAACGCGAAAATCTGCGCAAATCGCAAAATCTGCTGACCGGGCTCAAGGTGCTGGTGGTGGACGACGACGCCCTGGTGGGCGAGCAGGCGAGCGTCATTATGCGCGGCATAGGCGCGGAGTGTCGCTGGGTGGAATCGGGTTTCATGGCGGTGGAAGCCGTCCGGGAGGCCCTCAAACAGCGTTTTCACTACGACGTGGCGCTCATCGACTGGAAAATGCCCGATATGGACGGAGTGGAAACCACCCGTCGCCTCCGCAAGCTGGTGGGACCGGAAACCACCATCATCATTATCACCGCCTATGACTGGAGCGCCATCGAAGCCGAAGCGCGGGAGGCGGGAGCAGACGCCTTCATCGCCAAGCCTCTGTTCCCTTCCACCCTCTGCAAAACTTTTGCCTCGCTGTATGCGGATCGCCGCCAGGCCGTCTCCGACGACCAAGTCGCGCTTCCGGCCGGTTCGCGCCTGTTGTTGGTTGAAGACAACGCGCTCAACCTGGAAATCGCCAAGAGTCTGCTGGAAATGCACGGTCTGACGGTGGATACGGCGGAAAACGGACTGGAAGCCGTGCGGACCTTTGAAAAGGCGGAGGAAGGCCGTTATCAAGCCATCCTCATGGATATCCGCATGCCGATCATGGACGGCTTGGACGCCACCCGGGCCATACGCGCGCTGACGAGACCCGACGCCGTTTCCGTACCCATCATCGCCATGACCGCCAATGCCTTCGATGAAGACAAACCCCTGGCCGAAGCGGCCGGAATGAACGCCTATCTGGTCAAGCCCCTGGACATGGATGTTATGTTCGCCACCTTGCGGGAGTGGCTGTAGCGCGGCGGGACGCCGCCAGGCACGCTTTACCGGCCCGAGGAGGGGCAGGTTTTTCTTTCCTTTACCCTGCGCCCTCCGGGCGGGGCAAGCGAGGGGCACGCCCAAGCCCCACGTCATGTTTCCACCCTTCCCGCCGTACGGCCCGGCCGAAGGTTTGGGGGTTCTCAGGTCGCGCCCGCCCCCGGCAATCCCTCCGGCGGCGGGCCGGGGTACACACGAAAGGGGAGCTCCCTTGTCCTGACTTCATGCCGCCCCGCATACGGGGATGGATGTGTGCGCCCGCCTGTTCCGAAAGCGAAGCTTTTGTTGGAACAG
>UQJT01000056.1 GCA_900541395.1 uncultured Desulfovibrio sp.
GCGCGATCTCCGCCCGCGCCGCATCCCGCGTCGCGGGGTCGGCCAGGGCGTCCGCACGGGCCAGGGCCGCCCGTTTCTGAGCCTCCGGACCGGGAAAGTCCGCCACGTCGACCAGAATGTTCGCCACCTCTTCCCAAACGGAAGTCCTTGCCGCCCCGGCTTCGGCCCAAGCCGCGACGCCGCGGGCTTCCCCGCCCCCGAAACCCCGCAAATCTGAATGGGAACGCGCGTTAATCAAAGTCGTCCCTCCCCCAGCCCTGTTGCTTGTAGCGGTACCACTGTTCGGCCACCTGTCCGGCTCCGGACAGCAGACTTGCGCCCGCGCCTATGGCCCCGGCCCGCGTGGCCCGCTTCGCGCTCATGCCGTACAAAGCGGCGTCGGCCTGCTCGCCGAGGGCCTGATTTTCATAACCCCAGGCGCTCATCTCGCCCTGATGCCGGATTTTCCGCGCGTCGTACTCGCCCCACTGGGCCGTGTCGCCCAGAATATTCATGGCGCTGGAATCCATATCGCTCAGGTCCACGCCCGAAGCGGCCAGCAACGAACGCTGCGTCCCCAGGGTCTGCCCCGTCTGCCGACGCTGCCGGGCCGCATCCTCGGCGCTCCGCTCCCGCGCATAGTCGGCCTGCATCCGCGACTGCTCGGCGTTGCGCGCCGCCAGTCGCGACTGGTACTCCGCCTGGGCGGACTGGGCCTTGCCCTGCCGATACTGACCGTAAGCGGACATCCCCGACCCCAGGGCCGTCATGGCCAGGGACAACCCGGCCAACACGTCGCACATGATTTCATCCTCCCGTCGTTCCGCCCCTGCCGTGGACAGGGGCGGAAAAAATACTGAGGCTCCATATCGAGCCGGTCATGTTGAAATATTGGTCCAACGCTTTCATGACCGCCGGTTCCGCTATCATCGCCACGGCGCTTTTTACGGAATATGTTTAGCGGGGCTGTTTATCGGCCTCTTGGAAATCGCTGTCGGAGCCCGGCCCCACGGCCTTTCCCCTCCGTAAAAAGGCAAGGCGACCATGAATTCCCATAGTTATATCGGCATCGGCTCCGTCATCGTATTCGCCGTGCTTTTTATTCTTTATAAAAAGAGCACCCCCCATGAGCTCATTTTGCTTTCGAGATTGGTCCATTTCAAAAGCGGCGCTGCCGCCATTTCGCCTGAAAAGCGTGGTTTTCAGGCCGGCGCGGGCGAGCGCGTCCCGCCCCTCAGCCTCCCATCGTCACATCGGGTATGGCGCACAGCAGGGTCATGGGCAGGGGGTCCCGCTGCCGCAGAAGGAATTGCCCCCCGCTGTCCCAGCCCAGGGGCGGCGTCTGCGTCCGATCCCCGGTAAAGGGTTCGGCCGGACGGTTGGCCATCTGCAAGGTGCGGCCCTTGATTTCCGTCCACTGGGTTTCCAGCGTGCCGCCGTCCGTGCCGGGGCGCTCCCACCCCACTTCGCCGCCCACGCTGTCGCGGAAGCGCAAGGTCAGACGGGTGATGGTCTGCCGCCGTCCCTGGCCGGTGCCGGACTGATCCCCCGTATTGAGGCGCATGGACTTGACGGTCCCGACATAGGGCAGCCCCACCAGCGCCACGGACGCCGGGCGCGGCAGTTCAAGAACGCCGTCCTCGTCCACCCTCAGCCCGTCCAACGGCCCGCCGTCGACCAGCACGGCCACTTCCCGGCCCGCCAGATGAGCCAGGCCGGACAGCCGGGAAACGGGTTCGCCGTCCCCCACGTCCAGCCGCAGACCGCAATCCGCATACCAAGCCCGAGACATGGGCATGTCGTCGCTGCGATAGGGCTCGGCCAGCCGCTCCACGTAGCGCCGGACCCGGCCGCCGACGGTCCGCCTCGCCACCATGTACAGTTCGTCCCGGCTGTCGGAGTTGACCACGCACAGGTCTTCCACCGCGCCGTCGGTGTGATGTCGGCTCCACGCGAACACCTGATGTTCCTTGACGTAGGTCAGGGCCAGCAGTACGCCGTCGTCGCGGGCGCACCACAAAATGCCGTGGGGCGCGTTCTGATAGGCCCAGGCCGTGAACGCGCGGCCCCGCAGCAGATGGGACGCCCGGATGGTCAGATCGTTGCCCACGTAGCCGTCCACATCGTAGCTGTAGGCCAGATCGCGCACGGCGGTGAACCCGCGCTGGGCCAGCAGGATGGACTGCCCCACGATGATCGGTTCCAGCCCGGCCGTGCCGTAGGCGCTCTGCTGGGCGACGTTGACCGAGGCCGGAGTCAACGCCCCGCCCGAGGTCCCGCCCCCGGAGCTTATGGTCCACTCCGAGCCGCCGGTCAGGGCCACCAGCGAGCGCAGCGTGACCATGCCCCGAATCCAGTTCACTTGCGACGAACAGATGGACAGGTACACGGCGTCATCGTCGCGGGTGGGATTGGAACGGCCGAAATTTTCGTAATTGCCGCTACGGCTCATCCATATCTTTTGCGGGTTGTTGCGGGTGCCCGCAAAGCACAGACGTTGCTGGACAAAGGTCGCCACCGAGGGGTAATTGCCCTCGCCCTGGAAGGGATTTTCATAAACGGGCGGACTGACCGAGTAGTCGCCCTCATAGTTCCTGTCCAAAAACTCCGTGCCCGCGCTGTACCCCGCCAGCCCGTACATCCCCGCGCTTTCCTTGTAGATTTTATATTCCTTCGCGCCGGGCACGGGCTGCCAGCCGACCGTGATCACGGTGTCCTCCAGGCCCAGATTTTTACTGACCACGGACACGGCGGCCGACGCCTCGCTTTCCTCCCCGGTCTCGCCGTCGTAGGCCGTAACCTTGTAGGAGTAAGTCACGCGGCTTTTGTCCGTGGGACCGGCCGAAGTGGAGGCGGACACGCCCGCGGGCGGCTCCAGCCGGGAGCGGAAGGTCAGCGCCTCGTAACGCCAGTCCGCATGACCGTAGCGCATGATTTTGGCGGGCGGATAATCGGGATGAACCACGTACAGCACGTCGGCCGACTGCGCGCCGCGCAAATCGGCCAGGGCGGATTCGACATAGGGCAGGGCCAGAACAAAAGGCTCCCCGTCCTCGCCCGTCACCAGGCCGCCATCGCGGATAACCCTCATGGCCTTGTCCGTAAACAACAGAGCATAGGCTTCCGCGGCGTTGAAGACAAAGGGGATGAGCCGGGTCTTGCGGCCCGCGCCGTCCTTCGTCCGCTCGTCGCTTGCGACCATGCGCGCGGAAATACATTCCGACGCGCCCTCGCTCCTCGCTCCAGGCTCGCTGACGCTCGCGCCTCCGGCGGTTGAGGATGCGGCTTCCGCCGGAACCTCGCACACAAATTCCGTGCCGGGCCTCAACGTCACCCCGCCCGAGGCCAACACATAAAAATTATCACACAATTCCAGCCCTTTGCCGTACCATTCCAGATCGACTCGGCCGGACAGGTCCTGCGACAGCTCGCCCAGGGCGAACGAAGGTTGAATAACGGATGCCATGCTACCTAAGCTCTCCAGGCCGCCCGCCTGCCACGGGCGCATGTCGGTATTCCTTCCAGAATCTCATAAACATCTCCTTGCGCACGCCCCACGGCGCGGGCGGGTCAAGACGAAATCCCATCCACGCCAGCCAGCGCGCGGCCCGCCGGTTGGCGGCGTGAACGCGGTTTTCCAACCGGGCGAAATCGCGGCCCATCTCGGCCAGACAAGCGCGGCAACGCCGCGCGAAAATCAGGTTCAAGCCGGCGTCCATAAACGCGTCCCAGTCCCTCGTAGCCAACATCCAGGGCACGCCCGTATCGGACATGAGCGAAAGCGGAGCCACGCCGAACAACAGGACGCAACGCTCGTCGCCCGTGCCCGTGCGGGGCTTCGCCGCCTTTCGCCCGCTTTCCGGGCCTGTCGACGCTTGCGCCCGCGGCGCTTGCGGGCATTCGAGCGGTTTGCTGTTGAAAAGGGCAAGCGCTCCGGCGGCCGCGGGAGCGGACGCCCGCGCCGACCGAGCCTGAAAACCACGCTTTTCAGGCGAAATGACGGCAGCGCCGCTTTTGAAATGGGACAATTTCAAAAGCAAAATGCTCTCATGGATCAGCACGGCCCAGGCCCGGCCGCGCGGCTTCCGGCTGGCCGCCAGGCTGGCCCGCACCGCCTCGGCCGGGGCGTGCCCCCCGGCCGCCCACAACTCGCGGACGTCGGCCGGGCGCAGATCGGCGGCCACAAGGGCCGCCGCCCGTTCCATATCGGCGCGTCCCTCCAGGCGGCGCACGCGCCAGCCCGGCCCCGCCGCTTCTTTTCCGGCAGCCATCGACGGCCCTCCCGCATTTGCGCCGCGTCCGAATACGGCGCATCTGTTCAGGCAATGCCATGAAAGTTCAGCCTGGAGCATGTTGCTTTTGAAATTGCCCCGTTTCAAAAGCGGCGCTGCCGTCATTTCGCCTGAAAAACGCGTTTTCAGGCTCGGTCGGCGCGGACGGCCGCTTTCGCGGCCGCCGGAGCGATTGCCGTTTTCAACGGCAAGCCGCTCTAATTTATCCCCATCTCCGAGCAACGTTTTCCAGCGCAGAATTGACCGCAATTCGAGGACGTATCCCCCCAAACCCAGTAATAAATGGCGACGCAATTCCATCTTACGCCTGAGTTGTCGACAAGAACATTCGAGCCTAAACCGGGAGTTTGTTCACCCGTTATGCCGTAAATATTGCCGAGCCAGTAACCGAAACCGCCCGTGCAGCTGGGTCTGGATATATTGGCGACGTAGCAGCCCATCTTTTCCAAAAAAGACATATTGGGCCAGGGATGTCCCACATTTGCGGTTGTGCACGGGAGCTTGTTTGTATAATAGCGAAATTGCTGACGACTCCAATTGCAACAACAGTTCGAGCCCACGCAACTTTGCGTATTGCATGCCTGGCTTGTGGCGGGCTTGGCCCCGACCAGTTTTGCGCAAACCGCGTCCGGCATGACAACGCCGTCGTTGCGGACGCAGGTGACGCTTCTCGTCTGCGTGCCGCCCCCGCACGAGGCGGAGCAGCCGCCCCATCCGCCGAGGGACCAGGAATAGGAATACAGAGCGCGCCACACGCCCCCCGCCTTGGCATAGATTTGCGGCGTCGAACGCCATGCGCCCGCCACGCGGACGGACGCCAGCGTCTTGCGCCAAACCCCGGATACTCTTACTTGCGCGGGCATGGCGGCCTCCTATATTCCGTTCAGCGGCCGGGCGAGAGGCGGAACGCCCAAAGCCTCGGCCACGGCGGCGGTCAGGGCGTCCACCTCGTCCAGGTTTGCGGCGTTCCACACCCGGAGAATCCAGGCGCGCATCTCGCCGTGCACCGCGCCCGCCGCGGCCAGGTAGTCGGGCGCGTCGTGCGCGAGGATGTCCGCCGCCAGGGCGTCCTTGCTCTGGACAAGCGTCGCGTCGTCCCCGGCGGCCGCCGCGCTTGTCTGGGCGGACAACATGGCGTCCAGAAAGGGCGTGGCCGCCGTAGGGTCCGCCTTGTAGGCGCGCGCCTCGGCAAGCTGCATGGGCCAGGTCGCCATTTCCGCATACGGAACCGCGCCCATCACGGCCGAGCGCCTGGCGCCGTAAGCGTTGCGTATATAACTGTCGGCCGTGGTCCGGGCCTGTTCCAGCGTGCGGTAGTCCTTCCACGTTTCCGTGGCGAAATCCCACACTTCGGTGCTTTTGGTCGGCTTGGGCCAGGCGTCCCACTCGGCTTGCGTCAAAAACACGACGCACTTGGGGCATACGGAATCCGGCATCAGCCGGTATTGGCCGTCCTCCATAAACAGGGCCGCGACGCGCTCCCATCGCCCGTCCGCCAGCTTGGACACGGGATGATCCGGCGCGTCCCCGACGAACCATGCCAGACCTTGCGCCTCGGCCTCGCTTTTGAGCATGACGCCCCGGTACAGGCCGGTTTCGTCCTCGTAAGTCTGCACGGCGTAATCCGCCGTGTCCGCGAAGCCGTCGCAGAATGCCCGACAGGCCGCGATTTCCTCGGCCGACAGGGGCTGTTGCTCCTCGTCCGTCACCTTGAACGCCAGGCCCGTGGGCGTTTCGTAGTACAGGGCGTCAAACGCGAAGCCCGCATCGGGCTTTTCATCGACATCGAACAGATAATCGCCCGAGGACACGCTGCCGCGTCCGTTGCTCCAGGTCAGGGTATAGTCGCGCATGAACAGTCTCCGAAGGTTAAATGTACTGAAGCCACACGTCGTTGTCGGCTCCGCCCGAGGGAGCGGCGGAGGAAACGGTTTTGGCCGAACCGTTCCACAGGATCGCGTTGACGGCCGTTTCGTTCACCGCCAGCGCCCCGATGCTTTCGGGCGTGGGGTCGGGCTTGGCCTCCAGGACCTCCACCCGCCGCACGATGCCGGGGGCCTCGCCCTGAAAGTTGTCGTTCATTTCGTCCAGGGCTTCCCTGACGTTGGTGGCCGTGCTGTTTTCCTTTTCGTAGCCCACCAGATCGGCGCTGGTGCGCGGCAGGGCCACATCCGCGCCGTCCCCGTTTTTCTGCGCCAGCACCACGGCTTTGATCGCCATACTTTTCCTCCTTGCCGCCCCCGTCGCCGGAGGCGCGCGCCTCCGGCGACGGAGGTCGAAAGTTACGCCCCGGCCGGAGCGACGATAAGCAGCCCGCCGTCGCGCAGATTGGCGGGAATGGTGTCGATGCTGGTCGTCGAGGCCACGTCCACCTTGCCGTCGTCGATGCGCTTGCCGTCAAACAGCAGATTGCCCGAGCCGTCGTCGCTCAGCTTGTCCAGCACGTCGGCCTTGTTGGCGTGTTCGTGCCTCTTCGTCACGGCGTCGGCCACGTCGGCCGTTTTGAGGGCGCTGTCCTTGACGATGCGGCCCGTGGTCCCGTCAAAGGCGGCCAGGTTTTCGCTCACCGCGCTTTCCGGCCCGGTCACGGCCCCGTCGATGTTGGTCTGAACCACGGTCCAGTCCGCGTCCGAGGCTCCGTCCGCCGCATGGTCGTTCACGCACACGATAAGGTCGCCCACCTCGCATTTCTGTCCCTTGTAGGTCCCGGCGACGCCGACCTTGTAGGTCCAGCCCGCGTTGTAGTCCGCGGCGGCGATGTCTCCTTCGGCGGCGACCACGCCCTTGAAGATCATGGCGTCGTTGGCGGCCAGCACGTTTTTCACGGATTCGCGCAGGCTTTCGATTTCCGCCTGGACGTTGCTGTCGCCGTTTTCGGCGTCCTTCATCAGCACCTGATCCGCGCTGGTTTCCACCAGCACTTTATGCAGGTCTTCGCCGACTTTCTGATACAGGGGAGTTTTGATGTCGTTGCCCATAGCCATTGTCTTGCTCCTTGGTTGAAGGTTCAGCGCAACCGGCTTCGACGTCGGCCGCAGCATGTTTCAGGGTCCCGGTCCGGGTTGTCGGGCTCTTCGGGCTCGACGCGCGGAGGAACGGCGGCCAGCAGATAAAAGCCGTCGGCCGCCGGAATGTCCTCGGCGCGTTCCACCGGCACCAGGGGCAGGCTGTCCGTGCCCGCCACAATCAGGCGCGGGTCCACGATGTAAAAGCCCTCGGGGCAATGCGGCAGGCAGTCGGCCCGGCGTACCGTATAGATTCCCTGCCCGCGTTCGGCCGCCTGGGCGACAAGGGCCGCCTTTTCCGCGTCGGCGGCCGCTTTGTCGGCCCGTTCGGCGTCTTCCCCGGCGTTGACGGCCGCGTTTTGGGCCACGGTTTTGGACACGGCCGCGTCCCGCGCCGCCTCTTCCGCAAGGCGGGCGGATTCCCCGGCCCGGTCCGCCGCCGTTTCGGCCGCCGCCCGCGCCTCTTCCACATGGCGGGCCATGTTGGAGGCGATGGCCCAGGCGCGCATCACCGTGCCCCGGCCCAGGGGAATGCGCATCCGCACGGCCGAAGACCGGGCGTCCGCGCCGGGCTCTCCGATTTCCTCGTACTGCGGCCCCCGATACAGCTCCACGCCGTCATAGCTGAGATGCAGCATGTTCCGGCCCGGAAAATACGTTACGGGCAAATCCAGGCTTTCCCCGGCGGCCACGGCCTCGGCCAGGGTCCATACCGCTTCCAGGTTGGCCGCGCCCGCGCCCAGTTGCGCGGCTTGCGCCGCCCGGTCGGCTTCGTCCCGCGCCCGATCCGCCTCGCGGGCGGCGCGGTCCACTTCGCCCGAGGCCGCGTCCCGCGCGGCCTCGGCCCCGACCAGGGCGCTTCCGGCGCTTTCGGCGGCCGCCACGGCTTCGTCCCGCGCGCCGAGCAGTTCCGCGCCCATATCCTCCGGGCTCTCGGCGCTGGTGGGCGGAACCTTGATGGACCGGGCCACGTCGGCCTCAAGCTGCTGGATAAGCCGCGTGGCCTTGTCCAGGCCGCCTTCGATCTGCTCCTGGAAGTAGGGAGTGTTGTTGGGAAAGCTTTTGTCCTGAGTGCTGGGCACGGCGGACAGCACGGCGATTTTTTCCCCCGGCGCGAGGGGCGCGCCGCTCAGGGGATAGACCACGGTTCCGCCCGCATAGCCGCCCACGCCCCCGGCCCCCAGACGCACGGAAAATTCCGCGCCGTGGGCGCGCTCCGTCTCGTTGCCGAAGGCGTCGGCCGTGACCACCCGCACCTGATTCGCCGCGTACACGGCAAAATCGAAGGGAAATTCCACGGCCGTGCCGTTGCCCTGGTACAAAACGCGCTGGGCGCGTGCTTCAACGGTCATACCCTACCCTCTGGCCCGGATGTAGCCGGGAATTCTGTCGTCGCGCGGACGCTGGGCATTGCCCGCCGAGGCGCGGGCGCGGGCCACGCCGTTTTCGTAACGGTTCACCGCATATTCCATGAGCGAAGTTTTCTGGGTCAGCGGTCCGGCCAGTTCCGCCGCCAGCCGCCAGGCCAGGGCATCGCAGAACTGGGGCGGAAAGGCCGCCGCCGATTCCTCCAAGCCGCCGTATATCAGCACGGCCGAGGGCTGATCCGTATAAATGAGTCCGCCTTCGTACAAAAACGGGATGGGCCGGTCGCTGGTCACGTCTTCCTGAAAAATCTCATAGGGCCGCACCAGATCGACGGGCGCGCCGTAAGCGTAGGCATAGGCCGCGCCCGCGGGACGCTCGGCCTTCAGGGGCAGGGCCGCGCGCCGGGTGTTGAAGCCCCAGCGAAATTCCTGCAACGTGGAACGCAGGGCCGCATCCCACACCTTGGCCGCGGCCGCCGCTTCGGCCGAACCTTCGGTCAGCGATGTGACGCTGGCCTGCCCCATGCGCGTCAACGCAAGATTGATGATGTCTATTTGATGCATAATGTTCCTCGAAAAGGGCAAGCGCTCCGGCGGCCGCGGGAGCGGACGCCCGCGCCGGCCTGAAAACCACGCTTTTCAGGCGAAATGACGGCAGCGCCGCTTTTGAAATGGGACAATTTCAAAAGCAACATGCTCTAGAGCATTTTCACATTGAAAATGCTCTGCCGACTGCGCGAGCAGACGGCCGCCGCGAAGGCACAAGCGCAATTTATTTGCGCTGTTAAGTGCCGAAGCGAGCGTGTCTTTCAGCTTTGACTTTGTACAAAGTCAAAGCGAATCCGCTCTAAGGTTCAATTCATGCTCGGATACAGCACCTTGGCGGGGTCCGCGCTTCCCGCGCCGTGTCTGCCGTCCACCAGGCGGTCTTCGGCCAGAGCCTTGCCCACCCGAAAGCAAAAACGTATAAGTTCCGGATGGTTGCCCAGGCCGTATTCGTCCAGGGCCTGTTTCAGTTCCGGCGTGCCGAACCTGTCCAGGGCGGAGCGGGCCGCGCCCACGTTTTCCGCAAACTTCGCCCCGCCGATTTCCGCGTCCGCCTTGGCGGCCGAGCGCCAGCCCTCCAGAACGCCGTTCCAGGCGTCGAGTTGGACCTTGCGGGTTTCGGCCAGCTTGTCCGCGTACAGGTCCGAAAGCTTCTGCGCCTGCTCGCCCGTCAGCTTCAATTCCTTGAACAAGGGGGTGGCCTTTTCCAGCAGGGCCGCATCCGGTTCCACGCCCTCGGGCATTTTCAGGTCGTACCTGTCGGGCACCTCGGGCTCGTGCGGCTTGCCCGCATCCCGATCCGCCGAGTCCCCGGCCCCGGCGTCGGCCGCCCGAAGCTGCGGCGCGTTCCGTTCCTCGGCGCTTTCGTTGTCGATGGGCAGAGAATCGCCGACAGTCCGGTCATTCACCATCTGTTCCGTTTCCATAGTGTGCTCCTCGTCTTTGCGTTGCGGAAAAAGCGTGTTCCATACGGGCGAACGCCCGGAGCGTTTTGTGCTTGAAAATGCTCCGACACGCGCCGACGTTCGCGACTCCGTCGGCTAAAAAACATCTTCCTCGATATCGATAACGGCTTTGCGGCCGTGGCTCGCCGCAATCAGGTCCTCCACCTCGCGCCCGAGCTGGCGCAACGCCTCGCGCTTGCACACGCTTTCCAGGTCGCCGGTGAATACCGGCCCCCGCACGTCGCAACGGGCCAAGAGCCATTGCAGAAAACAACGTCCGTCCGGCATGGCCGCCAGCGCGCGAGCCGCGCTTTCCACGTTTTCTTTTTTAATCTTCATCAAAAATTCTCCGTTTTCTCCGCTGTCGGCCACAGAATTTCCGGCCGAGCCGGGGGATAGACATGAAACCATTAACCGCCGGAGGCGCGAGCGTAGCGAGCTTGGAGACCGACCTACCGGGCGGCCCCGCAGGGGCCGTGCCCGTTGCCGAGCAACGCGAGGCCTACGGGCATCGAGAGCAGAGATGACGACCCCCCGCCGCCTGGAAGGCGGCATGGTGGGGGGCGAGGAGCGGAAGCAGGTCTCGCGGAGCGGAACCTTGGCAAACGCAGTTTGCCAAGGTGCAAGCGTAGCCGGCGGCGGTCGAAGCCTGCCTTTGCCGCACTGGAAGTGCGGCTGCCTTTAAGCGGATTTGCTTTGCAAATCCAAGACGCCTTTTTGCCTCTGCGGCAAAGCGTGCCGGACTGGACGCTATCCCACCGCCCCACTTGACTTTTTCCGCGTTTTTCTCCATATTGTTTGAGCCGCCGGGGCACCCTCCAGACGCTATGTGGCCCCCCTGTCCTAGGCAGGGGCATGCCGTAGGTCTCGTTTCGGACGTTCACGAGGGGGGCGGCGGCTTTTATTGTTTCCTACTCAAGGGTTGACTTCTCTAAAGTTATTTTTAAAATAAACGTGCAACATCGGAGCGGGCGATTCCAACTCGCCTACGTTTCGGACGATTGTGCTCCGGGGGGCAGGCCGCCGTAAGGTGGCCTTTATTTTTTAATTTTATACATAGTCTTAAAAGCTAATTGATTTTTTCCTACACGTACTTCTTCAAAAAATAGCATAAAACCATCTGGCATATCTTTTCGATAGAGAACAAGCGGTGTTGTTGTTCGGCTTCTTGTCCCTTTTACTATATTCTCAGGTCGAATCAGTTCTGGTAACGCTGCAATATCCTCTCGCGTTAGAGGAAGTTGATTGGGATACCGGTCAAAACTTTCTCCTCCCACTCCATGCCGTTTGACGCCATGCCATAGTTGTTCGGTTGTCAGCGTATGCGTAAAACCGGGCTCCACTTTCCAGCCGGTCTTTTCCGATAAAAGCTCGGCTTCCTCTTTGGTGACGAACTGCCAGGCCAAAGGTTCCTGCGACAATTCCTTGCGCTCGGCCCGGTCGAACATGGCGGCCAGCTTTTCTTTCAGGCGGTCCATGCCCAAACGCTGATTCAATAAAGCCTGTGCCCAGGGACGCGGTCCAGCCAGTTGCACCAGGGTTTCCGTATCCACGTACTCCCCGGCTTTGGCCTTTTCGAGCACCGGCTTGGCCAGAATAGGCGGGGCCTCCGATGCAGAGGGGACGGCTTTGTCTCCCCGCGCGTAGCGCGACGGAACATCCGATCCGCCGGAGGCCAGTTCCGCCTGAAGCGCGGGGTCTATGGCCGCGTCCTTCAGCACCTGTTCCGGCGCGATGCCCGTTTTTTCGTGGATGGCCCGCAGCCGGGCTTCCAGTGCGCTCTTTCCGGCCCCCATCGCTCGGCCCGCCACCTTGCCCGTGCCGCTCAGGCCCTTCATGCCCAGAATCAACACCGCCGCGTCGGCAAAATCCCGCGCTTCGGGCAGCCGCCCTTCCACGGCCGCCGCCGCTGTGGGCAGGGTCGCCGTCTCGGCGGCCACTTTGCCCGCCGTTTGGCTCAGCGCCCCGCCTCCGGCGGCCCGCACGGCCGTTCCGGCCCCAAGTCCCGCCAGGCCCGTTGCCCCGCCTATCGCCATGCCCTTGGCCGTGGCCGTCAGGTTGTCGCCCGCGCGGTTCACGAACTCATCCAGGTTGCGCGGCGTGCCGTAGCGAATCTGATTTTTCAGCGCGGCGCGGGTGCCTTCGGTCACCCCCATAGCCCCGGCGGGCACGGTGAACGGCGCGACCGGGCCGCCCAACGCGCCCAGCCCCGCCCCGAACGCCAGGGCGGGCGAGTCGCCCAGAGTCCGCCCCGTGGCCACAACCAGTTGATCGATCAGGCCCAGGTGTTCCAAATCGCGGGGCGTCAATATATCCGGCAGTTTGCCCCGTGCCGCCAGGCCGGAAACCGAATCCTGCAAACCATAGCGGAACAAATCGTCCGGGGACGGCGGAGGCGCGGGCGGCCTTTGCTCCAACTCTTCCGGCGTCGTCAGCCGAGGCTGCAAAAACGCCCCCGCCCGATACGGCTCAAACCCTTCCACGCCCGCCGCGTTCTCCACCTCCGGCCCCCGCGCGGCCAGGGCCGCCTGTCGCCGCCGCCACACCCGGGTGACGGAGCGTTCCAGCGTTTCATCATTCAGGGCTTTGCCCTCGTCGAGCA
>UQJT01000057.1 GCA_900541395.1 uncultured Desulfovibrio sp.
GGACCGGAAGGTCAGGGTAACGGGAACCGGCTCGCCTGACAAGCGCCGCGCCGCGTTTCTCTCCCTTGCCAGACGCCGCGGACGGATTTAGAATCATGATTGGGACAACGCCCGTCGGGAGCGGAGGGAATTTTTCGGCCTGAAAAGCAGGCGACCTGGAGTAGGTCCATGCTTCAGCGCCTTGGAAAGAGCGCTTGTCGGAAGAGGGAGCGCCGACTATCACGTGAAGCGAGACACGGGGAAGCGTGTCGGCGGCGTAACGCCCGAGCTCCGGGCGCGAAACCCGAATGCCGGAATGTCGTGTCCGGACCGAAATCACTTTTTAAATAAAATCGCCTTGGGGGATCGTATGCCTGTATTTTCCGTCACGCCCACTCTTGCCCCGCAGGAGCGGATTCCGCAGCATGTGGAATTGCAGTTGCTGCCCGATGACGAGCTGATGGACCTCTGGGAACAGACCCAACAAGCCGCTTGGGCGATGGAGGGACGCGGGTGGGACGCGGAAGGGGCGTTGCGTTACAGCGGCGTGCTGGTATGGGAGATGCAGCGACGTTTGGCGGGCCGTCCGCCCGCCCAGCGTTTCGGGTCCGGCGGGTTGCCGCCGGAAGCCCGGACTGAAATCTTCCGGCGGCAGCCGACGAGCGTCCGGGGATGAACCGAGAAAGGATTTTGCTCTCAGTTTCGGCACAGGTCGGCGCAAACGGCGTCCGTGGCCCGAGCCAGGTCGGAGGGCGCCAAGCATAGTTGCAGCCCCCGCTGTCCCGCGCTGACGTAGACGGCGTCCCACAGCGCGGCGCTTTCGTCCAGATAGACGGGATAGGTCTTTTTGGCCCCTAAAGGGGAACAGCCGCCCCGGATGTAGCCGGTCAGCGGCTGTACTTCTTTAAGAGCCACCATAGTCACGCTTTTATTGCCCGACGCGGCGGCCAGCTTTTTCATGTCAAGTTCGGCCGAGCCGGGGATACAGGCCATGAGCACGCCGTGACGATCTCCCCGCGCCACCAGAGTTTTGAACACTTGGTCGGGCGGGACGCCCAGGCGATGGGCCATGGTGACGGCGGACAGATCGCTTTCGTCCACTTCGGCCCGGTGCAACGTATAGACGATTCCCAGATCGTCGAGGTGCCGGGCGGCGTTGGTCTTTTTGGCGGACATGGGCGGAACGTGCGGAAAAACGTCCAGACGTTGGAACGTAACGATACCGCACCGCCCGGAAGAGAGGGGGGCGGCCGGAAGAACGAGGGCGGAAAACGCGCCGCGCGTTTGAATGCGGGCACGGTTTTCCGCCTTCGTCGGATACGTCCCAGGAACGCGAAATGCTCAGGCCTTCTTGCGTTGGTCGTTAGCGGCGCGCCGTTTTTCCCACAGTTTCATTTCCTTCATCTTTTTGCGGCGCTCGCGCTGGAGTTCCTTGCACACCAGCGGCGTATTTTTCTTGATACCCCACTTTTCACGATAGGTATCGGCATCCAGACCGTGCATGGCCAGATGCTTGCGGGTGATGATTTTAAAGGTTTTTCCGCATTCAAGGCAGGTCACGGACTTTTCTTTGATGGATTTGGCCGGGGGAATCGCCGGGGAGGCGGCTTCTTCCTGCTCGGCGGGCGCGTCTTCCATCGTTTTAAGATGAGCGGCGAGCGTGCGGACCATCGAGGTGATTTCTTCTTCGGCCATAACGCGCACCGAGGCTTGTGCTTTTACGATTTCCAAAGCTTGTTTCAAATAGTCGTCCATGGGTTTTCTCCTTGAGGATGCGCCCTGTCGCTGCCATAAAGTATGCATGTGGACAGGTTTTTCTTTTTCATAAGGTCACAACGCTCGGCTGGCAAGCATTTCTTTGGCATACTGCGTTGTACCGAACACCATGAAAACCGTGTGCATCCGGTATGGAATAAGCGGTGTTCTGAACGGATCGTATATGCCATTCTATTGGAATATGGTGTTTTTGTTCATTAATAAAAATAACGCCCGCCGTATGCGGCGGGCGTTTTGCAGCCTCGTTATGCTACTGCAAACAAGCCGCAACTTTTTTTCCACGGTACACGAAAAAACTATACCACGCCATTTTTACCGGGCGCTACGTACACCGGTATCTGCACCCGCTCCGCATACTGTTCGGTGCTTCCCAGGGCCAGAAGCACAGGGCTGGAGACAAATATGGAGGAAAAGGTGCCGACTACCACGCCGATGAGCATGGTCAAGGCAAAATCGTGAATGGCGCCCCCGCCCAGTATGAACAAGCTGAGCACGGCCACCAAGGTGGTCAGCGAGGTCATGATGGTGCGCCCCAGGGTCTGGTTGAGGCTGGTGTCTATGATGTCGGCCAGCGGGCGCAGTTTATGTCCGTTTGCTTCGCTTTCCTGTGATTCGCTGCGCAGGTTTTCCCGAATGCGATCGTAGATGATGATAGTGTCGTTGAGGGAATAGCCGATAAGGGTCAGTACGGCGGCTACGATATTGAGATCGATTTCTTTCCCCATAACGGACAGCAGGCCCAGGGTGATCAAAACGTCGTGCAGCAGGCCCACCACGGCTCCCAAAGCGAAATTGAGCCGCAGCTTCCAGCACAGGGCCAGGGTGACGGCCAGCACGGCCGGAATGCGCGCCGCCGGTCCCGCCCCCAGCAGAGTCAGCAGGTACATGCCGCCTGCCAGGCCTGCCGCCATAACTACAGCCGTGCCCCAACGCCGTTCAAAGCGGCCTGAAATATATACCGTAATCAGCAACACCGAATAGTATACGGCTTCCAGAGCGCTATTGCGCAGGTCCGCGCCGACTTTGGGGCCCACGACGTCCATACGCTGGATAACGGCCGGGTTGTCCGCAAAGTACCGGGCAAGGGCCGAACCCAGACCGTCGCGCACTTCATCGGCGTTTGCGCCTTCCGGGGCCGTGAAACGGACCAGGTAGTCGCGGCCGCCGTCGCCGTAGCGCTGAATGGTCAGGCCGGGGTAATCAAGATCGCCCAGCGAGTCTTTGATGGCTTCATCATCCACGGGCTTGGCGAACTGAAGCTGGACGGCCACGCCGCCCGAAAAGTCCACGCCGTAGCGCAGACCGCCGTGAACCGACACGGCGGCCAGGCCCAACAGCAGAAACAGGGCGGAAAGGATGTAGGCCGCGTGGCGCAACCGCACGAAGGGGATGGGGGGAAGGGACTGTATCCGGGATCGGAACATGATGATGTCCTTGTGTTTGCTGGTATAATAACCCGGCAGCAAACGGCGGCTCTCGTGGAGGTCCGAAGTCGGTCGACTACGCTTGCTGTTCCGTGGGCGAAAGGTGGTCTGTTTCCAAAACGCCGTCCGAACGATCGGGAATAGCGACTTTTATTGGTTCGCCGCCTGCAACGTCTGGGGTTCCAGGCCCAGGCGGGGGGTGGCGGAACGGTTCACCCACCACTCGAAAAGCAGGCGGGAGACGAATACCGCCGTAAACATCGAAGCCGCCACGCCCAGACTGAGGGTAACGGCGAAACCCCGCACCGGGCCGGTGCCGAACTCATACAGAATGGCCGCCGCGATGATGGTCGTCAGGTTGGAGTCGGTAATGGAAATGCTGGCCCGCTCGAAACCGCAGGCCACGGCTCGGGCCGGACTGAGGCCCAACCTCATTTCTTCGCGGATGCGTTCGAAGATAAGCACGTTGGCGTCCACCGACATGCCTATGGTCAATACCACCCCGGCAATGCCCGGCAGAGTCAGGGTGGCTCCGAAAGCTCCCAGTCCCGCAAACAACAGGCTGACGGTGAACACCAGCATGACGTTGGCCACCGCGCCGCTGCGTCCGTAGACGAGCTGCATGAGGCCCATGACCGCCAGCGCGCCCACCGCCCCGGCCAGCAGGCCGCTGTGGATGGATTCCAGGCCCAGGGAAGGGCCCACCGTGCGTTCCTCCAGCACCGATACCGGGGCGGGCAGCGAGCCCGCCCGCAGGGCGATGGCCAGGTCTTGGGCCTCGGCCGTGGTAAAACGGCCGCTGATGCTGGCCCGCCCGCCGCTGATCTGCTGCTGAACCACCGGAGCCGATTCCACGGTGCCGTCCAGCACAATGGCCAGGGGCTGGTGGAGCAGTTCCCCGGTGACACGCTCAAACAGCACGCCGCCCCGGCTGTTGAACTGCAAAGCTACGTAAGGTTGCCCGTGCTCGTCAAAGGCCGGACGGGCGTCGACCACGTCCTGGCCTGTCATCAGGGGCTGGGTGTCAAGCGCCATGCTGCCTCCGGCCTTGAGAGGATACCAGGCCGTTCCGGTGGGCGGCATGCCCCCGGCGGGCACGTCGGTCCGCACCCGATGGAAGGTCAGTTCGGCCGTCTGCCCCAGGAGCTGAATGGCCCGTTCAGGGTCGGTCAGGCCCGGAAGCTGTATTTGGATACGATCCCCGCCCTGTTTGCGGATGTCGGGTTCGGCCACGCCGAACTGGTCAATGCGGTTGCGCAGAGTGCGCACGGATTGGTCCAGAATCTGGGCCGCCAGAGCGGTCTGTTGTTCCGGTCGCCAGGCGAGGGTATAGCGCAGGCCGCCGGAGGCCAGGGACGCCGGAGTTTCGGCAGTGAGCTGGCCGAAGCGTTCGCCCAGCAGGGAATTGAAGGCGGCGGCCTGTTCTTCTTTAGGTAAAGTCAGTTCCAGGGCCCCGGCGGCGTTCAGACGGGGCGAGAGCACCGACAGCCCGTTTTGGGCGGCTTCGGCCCGGATGTCCTGGCCGAGCAGCAAGAGCGCATTGGACAGGGCTTTGTCCACGTCGACGCCCAAGGTAAGGTTGATGCCGCCCCGAAGGTCCAGTCCCAGTTTGACGGCGGTGGAAGGCAGGCGAGACGACAGGGATGACGGCAGCCCCGGGATGTTGGGCGCCAGACAGACCACGCAGGCCAGCAGCGCCATGACGACGATCACGGATCGCCAGCGCAAAGAGTGCATAAAAGATACCTCACTGAAAAGATGGTACGCGCGAACGCGCGGCCGTAAGAAGCCGGGCGCGACGGCGAACAAGAGGGCCGGAGACGGTTGTTCAGGCCTTCAGCGAGGGGGGAGGGCGACAGAAAAGTCCGCGTGTGGCGGGCAGGCGGGGAGTGGGATCGTCGCTGCCCCAAGTGACGGGGAGCAGTTCGGGCTCGGGCAGGACGGTGCAGACGGAAAAACGAGAGACAAGTCCGACGGGCGCTGCGTCCGGCGCGCTTCGAGCGTCGCGGGTCGGAACGAGGCGGGCCTCGTGGCGCAGTTCTTGAGAAACGGGAGCAAGACGCCCGGAACTCAGGGCGGACTGGCGCCCGTCGGGGCTGAAGCTTTCCCACATCCAGTCGGTGGGCGCCACCGCGGCGGCCGATGCCGTTTCAGACGCCGCGCCCGCCCCGCGCAAGGAGGCGGACAACGATTGCCACGCCGCCGGACAAACCACAGCCGCGCATAACGCCCAAATCAGGAGCAGGGGGCCGAGGCGGGCGGCGGATTGAGAAGTGAAGACGCGGAAGCGGACAGACATGGGCGGACTCGTGGAAAAAGAACGGGTTGAACAAACGCTAGTGTTTTGCCCGTCCGCTGTCAATGCAGGCGGGCATGAAGAGAGGGGCGGGCGCATTTTGCGCTTCCGCCCCGATGGCGCTGCGACAGCGTTTCCCAAGGCTGTGGGCGGCCCCGAATCCGGAGTCGTGAAGCGTGTCCGGTGCCCCGGAGCAGCCGCGCTTTTAGCGGCTGTAGGCGCAGTCCGTAGCTGTTTATACCGAAGCAAAGCCGGGGCGCTTGCGGCCGACGGCTCAGAAGGTTCTGCCCAGCGTTCCGGACACGAAGTGCGCGTTGCGGTGGACCGAGTGCTGCCAGTTGTAGCTTAATGTCAGCCGCAGAGGTCCGTGCCGGGCGTCCAGGCCCACCCCTGTTTCCAGCGTGTGGCGGTCAAGGCTCGCTCCGGCCAGGGTGGCCCGAATGGCGGGCGCATCGGCGCGGCGGACACGCTGGTCGGCGCGTGTCTTGCCCAATACCGGTATATAGCGGACGTACAGTTCCGGTTCCACCAGCCACCCGTCGCCCGGCGTCCATCGGCGTCCGAGTGTGAGTCCCACGGGCGTGCGCCACAGGCCCTGACGCACGGGCTCATTATAAAACAAATCCATATCACGGCCGTTGTTCAGCGCGCCTCGCACCATGTAAGAACGCTGAATAAAATGGCTGTACTCCAGGCCGACGTTGGGCGTGACGAGCCAGTCGCCCCAGGCAAAACGGCGGGCGGCCACCGTTTCCAGCGTCAGCCCGTCCACCGTCACCCGCGCCCTGAGTGGAATGACCGGGTTTTGTTGGCGCAGTTTGTTCCAGGTGCGCAGGAAGTTGAATTCCAGTCCCAAACTCCATGTTTCATGTTGCCACAGACCGTATAGCAGGCCTCCCGCATAGTCGATGCGCCCGGTGGTGGGGGGCAGGGCTCCGTCCGAGGTGGAACCGGTGCCCCCGCCGACGGACAGACCTCCGCCCAGACTCCAGCTTCCGAAGTTTCGTCCCGCCCCCAGCAAAATCCCCCCCAGGTCGGCCTTGTAGCGGGCGGGGGCTTTGCCCGATCGGGGCAGCGATTCCTGCTCGTGAAGATAAAGAGGAGACATCCATATATCATAGGACGAGGTCGCGGAGGGAACCGTGAATTTTCGTTCCGGCCCCCGGCCGCGCAGTCCGCCTACGGGCGAAGTCTGACGGATGCGCGTTTCGAGGTTGTGGGTCAGGGAAGACGCGGGCATGACGCGCGCGAGGGCGGGCGCGCCCTCCAGCGCGGACGTGATTTCGTCCAGGCTGAGCCCGTTGAGATGTTGGGCCAGGGCCAGGGCCAGGAATGGATTGCCGCCGCCATCGTCGGATACGTCGGGAGTGTCGGGCAACAGATCGTTTATGCCGGGCTCCACATCGGGCAGAGCCTGGGCCGTGGGCAAGCGGGTAAGCAAGGCCTCCAGCGTCGGAAGGCCGTCAACGGTGGCGACGGTCAGGCCGTCGGCGCGGTACAGCAGACTGCCGGACAGCAGGTGCATATTCTCAAGGTCGGCGGGGAGCGCATTTTCGGACTGGATCAGAAGATAGGTGCCGCTTTGGTTCGCTGCCAGGCTGGTGACGGGCAGGAGCCGCAGCGAATCGGTTCCGCGCACGGTGAACTGCCCTCCGCTCTGGATGCGCAGGGCGGGAATCGAGGACGGGGAGGCCGCGCGGGTCGCATCCGTAACGGGCAGGTTCCACACCCCGCCGCCTGTGAAATCAAGGTTGAGCTCGCCATTGCGGATGACCGACCCCAGGCCCGTGGTCCATTGGGCGTCATGTCCGTAAAAGTTCAGGTTCACCACGCCCGCATTGTCCGCCTCCAGCAGAGAGCTGTTGAGATGGGAACCGGCAGCCAGGTCCAGCTCCAGGCGGTTGCCCGAGCCGTAGACGCGGATCGGCCCTTCGATGTCCAGACGTTGAGGATTGGGAGTTCCGGGCTGGAGGCGGGTGGTGATCACGGTGCCCGTATACGGGGCCTGGCCCTGGATATGCAGGGCATAGGCGCCGGGATCGGTTACCCGAATGGTAGTGGGGCCGTTGAGCGTCAGGGTGCCGCCCAACGCATATATGCCGTCGCTGCCCGCGCCTCGGGTGAGGATATGGGTTTCACCCAGTCGGGCCTCGCCGCCGCCGAACATGTAGATGCCATAGGCCCTGGTCCCTTGTGTGGTCGCCATGAGCGGGCCCCGGATGTCCAACCCCATATCGGAATCGTCGGTGTCGTAGACGAATACCGCGTGGGAGAAGTCCCCGGCCGTGCCGACGGCGACCGGTCCGTCCAGAGTGATGGACGCGCCCGGCCCGTATGCCCATATGCCGTTGGCTCCGGTCCCCGTTGTACTGATGTCCACCGGACCGCTGAGACGAATGCTCTCTCGCGAGGCCACCATGGCTGCCGTGCCGTCGGCACGGATGGTCAGGCGACGCACGGAACCGGTGACAGCGCCGGACGGCGCTTGAGCGTGGAGGGCCGCGAGAGGCGCGTCGGAGCCGCCGGAAATATTCAGGGTAATGTCGCCCGTCAGTTCGGCCGGACCGTTGATGGGTCGGGTATAGTCCCCCGAACCGATGTCAGTCGCTCCGGCGGCGACGGGCAAGATGCACAGGAACGCCGCCAACGCCCCACCTAGATGATAACGTTTCATAACCGCCTCGCAGGGTTGAAAGAATGCGGACCGTGCGCGCAGCGTAGGCGGAGCGGGCTGAGAAGACCATGATGGAATGCAGGATCAGAAGCGTGCCGGACGCAGTCCCAGGGCGGCCAGCATGCGGATGTCGCGTTCAAAGGGGCTGCCCGGCGTGGTCAGGTAGTCGCCGGTCATGATTCCGTTGGCTCCGGCGGCGAAAATCCATGAATCCCATTCTCCCAAAGTCGAGCCCCGGCCGCCGCACACCACGATGTCGCGGTCCGGATGCATGAGGCGCAGCACGGCCAGGATGCGCAGAGCCTCGTCCGGAGCCGGACGGGGCTGGTGTTCCAAAGGCGTGCCGGGGATGGGGTTGAGGAAGTTGACCGGGATGCAGTCCACGCCCTGTTCGGCCAGAGTCAGGGAAAATTCGACCCGCTGGTCCGGGCTTTCGCCCAGGCCGAAAATGCCCCCGCAACACAGTTCCAGACCGGCGTCGCGGGCCGCCGCCAGGGTGGCGAGATCGTCCGCATAGGCGTGGGTGGTGCAGATGGAGGGAAAGTGGCTGGCCGCCGTCTCCAGATTGTGGTGAAAGCGGCTGAGCCCGGCTTCTTTCAGGCGACGGGCGGCTTCGGGCGTCAACATGCCCAGCGAGCCGCAGAGACGTAGGGGGACGGCGCGGCGCAGGCGTTCCAGGCTGTCGCACAGCAAATCCAGCTCGGCAGGCGAAAGGGCCGTGCCCGAGGTGACGATGCCGAAACGCATGGCCCCGGCTTCGGCCAAAGCTTCGGCCTTGCGCAGCAGGGCGTCCGTGCCCAGCAGAGGGTAATCGGGCGCGTTCGTATGGTGGTGGGCCGACTGGGCGCAGAAGGCGCAGTTCTCCGCGCAACGTCCGGACTTGGCGTTGACGATGCCGCAGGTAAAGGGAACGCGCCCCGCAGTCGAGGCCGCCAGGCGGGCTGCGGCCAGCAGGTCCAGTGTGTGTTCCGGCGTCAGGGCGAGCAGTTCCCGCGCTTCCGCGGCCGAAAGCGGCGTTCGCGGGTCGGGGCGGCGGAGCAAAGCGGCGACGGCGGCGTGCATCACTTTTTCCGGAACAGGCGGCCCAGACCTTTCTGAATTTCCTGCCCCAGGTCCACGCCCTGTTCCTTCAGGGTGCGGTCCACGGCTTCAAAGGTGGTCCGGGCATTCAGGCTGTATGTGGGCGCGGACAGGGGACCGGTCAGGCGTACGGGCAGCACGGCCAGCCCCGGCAACTGCACCGTGCCGGACAGATCCAGGGTGCGGGCGGGCAAATCGACGACGCCCTTGCCGGCTGCGCTGATTTTGGCGGCGCTCATGGTGCAGTCTGTGATGGTGACGATGCCCTTGGCCGCATTGAAGGTCAGCATAGCCTTGTCGAAGCGGGTATGGCGGGCCACGTCGGCCGCCGCGGGCGCGTTGGGCGGCAGCACATCGATGTTCACGGTCAGGGGGGCGGCGGACAGGCTGCCCTTGCCGCTCAGGCTGGGCAGCGGGTCGGCGGTGAAGCAGGCCAGAGTGGTGTTGAGGGTAGCCGTGCCTTCCAGGGGAAGGCTGGGGAGCAGGGCGGCTGAAAGCTGCTTGAGGTCAATTTGGGGCGCGGACAGGTTGACCGTCACATCCGCCGCCAGGGGCGCGGCGCTTGGGTCGACGGCGGCCGTCAGCGCGGCGGTGACGGGACTGCCGAAGGCGCGGCAGGTCAGCGGGTTGAGAGTATAAGTGCCGTTTTTCCCTTCCAGACGGGTTTGGATTTCCTCTATGCGCACCCCGGCCGCCTCCAGGCTCCGGACACGCAGGGCGAGATTCAAATCAGGCCATTTTTTCCAGGCCGGAACCGCGGGCTCGGCGCTTTTTGAGGTCTCGGCCCCCTTGGGGGCGGGACGGGACGCGGCCTTCGTCTGATCGGCGGTTTGGACTTCCGGCGCGGAGGCGGACAGATACGAATCAAGGCGCACGTCGCCCACCTGGAGTTCTCCGGCCAGGGAAGGCGGATCCAAGCGGCATTCCAACGCGCCGCCGAGAGATGTGGAATCCAGGCTCCCGTCCAGACTGCTTATTTTCAATATGCCTTTGTCCAGGTCCAGACGTCCGGTCAGCGCGGCGGCGGTCAACGCGGCGGGATCGGAGTCGGGCACGGGAAGGGCCAGCGCGGCCAGAACGGCGCGGGGCGATCCCTTGGCCGAGAACTCCAGGGAGGCCGGACCGGCGGCATGTAGAGGATCGCGCAACAGAGCGGGCAAAGCGGCGGCGTCTCCGGAGGCCGTCACGTGCAGATCGGGGCCGGAGAGCGTCAGGGAACGCAAGGTCAGAGAGCCGTTGCGCAATTGGTAATTGCCGTCGCCGCTCAGGGACAGGGGCGTGTCGAACGGCAGCCCCGCCGTAGGCGTAAACACGGCCTTGCGCAGCGATACGGTCAGGTTCGAGTCGGACAGGGCGGCTCCGGCGGTCAATTCCAGGACGCCGGAAAAATCCGGCCCCAGGCCGCGTATGTCGGCCTTCAGCGTCAAGCCGGTGTCCGCGCCGGGGCGCACGTTTTTCAGATTCAAGTCGACGTGGGAAAATTCGGTGGACGCGCCGTCCGAGCGGAGCAGGCTCACATGACCGTCACGCACGGTCAGGGCGTTGGGCGCCACGGTGAGGATGCGGGTCAGCACGGCTTCCAGGCGGGCGGCGTCCTTCGCCTCATTTTTGTCCGAAACGGGGGCCGGGGCGGCGGAACTCGCCGGAGCCGCCGCGGGCGCGGCCTTGGCGGCGGCCGATCGCGAAACCACTGCCAAGCCGTCCACCTCCATGTCGGTAATATCCAGCTTGCCCCTCAACAGAGATTTGGCCGAAACCCGCACCGACGCCCGTTCGAAGCGCACGGACAGCGCGCTTTCTTCCCGGCCCCACGAGGCGCGGCCCAGGTTCAGGCCCGGCTGAGGAAAGAAGGTCAGCGTGGGCAGTTCGTCCATGAGCAGGGGGGCGCCCGTGGTTTCCTCCACGTAGGCGCTGAATTTTTGCAGCAACACGTCGCCTTTGGTTTTGATCAGCATATAGGTCCCCGCCCCCGCCAGTATAAGAAGGGCAACAATGCCCAACAGTATTTTCCGAACCATAAGAGTTGTCTCCGGAACGAACTTGTGAAGGCGTTAGAATACGCGGGAAGTGGCGGCCTGACAAGGCACGGACGCCGGACGAGCAGGGCAAGCGCATAAGGCGGGCCTGACCTGCCGTCCGGCCTGTTGCGGAACCGGATGCTGATACAGACCATCATAATGCATCCAGGAAGCCGATGCCGCACCCGGCCGTCAGCATGAGAGAAACAACGCCAGAATCAAGCTAAGAGAGCGTAATTTCACGGCAGCTTCACAGGGTTAGGTTGTTTGGATGGGATATAGTTTACCTTACAGGGCGCACCGGGAGCAAGTGCGGGCGTCAGGGCATCGCCCGAAGCCGCAGGCTTTGTGGGGGCGAAGCGCGGCTGCGTCGCCGGGACGACTTTGTTCACTGAGTATGGAAATTGGTTTATCTTGTTGAATTTAATATATAATAATCCTGTCCTGGCCCTGTTGGAGGCTTTGGCCGGAGCCGATACAAACGGGTATATATAGAGAAACTCGAAAGCCGGGCCTTCCGGAGACGACAGAACAATATCGCCCGAAGATGGGATGACGACCTTGTTTGTCTTTATTCTCAAGGAGATCGGGAGAAGAATTCGGCAAAAAAACGGTATTTAAAGTGAAATTTATTTTCGTTTTTTCTTGACAAATGCTGTGGGCCGAGCCTATAGAAGGGCCGCCGATATTGAGAAAAAGAGCACTTAATCAAGGGGGCTTGCCGGTAAAAGAATGGTCCGGCGCGTATTTTCGGTGTCGAGATGATGCCCGACCGCATAACGT
>UQJT01000058.1 GCA_900541395.1 uncultured Desulfovibrio sp.
GGCCGGGGCCGTGTACTTCGACGCCCTCAAGCCTGAAAGCTACGCCGCCATGATCGGGGAAACGGTCGGGAAATCCGGAGGCAGGCTGCATATCCTGGTCAACAATTACGGCGGTACCCGGCCCGAAACGGACAAGGACGTGGCGGGCACGGATGCGGAACATTTTCAGGCCGACGTGCTCAACCATGTGAACAGCGTGTTTCTGGCCGTCAAGCATGCGTTGCCGTACCTGGAGACGGCGGGCGGAGGAAGCGTGATCAATGTGTCGTCCATGGCCTCGGTACTGCCCGACGTCACGCGCATCGGCTATACCACGGCCAAAGCGGCGGTCAATTCCATGACCCGCAACATAGCCGCCCAGTACGGACGCAAGGGCATACGCTGCAACGCCGTGCTGCCGGGCATGACGGCCACCGACGCGGTGGCGGATAACCTGTCTCCGGAGTTTATCGCCTCTGTTCTGCGGCACATACCCCTGGGCCGCATGGGCACGCCCGAAGACATCGCGCGCGTCGTGTGTTTTCTGGCCTCGGACGACTCGGCCTACATCACGGGACAGTGCCTGGAAGTGGCCGGGGGATTGGGCGTGCCCACGCCTTTTTACGCCGATATGACGGACGGCGCGCATAATTGAAAATGTATCTCGTCTTGACCCGTGATTTTGGATGAGCTATGCCCGGAAAGGCATTTTTGGATTTGCTTCCGCAAATCCGCTTGAGAGCGTTATGCTTCTGTGGGGTCCCTTCGGGCAGCTATGTTCGCGTTTCCGGCGGCAAAAAAGCGTGATCTTCCCTGCCGGGAGGGCGGGGGCCGCGCAGCGTGAGCGAAGCGTTTTCCCCGCAAAACGCGAGCGAAAGCGAGCGCCGCACAGGATGTGCGGCCGAGCGTCATCTTAGAAGGAGGCACCGGTTATGATTCTTGCGCGTATGTGATGCGGCCGTGTCGGAAACCACCGTGCGTGGTTCCTGCATGGTTCCGCCCGGGCGCGGGAGAATGGCCGGTCCACCGCTCTCCGCTGACCCATCCGTTTTTTCTGTCTCCCGGAGCGGCTGACCCTGTACGGCGCGTAAGCGCCCCCGCATGGCGGTTGAGGTTTTGTCTGCACTTCCACCATTTCAGAGGGAGACGGTATGAACGTTCGGCGTAACGTATTCGCCACCACGGCCGGGATCATCGTGACCGGCGCGGTCATCGGCATTTTGGCCATTATTCTTCAATACAACGGCAATCCCCCCAATATGGGCATCTGCGTGGCCTGCTTCGAGCGGGACATCGCAGGGGCTTTGGGCCTGCAAAGGGCCGCCATTGTCCAGTACCTGCGGCCGGAAATCATCGGCCTGGTGCTGGGATCGATGGTTGCGGCCCTCATCTTCGGCAATTTCCGGCCTCGGGCCGGTTCCGCGCCCGTTACCCGCTTTTTCCTGGGGGTGGTGGCCGTCATGGGCGCGCTGGTCTTTCTGGGCTGCCCCTGGCGCGCCGTATTGCGTCTGGCCGGGGGCGACCTCAACGCCGTGCTTGGTCTGGCCGGATTGTTCGTGGGTATCGCCATCGGCACCGTGTTCTTCCGTCGGGGCTATTCGTTGGGACGGAATGTGCCGCAAGGCAAGCTGGCGGGCTTTATGTTTCCGGCCCTGATGTTGGCTTTTCTGGCTCTTCTCATCGCTTTTCCCCAGATTCCCGGCCAGGATAAGGACGGTATTTTATTCTATTCCGTGTCCGGCCCCGGCTCCATGCACGCGCCGCTGTGGCTTTCGCTGGGCGCGGCGCTGATCATCGGCTTCATCGCCCAACGCAGCCGCTTCTGCACTATGGGCGCGGTGCGCGACATGATTCTGTTCCGTCAGGGACATCTGTTTCTGGGGTTGCTGGCCATGTTTGTGGCGGCCTTTATCATGAATCTCGTCCTCGGCAGTTTTCATCCCGGCTTTGAAAATCAGCCCGTGGCCCACTCCGACGGCGTATGGAACTTCCTGGGCATGGTCACCGCCGGTCTGGCCTTCGCTCTGGCGGGCGGCTGCCCCGGCCGCCAGCTTTTCCTGGCCGGGGAGGGCGACGGCGACGCCGCCGTATTTGCCCTGGGCATGATCGTGGGCGCGGCTATGGCTCACAACTTCGGTACCGCCAGTTCCGGCACCGGCATCGGTCCCTACGGCATCCACGCGACCATTATCGGATTTGTGGTGTGCGTGATCATCGGCTTCATGCACAGTAAAAGAGCGTAAGGAGAGCAATCATGGCGAAAGTGATCGACACCTGCGGCTTGTCCTGCCCGCAACCTGTGCTGATGGTGCATGAGGCCGCCCGGTCCGGCGACAAGGCGTTGGACGTGCTGGTGGACAACGAGGCCAGTCGTGAAAACGTGACCCGCGCGGCGGAAAAGCTGGGCTTCGCAGTGACGCCCGTGGAACAGGACGACGTGGTGTGCCGCCTGGAACTGCGCGCATGAGTCTATGGAAAAAAATGAGGCTCGCCCTCGGTCGGACGGCAAACCCCGCTTGGCGGGGTTTGCGCCGCCTCAGAGCGGAAAAACGCGAAAATTCGTTGCCTGACGGCGCGGCCAAGCCGCGGCCCGCTTTGGATTTTCGCGTGTGTCGCACTGAGCGACGCGCGGAGGGCGGCCTCTCCGGCCCCAGGGACGGAAAAGCCGCCACGGAGGAGCAAGGCTTGCTTGTGTTTCACAACACGGCCGAGGTCATCCGTGCCGAGCGCATTCTCACACGGGCGGGGTTCGCCGTTCGGGTCATGGGGCCGCCGCCCGACTTGCAATCCGGCTGCGATATGGTGCTGGAATTTCCTCTGCTGTTCGCCCTGCCGGTGCGCGCCGCACTGGAGGCGGACGGCCTGGAGCCTCTTCAGATTGTGCCTTTGCGTGATTTGCTGTTGGAGCCGGTGTCGCTGTTTCAGGCCGTCCGCTACGGCGACTATCTCATGGTGCGGGCGGCCAATGTAAAGATGACGGTGGATGCGGTCTCGCCGGAACGTCGTATTGTCAATGTCTCGGGCGGCGGCTGCCCGGACGTGCCCTATCTGGCTTCGCTGTTGGTGGGACGCGGTCTGGACGAGGCTGACGAGCCGCGCGTCCACGGCCGCACCCTGTGTTCCTACGCGTTGCAGAAAGCGTTTGAGGAGACGCGCCGCCTGCTGGCAGAGCCGGATATGGGCGGCGCGCCCGCGGCTTCGGTGGGACGGGCCGCGCCTCCTTTTTCTCCTGTGACGCCGATTCTCGGGGAGCGTCCGGGGCCCGGACGCTCCTGGTTGATCTGCGGCACGGTGCCCGACGGGGAATTTCCTCTGCTGCTGGATACTTGGCATTTGGAGGGCGAGACGTTGGTCAACGCCGGGGGGAGGCGACTGCCCGTGCGGCGCGGCACCCCCGCGTTGCTGGCCTCGGCCCTGGCCGCCTGCGCCGCCGTCGGAGCGCCTGCTCCCGAAGCGTTGCTGGTCGGCGACGAAGGCGACGGCAAGGGCAGTTCCCTTCTCTATCGCCGCCTTGCCGACGAACTGCTGCCCTCCCGCCATTGGGACGGCCTGACGTTTCATTACTTGTTCCCCGACCTGGACGGACACAACCGGGTGCTCATGGCTTTGGACTCCCTGCCTGAGGAACGACGCCCCCTGCTGGCCGCCGACGCGGGTTATATGTACGTGGCCAAGATGAGCGGCTATGCGTCGTCCTATGATCTGTTTACTCCCGACGCCGGGGAATTGGCTTTTCTGGCCGACGAAAAGGCTCCTCATCCTTTTTACACGCGCGGTTTTCTGCTCGGCGGAAACAACGACGTGGCGGACCTGGCGGCCCGCGCCGCGGCGGCGGGCAACAGCGCCCGCCATCTGCTGATTAAGGGCGCGACGGATTACGTGATCCGGGACGGCGTAGTGCTGGCCACGGTGGACTCTCCGTGCGTGCCCGCGCTGGAGCCGATAGGCGGCACCGGGGATGTGGTGACCGGCCTGGTCACCGCGTTGCTGGCCGCCGGGTTTGACCTGGGGGCCGCCTGCCGGGCTGCCGCTCGGGGCGCACGGCTTGTGGGCGCGGCGGCCCGGCCTGGCCCCGCGTCCGGCGTGGCGGAACTGGCGCCTTTTATCCCCGACGCCGTACGAAGCATGTTGCCCTCTGCCGAAAAGGCTCACCCGAAGGGCTGAAGCATATTCATTTTAAAAGACTGTGTGCAGGTTGCGGTTAAAGTTATGGCAAAGGCGGCCGTACCGGGAGGTACGGCCGCCTTTGCCTGCTGCACGTAGAGCAGAGTAACTTTAAAATTTTACAATGTAGCTTTAAGACACGCCCGCTTCGGCATCCGACAGCGCCAAGGAATGGCGTTGATGCCTTCGCGGCAACCGCCTGCTCCGCGGTCGGAAGAGCATTTTCAAAACCGAAAAAGCTCTAAGGTCGCTTGTCGTCAACCATAAACCATAGCACCGCCTTTTGAAAATGCGGCGATAGACGTCAATGTTGTCGGATGACCCCGCCGACGTCCGCAACTTTGTATTTTTCGGCCAGCTCCACGGCCAGAGAGCGGCAGACCGGATCGGGATCGGCGGAGGCGGCCGAATGCAGGACCGGCAGCGCTGCCGGGATCAGATCGGGCCGGGCGGACAGCACCGTGTCCACGGCTGTGTAACACGAGCGCCGCAGGGGGGCGTGATCGCACCAGGTGCTGTCCCCCTCCTTGTCCAGAATATAAGAGAACAGAACCTTATGGTACAGGTCGGCCAGGGGGCGGCTTTGGGCCAACGTCTGGCCGAACGCCTCGGGAATGCCCCAGCCTATATTGCCCGATTCCTCGTTCATGTGCCACAAAAAGCGCCGCACAACATTGCGGGCCTCTTCCGGAGCCTGCTCGTACAGACGGCTCAACACGCGTCCCAGAGCAAAGGCCGCGCGTTCCGTCATCGTTCCTCCTTCGGGCAGAGCGGCGAACAGCGGATTGACAAGGGAGGCGAGGGGAGTTTCGCCTTCCAAATCGGGGGGCAGAGGCTGTTCCGGCGTCCAGTCGGAGGACCGCAGCCAGGGCCGGATGGCGGATTTCAGGGCGCGAAAACGGGGCATGAGGGCTCCTTTGGGAAGCGACGTGACCGCGACGGAAACGGACCCGGCGACGGCCGAAAATATCATTAATATTAAGCGGTCCGAAGCCGCTGTCCAGGGTCGGCTGCGTCAACGCGGGAAAAGGGCGCAAATAGCGGTTTTTCCCTTGACATACTCATCGATATAAGCCAGATATTCGAGTTCCGATTGCGAAAAACAGCCCCACGGGGCGATACGGAGGTTTTACATGAGCACGCCCGACAAGACCCTCGAAGGCGCCGTCAAGACCGAAGCCGGTGTGGAAGTGAACGGCATCCTCATTCAGCCCGTGGTGGAACAGTGCGCGGGCTGTGAGCGCGTCCGCGCCTTCGAAGGCCAGGAATATTGCAGCAGCTACCCCGTGCCCGCGCGCAAGTGGGTGGGCGGCAAGTGCAATTTCGCCACCCACATCAAGACCGAGTCCACCGGCAAAGCCAAGGTCAACCCGTTGAAGGCCTCCAAGCGCGCCGCCAAGGGCCGCTAAATCTCAGGAACGATTTTTTTCACCGGGCGCCGCGCTTTGCGAACAAAGAGGGGCCCGGTGAACCTGTTTTTAATCCCCATCCCGGAGTCGCTATGCTGGATACATTGCTGAAGGCGCTGGCCGGTCGGGCCGATCGCGCCCTGGAACTGCAAACGGGGTTGACTTCATTTCCCGCGTTCGGGCCCGATAGCGGCGGTCCGGGCGAATGGGACAAGGCGGCCTGGTTGGAAGCGCGGCTGCGCGCCTACGGTCTGACCGACATCGAACGGCTGGACGCGGACGATGAGCGCGTTCCCTCGGGCAAGCGGCCCAACATGATCGTGCGCGTGCCGGGAAAAAGCAAGCGCATGGTGTGGGTTCTGGGCCACTTGGACGTGGTGCCGCCCGGCGACGCCGGCTTGTGGCGCAGCGATCCGTGGACTGTCACCCGCGACGCCGAGGACCCCGACATTATCCGGGGGCGGGGCGTGGAGGACAACCAACAGGCCGTGGTGGCGGGCTCTCTCATCGCGGCGGAGCTGGTCGAACAGGGCCTTACGCCGGATCTCGGCTTCGGCCTTATCGTGGTGGCCGACGAAGAAACGGGCAACAAGTACGGCGCGGAATACGTGCTGGAGCAGCGGCCCGATCTGATCGCGCCCGACGATCTGGTCCTGGTGCCTGACTTCGGTACGGCCGACGGTACGCTGATCGAGGTGGCCGAAAAAGGCACCTTATGGCTCAAGGTGACGGTGACCGGCGTGCAATGCCACGCCTCTACCCCCGACGAAGGCAAAAACGCCCTGGTCGCGGCCTCGGCCATGATTCTGCGCGTGCGCGAGGTGGAAGAACGTTTCAACGCCGTGGACCCGCTGTTTACGCCGCCCCGGTCCACTATGGCCGCCACCCGTCACGACGCCAACGTCCCCAATGTCAACACCATTCCCGGCAAGGACGTATTTTTCATCGATTGCCGCGTGTTGCCCGCCTATTCCGTGGATGAGGTGTTGGACGCCTTCCGCGGTTTGGGAGCCGAAATAGCGGCCCGATACGGGGTGTCCGTCGACGTGGACGTGGTCAGCCGCGAGCCCGCCGCTCCGGCCACCCCGGTGAACAGCGAAGTGGTGACGCTTCTCAAGGAAGCCATCCTCCGCATTTATGGCCTGGAATGTCATGCGGGCGGCATCGGCGGGGGCACTGTGGCCCGTCTGATTCGCCACCGCAACATTCCGGCCGCCGTCTGGAGCAGGGTATTCGACAATGCCCACGTTCCCAACGAGGCCGCCCGGCTGTCCGACGCGGTCAATGACGCGCGGGTTTACAGCTGTCTGTTGTTCGCGCGCTAAGCGTCCGTCTTTCGTTTTTTTCGGCGTCATAAGCCGGTTCGCGCGGCGTCGCGGTCTTTCGGGGCCCGGCGCCGTCGCTCCGTCCGTTTTTCGGGGGTATTCGTTCATGTCTTTCGCCCGTGTTTTAGCCCGCACGACGGGGCGTATCACGCCCCGTTCCTTGTTGTCCGGCCTGGTCCCCCAGGGGACCAGGCTGCACCCCAAACTGTGGTCCATGCTGCAAAGCGGCGTGTATTCCCGCGCCGATTTCAGCAAGGATATTCTGGCCGGACTGACCGTGGGCGTGGTGGCCATGCCGTTGGCCATGGCCTTTGCCATCGCCTCCGGCCTTGAACCCATCCAGGGCCTGTATACGGCCGTTATCGCGGGGTTGATCACCGGACTGCTCGGCGGCAGCCGTTTTCAGGTCAGCGGCCCCACCGGCGCGTTTGTGGTCATCATCTACGGTATCGTCTATCGTCACGGCTACGACGGCTTGGTCATCACCACCCTGCTGGCCGGGGGCATCCTGGCCGTGGCGGGATTTTTTCGCCTGGGGTCCATCATCAAATTCATTCCCTATCCGGTGACCACGGGCTTTACGGCGGGGATCGCCCTGACCATCTTTTCCTCGCAGGTGGGCGATTTCCTCGGTCTGCCCATCCACAACGCCCCGCCGGAATTTTTCGCCAAATGGGGCTTGTATCTGGAGCATCTGGGCGAAACTTCGGGGGTGACGCTGGGGGTGGCCGCCGCCACGCTTATCCTCATGCTGTTGGTGCGCCGTTTTTGCCCTCGCGTTCCGGCCCCGGTGGCGGGGGTCGTCTTCGGCGGATTGCTGGTGTGGGTTTTAAATCTGCCCGTGGATACCATAGCCGGACGCTACGGGGCCATCCCGTCCGCATTGCCCTCCTTCCACTGGCCCGATGTGAGCTGGGACCGTATTCAGGTTCTGTTTCCCGATGCCGTAACCATTGCTCTGCTGGCCGGGCTGGAATCGTTGCTGACCTGCGTGGTGGCGGACAGCATGACCGGCGACCGGCATTCCCCCAATATGGAACTGGTGGCCCAAGGCACGGGTAATATCGCGTGCGCGCTGTTCGGCGGCATTCCCTCCACCGGAGCCATCGCCCGTACGGCCACCAATATCGGCAGCGGCGCCCGCTCTCCGTTGTCTGCCATGATCCACGGCCTGACCGTGTTGGCTTTTGTGCTCTGGTTGTCGCCCCTGACCTCGGCCATACCGCTGGCCAGCCTGGCCGCCGTCATGGTGCTCATCGCCTGGGGAATGCTGGAAACCAAATCCATCAAGGCCATTTTGCGCGGCCCCAAGTCCGACTGGTCGGTTATGCTCCTGACCTTTGTGCTGACCGTGGCGGTGGATCTGACCGTGGCTGTCTACGTGGGCGTTATTCTGGCCTCGCTGCTGTTCATGCGCCGCATGAGCGCTATGGCCGAGGTGCACGAGGTGGAATGCGACCCCGAGCATATGACTTGCGAAGATTTGCCCGTGCGTGACGCTTCTCTGCCCGAGGGCGTGCGCGTGTTTTCCTTCAACGGTCCGTTCTTTTTCGGCATGGTGGACCGTTTCCAGAACGCCATTACGGGTCGGGGCAAGCCCACCAAGGTCTACGTGCTCAATATGCACGGCATGGCCGCTATCGACGCCACGGGCTTCCATGTTTTGGAATCTTTTCTGGCGCACCGCTCCGATGGTTACCGCGTCGTCCTGGCTGCCGTGCCCGCGCCCGCGCGTCGCATTCTGCGCCGTATGGGGCTGTTGCGCAGCCTGGGGGAAGACAATGTGTGTCATTCCCTCGAAGCGGCCCTGGAACGCGCCGCCGTTCTGGCCGGAGCCGCGCGGTGACGACGGGGAAGGCCATTCGTTCCATCCAGGTGGTCAATGTGCGCTGGTACAACGCCACGGCGTGGTACGGCGTGACCTTGGCCCATGCTCTGCAAACGGCGGGCCACCCCACATTGGTGGCGGGCCTGGCGGATACGCCGCCCCTGCTCAAAGCCCGTGAACTGGGGCTGGAAACCCTGGCATTGCCGTTCAACAGCCTCAACCCCGCCACCCTGTTCGCGATGGGCGGGAATATGGATCGGCTGATGCGGGAGTTTCGGCCCGACGTGGTGAACTGCCACCGGGGCGAGGCCTTTATTCTTTGGGCCTTGCTCAAAAAACGCCACGGTTACGCGTTGGTCCGTACCAGAGGAGATCAGCGTTTGCCCCGCGACAATACGCCCAACCGCTGGTTGCACCGGCGGGCCGCCGACGCCGTGGTGGCCACCAACAGCCGCATGGCCCGACATTTTGTGGACGCGTTGGGCGTGCCGCCCGTTCGTGTGCATACCATTGTGGGTGGTGTGGACAAGGGACGGTTTCGGCCCGATTCGGCCGCCCGGCGCATGGTGCGCGAGCGTTGCGGCTTTACGGATGCCGATTTTGTACTGGGTGTGGTGGGGCGTATGGACGAAGTCAAAGGCATGCGCGAAGCCATACAGGCCCTGGCCCTGGCCAGACCTCGTCTGGAAGCCGCGGGGCGGCGTCCGCGCTTGCTGCTCATCGCCTTCCCCTCTCAATACGGCGAGGCCGACGCGGCTCGCTGGGCCGAGACGGCGGGACTGGGCGACTTGGGGGAAACCGTGCTTGTCAGCGGCAAAGTGGAGCGCCCTCAGGACTGGATCAACGCCCTCGACCTGGGGATTCTGGCTTCACTGGGGTCCGAGGCCATAGCCAGGGCGGCCCTGGAGATCATGGCCTGCGGTGTGCCTCTGGTGTCCACAAAGGTGGGCGTCATGCCCGATCTGCTGCCGGAGGAGTATCTGTGCGAGCCCGGTGACGAAAGCGCATTGGCCGACCTGCTGGCGATTTGCGGCGACGAGGACCGGCTTGCGACCTTGTGCCGGATTTGCGGGGAACGTATGACAGATCTGGGGGTGGACGATTTTTGCGCGCAAACGCTTGCCTTGTACCGTTCGCTCACGGCCGGGGCGCTTGAGCGATGAAATATCGTGCCTGGCCGGGTGCGTATGGAAGGCATGAACAGCGGAGCAAACGAGGGCTTCAGGCATGAAACTCAAGTGGTGGAAATTACATCCGCTCTTGCTCGGTTTCAATATTAACCGCCTTTAAATAAGCTGCCCTAAAGCTTGGAAGGGAACGGAGGAATCATGTTCATCGGATTCATCAGCGATAACGCGGCCGGGGCGCATCCCCGCATTCTTGAAGCGGTGCTCAAAGCCAACAAGGGCTATTGTCTGCCCTACGGCGACGACGAATACTGTGCGCAAGCCCAGGCCGAGTTTCGCAAGCTGTTCGGACCGGACATCGAAGTATTCCTCGCCTTAAGCGGCACAGGGTGCAATGTGCTGTCTCTGCGCAGCGCCCTGCGCCCCTGGCAGGGCGTCATCTGCGCCGATGTGGCCCATATCAACACCGACGAGAGCGGCGCGCCCGAGTGGGGCGTGGGCTCCAAGATGCTGACCGTGCCGTCGGTGAACGGTAAAATTTCCCCCGAGTCCCTGGACGCGTATCTGCCCGACCTTAAAGATTGTCACCACAGCACCCCGCATTTGTTGTCCATCACTCAAACCACGGAAAAGGGCGCCGTCTACACGCCCGAGGAAGTGCGCGCCCTGGCGGACAAAGCCCATGCCCACGGGTTGTTGATGCACATGGACGGAACTCGTCTGGCCAACGCCGTGGCCGCCCTGGAAGCCCGCGGCGTGGATGTGTGCGCTCTGACCCGCGACGCGGGGGTAGACGTGCTGTCTTTCGGCGGCACTAAAAACGGACTTATGCTGGGCGAGGCCGTGGTATTTTTCCGACCCGAACTGGCCGAGGATTTCCGCACCATGCGCAAGCAGTCTTTGCAACTGGTATCCAAAATGCGCTTTGTGGCCGCTCAGTTCATCGAGGCTCTCAAGGACGGCCTGTGGCTGGAAAACGCCCGTCATGCCAACGGCATGGCCCGGCGATTGGCCGCTGAACTGGCCGCCGTGCCGTACATGACGGTGCGCGAGCCCGAGGCCAATGCCGTATTCGTGCGTATGGACCCTGAGCACATGGCCCGTTTGCTTCAGGACTTTGATTTCCACGAAACTGACCCGGTCGCGCACGAAGTGCGCTTGATGTGCAACTTCGGCACTACGGAAGAAGAAATAGCCGCCTTTGTGAACGCGGCTAAGGCCTTGGTCTAGCCGACTTTTGTCTGGGACCGATTTCGTATTTGCTCCCTTGATTCGGGCTTGCTGCAATTTACGGTTAGCGATGAGGAGCGGGCCAAGGTCACGCAAAGCGGAGCCGGACCTCACTCTTGGCTTGTTCCGGCATGTATCCGTCAGTTGTGGCCGAAGCCTGCTTTTCACCGCACTGGAAGTGCGGCCTCCTTTGTCCCTTGCACTTGTCGTCGTTAGCCGACAGCCGTAAACTATACCCAAAGGCCCCGAAAAGTTTTACCTTTTCGGGGCCTCGGGCGAGAACAAATTTTAGTGGCGGAGCGGAAGGGACTCGAACCCTCGGCCTCCGGCGTGACAGGCCGGCGTTATAACCGTCTTAACTACCGCTCCG
>UQJT01000059.1 GCA_900541395.1 uncultured Desulfovibrio sp.
AAAGCTTCGCTTTCGGAACACTCGGACTTGTCGGCACGGGATCGCATGGAGGGGCGACCAAACTAAACGCTTCGTTTTCACCCTTTCCGCCGTACGGCCCGGCCGGGAGCGCGATTTTTCTCAGGTCGCGCCCGCCCCCGGCAATCCCTCCGGCGGCGGGCCGGGGTATGCACAAAGGGCAGCACCTTATCGTAACTTCATGCCGCCCCACCCTCACAAGGCGGCCACAAACTCGCCGCTTTTGCCGCCCGCCTTGTACAGCAACCGCACGTCGCGGATAATCATATCCTTCTGCACGGCCTTGGCCATGTCGTAGATGGTGGCCGCCGCCGTCTGGGCGGCGAACAACGCTTCCATCTCCACACCCGTTTTACCCGTGGTCCGTACTTCGGTTTCCAGAATCACCGCCGGAGGTTCGTCCTGAATAGTGAAACGCACGTCGGCGTAAGTAATAGACAACGGATGGCAGAGAGGGATCATCTCCCAGGTGCGCTTGGCCGCCATAATGCCCGCTATTTTGGCCGTGGCCAGCACATCGCCTTTGGGCAAAGCGTCGCGCCGCAGCAAATCCAGGGTCTCGGCCCGCATTTCCACCACGGCCCGGGCCCGGGCCACCCGGTCGGTCTCGACCTTGGTCCCTACGTCCACCATGCGCAACGAGCCGTCCGCCGCCAGATGGGAAAAAGCGGGAGCGCGTACCGCTTCGAGCAAGACGTTCAGCACTTCCTCCGGACTCAGATCGGACGTATCGACGATAACCGCGTCCGACGCGGGCCGAAGCGGATCCACGACGCGATTGCGGTCCTGCTCGTCGCGGGCTGCAATGGCCGCCAGCACGGTATCTTTATCCGCCGTCTCGCCTCGATCCGCCAGTTCGCGGCAGCGCCGCTCGGCCCGGACTTCGGGCCGGGCGTCCAGAAAAAACTTATACCGGGCCTCAGGAAACACCCGGGTGCCCATGTCTCGCCCCTCCGCCACCAGCGACCAACGGCGGCCCAGACTCCGCTGCACGTTCTGGAGCGCCTCGCGCAACACGGGCAGACGGGCCACCAGCGAGGCCAAGCGCCCGGCTTTTTCGGTGCGGATTTCATCGCCCACGGGCTGACCGTTGCAGAACAGGCACAGGCTGTCCCTGTCCGTGGGGCAGGGTTCCAGACTGAAACTATATTCCGCGCAGCGACGCCGCAACTCCTCGTCGCTCATATCGGCCGCGGCGGCGCCCAGACGCAGGCCCAGTGTACGGTACATGGCGCCGGTGTCCAGATAGGGCACGCCCAGGGCGGCGGCCAGGCGGCGGGCCGTGGTGCTTTTGCCCACCCCGGCCGGGCCGTCCAGGGTAATAACGGACGGAACGTCCCGAATTTCGGGGCTCATACCCGGCCTCCCCGCAGAATATCCGCGCACTCGGCCAAAAACAGCCGGTTTTCTTCTTCCATGCCCACGCTGACCCGCAGCCAGTCAGGCAGATGGTACCCGCCCAACGCGCGCACGATGATGCCCCGCTCCAACAAGGTCTGGTGCAGCACACGAGCATCCGGCCCGCCCACGGGCGGCGCGAACATCAAAAAATTGGCGTGGCTGGGCAGCACCGTGCACCCCAACGCCCGCAGGCCGTCGGACAGCACGGTTCGTCCTTCGGCCACCACGCGCCGGGTGATTTCGCGGAAAATATCGTCCTCCAGCGCGGCCACGGCCGCCTGTTCAGCCAACACATTCACCGAAAAGGGCAGACGTACCCGCCACATATAGTCGGCCAGACGCGGGGGAAGAATACCATAGCCCACGCGCAATCCGGCCAAACCATACACTTTGGAAAAAGTGCGCAACAAGGCCACATTGGGCACTTCGTCCAGATGCTTCAAAAGCGAGTGCTCCTCACCCGCAAAATCGATGTAGGCCTCGTCCACCACCAACAGGCAGGCGGGGGGCAGGGCGCGGGCCACGCGAATCAGGTCGCGGACCGGAGCCAGACGCCCTGAGGGGTTGTCGGGCGAAGTGACGAATACCAGGGTGGTATTGGCATCCACCCGTTCCAGCAGACTGTCGAAATCAAAGCTGAAATCCTCGGCCAGACGGGCGCGGCGCAGTTCCACCCCGGCCAGGCGGGCCTGAGTGACGTAAAGACCGAAACAGGGCCGGAAGGCCACGGCGTTGTGTACGCCGGGCACGGCCCGCACCCGGAACAGAAGATCAATGACCTCATCCGAGCCGTTACCCACGAAGACACGGGCCGGCTCAACCCCCAAGCGTCCGGCCAGCGCCGCCGTCAGCCGGGGATTGCCCGCCTGCGGATAGCGGTAAACGTACTCGACGTTGTCCTGCAGCACTGCCTGCACCACAGGCGACGCGCCCAGCGGGTTTTCGTTGCTGGCCATCTTGACGACGCGCTCAAGGCTGTAACGCCGCTGAATCTCCTCAATGCTCAGGCCGGGCTCGTACGGCTCGAACGCCGCAACTTCCGGACGCACGTCGTCGGGAGAGGTAAAGGGCATGGACATGCTCACCTGCCGGGTTGAAGGCGCTTCCCGCCCGCGGGAAGGAAAAAAAGCCGCTTTCCGGCGGAACAAAAGCCGTTCCCCGGAAAGCGGTCGGATCAAACCCGAAACGGGGCTCAGGCCTGGGCCGGAGCGCCGGTCGCCTCATCCGTGACAGGACGGATGGTCAGCACGGGCAAAGCCGAATTTTTGACCACCTTTTCGGCCACCGAGCCGAACAGGATGCGGTCGATACCCTTGCGCCCGTGGGTACCCATGACGATAAGGTCGGCCTTCTCGTTTTCGGCCAGGGCCAGAATTTCTTCGGCCGCGTAGCCCACCACCACTTCCGCCTTGACGGGCACATCGCCGAAATGCTCGGCTACAAAGGTGGTCATGGCCTTTTCCGCGCCGCTGACGATTTCGCCCACGAAACTGTCAATGGTGTTGGGAGGCACATGAAAGCCGGTGTACTGGGTCAGCGTGGGCGCGGCGTATACGGCCACGATGCTCGCGCCGGACATTTTGGCCAGCATGGTGGCGTATTCCGCCACGACCTTGCTGTGCTCGGACAGATCAAGCGCGCAGACGATCTTTTGCAGTTGCGGCATGAGAAGCCTCCAGAGTTAGAGCCACGGAAGACGCGGACGACGTCCCCTCGAATACCCGTAGAATAGGTGGTTTTTGCCGCATAGACAAGCCCCGGAGCCGGCGGACGGAACGTCCCGGCGGGCGGGAGCGGCATTCTTTGCCTGGCGTCTTTTTTGAAAACATGGTATTTCAAGTTCTTAGAAAATGAGCCCGCACTGGCAAGCTTTTTGCTTGTGAGGGAGAAACAAGCTTGGAGGCCCCATGAAGATTAATGAGGAACTGGAGCGCCTGCTCGGCACGGAAGCTTTCCGGCAGCAGACGCGTACGGTGGGAAACTCCGGCGGAGACGGTTTTGAAAGCCTGCTGACCCGACAACTGGCGCAGGGCGGACAGAGCGGGGCGGACAACCCCGACCTGTTGCGCGCGCTGGGCGATCCTCTGCGCCTGGCCAACCTTGATGTCATGACTCTGGGCGGCCTGAACGCCGCTGAAAACGCGGCGGACTCAAACGGGGACGAGGCCCTGCTGGAATCCCTGACCGCCGGACTGGCCTCGGGTCTGGACGGTCTGGACAATTACGCCGCCGGGCTGGACGACCGTTCCTCCGACGGACTGCGCCGGGCCTGGAACGCCCTGGAAAACCTCGACGGCGCCCTCGCGGGTTTGCGTCAGGACCTGGGCAGGCTTTCCCAACCCAACGCGGAGCTGGAATCCATGCTGAATGAACTGGAAGTTCTCGCCACCACAGAGAAATTCAAGTTCAACCGCGGCGACTACCTGGTCGGCTGAATTCGGCCGCGACCAAGCGCGACAGCTCGCATTCGAGGGGGAGAGGATATAATCCTCTCCCCCTCTTGCGTTAACGGCAGCCCCTTTTATTAATCAAACGTTTGACAAATAAGTGTCGACAATTGTAGACTGATGCCGAATTTCAGGAGAACCCCATGTCGTCCGCCGTCCGTCCGCCCTCCGTCCCTTTTCCCGCCGCCGTGCCGTCCCCGGAAACGGAGGCTGAAGGCAGCCGGGATCAACGCACCGCCAAGGGAGAGGCCACCCGCGCCCGCTTGCTGACCGAGGCCATGCGGCTGTTTGCCGAACGCGGCTACGACGGGGCGAGCACCCGCGCCCTGGCCGAGGCGGCTTCCAGCAACGTGGCCCTCATCACTTTTCATTTCGGCAGCAAACGCGGCCTGTACGAGGCCACCATCAAAGCCGTGGAGCAGCGTCTGACCACGGTGGTCGCCCCCATACTCGACACCCTGCGCCGGGAACGGGCGAGTCGCAACGTCGGGCACGCCGAACTCATGACTCTCATCCGCGCCCTCATCCGGCGTTTGCTCGGTCAGTTGCTGCCCGTCACGCCCACCCCCGGCTTCTTTCAACTGCTTTCGCGCGAAATGCAGGAACAGGGACCGCTGTCCGAACGGCTGTGGAAGCTTTTCATGCCCGTACTGGCCACCGTGGAGGAAACCCTGGTGGCCGCCAGTTCCCCCGCCCTGCGCGACAAGGCCCGCATGGCCTCGTTTCTGCTGGTCGTGTCTCTGCTCGGCGTGGTGCGCGACTACGACGCCTTTCGCCGCCATCTGCCCGAGCCCCGGGATCAGGCCGCCGACGCCGCCGCTCTGGCGGATCTGCTGTGCGCCGGCCTGCCCGGCCAGTTTCCCGCCCCGGCGGCGCGGTTCCCGACAAGGAGTGCCTCATGAAAAAAGTCATTCTGCCCGTCCTGGTGGGCATTGCCGGTCTGGCCCTGCTGCTGCTCGCCGTGGGCGGCGCGCTGGACGTTTCAAACAAACCGGTCTTTATTCAGGGAGAAATAGACGCCACCCGGGTGGACGTGTCGGCCAAAATTTCCGGACGCGTGGCTGAACAGGCGGTGCGCGACGGCGCTCAGGTCGCGACGGGCGAGCTCTTGCTGGTGCTGGACAGCCCCGAGCTTCAGGCCCGCGTGCGGCAAGCCGAGGCAAACCTGGCCGCCGCCAGGGCCCAGCTTGAAAAAGTGCGCAACGGCACGCGCGTGGAAGAGGTACGCCAGGCCGAAAACGCCCACGCCGAGGCTGTGGCCGCTCTCACCGTGGCCGAACAGACTTTTGCGCGCATCAAACGTCTGCACGACGCCAGGGCCATTTCCTCTCAAAACTACGATGAGGCCAAAAGCCAGCTCGATATGGCCCGTGAACGCGAAAAACGGGCACGCGCGGCCATGGATATGGCCCATGCCGGAGCGCGGGCCGAGGACGAGCAGGCCGTGGACGCCCAGGCTCGCCTGGCCGAAGCCAAACTGGCCGAAGTGGAGTCCATGCGGGCCGACGTGCAGTTGCGTTCGCCCATAAACGGCGAAGTGAACAAGGTGCTGGTGCGCCAGGGCGAACTGGTCAGCGCGGGCTATCCGCTGGTCACCCTGGTGGACCTGAACGACGTATGGGCCGTGGTGCAGTTGCGCGAGGAATACCTCACTCATATCCGCATGGGCGAAACCTTCAAAGCCCGCGTTCCCGCCCTGGGCGACAAGGAAGTGACCTTCCGCGTCACCTATATCGCGCCTCTGGGCGATTTCGCCACCTGGCGGGCCACCAACGACTCGGGCTCCTTCGATCTCAAGACCTTCGAGATTCACGGACAGCCCGTGGAGTCCGTTCCCGGCCTGCGGCCCGGCATGAGCGTCATCTTCGATATCAAGGACAATATACCGGGGGCATGACATGACGGGCGTTCTGGAGGCGGCGGCGCGGCAGCTCCGCTCCTGGCCCCGGAGCCTGGTTTTCTGGTGGCTCCTGGTCCTGGCCCCCGTGGGAGGCATGGGCGTGCTGTGGGCTCTGCTCGACACGGGCGCGCTGCACAAGATGCCCGTGGCCCTGTGCGATCAGGACCACAGCGCCCTGTCCCGCCAGGTGGCCCGCTGGATCGACGCCACCCCCAGTATGCGCGTCACCCGCGTGGTGACCAGTCCGGACGAGGGCGAAGCTCTGCTGCGCTCCGGCAAAGTTTACGCCCTTATCCTGATCCCCCGCGATTTCGAGCGCGATGTCCTGCGCCGACGCCCCGTACGGCCCATAGCCTTTTTGGAAGGACAGCATATGGTCGCGGCAGGGGTATTGAGCCGCGACCTTACCGAGCTGGGCCTGAGCCTGTGGCGCGAACTGGACACGGACCTGCGCGAGCGCATGGGCGTGCCCGCCGCCTCGGCATTGCGCCAGGCCTCCACTGTGGGACTGGACCTGCGCCCCATCGCCAACCCCGGCACCAACTACCGCCCCTTTCTGTTGCCCGGCGTGCTGGCCTCTCTGCTCCAACTCACCCTGAGCATCATGACCGTGGCCGCGCTGCACCGTCTGGCCCGCACCGACGGCCCCGTCCGGGGCGTATGGCGCGAAGTCGCGGGGACCCTGCTGCCCCCGGTCCTGTGGACCTGGATGCTGGGCTGCGGTCTGACCGGCCTACTCATACTCCACGGCGATCTGAGCCTGCGTGGGAATTTCGGCCTGCTGGTCGCGGCATGGCTGGTCTTTTCCCTGGCCTCCGCCGCCCTGGGCCTGCTCATTTTCGGCCTGACCGAAAACTTCATCCAGAGCCTTAGCGTGGTATCGGCCTTTTCCTCTCCGGCTTTCGCCTTCGCCGGACTGACCTTTCCCCTGCTCAGCATGCCGTTTTTCGGCCGCTTGTGGGCCATGCTGCTGCCCGTCACCCATCTGCTGAAAATCGTGGTGCAGGGCGGACAGATGGGGTCGCCTTTTTCGGCCCAGGCGATGTCGTTTCTGTCATTGGGTCTGCTCGTTCTGGTCGAGGTCGGATGTGGTCTGCCCCTGGCCGCCCTGCGCGTGCGCCGCGTCCGTCGACGCCCCGATTCGCGCGCGCCGGAGCCCCGGCAGGAGGTCCGGTCATGAAGACCATATTCCGCGCTTTTGTTGATGAATGTCAGGCCCTGCTCCACAGCATCGCCGGTCTGACCGTGCTGGTCATGGGCGTCCTTTTTTATTCCGTGCTTTATCCCCAGCCCTACCTGCACCAGGCGCCGCAAAAGCTGCCTCTGCTGGTGGTGGACCGCGATCGCACCACCACCAGCAGAACCCTATTGCGCCTGCTCGACTCCACCGAAGGCGCGCGCGTGGCCTCCGTATACAGCGACGCGCCCTCGGCTCTGGCCGATCTGCGCGACGGCAAGGGACAGGCCGCGTTGATTATTCCCGACGATTTCGAGCGCAACGTGCTGCGCGGCTCGCCCAGCGTGCTGCCCATTTACCTGGACGCGGGCTATCTGTTGCCTTACCGGGTCATCTACAAAGGTATCAAACTGGCGGCGGAAAACATGGGTGCGGGCGTGCGCGTGCAACAGTTTCAGGCCCGGGGCATGCCCGAAAAACCCGCCCTGGCCCTGCAACTGCGCGGGCAATTCGACGTGCGCACTCTGTACAACCCGGCGGGCAACTACGCGCTCAGCACCATCCCCGCCGTATTCGTGCTCATTCTGCAACAGACCCTGCTCATCGGCAGCGCTATCCTGGCCGAACGCCTGTATCGTCCGGCCTCCCCCGACGCCAGCCCGGACAAAGACGCCTCCAGCGCCCGATACCTGTTCGGCCGCCTGCTGTTTTTGTGCTGCCTGTATGTGGTGTACGCCGTATATTATACATGGCTGCTGCCCGTGTTGTACGACCTGCCTCGGGCTCATTCCACCGGCGATGTGCTGCTTTTCCTGCTGCCTTTTTTCCTGGCCTGCGGGGCGGCGGGCACGGCCTTCGCCCGCCTGGTCGGCAGGCCGGAATACGTGCTGATGGCCGCCCTGCCCTGCTCTATGCCCTTCCTTTTTCTATCCGGCGTCGCCTGGCCCCCCGAGGCCATGCCCGCCGCAATCCGTTGCCTGGCTCAGATTCTGCCCAGCACCCCCGCCATCAACGGCTACCTCTATCTTTCCCAGCGCGGCGCGACCCTGGCCGACGTGCTGCCCCTGTGGGGACAACTGTGGGGACTGGCGCTGTTTTTCTTCGGGCTGGCCTGGCTGCTGATCAAACTTCGCGCCGCCCAAGGTCCGCATCCGCGACACAACGACCGTCCTTGAATCCGGCCGGGACGCCCCGACCCGACATCCCCTCCGTCTTATGCACTGTGGACGGAATCTCGTTCCGCTTTCGCAGGGCCCGAACAAAGTCCCGCCCCGTCGGATATCCGACGGGGCGGGACTTTGTTGCTTCCGTTACGCCGCCCGCCTTCCTGACGGGCTCCGGTCTTGTCCGTCGACGGCCGGAGCGCGACCTTCGGTCGTTCGCCGCCCGATTGCCTGCGCGACGAGCATAAACCCGACCGCGCCCTTGCTCCCGGCTCGACATCGCCGCCGTCCGTACCCCGTACGCCTCGCAATTTCGGCTACGGCTACGCCCCTGCGAAGCGTTCTTCGGGCGTCTGAACCCGCGTGTCGTTCGTGGAGTTATTCCCCGCCGTTCGCCTTCCCGTGCTCCGCAATTACCTTGTCCACCACCGGTTGAGGCGCTTCCTCGTAATGATCAAACTCCATGGTGAACACGCCCTGGCCGCCGGTCATGCTGCGCAGGTCCGGAGCGTAGCGCAACACTTCGCTCATGGGCACATGGGCCTTGATCTCGGTGATCCCGGCCTGGGAATCCGACCCCAACACCTTGCCGCGTCGCGAGGACAAATCGCCGATAACGTCGCCCATATAATCGTCGGGAATGGAAACCGTAACCAGAGCGACAGGCTCCAGCAGCACCACCTTGAGCGTTTCCATAGCCTTTTTGAAAGCCAGCGAGCCCGCCACTTTGAAGGCCATTTCCGACGAATCCACGGTATGGTATGATCCGTCGTACACACGCACCTTGAAGTCCACAACCGGATATCCGGCCAGATAACCGCGCGCGGCGGATTCCTGAATACCCTTGTCGATGGCCGGGATATACTGGCGGGGGATGACGCCGCCCACAATGCCGTCCTCATACACATAACCCGAGCCGCGCGGCAGACCTTCCATTTCAATCCAGCAATCGCCGAACTGCCCGCGCCCGCCGGACTGTTTCTTGTGGCGGCCCTGCACCTGGCATTTGCCCTTGACCGTTTCGCGGTAGGGCACCTTGGGCGTTTTGAGCAGAATATCCACCTTGGAACGACGCTTGGCCTTTTCCACGGCGATTTCTATGTGGAGCTGGCCCATGCCGGACAGCAGGATATCGCCGCTTTCCTCGTCACGGTTCAGTTTCAGGGTGGCGTCCTCGTCCAGCAGTTTCTGAACGGCGGCGTACACCTTATCCTCATCTCCCTTTTCCTTGGGGGCCAGGGCAAAGGTGATGAGCTGCGGCGGCAGGGCGGGCATGGGCAGGGCAAAGGGAGCCTTCTCGTCGCACAGGGTATCGCCGGTGCGGGTGGTCTTGAGCTTGGCCACTCCCACAATGGCGCCGGGGCCCAAGGGCTCTTTGCACGGCGTCTGCGTCTTGCCGGTGACGAAAAGCAGACTGCCCATACGCTCCGTTTCGCCCGAACGCATATTTTTGAGCGTGGCATCGGGGCTCAGCTCGCCCGAGAGCACGCGCACCATGCTCAACTGCCCGGAAAACTGATCGCTGAGCGTTTTGAACACCACGCCGGCCACAGGCTGATCCGGGGCCGAGGGACGCTCCACGGCGTCGCCGTTCTCGTTTTCACCCAACCAGGCGGGGCGATCCAGCGGCGAGGCCAGCAGCTTGTCGATGTGGTTGAGCAGGCGGCGGCCCCCCTTGTTGGCCAGGGCCGAGCCCACCAGCACGGGCACGATGTCCCCGGCCAGCACGCCTTTGCGCAGGCCGAGATCGATTTCCTCGGGCGACAGAGCGCCCTCGTCCAGATATTTGTTCATGAGGTCTTCATCGGACTCCGCGATGTTTTCCACCGCGGTGTCGCGCAGCAACGCGGCCTCGTCGGCCAGATCCTCCGGCACGGGCGCTTCCGTGACCTCGCCGTTTTCACCGAACATAAGAGCTTTGCCCGCAAAAACGTCCACCAGGCCGACAAAGGCATCCTTGTCCAGAATGGGCATATAGAAGACCACGGGCTTCATGCCCAGGGTGGATGTCAGACCGCCCAACGCCATGTCGAAATTGGCGCGCTCGCGATCCATCTTATTGATGAATACGATGGCGGGCAGACCGGCAGCCCTGATATGGGACCATAATTTGCGGGTCTGGGGGCGCACGCCGTCCACGGCGTCCAGGGTCAACACCACGCTGTCCACCCCCTGAAGCAGATATTCCAAATCGCCGTTGAAATTGCTGTCGCCCGGAATATCCACCAGAAAATGACGGTTCCTGTTCCACAAAAACGTGGCGAACCCCGGCTGTATAGAACCGCGGCGCTTGATTTCCTCAGGTTCATAGTCCAGAGAGGCGGTTCCCTCTTCAATGGCGCCCAGCCGGGTTACGACACCCGCCTGAAAGAGCAGCATTTCCGCCAGCGAAGTCTTGCCGCAGCCCCCCGTGCCGACCAGGGCATAGGTGCGTTGCGTTTCCAGAGCGTTGGACATATTCCTCTCCCTGTAAGTTTAGGATGAGCTTCCATGCCGTGGAACGGCCCGCGCCGCATCCGGCGCCTCGCCCCATATCGGGGCCCGGCCGGATTGGAAGAACGCCGCAAGCCTCTTCCAGCTTCCATCTGTCTTAGGTAGAGGTCTTGTATCCTGTCAAGGGCAAAACCGGTCTTCGTTCCGAGGAAAGCCATGCCGCCGTCCCTGTTCCTGCTTTTGGGCCTTGCCGCTCTACTGCTGATAGCCGTGCTCCGTTTCGTCCGCCCCCGTTCGTCCTGGTCGGCCTTTCACGCCGGGGCGCTGGTCCGCGCCGAACGCACCCGCCGCGAAACCGAACGGGCCACCGAGGCCATTTCGGGCGCTGAGGCCCTTCTTCCCCTGCGCGCGCTGCTGCGCGAACCGATCGTCCCTTCCGGCGTCGAACTGCATGAACTGGACGCGGGCGCGGAAGAGGTACGCGTACTGGTGACTTCTCCACAAGCTTCGCTTATGCTGCGCCTCACCCATTCCCCCTATCGCCGGGCGGACCATTTCCCCGCACCCCCGGCGGGACTGTGGCTGTTGTCCATACGTGACGCGGTCGATGCCGCGACTCGACCGGAGGCATCATCCCCGGATGCCGAATATATGGAAGAAACGTTCGACGACCTGGCCGCCTGCGCGGCGCGCCTGCAAACCCTTGTCGCCGATCCGTCATCGGCGCGACGGAGCCTGCATGCCCCCTCGGATTGACGCCCCCTC
>UQJT01000060.1 GCA_900541395.1 uncultured Desulfovibrio sp.
AGCCGCTTGGCGGCTTGGACGGCGCAAACTCCGCAGAGCGGGGTTTGTCATCATTTTGGCCGCACTTCCAGTGCGGCAAAGGCAGGCTTCGACCGACGCCGGCGGTTAATGGACTTTTTTTACAACAGTTCCAGGGCCTGGCGAACCACATTTTCCACGGTGAAGCCGAAGCGGGCGAACAATTCCCCGGCCGGAGCGGATTCCCCGAAGGAAGTCATGCCCACCACGCGGCCGTCCAGGCCCACGTATTTGCGCCACCAGTCGGAGGCGGCGGCTTCCACGGCCACTCGCGCCCGCACGGACGAGGGCAGCACGCTTTCCCGATAGGCCGCGTCCTGGCGTTCGAACGCTTCGCAACAGGGCATGGACACCACGCGCGCGGCGCGGCCCCGGGCGGCCAGTTCGGCCGCGGCTTGCACCGCCAGGTCCACTTCGGACCCCGTAGCCAACAATAAGACCTCGGGCTCGCCCGCGCAATCCCGGAGGACATAGCCTCCCCGGCGCAGGTTTGAGATTTGTTCCGGGGTACGCACGTGCGGAGCCAGGCCCTGACGGCTGAGGATCAGACAGGAGGGGCCGTCTGCCCGTTCCACGGCCGCAATCCAGGCAGCGGCGGTTTCGGCGCCGTCGCAGGGACGCCACACGTCCACGCCGGGAATGAGGCGCAGCGAGGGCACATGCTCCACAGGCTGATGGGTGGGGCCGTCCTCTCCCACGCCGATGGAATCGTGGGTGAGCACCCATATCACCCGTTTACGCATCAGGGAGGCCAGGCGGATGACGTTGCGGGCATAATCCGAAAACACCAGGAACGTACCGCCGTAGGGGATGAAGCCGCCGTGCAGAGCCAGGCCGTTCATGGCCGCGCCCATGCCGAACTCGCGCACCCCATAATGGATGTAGTCTCCGCTGAAGCGGCCGGGCGCGATATCCCGGGATGCGGCGGGCCGGGTGCCCACCGAGCCGGTAAGGTCGGCCGAGCCGCCCACCAATTCGGGCAGGGCCGGGACCAACACGTCCAGCGCGTTCTTGCCCCATACCCGGGTGGCCAGCTTGCGCTGGTCCGCCGTCATGTCCGCCTGCAGGGCGGACGCGATTTCCGGCCAGGACGCGGGCAGCCCGCCCGCCATGCGCCGCCGGAATTCGGCCGCCGATTCGGGATAGGCGGCCTGGTAGCGGGCGAACATGTCCTCCCATGCGGCTTGGGCGTTCCGCCCTTTGGCTTTGGCGTCCCACGCCTCACGGATGTCGTCGGGCACGGTGAAAGGCGGATGGCTCCAGCCCAGGGCGGCCTTGGCGGCCGCCGCTTCCTCGGGGCCCAGGGGCGCGCCGTGACTGGCCGCGCTGCCCGCCTTGGCGGGCGAACCGTAGCCGATGACGGTCTTGCAGCAGATCAGGGTGGGCTTGTCCGTGACGGCCAACGCCCGGCGCAGGGCCTCGTCCACCTCCTCGGCTTTGTTGCCGTTCACATCGCGGATGACGTGCCAGCCGCAGGCCTCGAAACGGGCCGGAGTGTCGTCGGCGAACCAGCCGCTCACCGGCCCGTCGATGGAAATGCCGTTGTCGTCATACAAGGCCGTCAGCTTGCCCAGTTTGAGAGTTCCGGCCAGGGAACAGGCTTCCTGCGACAGACCTTCCATCAGACAGCCGTCGCCCAGAAAAACCCAGGTGCGGTGGTCCACCACGGGGAAGCCCTCGCGGTTGAAGACGTGGGCCAGCAAGCGTTCGGCCAGGGCCAGACCCACGGCCGTGGCGATGCCCTGCCCCAGGGGACCGGTGGTCACCTCCACGCCAGGGGTCAGCGTCACCTCGGGGTGGCCGGGCGTGCGCGAGCCCATCTGACGAAAACGGCGGATGTCGTCCATACTCAGATCATAGCCCGTCAGATGCAGAAGGCCGTAAAGCAGCATGGAGGCATGCCCGTTGGACAACACAAAGCGGTCGCGGTCGGGCCAACGGGGATCGGCGGGGTTATGCTTCAAAAAACCGCGCCACAGAGATTCGGCCATATCGGCCATGCCCATCGGGGCGCCTGGGTGACCGGAGGCCGCCTGTTCGACGGCGTCGATGGCAAGCGCGCGCAGGGCGTTGGCCAGTTCGGAACGGGTGGGCATGGGTTTACTCCTCCGGAAAATCAGGACGGGTCGCTGCCCGCGTGGGTGAAACCGGCGGCCGCCGCCTCAAATACGGCCAGCCGTTCCGCAAAAGGCGGATGGGAAAAAAAGGCGGAGCCGGACACGAGCACATCGGCTCCGGCGGCCGTCAGGGCGCCGGTGTTGGCGGGGTCCACGCCGCCGTCCACCTGGATAAGCGGACGCGCGGCCCGCATTCCGGAACGCGCCGCATGTTCCTGCAGGCGATGGGCCAACGCCGCCACCTTGTCCAAGGTGCGGGGCAGGAACTTCTGTCCGCCGAACCCGGGGTTGACGCTCATGATCAACACCAGGTCCACATCATCCAATACATAGTCCAACACGCTCAGAGGCGTGGCCGGATTGAGAGCCACCCCGGCCTTCATGCCCAGACGGCGGATTTCGGCCAGGGTGCGCTGAAGGTGACGGGCGGCCTCGGCATGCACCACCAGCAGATCGGCTCCGGCCTCGCGGAATTCGTCCAGATAGCGTTCCGGTTCCTCGATCATGAGGTGCACGTCGAAGACCAGGGGGGACAACGGCCGCATCTGGCGCAGAACGTGCTGACCGAAGGTGATGTTGGGCACGAAGCGGCCGTCCATGACGTCCCAGTGGACCCAGGATACACCGGCGTCGCGCAACGCGTCCAACGTTTCGGCCAGATGGCCGAAATCGGCGGACAGCATGGAGGGAGAAAGAATCATGCCGAACGTCCTTGCGGGGAAGAAAGGTCCATGGGAGAGGAAGGGGAAAAATCAAGCGGGGTGGGCGTCGTGAGCAGCAGGCTGCGCAGGCTTTCCAGCTCGGCCGCGGCCGCGGCCAAAGCGGTCCGCTCCCAAGCCGCGCCCCCGGCGCGCGCCCCGGTTTCGGGCGCGGAGTCGACCAGAGAGCCCTGTTCCAGGCAACGGCCCGGGCTGCCGCACGACGCGCCCTCCGCCGGAGCGTTCATCTCCCCCGCCAGCACCCGCTTCGCACCCTCGATGGTCATCCCCTGTTCGTGCAGCAGAGAACGGATACGGCGCAACACGGCCATATCCCGTTCGGTATACAGCCGCTGCCCCTTGGGGGTGCGAACCGGGGCCAGTTGCGGAAACTCGCCTTCCCAGAAACGCAGGACGCAGGTCTTGAGGGCGAGAACGCGCGCGGCCTCGCCTATGCGGTACACTGCCTGGGATTTCCGCTTGCCGGACATGACGTCCCCCTGCTTGCCGGTGCCACGGTCGAAAAGGGGGCCGGACGTATTTCGTCCGGCCACCGGGGCTGCCAAGAAATTCGGCAGCCCCGAAAAATGCGGACAGGTCGCGGCGTTGCCGCGCCGTTCAACGAGCATTTTTCGTGCCTTCCCGCCCGGCGGCCTGCCGCCGGTGGGCGGCGCAAACAACGCGGAGCGGGGTTTGTCGTCGATTCGGACGGCCGGACGTATTTCGTCCGGCCGTCTTGGTTATATCCTGACCGGGAGGGACTGCACAAGGGCCGCCGCGATCTTTTCGCGCTCGCGGTCCACTTCGGCGTCCTGCAAGGTGCGATCCGCATGGCGGAAAGTCAGGCGGAAGGTCAGACGGCGTTCGTCCGCCCTTTCGGGCACGTACAGGTCATGCAGTTCCACGCTTTCCAGCAGAGAATTTTTGATCCCCCGGCTGGCGGTTTCCAGAGCGTCGCGCACGGCCGCCACCCGCAGATTCAGAGGGGCGATGACCGTCATATCGCGGCGCACGGGCGGGTATACCGGCAGAGCCCGGAAGGCCAGGGTCACCCGCGCCGCGAGGGCCTGAACCAAATCCAGATCGAGATCGGCCAGCCACACCGCCTTGCGGGCGTGATAGGCGTCGGCAAGCTCGGGTTTTACGCGGCCCAGCACGCCCGCCGCCCTTTCGTCGCCGTCCGCGTCGGACACAACCAGGCCCACGGCGGGAGCCAGGTAGGGATGGTCGTCCAGCAGTTCAAAACGCGGCAACGGCAGGTGCAGAAAGTGCAGGAAGAAGTGCTCCACCAATCCCTTAAGATCGGTATAGTCCTGATCTTCGTCCGGCTGCGGCCAGGCGGTGTCGAAGCGCGCGCCGTACAGAACCAGGCCCATACGGCGATTTTCGGCCACCGAGGTTTCGCTCTCCGCGTCCGCGCGGAAAGCCTCGGCGATTTCGAACAGGCGCACGCCCGCCGCGCCCTGAGCAATGTTGACGCGCACATCCTGCAAGAGGCCGGGGGCCAGTTCGGTGCGCAACACGTCCTGATCGGCGGTGAGCGGGTTGAGGATATTGACCCGGCCTTCGGCGGGCAGGCGCAGATGATCGAGGTCCTTATTGCCCACAAAGCTGTAATTGACGGCCTCGTTCAGCCCCAGACCGGCCGCCCATTTTTTGACCCGCATCAGGAAGTCGTGGCGGCTTTCGGGTAGGCCGAAGCGGTCCAAAGTCCGGACAACGGCGGGCAGAGTGGCGGGCAGGGTATCCACGCCTTCAAAGCGGGCCACTTCCTCGATGAGATCGGCCTCGCGGGCGAGGTCGTAGCGCCAGCCCGGCGCGGTCACGCGCCACTCGTCCCCGCTTTCCCGCTCCACGCCGCACCCCAGGGAAGTCAGGGTGCGGGCGCAGAATTCGGCGTCCAGGGGCACCCCCAGCAAATCCTGGGCCTTGGTCCGACGGAAACGCACCACCGGAGCTTTCCAGGGCTTGGGCTCGCAGCGGCACACCCCGGTCCGGATCGTTGCGCCGGACAGTTCGGCCATAAGGGCCGCCGCGCGTTCCCGCGCGAAGTCCATGCCGGTTTGGTCCACGCCGCGCTCGTAGCGATACGACGCTTCGCTGGACAGCCCCAGACGGCGGGCCGTGCGGCGCACCGAAGCGGGCCGGAACACGGCGCATTCCAGAAACACGCTGCGGCTTTCGTCCGTGATCTCCGTGGCCAGGCCACCCATGACTCCGGCCAGGGCCACGGGCCGCGCGGCGTCGCGGATAAGTCCGTCGCCCGCTTTCAGCACGCGTTCCTGCCCGTCCAGAGTCACCAGGCGTTCACCCTCGGCGGCCGGAGCCACAATAATGCGGCCGCCTTCCAGCTTGTCGCGGTCAAAGGCGTGCAGAGGCTGGCCCAGTTCCATCAGAATATAGTTGGTGACGTCCACCAGGTTGGAAATGGCGCGCACCCCCACGGCGTGCAGCCGGTAGCGCATCCAGGCGGGCGAGGGCATGACCCGGGCGTCTTCCAGCACGCGGCCGGTATAGGCCGGGCACAGATCGCCGTCCGTCACCTCTATCGGAAGTTCCGCGGACACGTCGGGGCCGGACTCCCGCACCTCGAAGGCGGGCAGGGTCAGGGGCAGGCCATAGGCCGCCGCCACTTCGCGCGCGAAGCCCAGCACCGACAGGCAGTCGCCCCGGTTGGGGGTGATGCTGATGTCCAGCACCTCGCGGTCGAAGTCGTAGGCTTCGATGAGGCGTTCGCCCGGAGCGGGCTTGCGTCCGGCCCGGTCGGCTTCGGGCAGGACCAGGATGCCGCTGTGATCCTCGGTAAGGCCCAGTTCACGCTCGGAACAGATCATGCCGAACGAGGGCACCCCGCGCAGTTTGGCCTTTTTGATGGCGAGGCCGCCCGGCAGGGTGGCCCCCACCGGAGCCACGGGCACCAGTTGACCGGCGGCCACGTTGGGCGCGCCGCATACGATGGTGAGGGGTTCGCCCTGCCCCACGTCCACCGTGGTCACATGCAGATGGTCCGAGTCGGGGTGCATGTCGCAGGTCAGCACCCGCCCCAACACCACGTCTTTGATACCCTCGTAGGGACGGACCACTTCCTCCAGCTCCAGGCCGAGCATGGTCAGCCGTTCGCCCAGTTCCTCCGCCGTGCCTTCGTAGGGCACGAACTCCCGCAACCAGTTGAGACTCAGAAGCATTGTCGTACCCTCACACCGTGAACTGGCCCAGGAAGCGGACGTCGTTTTCGAAATTCAGGCGAATGTCGCTCAAGCCGTACTTGAGCATGGCCACCCGCTCCACGCCCAGGCCGAAGGCGAAGCCCGACACCCGCTCGGGGTCGTAGCCCACGGCTTCGAACACGGCCGGGTCCACCATGCCGCTGCCCAGAATTTCCAGCCAGCCCGACCCCTTGCAGATGCGGCAGGTTTCGCCGTGCAGGCGCCCTTCCCCGCCGCAGCGGGTGCAGGACATATCCACTTCCACGCTGGGTTCGGTGAAGGGAAAAAAGCTGGGCCGAAAGCGCACGCGCGTCTTCTCGCCGAACACGGCCTTCAGAAAGGCGGTCAGCGTGCCGCGCAAGTCGGCCAGGGTGATTTTCGTATCGACCAGCAGGCCCTCGATCTGGTGGAACATGGGCGAATGCGTCACGTCCGAGTCGCGGCGGTACACCTTGCCCGGCGCGATGACGGCCAGGGGCGGCCTGCGCTGGAGCATGGTGCGGATCTGCATGGTGGACGTGTGGGTGCGCAGCACCACCTTGTCCTTGATGTACAAGGTGTCCTGCATATCGCGGGCAGGGTGTTCGGGGGGCATGTTGAGCGCCTCGAAACAGTGGAAATCGGTGTCCACCTCGGGGCCGGACACCACCTCGTACCCCATGCTCCGGAATACGGAGCACACGTCCTCCATGGCCAGGGTGATGGGGTGCAGCGACCCGGCCCAGGGCATGCGGCCCGGCAGGCTGGGGTCGAAGCGGGCCAGCAGGGCCGCTTCCTTTTCCCGCTCCAGACCGGCCTTGCGTTCGTCTATCAGCGCGGTCAGCTGCTGCTTGACCTTGTTGGCCGTCTGGCCGAACACCGGGCGCTCGGCCGGAGGCAGTTCGGGCAGGCGGGCCATGAGTTCGGCCAGCCGCCCCTTGCGGCCCAGAAAATCCACCCGGCAGCTTTCCAGCTCCGGTAACGACGAAACCTGGCCCAGACGCTCGGTCAGCGCCCCGGCCAGGCTTTGCATGTGCTCCAGCAGATCCATGACAGGCCCTTGCGATGGATGAAGGATGAAAAAATGCGGGGCTCTGCCCCGCACCCCGCAAGGGGCGAGCCGCCCCTTGACCCGGCATCTGCCGATTTTCTTTGCGGCGAGCCGCAAAGAAAATCGGCTCGATGAGGGGGTCCGGGGGGAATCATTCCCCCCGGCAGGGTACGGGGCGGGCCCCGATTGACTTAGGCCAGTTTGGCCTTGGCGAGTTCGACGATGGCGGCGAAGTCGGCCTTTTCGCGCACGGCGAGGTCGGCGAGCATCTTGCGGTTGATGGTCACCCCGGCCAACTGGAGGCCGTGGATGAGACGGGAGTAGGAAAGCCCGTTCAGACGGGCGCCCGCGTTGATGCGCAGAATCCACAGCTTGCGGAAGTCGCGCTTGCGCAGCTTGCGGCCGTGGTAAGCGTAGGCGAGGGAACGTTCGACGGCTTCACGGGCGGTGCGGTACAGACGGCTGCGGCCGCCCCGGAAGCCTTTGGCCATGTCCAGGTATTTCTTGTGCCGACGATGGGCAGCAAGACCTCTCTTCACGCGCATGGATGGTATCCTCCATAGTTCAACCCCGCGAGGCGGAGATCAGGCCAGCGGAGCGATGATGCCGTTGCGGACGCTCCGCTCCGGCGAAATGTTTCATCGTTTCTTCCTGTGTGCCGCCATGCCGCGCACGGACGGCGAAGCACCGTTTTTTTTTCGAGGATTTTTCTTTGCCGGCAAGAAAAACAAGCTTGTTACAAGGGAGTGTATAGCGACATACATGACCGAGTAAAAAGCGCGGTTCGACGCAGCCGGCGAAGAAAAAGACCGAAAAAATCAAGCGTAAGGAAGGAGACGTTTGACCGCCTTGACATTCGCGCTGTCCACCAGCGCCCCCTTGCCCAGACGGGCCCGGCGCTTGGCGTCCTTCTTGGTCAGGATATGGCGCAGGTTCTGGCGGCGACGGCGGAATTTGCCGCTGCCGGTGGCGCTGAAGCGCTTGGCGGCGGAACGGCTGGTTTTCATTTTGGGCATGGCCTACTCCTTGGTATTCGCGGTCCGGGCGCGAGGTCCGGAACTCGATTAAAGCGAATCGAAAGGGCGAATCATGCTCTATTTCCGCATAATCCGCAAGCAAAAAATACCCACGCGCGGCCGTCGCGGCCGCGATACGAGAATCGCGCCGCCTTTTCCCAGGGAGACGACAAACGCGCCGGGCCATGTTCGAGCCGCCGCGCGGGGCGCGGCCACGGACTACTTTTTGGGCAGCGGCATCAGCAGCATCTGGAGCGTGCGGCCTTCGGCGCTGGGCTCCTGCTCCACCTTGCCGATATCCTTCGTATCCTCGATGACCCGTTCCAGAATGGCCTGGCCCCGGTCCTTGTGGACAATTTCGCGCCCGCGGAAGAAGACCGTCACCTTGCAGCGGTCGCCGTCCGTGAGGAAGCGGCGGATATGACGCAGCTTGGTTTCGTAGTCGTGATCGTCGGTTTTGGGCCGGACCTTGATTTCCTTGATCTGGACCACCGACTGATTCTTTTTGGCTTCCTTCTTCTTCTGCTGCTGCTCGTACTTGAATTTGCCGAAGTCCATGATGCGGCAGACGGGCGGATCGGCCGTGGCGGCCACTTCCACCAGGTCCATGCCGGCCTCCTTGGCCAGGGCAATGGCTTCCATACGGGGCAGAATGCCGATCTGTTCCCCTTCCGCACCAATCACCCGCACGTCGCGGGCCCGAATTTGCTCGTTGCGGCGCACCCCGTCCTGGGGCATGTCGCGGCGAGGTCGCATGTTAGGCGAAGCTATAGCTCATCCCTCCTCGGTTAAAAGGTTCTTCCCCATCCGCCCGAATCAGGGCCGCCGCATCGTCCACGGTGCGGAAGCCCGCGTTTTCGCCCGAGCGCAGGCGCACGTTGACGCCCCTGTCCGCCACCTCCTTGTCGCCGACGACCAGGATGTAGGGGATTTTTGCCAGCTGCGCCTCGCGGACCTTGAAGCCCAGCTTTTCGTTGCGCAGGTCCGTTTCAACCCGGATGCCCAGGGCGTTGAGACGGGCCTTGACCTCTTTGACGTATTCCGCCTGATCGTCGGTGACGTTGAGCAGGCGGGCCTGCACCGGGGCCAGCCAGGTGGGGAAGGCTCCGGCGTAGTGTTCGGTGAGCACGCCGATGAAACGTTCCAGCGAGCCGAGAATGGCCCGGTGCACCATGACCGGACGATGACGTTCGCCGTCCTGGCCCACGTACGTCAGGTCGAAGCGCTCGGGCAGGGTGAAGTCCACCTGAATGGTGGACAACTGCCATTCGCGCCCGATGGCGTCGGTGACCTTGATGTCGATTTTGGGGCCGTAGAACGCGCCGTCGCCCTCATTCAGCCGATACGGCTTGCCTTCTTTTTCCACCGCCTTGATAAGGGCGGAGGTGGCCCGTTCCCAGTCCTCGTCGGACCCTATGCTGTCCTCGGGCCGGGTGGAAATGAAAATCTTGTACGAAAAGCCGAACAGATCCATGAGGTCGCTGGACAGGTGCATGACCCCCAAAATTTCGTCCTCAAGCTGATCGGGCGTGCAGATGATATGGGCGTCGTCCTGAGTGAACTGGCGCACGCGCAAAAGGCCGTGCAGCACGCCGGACTTTTCGTGCCGGTGCACCACGCCCAGTTCAAACAAGCGCAGAGGCAAATCGCGGTAGCTGCGCAGATGCTGGCCGTAGATCAGCATGTGGCCCACGCAGTTCATGGGCTTGATGCCGTGCACGTCGCCTTCGATCTCCGTGAAGTACATGTTTTCGCGGTAGTGCTCGTAATGGCCCGACTTTTCCCACAGTTCGCGGCGCAGAATTTGCGGCCCCTGCACCAGTTCATAGCCGCGCTTGAGGTGTTCGCGGCGCAAAAAATCTTCCAGAATGGTGCGCAGCATCATGCCCTTGGGCAGCCAGAACGACATGCCCGGAGCCACGTCCTCGTGGAAGGTGAACAGATCGAGTTCGCGGCCCAATTTGCGATGGTCGCGGCGCTTGGCTTCCTCAATGCGCTCCAGATGCTCCTTGAGGGCCTTTTCGTCCCCGAAGGCCGTGCCATAAATACGCGACAGCATGGGATTTTTTTCATCTCCGCGCCAGTACGCGCCCGCCACGGACAGCAGTTTGAACGCCCGGATCAGGCCCGTGCGCGGAATATGGGGGCCCCGGCACAGATCGAGAAAGTCGCCGCAACGGTACAGGGACACGGTGTCGGCGTCTATGCCGTCGATGATTTCGGCCTTGTAGGTTTCGCCCTTGCCCCGGAACAGCGCCACGGCCTCGGCCTTGGACATGACGCCGCGCTCGAAGGGCAGGTCCGCCTCGACGATACGGCACATTTCGGCTTCGATGGCGGGCAGATCGTCGGCGGTGAACGGCCGGGGGGCGTCAAAATCGTAGTAGAAACCCGAGTCGATGGAGGGGCCGATGGTCACCTTGACCCCGGGGAACAGCTTTTGCACGGCGGCGGCCATGACGTGGGACACGGAATGCCGCAAAAGCTGAAGCCCCTCGGGATCGTCCGCCGTAAGCGGCGCGAGGGCGTGGATGTCGGAGCTCAGGGGCGCGGACAGGTCGAGCAGCGTGTCGTCGTCCGCGCGGGCCGCCAGGGCCGCCTTGAAGCGTTTGCCGGACAGCCCCGCCTTGAGGGCCTCGCCCACCGTCGCGCCCTGGGGCGCGTCCACCATCTTGCCTTCGACCGCTACCTGCATGACCAGAACTCCCGGCCCCGCCCCGCGGCGGCCGGAACCGGCGGCGCGCGGAACGGTGCTCCAAAACCAGAAAAGGGAGGCGCGAACCTCCCTTCCCATTGTTGTTGTATGGTAGGCACGAGCAGACTTGAACTGCTGACCCCTTCCGTGTCAAGGAAGTGCTCTGCCACCTGAGCTACGCGCCTCTACCGTTCGGTGAGGTTTGTTTGTAGTAGCGCCGGCCTGTTTCGTCAAGCGTTTTTTCATCTCCGGAACGTTTCGGCGGTCTGTGGGGGCCGCGTCTGTCTTTGCGGCGTGATTCCCACGCCGACTATCCCCTTCTTGCCAAGCCCGCGCAAAAGGTTAAACATAAAGCAAACCATCGCAACCCGGAGTCGTCATGTCCGCCGTTCCCCCCGATTCCTCCGCCCTCTCCCTCATACACATCTTACGCTGCCGACG
>UQJT01000061.1 GCA_900541395.1 uncultured Desulfovibrio sp.
CGAACAGACCCACCCGGCCCGTGCCCCGGGGGGGGCGGGCTTCGGGCCACAGGCAGCGGCGCAGGCCGTCGGGGTCGAGTTCGGCGAACAAATCCAGGCCGTTGAGGTCCGCCCAGTGAAAACGATTGTGCCGGTTGTTCTGCACCAGCGAGGCGCGGTACAGGTGCCAGGCCCCGACGATGCGCTCCACGCCGTCCCGCTCCACGCCGCCCGCGCGGAATTCGGCCCGCAGTTCTCCGGCCAGCCGGGCCGCTTCGGGCCGGTGGCTGAGATTGATCACCCGGTGGAAGCGGGTCCGGCGCAAAGAGGCGGCGCCGGGCGGCGCGAACACCACCGGCGGGGCCAGGGGCAGCAGGGCTTCATAAAACGAAGGTTCGGCCGCCACCCACAACGGACGGTCGGGTTCCAGACGGCGCAGCCAGGCGAACAGCGGAAAGCTGAGCACCAGATCGCCCATGCGCTGGAGCTGAATGATCAGATTGGGCGCCTCGGCCATTTAATTCTCCGGCCCGGCTCCGGCGGCGGGACGGGCGGACGCGGGGTCGACGGAAGATGATGCCGCGCGGCGCGCCATGCGTCGGCAGATGCCCATCAGCAGGTCCATTTCATGGCGGCGCACGTCGGCCCGATCCAGAAAGCGGGCCAGGGGCAGAAAAAAGTAATCCGGGTTGTCCGGCCGCAGAAAGCCGATGTCCATGAGGGAGCGCTTGAGGGTGGCGTCCAGCAGGTCCCGTTCCTCGCGCGTGACGCGGCGGGACAGGGCCCCGTGGTCGTCGAGGCGGGGCGCGCCGGGCAGGGCCAACCGGCATTCGTACACCAGGAGCAGCACGGCCTGTGCCAGGTTGAGGGACGAGGCGTCGGGCGCGGTGGGGATGGTCGCCAGGCGGCCGCAGTGTTCGAGGTCGGCATTGGACAGGCCCCGGTCCTCGGGGCCGAACACCAGGGCCACCTGTTCCCCGGCGGCCAGTCTGGCCGCCACTTCGGCGGCCGCCTGGCGCGGGGTGGACAGTTGCCTCCGCCAGCCGCCGGTGCGGGCCGTGGTGCCCACCACCAGCGAACAGGGGGCCACGGCCTCGGCCAGATCGTCGCATACGGTCAGAGTGTCGAGCAGGGGCGCGCCCTGACTGGTGGCCAGGGGCAGGGCTTTTTCCCTGGTCCAGCGTTCGGGCCGCACCAGATACAGAGGGCTGTGCCCGAAGTTGGCCGAGGCCCGGGCCGCCGTGCCGATATTTTCCGGAAAACGGGTGCGTACCAACACCAGACGCAATCGGTGCATGAACTCGGAACGGGAGTCGGACATAACGTATCCTTATAACCGCCGGAGGCGCGAGCGTAGCGAGCTTTGAGCGACGACCCCCCGCCGGCTGGAAGCCGGCATGGAGGGGGGCGAGGAGCGGCCCAAGGTCACGCGAAGCGGAGTCTTGGGAGCGGCAGCTGTTGCCCCGAAGGGGCTTACGGATGGCGCTCCCAAGACGCAAGCGTAGCCGGCCGTGGTCGGAGCCTGTCTTTGCCGAACTGGAAGTTCGGCAGTTTTAAGCGGATTTTCGACAGAAAATCCAAGATGCCTTTCGTCGGCCCGGCCTGTCTTTATCCTTCTTACCCGGGCCAGATGGCCGTGGCCGTAAGGACGATCATGGTGATGCCCAGGCCGAACTTGACCACCATGCCCAGGAAGCGGCCCACCAAAGCTCCGTTGGCGGCGGTCACGGCCTGAGACGCGGGGCGTCCCGCCAGCAGGCGTTCCCCCGCGAAGCTGCCCAGCCACGCCCCGCCCAGGGCTCCGAAGATGGCCCCGACGCCGAACAGAAACGGCGCGCATACAATGGCTCCCGCAATGGCTCCGATCATGCCCGCCACGGTGGATTTGTTGGAGCAGCCGTACTTTTTCGCGCCCCATATCTGGGCCAGGAACTCCACAATTTCGCCCGCCACGGCCAGGCCGAACAGGGCGACGAAAAACAAGACGCCCAGGGACGCCGTGGCGGCGTCGGGACCGGCCAGGGCCCACAACACCACCAGAGCGGCCAACACCCAGTTGCCGGGCAAGGTGACCAGGTTGAGCAGGGCGCACAACGCCAGAACAATCAGAAAACCGACGACAAGGGCGTACAGCAATCAGGACTCCCGACCCCGCAGGTCTTCCACGCGTTTGGCCTTGCCTTCGCTGCGAGGCAGGCTGTCCTTTTGGACCAGATCAACCTTGGGCGTGACCAGAATTTCATCGCGCAGGCGGCGGGCGATGGCGTCCTGCAGACTGCGCAGCACCCGCATATCCTCCACAAAGCACTCGTCGCGGATTTCCACCAGCACCCGCAGGGTTTCAAGCAGGCCCCGGCTTTCCAGACGGATAAGATAGTTTTCGCCCACTTCGGGAAAGCTCATCAGCACTTGTTCGATCTGCATGGGATAGATGTTGACGCCCTTGAGGATGAACATGTCGTCCGAACGCCCCAGGATGCGGTCGATGCGGCGGTGACGGCGACCGCAGGCGCATTCGCCGGGCAGGATGCGGGTCAGGTCGTGGGTGCGGTAGCGCAAAAGCGGCATCCCCTCGCGGGTCAGAGTGGTCATGACCAGTTCGCCCGTCTCGCCGTCGGGCAGGGCGGCCCCGGTCTCGGGGTCGACGATTTCCAGCAGGTAGGCGTCCTCCCATACGTGCAGGCCGCTCTGCGCCTCGCACTCGATGCCCACGCCCGGCCCGTTCATTTCGGACATGCCGAAGCTGTTGTAGACCTTGACGGCCAGCATGTCTTCAATGCGGCGACGGGTTTCCTCGGTGTAGGGCTCGGCCCCCACCAGGGCGATGCGCAGGGGCAGGGCGCGCGGGTCTTCGCCTTCCTCGCGCAGTTGCGCGGCCACGTGCAGGGCGTAGGAGGGCAGAATGTGCACGGCCGTGACCTGGAAGTCGCGGATCAGCTTGATCTGGCGGCGGGTGTTGCCCGCTCCGGCCGGGATGGTCATGCAGCCCAGTCGTTCGGCCCCGTAGTGGATGCCCAGACCGCCCGTGAACAGGCCGTAACCCGACATATTCTGGAACACGTCGTCGCGGCGGATGCCCGTGGCATGCATGGACCGGGCCATGAGCGAGGCCCAGGCGTCCAGGTCCCGCTGCGTGTAGCAGATGGCCACGGGCGAACCCGTGGTGCCGCTGGAACAGTGCATGCGCACGAATTCGGAACGGGGCACGCAGGCCAGCCCCTCGGGGTACTGGGCGCGCAGATCGTCCTTGCTGGTAAAGGGCAGGCGACGGATGTCCTCCGGACTGCGGATGCTCTCGGCGCTCAGGCCCGCGTCGGCCAGCATGCGGGCGTAAAAGGGCGTTCGGGCCGCCCGGGCGACGACCATGCGCAGGCGTTCCACCTGGGCGGCCTCGATCTGATCCCGACTCCAGGTTTCGGCGATGTCGTAGTATTTCATAACTGCTCCCACGGTCCCCGCTCCCGACACGGGACGGCGGTCCCCACCTTGGCGCGGCGCGCCGCGCGTGAAAAGAATATCTGTTGTTAGCCCGCAACGCGCGCCGTGGCAAGTGGCCCGCCCGTTCCCCCTCTGGTCATTTGCCTCCATCCGGGCTAGCATGACCTCCGTTAACCGCCGGAGGCGCGAGCGTAGCGAGCCTGGAGCGACGACCCCCCGCCGCCTGGAAGGCGGCATGCCGCGCAACGCGAACGAGCGTAGCACTTGTGCGGCGAGTGAGAGCGAGTGCCCCGCGCCGCGGGTGCCGAGCGTCGTGGAGCGGATAGGGGGGCGAGGCGAGCGAAGCGCTTTCCGCGTAAAGCGCAAGCGAGAGCGAGTGTCGGCAGAGCCGACCGAGCGTCATGGAGAGGCCGCGGACCAAGGTCGCGCGAAGCGGAGCCGGAACAAACCATTGGTTTGTTCCGGCGCGCTTCCGCCGGCGGTGGTCGAAGCCTGTCTTCGGCCCGTGTGGAACACGGGCCGCCTTTCCGGCAACGCGGTTGCCGTTTTTTAAAGGATACAAACATGAAGGTGTTGCACGGATTTTGGCGCGCGACCTTGGGCGCGGCGCTGACCCTGGCGGCGGCGACGGCGGCCTTTGGGGCGGATATGAAGATCGGGGCGCTGCCCGCCGCCGACTCCGTCGTCCTGCACGTGGCGGCGGACGAAGGGCTGTTCGCGGCCGAGGGGCTGGATGTGGAAGTGGTGCCCTTCCAGAGCGCCCTGGAACTGGGCGCGGCCATGCGGGCCGGGAACCTGGCCGGTCATTTCGGAGACATCATCAACGTGCTCATTCAGCGCGAGGGCGGGGTGGATCAGGCCATCGTCGCCACCACCACCACCACCCACTCGTCGCCCGGGCAGCGCAATTTCGGTCTGGTCGTGTCGCCCCGGTCCAAGGCGCAAAGCCTGGCGGACCTGAAGGGCGCGGACATCGCCGTGGCCGGCGCGACCATTATCGACTATCTGTTGGATAAGATGCTGGAACAGCAGGGCCTGCCCGCCGATCATTTCCGAAGGCAGGATATCCGGCAAATTCCGGTGCGCCTGCAAATGCTGCTGTCCGGCCGCTTGGAGGCCGCCCTGCTGCCCGAACCCCTGGTGTCGCTGGTGGAAGCCCAAGGCGCGCGCACCCTGTGGGACGACCGGGGCCTGAATACGCCCCTGGCCGTCATCGCTCTGCGCCGCGACAACGCCGACGCCGACACGGTCCGCCGTTTTCGGAGGGCTCTGGGCGAGGCCGCCCGCCGTATCGACGCCGAGCCCGAGCGTTACAAAGCGATTATGATCGACAAAGGCCTGCTGCCCAAAGCGGCGGCCGACGCGTACCGTATGCTGCGCTTCGGCGGGCAGGCCCGGAACGAAGCCGACGAATATCCGGACGCGCTGCCGCCGTTGCCCACGCGGGCGGATGTGGAGGACTTCGCGGTCTGGATGCGGAAGGGCGGCATGTTGAAAAAAATGCCGGAAACTCCCGCCGACGTGGTTTTGCCGTGAAGGCCGAGGCAGCCGGACGGCGCGGCCGCGCGTTGCGGGTGCGGGATCTGCGCAAGGATTACGGGCAGGGGCCGGTGTTCGACGGCCTCGGCTTTGCCCTGGACGCGGGCGAAACTCTGTCCGTCATCGGTCCCTCGGGCTGTGGGAAAAGTACGTTGCTGACCCTGTTGGCCGGGCTGGACAACCCCGACGGGGGCGAAGCCCGGGTGGGGGAAGACGTTCCGGCAAGGCCCGCTCGGGCGGCGGAGGCGGAAAGCGGGTCCGGCCCCGCCCGCGTGGCCTATATCCTTCAGGATTACGGCCTGTTCCCCTGGAAGACGGTGGAGGACAACGTGGGGTTGCCCCTGCAACTGGGCGGCGCGACGCGGGCGGCCCGGCGGGAACGGACCGCCGCCGTCCTGGCCGAAATGGGGCTGACCGGGCTGGGCGACCGTTATCCGGCGCAGTTGTCCGGCGGCCAGCGTCAGCGCGTGGCCATCGCCCGGGCGCTGATCACGGACCCCGAAGTGCTGCTCATGGACGAACCTTTTTCGTCCCTGGACGCCCTGACCCGCGCCCGCCTGCAAAACACGGTGCTGGAACTGTGGCGACGGCGACGTCCCACCTGCGTGCTGGTCACCCACAACGTGGAGGAAGCCGTGTTTCTGGGCCGTCATATCATGGTGCTCAACGGCCGTCCGGCCCGCAAGGCGCTGTGGCTGACCAATCCCTGTTTCGGCGATCCGGACGCCCGCTCGCGCGAGGCGTATTTTGATTTGACCCGGCGGGTGTACGCCGCGCTGACCCCGCCCGACGGGCCGAACCCGGCGTCCGAGCTTCTCGACAGTCCGGAAGGAGGCCCGGCATGCGCGCGCTGATCCGGTACGGGCTGGCGTTCGTCGCCCTGCTGCTGGTCTGGGAGTTGGGCTCCCTGGCGTTGGGGCCGTTTTTATTGCCGCCCCCGGCGGACGTGCTGGCCTATTTCGGCCGCTCCCTGGCCACCCGGGGGTTCTGGGAAAACGCCGGGGCCAGCGCCTGGCGGGCTACGGCGGGCTTGGGGCTGGCCTGGCTCGCGGCCTTTCCGTTGGGTCTGGCTCTGGGGTACGGCCGCAGGCTGGACCGGGCGGTGTCGCCGTTCGTGTTTTTGACCTATCCCTTGCCCAAAATCGTGTTGCTGCCGGTGTTTCTGACCTTATTCGGCCTGGGGGACGCGCCCAAGATTCTGCTCATCGCCCTTACCGCCGGGTATCAGATTCTGGTGGTCACCAGGGCGGGGGCGGCCCGGCTGGACCGGCGCTATCTGGATTCGTTCCGCTCCCTGGGCGGCTCGACCCGGCAATTGATCCGCCATGTGCTGGCTCCCGCCGCGCTGCCCGACGCCCTTACCGCCCTCAAGCTGGCTTCGGGCACGGCCGTGGCCGTGCTGTTCATGGCCGAATCCTTTGCCACCCGGCGGGGGTTGGGCTTTTTGATCATGGACGCCTGGGGACGGGGCGACCAGGAAGAAATGTTCACCGGCATCCTGGCCATGAGCGCCCTCGGCGTGCTCCTGTATGAGGGCTGCAACGGCCTGGAACGCTTGTGCTGCCGCTGGAAGGCCGTGGAAGTCGGACGTTAGAGCGGTTTGCCGTTGAAAAAGGCAGCCGCTCCGGCGGCCGCGGGAGCGGCTGCCCGCGCCACGTTTGAAATTGTCCCGTTGCAAAAGCAAAATGTTCTAGGGAATCGGGGCTGCTCGCCTCCGTATCCCCCGGCAGGGAGCGGTGCTTCCTTGCGCCCCCATCGGTCGATTCCTGTCGCGGCACGCCGCGACAAGAATCGGCCAATGCCGGGTCAAGGGGCGGCTCGCCCCTTGCGGAGCGCGGAGGCGGAGCCTCTGCCGAGGGGTTCGGGGGCGAGCCGCCCCCGATTTTTCCTTTTATCCCCGCGCGGCCGCTTGCAGGGCGAGGCCGTGCAGCAGGCCGTGGCAACCGGCCAGCATCATATCGCCGTGGGGGGCGATGAAGCTGCCGTGACCGGCCAGAAGCTCGCGGCGCGGCCCCAGAATGAATGCGGGGCGGAAGCCCTCGGCCTCGGCGGGCGGATCGAGCATGATGCACCCGTGGCCCCCGGCGGCCCGGACCTGCTCGTCGGGCAGCCAGCCCCGGCGGAATTCGTCCAGGTCCTTGAGCAGCTTTTCCGTGGACAGCAGGCCGGTGTGGTGTTCGTACACGCCCAGGATGCGGCGGCGAAAGACCAGAAAGCCCAGGGTATGGCTGTTGCCCACATTGACCACCAGCACGCCTTCGCGGTCGCTGCGTTCGGCCACTTCGGGCATGCTCAGCGCGCCCAGCACGGCGGCCGCGCCTGTGTCGGCCGTGGGACCGCCGCCTATGGCCCGGCTCAGCGAGGCCAGCCGGGTGCACGCGGCCGGCGGAACGGCGTACAGCCAGCGGGCGGGCTCTCCCTCGGAACGGGCCAGAAGCTCGCGCCACAGACGGAAACGGCCCTCGCGGTTGCCCATATCGGCGTGGACGCCGTGATCCTGCGCGGCGGCCGTCACCAGAGCGGGCGGGGGCAGCGCGGCCGAGGACAGAAAAGCGTTCCAGAAGCCCGGATCATAGTCGCTGAGAAAGACGGGCGCATGGTCGTCCGGACGGGTATCCGCAATGGTCACCCCCGCCGCCCGCACCCGGTCCGGGTCGTCGTGCAGAGCTGCCGAAGCCTCCAACGTGGCGGCCACGGGCAGCCCCCGGGCCAGATGGTCCGTGACGGCCTGAAAAAAGCCGCCCCCCATGTTCGACCCGCACAGCCACACCGGGCGACGGGCTTCGGTCAGGGCGCGCACGCGGGCCGCCACCCGGCGGGCCGGGGCGGGCAATACGAAACGGGGCCAGTTTTCGGGCACGGAATCGGGCAGAGCCAACAGAACATCCTGGGTGCCGCTGCCGATGTCCAACGCTAGGACCGGCCCCCGGGCCTCAAGAAAAGCGGAAAGTGCGTCGTTCATGCGGGCATCATAACCTCGATCCCCCGGTCGAGGCAAACGGGCAAACATTTTACCAAAACTTTGCCCGCCGCAAGCGACAAGGCAGGGCGAGCCGCGGCCCAAGCCGTTATCGTCGACGAGGCCCCGTCGCCGTCCGTGAGCCGCCGTGCGCCCGAGCGGAAACTTTCTCCGACGACGCGACAAAAAATCCCCCCGTGGACAACGACTCGAAGGGAAGGATACGGTGGATGTGTCGCCCCCTCCGGGGAGATCGCCTGTTGCCATGCCGCGAAAGCGGGGAGACGGATATGCCCGACGCCGCGCATATGACCGCATTGCTGAACCATTACGGCTACCTGGCCGTCCTGGCGGGAACCTTTCTGGAAGGGGAAACCGTGCTGTTGGTAGCGGGAGCCCTGGCCCGCGAAGGGTACATGTCTCTGTTTTGGGTCGGACTGAGCGCCTTTATGGGCGGTCTGGGCAGCGACCAACTCATGTTCGCTCTGGGCCGCCGTTACGGTCCGGCCTTCTTGGCCAAGCGCCCCCGCCTGCGCCGCACGGCGGAACGGTTGGCCCCGTTTTTGCGGAGGCACGACGCCGCCTTTATCCTGGGGGTCCGTTTTGCCTATGGATTGCGCGGCGTGGCTCCCATGCTGGCGGGCATCCAGGGTGTTTCGCCCCGTCGTTTTCTGGCCCTCAACGCCCTGGGCGCGTTGATCTGGGCCGTGATTTTTTCCCTGGCGGGTTATTTCATGGGGGCCGCTTTGGAAATGGCCTTCGGACGCCTGGACGCGAACCACCACTTTGCGCTGATCGGGGCGGCGCTGATCGCCGTTGCGGGCGCGGTGCTGGGGGCGCGCTGGTGGTGGAGCGGACACCCGCCGAAAAAATAGGGCAAGGCTGGAAGCTTCGGCGGGCAAATCCGCCCTATGCCTCGCGGCACCACCAGATGACCCGGCCGATGACCCGCACCGAATCGGCCAGATCGCCGCGCAGACTGACCTCGATGGGGGCGTAGCGCTCGTTGAGACTGCGCAGCACCAGGCGGCCGCCGGGCAGAGTCTCGATCTGCTTGATGTAGATTTCTTCGTTGACGCCCACGGCGTATACGGCATGACCGTAAATCTGGGTATGTCCCTGGTCCACCAGCACCATGTCGCCGTGGCGGATGTCCGGCTCCATGCTGTCCCCGAACACTTTCATGAGCACCATGCGTTCGGGGTCGCCCTTGCGGCACAGCCAGTCCTGCCGGAAGGCGAAGTACGATACCACGTCCGCGTCGGTTTCCAGGCTGCCCGCCCCCGCCGCCAGCCTTGCCCGCACCAGCGGCACCAACGCCATGTCGACGGACGCTTCGCCCTCGTCTTCCTCCGCGCCGGGGCGGGAGGGGGGAACGGCCTCGGCGTAGCGGGTCGGGGCGGCCGACCGCCGTCCGTCCGCGTCCGGGGCGTCCGTATTCCGATGGGGCGCGCCCCGTCCGAAAAACACCCAATCCGTGGACAGGCCGAAGCGACCGGCAATTTTGACGATCCAGCCGTCGGGAATGCGGCCCTTGCGGCGCGCCTGGCTGACCGCCTGGGGCGTTACCCCCAGAAGCTCGGCCAACTGGGCGTCGCGGCGCACGCCCGCGCCCTGCAGCAGGCGATCCAGAACTTCGGAAGAGTGTTGTTCGTTCATGGCGGCATATTAAAAAAGGAGGCGATAAAAGTCAATCAGCAATTGATTTTTTGGCGGGGTATGGAATAAAAAAATCAATATATCAATTTTTGCTTGACATGCGGCCGTCGTTTTGGCAATGTGCGCTTGTTGATAACAATGATATATTTCTTTTTCGTGCCGGGAGGGCGGTTATGGCTATCAGTCAGGATTTGCGCAGCGTGCAGACCATGTTGAGCGGTTTGGAGACGGGCAACGCGGGCCTGGTGCGCCTGCTGTGCGACAATCTGGCGGCTCTGGCCGATCAGGTCGAGGCCCTGGAGGCCGTGCCGCTGGCGCCGCTGCCCTCGTCCGCCCCGCGTTTTGCGCCGGGGCTGCTGGCCGCGACCCGGCCGGGCCGCGCCTCCGGCGTGCCCCTTCAGTAAAGCCCCCATTCGCCGGTTCGGCCCCTCCTGAACCGGCTCCCCGACGGCCCCCGCTCCCCCGAAGAGCGGGGGCCGTCGTTGTTGGGAAACGCGCCGGGCCGTCCTGGAACATGTTGCTTTTGAAATTGCCCGATTTCAAAAGCGGCGCTGTCGTCATTTCATCTGAACAGCCTGGTTTTCAGGCTTATTCGGCGCGGGCGTCCGCTCCCGCGGCAGCCGGAGCGCTTGCCGTTTTCAACAGCAAACCGCTC
>UQJT01000062.1 GCA_900541395.1 uncultured Desulfovibrio sp.
GAGAAAACGGAAAGATGCCGGTTAATCCCGCAACGGACAGGGAAGCGGGGAAAGCCCGACGCCGCTGGATGTGGGGGGGGGAAGGTCTGAGTTTTTCCGCTTGGCTTGATTCCTTCTATAATTATCCCCCGCGCCCTCCGGGCGGGGCAAGGGACACAAACGAAAAAACGGGGCGGCCCCGACGCGCTCCGCGACTTGATCTTTCTCATCATGTGCCTTATCTATACGCGGTTATCCAACGCCGCACACTTCGGCAGCGGTTCGGGGTCCCGGGGACGAACGGCGTCCGCGGGTGAAGAACCAGGGCCGGAGTGGAAGACAAACCCATTGGTTTCAAGGAGTTCAACATGGCTTACGTCAGCATGAAGCAGATGCTGGAAACGGGCGTGCACTTCGGTCATCAGACCCGCCGCTGGAATCCCAAAATGCGCCCCTACATCTTCGGCGCGCGCAACGGCATCCATATCATCGACTTGCAGCAGACCGTCAAACTGTTCCGCACCGCCCACGACAAGCTGGTGGATACCGTGGCCCGCGGCGGCAAGGTGCTGTTCATCGGCACCAAGCGCCAGGCTCAGGAAGCCGTGGCCGCCGAAGCCTCGCGCGCCGAACAGCCCTACGTGACCAACCGTTGGATGGGCGGCACCCTGACCAACTTCGTCACCATCCAGAAAAGCATCGAACGCCTCAAGAAGCTTGAAGCCATGTTCGCCGACGGTTCCGTCAACCGTTATCAGAAGAAGGAAATTCTGAGCTTCCAGCGCGAACTGGACAAGCTCAACGCCACCCTGGGCGGCATCAAGGATATGGATCGTCTGCCTCAGTTGGCCTTTATCATCGACCCCCACCGCGAGGAAATCGCGGTCAAGGAATGCCGCAAGCTGGGCATTCCGATCGTGGCCGTGACCGACACCAACTGCGACCCCGACGTCATCGACTATATCATCCCCGGCAACGACGACGCCATCCGCGCCATCAAGCTGTTCGTGAACGCCATGGCCGAGGCCTGCGTCGAAGGCGCGGCCATGCGCAAGGAAAACGGCGACGAAGAGCCGGAAGCCGCCATGCAGAAGGCCGCGGAACAGGAAGTGGTGGAAGCCGCGCCCGAAACCGCCGCCGACGTGGCTTCGGAAGCCACGGACAAGGTTGCCGCCGAATAGACGGCAAATCGTCGACAGGCGCCGCCCCGGGCGGCGCGATCCCTATATGCGGGGGAGGCTGCCTCCCCCTTCCCTTCCCGGCGGGTATCATCCCGCCTCCGTCGATCGATGCTTTTCGCAAGGGATGGGAAGCGTATTCCTCGCCGCCGTACCGGCGGTCAAACATAACGGAGTGACTATGAGCATCAGCGCCTCCATGGTGAAAGACCTGCGCGAAAAAACCGGCGCGGGTATGATGGACTGCAAGAAGGCCCTGGAAGAATGCGGCGGCGAACTGGAAAAGGCCGTCGACTGGCTGCGCCAGAAGGGGCTGTCCAAGGCCGCCAAGCGCGCCGACCGCGCCACCTCCGAAGGTCTCATCGGCAGTTGCGTCAAAGACGGCGGCAAGCTGGCCGTGCTGGTGGAAGTGAAGTGCGAAACGGACTTTGTGGCCCGCGGCGACAAGTTCAAGGAATTCGTCAAGACCGTGGCCGAACGCATCGCCGATCGGAACCCCGCCAGCCTGGACGACGACGCCCTGAACCTGCGCGACCAGTTGAACGAAACCATTTCCGCCACCGGCGAAAACATCACGCTGGGCCGCTTCGTGCGTATGCAGGCCGAATCCGGCATCGTCGGCAGCTACGTCCACGCCAACGGCAAAATCGCCGCTCTGGTGGAAGTGAAGAGCGAGGCCCCCGCCGACCAATTGCAGGACTTCGCCAAGAACGTGGCCATGCAGATTGCCGCCGCCTCGCCCCTGGCCCTGGACATGGACTGCCTCGACCCGGCCCTGGTGGAACGCGAACGCGAAGTCTACCGCCAGAAGGCGCGCGAAGAAGGCAAGCCCGAAAACATCATCGAAAAGATCGCCGAAGGGGCCGTCAAGAAGTACGCCAAAGACGTGTGCCTGCTCGACCAGCCCTACATCCGCGACGACAAGATGAGCATCCGCGACCTCATGCAGCAGACCGCCAAGACCGCCGGTTCGCCCGTGGTCCTTGCCCGCTTCGTGCGCATGCAGCTCGGCGCGGAATAAGCGCTCTGTTCGCCCCGGCGGGGATTCCGGCGTTTGCGCTTGAATATCCCCCGGCTTCACGCTAAATAAGGGGGGACTTTATGTCCCCCCTTTTTTTCCGGCTCCGCCCGCACCTTCGACCACCACCGCCCGCATGGAACCACGAAAATCCCTCACCGCCGTCATTATCACCCTGAACGGGGAACGCCTTTTCGACCGGTGCCTGGATTCTCTTTCCTTCTGCGATCGCATTCTGGTGGTGGATTCGTTCAGCACGGACCGCACCGAAGCCATCGCCCGCGCTCACGGCGCCCTGTTCATCCAGAACCCCTGGCCGGGCAACGCCCGCCAAATCCGTTTCGGAGTCGACTGGCTGGCGGCCAACGCCCCCACCGACTGGGTGTTGTTTCTGGATTGCGACGAAATCTGCACGCCCGAACTGGCGGCCTCCATCCGGGCGGCCATCGCCTCGCCCGGCGAAGTCGCGGCCTTTTCCATGCCTCGCCGCACCTGGTATTTCGATCGTTTTCTGCGCCACGGCGGCAGCTACCCCGACCGTCTGTTCCGCCTGTTCCGGCCCGAGGCCATCCGCATTGAAAACAGCGGGGCGCATCAGCGTTTTGTTCCGGAGGGGCCGGGCGGCGCTCTGGACGGCGATCTTCTGCACTACACCTATTCCAGCTTCCGCAATCAGCTCGACAAGCTCAACGATTACGCCGAGCGCGGCGCCCGCGATCTGGAGTCCCGGGGCAAGCGCGGCGGCGTGGCCGCTGGCCTGGCGCACGGTCTGTGGCGCTTTACGGCCATGTACTTTATCCGCCTGGGCCTTCTGGACGGCCGGGCCGGTTTTCTTATGGCCGCGCACACGGCTTTTTACACTTTTTTAAAATATGTGCGTATCGCGGAAGGCTCGTGGGGAGCCCCCTACGACGCGGCGAAGCTCCCGCCCGCGCGCCCTGCGCGGGCTTCGACGCAAGGTCCGGATCAACATCCTTAAAAACCGGCGGAGGACGCATGAGCGAACTGAAGTACAAACGCGTGCTGCTCAAACTGAGCGGGGAAGCCCTGGCCGGAGAAAAAGGCTTCGGCATCGATCCGGAAACCGTGTCCCATATCTGCCGCGAGGTGGCCGAAGTGGCGGCCATGGGTCTGGAGCTGGCCCTGGTCATCGGCGGGGGCAACATTTTTCGGGGCTTGTCTTCCTCGGCCAAGGGCATGGATCGCTCCACCGCCGACTATATGGGCATGTTGGCGACCATTCTCAACGCCATGGCCGTTCAGGACGCGCTGGAAAAGGCGGGCTGTCCCACCCGGGTGCTCTCGGCCATCGCCACCACCGAACTGTGCGAGCCCTACATCCGCCGCCGCGCCTTGCGTCACATGGAAAAAGGACGCATCGTCATTTGCGCGGCGGGCACCGGCAACCCTTATTTCACCACAGATACCGCCGCCGCTCTGCGGGCCATGGAACTCAAGTGCGAGGCCATCATCAAGGCCACCAAGGTCGACGGCGTGTACGACAAGGACCCCGCCAAGCACGACGACGCCGTCAAATTCCGCTCCATCGGTTACGAGGAAACCCTGCGGCGACGCCTGGGCGTCATGGACGCCACAGCCATCACCCTGGCCCAGGAAAACCACATGCCCATCATCGTGTGCAGCATGGACGGCGGCAACATCAAACGGGTGATCTGCGGCGAAGACGCGGGCACCCTAGTCGAGGGAGACTGATATATGGACAAGGACAGCCTGCGATTGGACGCCGAAGAGCGTATGGAAAAAGCCCTGGCCGCGCTGGATCGCGACTTCGGCAAACTGCGCACCGGCCGGGCCGCCACCGCCCTGGTCGAAGACATCAAGGTCGATTACTACGGCACCCCCACGCCCGTTCAGCAACTGGCGTCGGTGGCCGTGCCCGACAGCCGCACCGTCACCATCCAGCCCTGGGACCGCAGCGCCTTCGCCCTGGTGGAGAAAGCCATCCTCAAGTCCGATCTGGGCCTGACGCCCATGAACGACGGCAAGCTTATCCGCATCTCCATCCCGCCCCTGACCGAAGACCGGCGCAAGGAACTCACCAAGGTCGCCAAAAAGTACACCGAGGAAGCCAAGGTGGCGCTGCGCAACATCCGCCGCGACGTCAACGACAGCCTCAAAAAGCTGGAAAAGGACAAAACCCTGTCTGAAGACGAACTCAAAAAGGCCATGGACGACATTCAGAAGCTGACCGACGCCTACGTGGCCAAGGCCGACGCCAAAGCTTCCGCCAAAGAAAAAGAAATTATGGAAATATAAAGACAGGGGAGGCACCGCCTCCCCTGCCAGAATGATGACAAACCCCGCTCTGCGGAGTTTGCGCCGTCCAAGCCGCCAAGCGGCTTGACGGAAAGGCACGAAAATCGCTCGTTTAACGGCGCGGCAAAGCCGCGACCTACTCGCAATTTTCGGGCTGCCGACTTTATCAGCAGCCTGACAGGGGAGGCGGAGCCTCCCCTGCCCCCTCCGGCACCTGCCCCAAAGGGCGCCCGGTGCAGCCGGGCATTTCCCTTGCCGCGAGGCGGCTGGGGAAACAGAGAGCAAGGCGGGCCATGATGCCCCTGCCCCCTATGTGGGGCCGCGGGAACTTTGAACCGACAGCGCGGTGACCTGCCCGGACGTATTTCCGTTCAAAGTTCCCGCGGTCCCTTATAAAGAGGTCCGGGGAGCATTATGCTCCCCGGCGGGGTGCGGGGCAGGGCCTCGATTTTCTTTCACCTTCCGGATGGAGTATGACGAACGCGACCTTACCCCGGCACATTGCGGTGATCATGGACGGCAACGGCCGCTGGGCGAAGCGGCGGGGGCTGCCCCGGAGCGAGGGGCACCGGGCCGGGTCCGAGGCGGTGCGCGCCCTGGTGCGCGAATGCCGGACCCTGGGCGTGCCCTTTGTGACGGTATACGCCTTTTCCAAGGAAAACTGGCAGCGCCCGCAGGCTGAAGTGGGGTTTCTGTTCGATCTGTTTACCCGGTTTGTGCGGGACGAAGTGCCCGAATTGGTCGAGCGGGATATACGGCTGAATATGATCGGCGACCGGGTGGATCTGCCCTTCGCCGCGCGGCGCGCTCTGGACTATGCCATGAAGCGCACCGCCTCCTGCCGCGGCATGGTCTTTACCCTAGCCCTCAGCTATTCCGGCCGGGAGGAAATCGTGCGGGCGGCCCGGGCTCTGGCGGCGGCGGGCCTGAAGCCCGAGGAGTGCACCGAGGAACGCTTCCGACGCGAATTGTACGCACCCGACCTGCCCGACCCCGATCTGCTCATCCGCACCAGCGGAGAACTGCGGATCAGCAATTTTCTTTTATTTCAGAGCGCGTATACGGAAATGTACTTCAGTTCCAAACTGTGGCCCGACTTCGACGCGGCCGAACTGCGCAAGGCCCTGCTCAGCTATGCGGAAAGAGAACGCCGCTTCGGCCGGACCGACGACGGACGGGAAAAAGACGCCGGAGCGGACGAGAGCGCCGACGGCGGGGCGTGAAACTCGGATGCCGGAACAGCGTGTCCGGTCGACAGCAAGCTCAGCAATCCACATCTCCAGGGAGATCAACGTCATGGCGGAACATCGATTTTCAGCGGCCGGATTGAGCGCCCGCGTATCCACGGGACTGGCGCTGGCGGCCCTGCTGCTGGTGGTCTGGCATCTGGGCGGCCTGGCTTTGTTCGGGTTGGTGACCGTGGTGTCGGCCCTGGCCCAATGGGAATTCTATTCTCTGTTCATGCCCACCTCCGCAGACCGGGCGGCTAAAATTCTGGGCCTGGTCCTGGGCGTGCTCTTGCTGGGCCTGGCCTGGTTTGCGCCCGCCTGCCCCCCCACTCTGCCGCTGACGGGCGGCGTGCTCATCCTGGCCGTGCACAGCCTGGCGGGCTGGCGACGCGAAATCGCCTCGGCCCGGCTGCTGCGCGGCGGCGTGTTGCTGGCCGGCCTGCTGTATATCCCCCTGCTGCTGGCCCCCACCCTCGGTTTTTCACCGGCGGAACAGATGCTGGTGGTGGTGACGCCCGCCCTGTCGGATGTGGTGGCCTACTTTGTGGGCGTGCGCTTCGGCGCGCACCGCATCTGGCCCGCCGTCAGTCCCAAAAAGAGCGTGGAAGGCGCGATCGGGGGCCTGCTGGCCGCCATGGCCGTGTGTTGCGCGATCGGGGCCGCGGCCGGACAGGCTTCATTGCCCGCCTTTGCCCTGCTGGGCCTGGAACTGGGCATTCTGGCCCAACTGGGAGATTTTTTCGAATCCTCGCTCAAACGCGCCGTGGACATCAAGGATTCGGGCAAACTGCTGCCCGGCCACGGCGGCATGCTCGACCGCATCGACAGCATCCTGTTCGCCTCGGGAGCCTACGCCGTCACGGCCGCGTGCGTGCCCTTCTTCGGGTAAAGCCATGCGATACATCAGCGCCGTACCGGATTGGGATCACGCCCTGCCCTGGCCACGACGGCTGGCCGTCATGGGCAGCACCGGTTCCATAGGCCGCAACGCCCTGCGCGTGGTGGAGGGGTCGACCGATGTCCCTTTTCCGCCGTGCGGCGGACCGGCCTTTCGCATCGAAGCTCTGGCCGCCGGGCGCAATATCGCGTTGCTGGCCGAGCAGGCCGCGCGCTGGCGGCCGTCCCATCTGGCCGTACAGGATGAAACGGGCGACCACGGCGTGGACGCGCTGAAAAAACTTCTGCCGCGCGACTATCATCCCACCATTCTTGCGGGCCCGGAAGCTTACGCCGCGCTGGCGGCTCTGGACGGCGTGGATATGGTGGTGGCGGCCCAGGCGGGCGCGGCCGGGTTGCGCGCCGCCGTGGCCGCGGCCGCGGCGGGCAAGACCCTGTGCCTGGCCAACAAGGAATCCCTGGTGCTGGCCGGGGACCTGCTGCGCGCCGTCTGCGCCCGGACCGGCGCCGTCATCCTGCCCGTGGATTCCGAGCACGGCGCTCTGTTCCAATGCCTTATCGGCCGCCGCTCCGAGGATGTGGCCCGGCTGGTGCTCACCGCCTCGGGAGGTCCCTTCCGGGGGCGAGACAGGGCCTTTCTGGCCACGGTGCGGCCCGAAGACGCCCTGCGCCATCCCAACTGGAGCATGGGCGCGAAAATCACCATCGATTCCGCCACGCTGATGAACAAGGGTCTGGAGGTCATCGAAGCCTGTCATCTGTACGGGGTATCCGTGGACGAAGTGGACGTGCTTGTCCACCCGCAATCGCTGGTGCACTCGCTGGTGGAACTGAAAGACGGTTCGCTCATGGCTCAACTGGCCGAACCGGATATGCGCCTGCCCATCGCCTTGTGCCTGGGCTGGCCCCTGACCCCGCCCCGCGACATGGTGGGAATACACTTGCTGGACCTGGCGAAAGCGGGCACACTCAGCTTTGAACGGCCCGACACGAACGCCTTCCCCTGTCTGGACCTGGCCCGGCGGGCTCTGGCCGCGGGTCGGACCGTGGAACTCAACGCCGCCAACGAGGTGGCGGTGGAACGTTTTCTCCGGGGCGACCTGGCTTTCACGGATATTCCGGAACTGGTGCGCCATATTCTGGATGACGCGGAGGGCGCGGACGCGGCGGACGGAGGCGCGCCCTCCGGGCCTGCCCCGACGCCGTCCGGCTCGACCGACGATATCGCCGCGACGCTGGCCCGCCTCGAAGCGCTGGACGCCGCCACCCGCAACCGTGCCGCCCGGTGGCACGCTCTATAACGGAAGCATCGCCAATCTTATGGATTCCATCCTCCATATTCTTGTGACTTACGGCATTCCCGTCCTGGCCGTCGTCTTGGTGCTGGGCGGACTGATTTTCTTTCATGAACTGGGGCACTTCATCGCCAACCGCATCATGGGCATCGGCGTGGTGACGTTTTCGCTGGGCATGGGCCCCCGTCTGTGGGGATTCAAGCGGGGCAAAACGGATTACCGCCTGTCCTGGTTCCCCATCGGGGGCTATGTGGCGGCCGTGGGCGAATACAGCGACGAGGTGGAGGAACTGGGCTTCACCCCCGAGGAAGCCGTGTCCAACCGTCCGGCCTGGCAGCGTCTTATCCTGGCCTTCGCCGGTCCGTTCGCCAACCTGCTCCTGGCCTGGCTCATCTACTGGGGCGTCACCTTCGCCACCGGTCTGGCCGTCACCCTGCCCGTGGTGGGCGGCGTCATGGCGGACAGCGCCGCGCAGGAAGCGGGGCTGGAGCCGGGCGACACCATCGTGTCCATCGACGGGCGGCCCGTGGACGCCTGGGCCCAGGTGCCGCAGTATGTGGGCGAGTCGGGCGGCAAAACTCTGAGCGTGGAAATCCTCCGGGGCGACGAAACCCGCACGGTGTCGATGACGCCCCGACGCATGGCCCGCACCAATCTGTTCGGCGAAGAGGAAAGCGCCTGGCTCATCGGGGTGCAGGCGGGCGACGCGGTGCGCTATGAGCCCAAGGGATTCTGGGCCTCGGCCAAACTCGGCCTGGAAAGCACCTGGTCCATGATCGATCTGACCCTGACCGGCCTCAAGAAACTGATCACGGGGTCGGTGCCCGCCGATTCCGTGGGCGGTCCCATCCTTATCGCCCAGATGCTGGGCGGCCAGGCCCAGGTGGGGCTGGTGCCTCTGCTGTTGCTGGCCGCGCTGATCAGCGTCAACCTGGGCCTGCTGAACCTGTTGCCCGTGCCCGTGCTGGACGGGGGAATGATCCTGTTCTGCCTTATCGAGATGATCATTCGGCGGCCGGTACCGGAAAAAATTCAGGAACGGGCCATGCAAGCCGGGGTGGCGCTGCTGGTGCTGGTCATGGTTTTCGCCACGTTCAACGACGTGATGCGCTGGTTCCGCTGAGCCACGACCCCGCGAAACACGCACGGCAACCTTCAACCCCCGCGAGGACGGCTTCATGCCTTTGACCTTGTCTCTCAACACGGCGGCCAAGCACGTGCAATTCGTACTCAGCCGGGACGGCGTCATGTTGTGCGCCCAGACATGGCTGACCCGCAACGACGGCACGGAATTGCTGGCCACGGCTCTGGATCATGCCTGCCGTCGACTGGGATGCGCTGCGCGCGACATCGAACGGGTGGCCTGCGTGGCCGGGCCAGGCAGCTTTACCGGCATTCGCCTGGCCCTGTCCACGGCCGCCGGGCTGGCCCGAGCCAACGGCGCGCGCCAGGCCGGGCTGGATTTCATGCAATGCCTGGCCGCCACCGTCCTCGCCAACCCGGGCGAACGCGTCGGCGTGCTCATCCCCGCCCAACGCGGGTGGATGTACAGCGCCGACTATGTGGCGGACGAGGCGGGTCTTCCCCGCCTGCAGGAACGCATCGTTCTGCTGCCCGAACCCGGCGGCATCGACGACCTGGACGCGCTCAGCCACACGGTGCACGGCGATCTGATCGTGCCCGACTACCTGGTGGGCGCGGCCGTCACCACCCACCGGGCGTTTTTTGAAGTCGCTTTTCCCCTCGGCACCCGTTTCCTGCCCGCCCGCTACGAC
>UQJT01000063.1 GCA_900541395.1 uncultured Desulfovibrio sp.
GGGCGGGCAGAGGACGGGGGCCGTCGGCCCTGGCGACCTCTCCGGAAGAGGAAGCGGCAAAGCCCGGCAGCGGCCATACGATGTCGGCCACCGCGCCTTCCAGTTCCACGCTGTGCAGAACGGGCTTGAGGCGGAGCAGCGAAAGCCAGCTCAGTTCGGCCCGGCATGCGTCGGCCCGGAAGTTGACGTTGGGCACCGCGCCGGGAGCGAGGCGGATGCCCCGGATGATTACCTCGGCCCTCGGCACCAGCGAAAAATCCACCTGGCGTATGACGCAACGCACACCCAGGGCGGATTCCAGAGTGTCGGATACGGTGCGCCCCAGCCGGGCGGGTTGCAGATAGGCCAGGTAGACCCCCACCCCGGCGGTGAGCAACAAGCCCCACATAATTAATAGCACGGTGCCCAACCGAGGTTTGCGCATGGATATCCTCTTGACGCGCTGCGGGACATTTCGTACCGCTTGAAACATGGCCGGGCGGGCCGAAAGAGCCCCCCCGGCGTCTGACTCAGACTAAGAAATTCTTGGTCCGCAAACAAGCCCCGAAGTTCTTTTCCCGGAAAAAGAAGCGGTCCGGTTTGCGGCAATGTCCTGTTTGGCCGAGGTCGTCCCTCGTCGTCGGAGTACGCATGCAATACGCCATTTTGCCCGTTTTATCCCTGCTGCTGGTTTGGTTTCTGGCCGGGGCGGCGCTGCCGTTCACCATACTGGCCGAACGCCGCCGGGCCGTGACGCGGCGGCGGGCTTTCTACGATAAAAGCGCGGATCAGATCGGGGCGCTGTTCTGGGTGACCCAGCTCTTGCCGGTACTGGCCGTGGCGGCGGATCTGCTGGCCGGCGGCCTCGTCGCTCGATTGGCGGTCGGCCCCTGGCGTCTGGTGTGGTGGACGGCCGTGGGCGGCGGCTTTCTGGCGGCCTTGTTTTCCCTGTTGGGGCGGTCCGTGCGTCGGACCGGGCATGCGGGCGGAGCGCGTTTCGCCGCCTGGCTGTCCGGGGTGTGCGCCGTGGTCGCCGCCTTTTGCGTTGCCGTGTTTGTCTGGGGTTTTTTACGCGGCGCGGGACTGGATGCGGACGGCGGAGCTCCGGCCGCCCCTATGCAGGCCTTTGGGGCCGTGGTCCGCGCCGCGGCGGACGCCGCCGATCCTGGTCTGACGGTCTTGTTCGGCCTGACTTGCGCAACCCTGGCGCCCGCCGCGGCGTCGGGACTCGGCTTGATCCGGCAGGCTTTGAGGCGCGGGACCGACGATTTCGGCCGCGATTATTATACGGTTACCGTGGGGGCGCGCGCCCGCCGGGCTTCTTATGCCGGAGCCTGCCTGCTGTTGTTTTCCGCCGTGCTGATGTGGTTGAGTCCGACTTTCAGTCCGGACCGTCTGCCCTTCCTGCTGCCGGGAGGGGAAGACGCGATTCGGGTCGGGGTGTGGCTGTTCGGGCTCGGCTGCCTGGGGCTGCCCGTGGCCGTGCTGTGTTGGTATCTGACCGCTCGTTCTTCCGTGCCTCTGCGGCGTAAGGCGTTGATTTTTATGGCTCCTGTCTGGTTGTGGATCGGGGTGTGCTGTCTCTTGGCCCGGCTATGGGTTTGAGCCGGCGAGACGACTTCCGGACGGCCCCGGGCTCATATCTGTTCATCTGCATCAGTGAAGTGAGGATTGACGATATATAGGAATTGACAGTTATATCAAGAAACCAAATAGTTGTCGTCAGTGTACCCATCTTGCGACCTTGTTTGCGAGCCTCTTTTGCCGGGAATATTCCCTCGCATTCCGCATGATGTCTGCCGAAGCGACGGACATCGCCATGAAAGGCGCGCCGTGTATAGCCCGGGTATGCTAAAGGTACCGGTAATGCTGACGGACGACGAAAAATGGGAGGCCACGCTGCGGCACGACAAACGCGCCGACGGCGTTTTTTTATATGGCTCGGCGGCGGTGGGCGAGTTTTGCCTCCCCTCCTGTCGGAAGCGGCGCGTCCGGCGACGCGATATAGTATTTTTCAACAGCCCCGCCGAGGCGCGGGCTTGGGGATTGCGCCCCTGTCCACGCTGCCGCCCCGATCGGCAAATGCCCGAGGGCGGCGATGTGGAGGCCGAACAGATGCGTATCTTGTCCGCCCTGTTTTCGGAATTTTACGCCGACAGGGAGATGCTGCATCATGCCGTGCGTTCGTGCGGTTTCAGCAAGCGACGGGTTGCGCGCCTGTTCCGCGAACGTCTGCACACCACTCCCGGCCGCTACATGTGCCGGGTGCGTCTGGAAAAAGCCAAGGAAAGCCTGCGCGCCGGCGCGCGCAACATTTTGGATGTGGCCCTGGGGTCCGGCTTCAACAGCCTGTCCCATTTTTACGAAAAATTTTGGGAGGACACGGGCATGACCCCGGCCGCGTACCGGGCCGCCCATCGTTCGCCTTCATCCCGGCGGTGAAGCCTCGGCTGTGCCATCCGGTCGTCAGGGCCGCTTCGCACCGGCTTCCATTGCCTTTTGCCCGGATCGGTCGTATCTTGCTTTGACGTGTCCGCACTCGGACCCGCTGTCCGGCCCGGCCGGGAATTCCTGCTCCCGCCCGCGCCGCGTCTGATTGCCGTGGAGGATTACATGCGAACGATTTTGCGGGTCCTGACGACTTGCTCTTTGGCTTTGGTGCTGTTTCTTGCCGGCGGCGGCGTCATGCGCGCCCGCAGCGCGGACGCGGACTACGAATCCTTGCGGCGCTTCAGCCAGGTTCTGGACATGGTGGAGCAGTATTACGTCAAGGACGTCAAACAGTCCGAACTTATCGACGGCGCCCTCAAGGGGATGCTGCAGGGGCTCGATCCTCATTCCACACTGCTCTCCGCCAAGGAATTTCAGGAGATGCAGGAAAGCACCTCGGGCGAATTTTTCGGCGTGGGCGTGGAAATCACCACCGAAAACGGCCAGGTGCTGGTAGTGTCGCCCATTGAGGACACGCCGGGTTACAAAGCCGGACTGCGCGCGGGCGACATCATTCTGGCCATCGACGGTCAATATACTCTGGAAATGAATCTGTCCGAGGCGGCCACCCGGATGCGCGGCAAACGCGGTACCGAGGTCGAATTGCTGGTTCTGCACAAAGGCGCGCAACAGCCGGTCACCATGCGCGTCAAGCGGGACGCCATTCCGGTCGTCAGCGTCAAAAGCCGTGAACTGGAGCCCGGTTACCAGTGGATACGTCTGACCCGTTTCAGCGGCCGCACCACTCAGGAACTGCTGGACGCCATCAAGGAGGCCCAGGCCAAGGGCGCGATCAAAGGGATTGTTCTGGATTTGCGCAATAACCCCGGCGGCCTGCTGGATCAGAGCGTCAGCGTGTCCGACGTGTTTCTGAAAGGGGGCACCATCGTGTCCATGCGCGGACGCGACGCCTCCAGCGACCGTACTTACACGGCCCGGTCTCAGAGCACGGACGTCGACGCCCCCGTGGTGGTCCTGGTCAACGCGGGCACGGCTTCGGCGGCGGAAATCGTGGCGGGCGCCCTGCGCGATCAAAAGCGCGCCCTCATCCTGGGCGAGCGCACTTTCGGCAAGGGCTCGGTGCAGAACATCATTCCCCTGCCCGACAAAACCGGCCTCAAGCTGACGGTGGCCCTGTACTATACGCCTTCGGGCAAATCCATTCAGGCCGAGGGCATTGTGCCCGATTTCGAAATCCTCTGGGAAGCCCCCAAGGAAAAGGACGGCATGGACGGTTTTTCTCTACGTGAGCAGGATCTCAACCGTCATCTGGAAAAAGGCGGGGAAGCGGCCAAGTCCGACAAGGATAAAAAGGCCGCCGAGGAAGATGCCGAAACCAAGGCCATTCTTGCCCAGGACAACCAGTTGCGCATGGCTCTCCAGTTTGTGAAGACCTTGCCCGCCTTGCGCGAGCTGCACGAATAGGCGGCGTTCGCGCCGGTTTGGGGCGGCGGGACGCCGTGTCGCCGCATTACGTCGGCCGCTCCGAAGGAGCGGCCGTTTTTTTTGAGAGGTTTCATGCGCCGTTCCTTGCGTTCCATCCGCTCGGCCCGATTTTCCCGATTTTCCCGACTTTCCGCGTTTCTCGCGTGGGTTCGTCTGGTTCGGTTCCGGTTGGGCGCGGACGGCGGCCCCGTCCTGCTGCGGGATCGGACCGCTCTGCGGGTCCTGAGCGCCTTGGCGGCGTTGATCGTGATCGGCGGCGCGCTGTCGTCGCTGTCGGCCTGGTCGGAAAAACGGATCGCCTCCGGACCGTCGGCGCTTGTTTCCTCGTCTGCGGAGGATGTCGGACCGTCCGCCACGCAGGACGCTCCGGATGCCATGCGGGAGGTCGCCCGGCCCCTCGTTTCCCATACTTCGCCCGTCGTTCCCGACGCGGCGGAACTGGCGGCCGCGCTCGGCCCGGCCCAAACCGCAGGCGGCCCGTTGTCGCCCGGAGCCGCTCCCTACAATGAGGGCTCGTTCGCTCCTCTGGCCGACGCCGCCCGTCAGGTGGACACCGCGCTTTTGCAGGCGGCGGCCCGTCTCGGACTGGCCCCGTCGCGGCTGGAAGTGCTGGATTCCGAAACGCGTCTGACCAGGGCCGGGCAGGTGTATCCGTTTCTGCGCCTGGCGGTGCGTCTGGATGCCTCTTCCGGCACTGACCGGAAGGCGGTGACGGAAAAAAACTTTGTCGCCGCCCTGCGCGAGTCTCTGCGGGTATGGGCCCCCCGTGCCCGTCTGCGTGTTGAGGGGGCGGGGCTTTATTTTGTGACCGCGGATGAGGAGATCACCCACAGCGTGTATTGCGGATCGGAACCCCGCGTCCTGCCGCCTCTGCCTCTGGCCGCGGCGTATGGGGGGAACGGCTCCCGGCCCCGGCTGACCATTGTCGTGGACGACATGGGAGAAAGCGAAACGGCGGCCCGCAAGCTCCTGGCTCTGCCCTATCCGGTCACGCTGTCCGTATGGCCCCGGGCCGCCCGCGCCGCCTATGTCGCCACCCTGGCCCGCGAGCGCGGTCGCCAGGTATTCCTGCATCAGCCTATGGAGCCCGTGGGGCATGCCCCGGGCGACGCCGCTCCGGAGCTGTTGCGGGTGGGTATGGACCCGGCCCGGCTGGAGGAAGAGCTGGCCGAAAGCCTGCGGCTGGTGCCCTATGTCGAGGGCGTCAACAATCACATGGGCTCGCGTTTCACATCGGACCCGGCCTCGGCCCGAGCGTTATGCGCGACCTTGCGCCGTTTGCGACCGGACATTCTGGTACTGGACAGCTTGACCCACGCCGCCTCCGTACTTTATGACGAAGCCCGGCGACAGGGGCTTGCCGCCCGGCGGCGAGCCCTGTTTCTGGACGACGAGAACGGACGGCACGACAAGGCCGCCGTGCTGAACGCCCTGGATCGCGGTCTGGAGCTGGCGCGCGAACACGGGGCGGCCGTCGTCATCGGCCACCCCCGGCCGGCCACCCTGGCGGCGCTGGCCGCCTGGACCGGCTATCGGGCCGGGGATGTGGATATCGCCCCTCTGGCCCCGTGGCCGGACAACACCAACGGCGGCGCGTCCGCCCTTTTTACGGAGATACCATGATCGAGCGCACTTTTTCCATCATCAAGCCCGACGCCGTGGCCCGCAACCTCAGCGGCGAAATTCTGGCCATGATCCAGCAGAGCGGCTTGCGCATCAAAGCCATGAAGATGATTCAGCTCACCCGCGCCCAGGCCGAAGGTTTTTACGCCGTGCATAAGGAGCGTCCTTTCTTCAACAGCCTGGTGGAATATATGTGCTCCGGTCCGGTGGTATGCTCCATCTTGGAAGGGGAGGACGCCATCCGCCGTTACCGCGATCTCATGGGCGCCACCAACCCGGCCAACGCGGCCGAAGGCACCATCCGCAAAAAGTACGCCGAAAGTATCGAGGCCAACTCCGTGCACGGCTCCGACGCTCCGGAAACCGCGGCTTTTGAAATGGCCTATTTCTTCAACGCTCTGGAAATCGTGGGATGAGTTCTTCCATGCCAAGCGCCGAACCCGTCCTGGGCTGCATCGGATGCGGCAACATGGGCGGGGCCGTGGTCCGGGGGCTGGCCGATAAACACGCGCTGCGCCTGCTGGGCCACGACCACACTCGGGCCAAGGTGGAGGCTTTGAGCCCGGCGGACAAACCCGGCCGCGTGGAATGGAGCGACAGCCCCGAGGCTCTGGCGGCCGAAGCGGACATCATTGTGTTGGCGGTCAAACCGCATCAGATGGCGGATATGTTGACCCGTATTCGTCCCCGGCTGGACGCCTCCAAGCTGGTGGTTTCGCTGGCGGCCGCTTTTTCGCTGGAGCAGTTGCGGCGGGGAGTGGACGGCGTATGCCCGGTGGCGCGGGTTATGCCCAACTTGCCGGCCCTGGTGGGCAAGGGGGTCTTCGCTCTTTGCCTGGACGATCCGGCCTTGACCGAAGCCCGGAAAACGTTGTTGCGGGAGCTGTTCGGGCTGTTGGGCATGGCCGTGGTTCTGCCCGAGGACAAGTTCCCGGCCTTCAGTTCGCTGGCGGGGTGCGGGCCCGCGTACGCCTGCCTGTTCATGGAAGGGATGCACAACGCCGCCGTGACTATGGGGTTCAAGGCCGATGTGGCCAAACAACTGGTGGCCGCCACGATGGAGGGGACGGCCCGGCTGGCTCAGGACAGTCCGGAAAGCTTCGCGGATCTGCGCGTTCGCGTCTGCTCCCCCGGCGGGGTCACCATTTACGCGGTCAACCACCTGGAACGCACGGCCGTGCGCGGCCACGTGGCCGACGCCGTACTCGCTGCCATGCGCCGCGATCGCGAAATGTCGGGCGAGTAAAGATCGGCGCTCGGCGTGCGGGGTGGTTCCGCGTGCCGCCGGGGGACGTTTGTCTCCCCCCGTCCCCGCGTCCGGTTCGCGCCCGCCTGCGGAAAAATATGTCTTTTCGCGGCAGGCGGGCGTCGAGCGACGAGCCGGAGCCGGAATTTCGGCCACGGAGTTTCCCATGAACATCGTTTTCATCAATTACGACAGGTACAGCGGGTGCAGCGGGGTGCATATCCATTTCCTCGCCAATGCTCTGGCCGATCGGGGGCACCGCTGCCTGGTGCTGTTGCCATCGCCGAACAACGACGATGAGTATTTCGGCAAACCATGCTATGCCACTATGGACTCGTCAGACGCGCTTCATCTGGCTCAACGCGGTTCGCCCTTGTTCAGGAACGCCGTGCTGCATGCCTGGACCCCACGGGAAAGAGTGCGCATCGTGACCGAAGGACTGGCGGCAGCGACCGGCAGACCTTATTTTGTTCATCTGGAGGACAACGAGCGCTATATCCTTGAAAAGGTATACAAAGCCCCGTTCGAACGTTTGTACGCCGCGGCAAAGCGCGGGCATGTCGAGATTTCGCCGAATTATTGCCATCCCGTGCTGCATCAGCGTTTTCTGGAGGGGGCGGCCGGAGTAACCTGCATTATTGAAGGATTGCGGCGTTTCGTGCCCGCAGACGTGCCGTCCCTAGTGTTCTGGCCTGCCTGCGAGGACGCTTTTTTCCGTTTGTCCCCTGTGCCCAACCTCAGAATGCGGGCTCAGCTCGGCATCGCGCCGGAAGCCACAGTGCTCGTCTATCCGGGCAACTTTCATTTTGCCAATGCTCACGTCATGCAGGAATTGTATCTGGCCCTAGACAAACTGGCCGAATGGGGGCGTCCCGTACGCCTGATCCGTGCGGGCGGCGAGTATGCGGAGATTTCTCCCGAGGCCGGAGCCGCCCGCGACCGATACGTGACTCATGTGGGACACGTCAAGGCCACGGCGTTGCCCGGGCTGATCGGCATGGCCGACATCCTGGTCCAGCCCGGCGTGCCTGGCCCCTTTGACGATTGTCGGTTTCCGTCCAAGCTGCCTTTCTTTCTGGCCAGCGGGCGGCCCGTGATCACCTCGCCCGCCAATTTGGGCTTGTATCTGAAGCACGGAGAGCACTGCTTGTTCCTGACCGATTCCAGCGCCGAGGATATAGCTCGCAACGTCATACGTCTTATGGACGACGCGGCTCTGGCTCGTCGCCTGGGCGAAAACGGCCGTGATTTCGCCCGCCGTTATCTCAGTTGGGATAAATCCGCCGCCCGAGTGGAGGCGTTTTACCAACGCCTGTCGGGAGACGAGGGCGGGCGTGGTTGACCCCTTCGGGGCAATGCTCTCTGCCCTTCCGGGCGACCGGGCGGTCGGGCCGGACGGGGGCGGGTTGCGCGAGCATAGCGCCTGCCTGGCCGACGAGGCGGAGCGCGTAGGCGGTAAAGCCGCCCGTCTGAGCCTGTTGCGAGCCTTGTTCGCGCGCGGCGCGTTTGCCGGGCCGCCCCTGACCGGCCCGCCTTACGACGCTTGGCGCGAACTGGACGCGGCCCGAAGGGAAGAGTCGGGGCCGCCGGATGCCGGGCCTTTGCTGTCCGTGCTGCTGCCCGTCTATAATCCTCGACCGGAACATCTGGACCGGGCCTTGACCTCTCTGACGCGCCAAACCTGGCTCCGCTGGGAATGCTGCGCGGTGGACGACGCGTCCACGGACCCCGCCGCGGCGGCCGTTCTGCGCCATTATGCCGAGGCCGACGCCCGCTTCCGCCTGACGTTCCGTCCGGTCAACGGGCATATCTGCGCGGCCACCAACACGGCCCTGGATATGGCTCGGGGCGAGTGGTGCGCCCTGCTGGACCAGGACGATATTCTTGAGCCGGACGCCCTGGCCCGCATGGTCGCCGCCGCCGTCCGCCATCCCGAATCCGTCGTGATTTTTTCGGATCAGGATCAGATGGAAGACGCGCCCGGCGTGTTCCGGAGAGACAACCCCTTTTTCAAACCCGGCCCGGACCCCGACTTGTTGCTGGCTTTCAACATTGTTTCGCATCTCGGCGTCTACCGGACCGGCGCGTTGCGCCGCCTGGGCGGATTTCGGATCGGCCTGGAGGGCGCCCAGGATCACGATCTCGCCCTGCGTTGTCTGGCTGTTTTCGGCCCGGAGGCCTTTACCCACGTGCCGGAGCCTCTGTATCACTGGCGTCGTCACGCGGGCAGCACGTCCCGGGGCTGGAACGCGAAACCGTACGCGCGGGCCGCCTCGCTGGCCGCCCGCCGGGATTATGCGGCAAACGCCGGACTGCGCGCCGAATTCACGTTGCAGCCCGATTCGTTGTACGCCGCCGTGCGCTTCGCTCCGCCTTCTCCCTCGCCTTTGCTCAGTCTGTGTCTGTTGGTGGAGGCGGAAGGTATGGACGTCCAGGCCGCGCGCCGCGTTTTGGAATGCTGTTCCTATGCCAAACGGGAGGGCGTGGTGGCCGTGGCGGCCGATGCGTTGCCCCCGGCGAAAATCCGGGTTCTGGAGCGACTGGTTGCGGAATGCCGGGCCCGTTTGGTGCCTGTGTCGGGTCGTCCGGATGCGTTCGGACTGGCCGAAGCGGCGGCCCGAGCGGCTCGTGGCGGGGCGCTGGCCTTTATCCGTGCGGGCGATGTCCCCGCCCGCGCGGACTGGGCGGACCGGGCCGTGGGCGCTCTGTGGCGAGCCGACGTGGGGGCGACGGGGTGCCGGGGGGTGTTGCCCGCAGGTTTTTTGAGTCAGGCCGGGTATGCGACGGGCCGCGAG
>UQJT01000064.1 GCA_900541395.1 uncultured Desulfovibrio sp.
ACACAAAGTAGATCGTCGGCAGCGTCAGATGTGTATTAGTGACAGACATATACCAGGGGGGTGTTGCCGCTTTTATGCTGAACATAGGTCAAAGAAGGCACGTTTTCGCCACGTAGAGCCTGATGCAGACGGAGGGCGGCAATGGCCGCTCCGCCTGCGTCCGAAGTGGAAAACAGGGTGACGCGCGGCTCCGCAATTGGCGTACCGAAAGGTTTGCGGGCCTCCAGATACAGAGAATGAGGGTGGCGGGGCATCCCGTTCGGCGCGGTGTCCAACGTAAAATCGGGCAACGCGCTTTCCGTGAAGGAGACGGAATGCGTATTCTCAAACCCCACTTCTTCCAACAGGGCGGACAGGGTGCACACGTCGTACAGCCAGCGGATACGATCGGCGGAAGGAGGGGCCTCCTCAGCAGCGTATCCCAGGGGAATTTCAGGCATAGAGCTCGAGCGGGGGGCCGACTCTCGAGTGACGGCATCCAGCGCCGTCCCCACGCGCGAACGAATGAAAGCGGCTGCGGAATCCGAGGCCCCGCGCCACACCGCTTCCATCTGGTCCCGGCGGCCCGTCTTGCTCCAAGGAGCGCACAGTTCGGCCTGCATCCAACGCAGTCGTTCCCAAGCGTCCGGCTCACCGGCTCGAACTTCGGTTAGAGCGTCGATATAGGATTTTAGTAGTGATTCCACATCCTTGGTGACAATGCGTAGAATGCCGCCGGGCCGCAGCACCCTGAAACATTCGCGTAGGAAAGGTAGAACCTGACCGCGTGCAAGTTTTTCCAACAAGTGGGCATGATAAACAGCGTCAAAGCGGTTGTCGGCGAAGGGAACGCCCAGAACCGGGGGGTAGGCGCACACATGGTCGCGTTCTCCGACGGCCGGGTCCGGATCCATATTCAACCATTCCGGCGTATGGGAAAAGATCGGACCGCAACCCAGGTTAAGAAAACGGGGAATGAAATTGTGCGGCATACGGGGCCTCGGCGGGAGATGACTTGGCGTCTTTTTGACGTATCGACTATAATGCAAATTACGTGCCTGAGGAATATGTCCAAAAATAAGGCGTGCAGTTGAACGTGTAGGCAAAAATCACCGCGTTGACAATCGACGGAGCCCGTTGCCAAGTGAAAGCGGAAAACGTGGATACGTCTTTTGCAGAGCCAGCCTCGGGTTGCCGCGGCGGGCGGTATTTCGTATGGTATCACAACAGAAAAAAGCATCATGCCACGCGGCGATGGAGCATTATAATGAGCGTTATCGGCAACATACTGTGGTTCGTGCTGGGCGGCTTTTTCATGGGGCTGGCCTGGTGGGCGTTCGGAGTGTTGGCTTTCGTGACCATTGTGGGCATTCCCTGGGGACGGGCCTGTTTTGTGTTGGGCAAGTTCGCCTTCTGGCCTTTCGGGCGCGACGTCGTGGCCCGGAACGAGCTTTACGGCCGCCACGACATCGGCACCGGCCCCCTGGGCACGGTGGGCAACATCATCTGGTTCGTGCTGGCCGGCATCTGGCTGGCCATAGGGCATTTGATTTCCGCGGCGGCCTGCGCGGTGACCATTATCGGCATTCCTTTCGCCTGGCAGCATATCAAACTGGCCAGCCTGGCTCTGTGGCCCATAGGTCGGGCCGTGGTGCCGGTGGACGTGGCCCGCGCGGCTCGTGCCCGCCGGGCTGACGAAACTTTGCGCGACATGCGCGGCTGAGGCGTAATCTTGAAATGGATCACCCATCAGGCCGTGGCCGTGGGCGCGGCCTTCAGCTTAGGGCTGCCCGCTGCGGGCGTGGGGGCTGCCTGGGCCGGAGCCGTGCTGCCCGATGTGCTGGATCAGAAGCGGGCCGCTTTGGCGCGCGACCGCCGGCGGGCGTTCAACCGCATCCATCGAGGAACGACCCATTGGTTCGGATGGTGGTTGGCCGTATGGGCGCTGGGGATGTCGGGAGCGTTGCCGGAAGCGGCGGCGTACACGGCGGCCGGTCTGGGCTTCGGGGCGTTGAGTCATGTGGCCCTGGACGCCTGCACCACGGCGGGGGTGCCGCTCGTCCCCTGGTCGCGGCGGGGCAAGTGGTCGCTGGGACTGTGCCGTACCGGCGGCCTGGGAGAGTATGTTTTCCTGGCCTTGGCCGGCGCCCTGTTCTGGGTGTTGGAGCGACGGGAACTTATGGACCTTGTGCGGGAATACGGAGGCTGGTGGCCGCTCTGAAGGCGATATTCAGATCGCGGCTCGGGCCGCGTGCCAGTTCCAGGCCGTAGCCATGATTTCTTCCAAACCGGAATGTCCGGGGGTCCAACCGAGTTCCCGCTTGGCCTGAGCGGCGTCGGCCACCAGTTCGGCCGGATCGCCGGGGCGGCGGGGGGCCACAACGTGCGGCACGGAATGGCCGCAGACTCTTTCCGCCGCGTCAAGAATTTGCCGTACTGAAAAGCCCGCGCCCGCGCCCAGATTGAAAATCCGGCCCGCGCCGCCGCGGGTCAGGTACTCCAGGGCCAGGCGATGCGCCGAGGCCAGATCGAGCACGTGCACGTAATCGCGTATGCAGGTGCCGTCCGGGGTGGGGTAGTCGTCGCCGAACAGTTCCAGCCGGGGAATGACGCCGACGGCGGCCATGAAGGCGCGCGGGATAAGGTGGGTTTCCGGGGCGTGCATTTCGCCGCATTCGCCCTCGGGGTCGGCCCCGGCCGCGTTGAAATAGCGCAGGCTGATCCAGCGCAGACCGCAGGCTGTTTCAAAATCCGCCAACATACGTTCCATGAACAGCTTGGAAGCTCCGTAGGGATTGTTCGGGACCGTGGGGCAGCTTTCGGGGATGGGCATGCGCTCGGGCTGACCGTAGACCGAGGCCGTGCCGGACATGACCAGCAGGGGCGTTTCCTCCCGGCGCATGGCCTCCAGCAGATTCAGGGTGCCGCCCACGTTGACGCGATAATAAAGGCCGGGCTCGCATACCGACGTGCCCACTTGGGACAGGGCCGCGAAATGAATGACGCCGTCGGGGCGGTGGCGGCGCAGGCAGTCGCGCAGGCGGACGGGGTCCAGCATGTCGCCGTGTTCGAACGAGCCCCAGCGCGCCAATTCACGGAAGCCCGTGCTCAGATTGTCGTAGACCACCACCTCGTGTCCGTGCCGGACGAGGTGTTTGCAGGTGTGGCTGCCTATGTAGCCCGCTCCCCCGGTGACCAGGATTTTCATAACGTCCCGCCGTCGCTGTCCGTCACGGCGGAAGAAGAGGCATCGGCGCTCTTCGGCGCGTCTGCGGTCGAGGGCGGCGTGTGCGCTCCGTTATCCCGGGTCGTGCACAGGTGCAGCAGCACTCGCGGAGGGTTGACGTCGGCCTGCGGCACTTGGAGGCCGATGCGCGCCTCGTGGTTGATGAGGATGGGGCCGGTGAGGTTGAGGGCGGTGCGTTCCGGATGACCGGGGGGGATGGACACCGTCACCAGCACGGCCAGCTCTCCGGCGGTTTTCACTTGGAGCATGTTTTGTTCGGCGTCGCCTATTTTGATCCGGTATTCGGGCAGAAAAGCATAGGGATCGCCCACCAGCAGGCCAAGTTCCGGGTCCTGCAGACTTTGCAGCACCAGAAAAGGCGCGTCTTCGCGCAACTGCAGCAGCGTGAACTCGCGCTGGTCCTCAAACCCCATCAGGCCGCGCGGAAATTCGATGATCTTGTCCGGATCGATGCGCCGCGTTCCCAGCCTGGTCCGCGCTTCCACTACTTCTGTACGTCGTGCCATAACTGTGCCGCCACAAGCAGGTCTTCATTGCTGGTTTCAAGGGCCATACGGTTTTCTTCCATGACGCGCCGGTACACTTCTTCCCGATAGACCACCATGTCCGGGGGAAGGCTGATGCCGATCTTGACCTGTTTGCCCTGGAGACTGAGGACGGTGATGCGGATATCGTCCCCCAGGTACAGGCTTTCTCCGGGTCTGCGGGTGAGTATGAGCATGAGCGCCCCGTTGCGGGTGGTTGAAGAAAAGTGTGGATCGAACTTTCCCTATTTCGGGAAAAACCGCAAGGCCGCCGGGCGCATTCCGTTTACGCCGCAAGTGAATTGCGGCTGCTCCGCCGTCGCGACGCCCTCAGCCGTCAGCGCGGAGCGCTTTGAGGATAAGGATAGCGGAAGTTTCGCCTTGTTCGACTGCGTGGAGCATTTAGCCATTGAAATGTTCTAAATGAACTTGGTCAGGTTGAGTTGCATGATCATGGACGAAGACTGCAGTATGCTCTGATACGCCATCTGTTGCTGGGCCAGACGAGTGAGCAGTTCTGTCAGGTCCGCGTCCTCGATGGAACTCATGCGGGTTACCTGGTCGTCGTGGTGGGTTTCGAGTATGGTGACGTTCAGCGATACCCGCTGTTCCTTGCCGCCCACGCGGGCTGTGCTGGTCTGCAACCCCTCGATGGCCGTCTTGACCGCCGCCACCGATTCGCCGCAGCCGTCGCTGGGGCCTGTTTCAGCCCAAGCGATGAGGTTGGACAGCACCTCGAAAATATTTTTGTCTCCGCCTTCGGCGGGAATGGGCGACGAAGCTCCGGCCGGCGTATACAGACCTCCGAAGATGTCCTTGCCGCAGTTGGTGACGGATAAAAATTCGCCCTCGGCGATTTCAATGCCCTGATCGGACCGGCGAGGCCGCACGACGAACTGCTGCCCCGCTTCCAAGCGTTCGCCCGGCTGGGGAGTGACGTCCAGATAACCGCCCGGCACCTGCAGGCGCAGCTTGGAGCCTCCCGCCCGCGTGTCGGCCGTGGAAGTCACCCAGGTGACGCCGTTGTCCAGGCTGTACGAGTACTTCACTTTGCCGTCGGCGCCCACGTTGGCCGTCTCGTCCAGTCGGATGCGCACGTCGCCGGAAAAATTGCCGTAAGCGTCGGCGCTGTCCACCTTGGAGGGGCCGTATTGGTCGACGAGAGGGGGCGGATCGTTGTCGTCGCCCTGATAGTAGGCCGTGGGCCGGATGAACAGCACCGTGCCGTTGGTGCGGCTGATGCTGTTGTCCTTGTTGTCGTCCTCGCCCTTGACGTCCAAGTCGGGGTCGTAGGCCTTGACCTGGACATTTTGCTTCAGGTCTTTGTCCTGAGGGCCGGCGGTGGGAATTTTGACCGTCACGCCGTCCAGGTCCAAAGTGGTGTCGCCGGGGGTGAGGGTCTTGGGCGGAGTGGCCGGATCGTCGGGATCGGCGGGCACCCAGGTTTCGCCGCCGTCCTTGGAGTACACGTAGCGGATGGTGTCCGTGCCCACTTCGCCGTCGTCCATGAAACGGACCATAATGGTACGGTCGGCGCTGCCGCTTATTTCCCACGGCACGCCCTTGGTGCCGTCGTTGCGCTCGGCTCCGGTCAGGTTGTCGTCCATGGTGGTTATGCCCAGCCCTTCCCGGTAGGCGGGCTGATCGGTCTTGTGGCCGGAAAACAGGTGCGAGCCGTTGAATGAGGTGTTGGCCAGATTCAGCAACTGGCTGAACAACTGGCGCAGTTCCGAGGCCGTCTGCAGGCGGTTTTCCTTGGTGACGGTTTCGGTGGATATCTGATTCGCTTTTTCCAGCATCTTGCTGAGAATGGTGGACGCCTGGGTCAGCGCGCTGTCCGTGCTGGCCAGTTGGGCGGCGGCCTCCTTGGAGTTGCTGATATACTGTTCGTTGCGGGCTATGGAGGAACGATAGGCCAGCACGCGAGCCATACCCACGGGATCGTCCGAGGGTTTGTTGATGCGTTTTTGCGTGGCGCTCTGGATATTACTGTCCATGTAATCCGAAAGGTTCTTGTTCATGTTGGTGATGAAACTTCGGTACATGGTGCGTTGAGCGATGCGCATGAGAGGCTCCTTGCCGTGTTCCGGGCTACTGCTTGAGGCCGAGGATGGTTTCCAGCATCTGATCGGCGGTGGTAATCAGCTTGGCGGCCGCCGTATAGGAATGTTGGTAACGGATGAGGTTGGTCATCTCCTCATCCAGATTGACGCCGCTGATGGCGCTGGCGCGGGTGTCGAGATCGTCGGCCAGGGCGGTGTTATACTGTTCGTTGAACATGGCGGTGCGTGTTTCGGACCCCACCAGCCCCACCAGTCCGGCATAATATCCGCCCAGGGTCTGGGTGCTGTTTTCCCATAAGGTGGAGACGCGTACGTCCTTGGTGGCCAGTTGAGAAATGCGCGAGGCGATGTTGCCGTCGCCTTCGTTGGCCTCGCCGTTGCCGTCCACGCTTTGGGCGTTGATCAGGCTCAGGTTGTTGCGCAGTACGGGATTGACGCTGATATCGGACGCGCTGCCGCCCTGGAAAAACGTGTTCAGCCCCAGGCCCGCCAGCAGCCCCGTACTGTCGGAACCGGCGTTGAAAGTCACGCCGTCGGCGGCGCTGATGTGCAGCCTGCCGTTTTCGATGGTGGCGGTGATCAGGTTTCGGCCGGGGTGGTTGGGGTCGGGGTAACTGTTGTTGAGGGCGTAGGCCACGTCTTCCAGACTGTGCACGGCGGGGTCGAAGTTGGTCGCCGGGCCGCCGGGCACATGGGGATTGGTGAAATCCAGAGAGCCGGACAACAGGCTTTCGCCGGTGTTCGCGTCGTAAAAATGCAGAGAGAGGTTGCCCTCGGTCAGGCGGTCGGCATAGGTCAGTCCGGAGTTGCGGCCGCCGATGGGCAGGTCGCTGCGGTCCACGCCGTAGGTGCCCTGCATGTTGGTCAGGCGCTCCAGGCCCGATCCCTGGGAATGGAGCATATTCACTTCCCATACCAGGGTGTTGGCGAAGGCGTCCAGCTTGTCCATGTACCGACCCACATGGTAATCGCGCACGTTGAAATAGGACGTGAGCTTACCGCCGGTCAGGCGGTTGCTGTTTTCCGTGCCGTCGTCGTAGGTCTGGGGGGTGATGTTGATCGGATCGCGGGTGGGAGAGTCCCAATACACGCCGGTTTTGGGCACGATGACGAACTTGTCGCCCGCGCTGAAGCTGTCGCCCTCGTTACGGTGAAACGTGATGTCCAGGTTTTTGATGCGGATGCTCTGGCCCTCGGGCGGAACGTCGAAGGTGGCGATTTTGCCGTCCTCGCCCCGCATCCAGCTTTTGCCGCCGTCCAGCGACACGCGGAAGCTGTTGCCGTCCACGAAGTCCAAGGTATATTCGCGCGAGTCGTCGCCCGAAAACTCAAGTTCGCCGGTAAAATTTTTGGTCTGCTTCTCCACCCCGGAGGGCTGCACCTGAAGCTTGAACACGCTGTCGCCGCTCAGGAGGGGCTGACCGCTTTCGGTAAACAGCGAAAAATCGGAACCGCCCTTGTCCTCCACCCGCACGTCGATGAGTTCGGATAACTGGCGCACCAACTGATCGCGCTGGTCATACAGGGTGTTGGGAGTGTTGGTCGGCGTCTGGGCCACCGCGATCTGCTTGTTGAGCTCCCGCAGTCGTTCCAGAATATTGTTGACCTCGGTAACGGTCTGGTTGATGTAGGAATCCATTTCCTTTTGGATGGATTCCAGGCTGCTCTTGCTGTCCCGGATCAGGGCGGCCAGGCTGTCGGCCTGGGCCAGAAGATCCTCGCGCACGGCCTCGTTGTCCGGCGTGCCCGCCAGCTTGCTCCAATTGGTGAAAAAGACGGACAATTGATTACTGATGCCCTCGCGGTTGGCCTCGTTGAAAATGTTTTCCACGCTTTGCAGTATGGTGGACTGCTCGCTCCAGCGTTGTTGCTGGGTAAAGCGTTCAAGATAGGCGTTTTCGATGAATCGGTTGAAGTTGCGGTAGACTTCGGAGGCATAGACCCCCATGCCGATCTGTCCGGGATGTCCGTCGACGGGCCTGGCTTCCTGAAAACGCACCGACTGCCGGGAATAACCGTCGGTATCCACGTTGGCGACGTTGTTGCCCGTGACGCCGAGGGCTATCTGATTGGCGTACAGCGCGCCGGTGCCGATATTCAGGAGATTGTTGACGCCCATAATGACGGATCCTTGGGAACGTGTGAGCTGAAAAAGACTGCGTCGGAGGAGAACTTACAGTCGCCCGGAAAACAGGGATGCGGCGGGGTGGGGTTGATTGTAACGGCCCCGGCGGCCGTAGGTATCCTGCTGGGGGGGCAGAATGCGGGCGTGCAGGTAGTCGAGCATACGCTTGCTCTGATCCATGAGGCCCAGGGACAGTTCGGTGTTGCGCGAGGCCCGGCGGGCGCACGCCTGTTCGCCCGCGTCGATGTGGCGCCACAATTCGGTCAAGGCCTCGCCCTGTTCCTCGGGCAGCATCTGGGCGTAATCCAGCACCTTGCCGCCGCCCAGGCGACGGATCACCGTTTCCTTCTCCACGGCCAGTTGGCGCAGAAGTTCGTGTATGGAAAATTCGAGGCCCATGACGGCCTCGGTTTCATGCTTGAGCAACAGGGAAAATTCTTCATCCAAAAGCTCGCCGAGCAGGGTCAGCGCTTTGGCCTGGCGGTCAAGATTGCCGTATATCAGGCTGTACATGATGTCGTTCTCCTCGCCTTCACCGGGCGTCCGCGACCTGAATATCGCGTTGTCGCAGTAAGGGTTCCGGGTTGAGCGCCAAATCGCCGCGACGAACCTCGAAATGCAGGTGGGGGCCCGCCGCGCGACCGCTTGCCCCTGCTTTTGCAAGTTCCGTGCCCGTGTCGACGCGCTGTCCCGGCTTTACGTCCAGCTCCTGGTTGTGTCCGTAGAAGGTGCGCAAGCCGTCGCCGTGATCCAATACCACCAGGTTGCCCAGTTCGGCGTGTTCACCGGCGAAGGTCACTACGCCGGAGCGGGCGGCGCGCACGCTTTCGCCTGGTTCGGCCTTGATGTCCACGCCGGCGTGCCAGGCGCGGCGGCCGGTGAGGGGATCAAGCCGCCAGCCGAACCCGGAACTGATATCGCCCGTCACGGGGGCGGCCAGGCTGCCCCTGGGAGGAGCGGGGTTGCCCAGGGCCACGGACTCGGCCACTTCTTCGGGTCCGGTCAGGGCCGGTCCCCCCGCCTGGGCGGCCAGGGCGGTCGCCCCGGAAAGCGTCGTCACGGAAGCCGTGGTCCGAGCGACCCGGGCGGCGGGGGCGGAAGCGAAACGAGTGGGAATGAAGCGGGGCTTGATGCCCGCCAGAATATCCTGGGTCGGCGCGGGCACGCCGGGTGTGGCGCGATGCGAGGATGTCGAGGCGATTTCCTCGGCGGCCGTGGGGGCGGGAATGGACTCGGCTGCGGGGGCGGCGGC
>UQJT01000065.1 GCA_900541395.1 uncultured Desulfovibrio sp.
GCCCACACCGATGCCCAGGGCCAGAACCAGAACGGCCAAAGTAAACAGATCGCGCGTGCCGGTGCGGGCCACGAATCCCAGCAACCAGGGGATGAGCCGTTGTCCCACCACCAGGGTAAAACCCGCCAGGACTCCCAGCTTAAGCAGCGTGACGCCGAGAGCCGCCCATACCGATGTCCCCCCGTCCGCATGACCGGTGTCGAGCAGGGGCGGCAGAAGGACCAGGGCCAGGATGGTGAACAGATCCTCCACCACCAGCCAGCCCAGCGCCACGTGTCCGGTGGGGGTGTGCAGAGCGCGGTTGTCGGTCAGCACACGGGTAAGGACCACGGTGCTGGCCACCGAAATCGCCATGCCGAACAGCGCCCCGGCTTTCCAGTCCCACCCGAACAGATGGGTTACGGCCGCGCCCAGGAGCACGGACGTCGCTATCTGGACCGCTGCTCCCGGCAGGGCAACCCGTTGCACGGCCAGCAGATCCTTGAGATGAAAATGAAGCCCCACCCCGAACATAAGCAGGATAATGCCGATTTCGGCGTATTGCGAGGCCGTGGACGGATCGGCTACAAAGCCGGGAACATGCGGCCCCACGCAGATACCCGCCACCAGATAGCCCACCAGAGGGGAGAGGCGCATTTTTTGAGTGATGAAACCGAGGACCAGGGCGGCCGTCAGACCGCCGGTGAGAGTCAGGATAATATCCAGATCGTGCGGCACGGGCGTTCCTCATAGTTCATGAAAGCGTTGGGGTGACGGTACCATAGCGGAGCGACGGGGCTCCTGTATATGGTAAAGTGTTCCCGGCCGAAAGTACGGCCCGGCGCTTTTTTGCTCAATTTCGGCCGTTCTCTTCGTAGCGTTTGGGGCAGGCCCGGCAGGCAAGGGGCGGGTCGGCGGCGCTCAGGCGGGCGCGGTAGTCCGCATAGGCCGGGTCGTTCCATAGTTCCCAGGCATCGCGGTCGAGAACGGAACCGAAGGTTTGTCGTCGATCGCCGGGATGGCCCGGAGGAACGGCGGCGGGTACGTTGAGGTATACGCAGGGCGACAGAGTGCCGTCGGCGTCCACGTATACGGTGTGGGCGGCATTTTCACGGCAGACGGGCAGGGGAACGGGGCCGGGCAGGGCGTAGTGGAAGCCGCGTCCGGCGGCCCGGGCGCGGACCGCAGCGTCTTCCAGCAGGGCGCGGGCGGCGCGGAGGTCGGCTTCGGGCGTGATCGGAGGAGTGAAGGCCAACGCCTCTTGGCCGGGCGCGGCGATATAATCCAGAGTGCTGATTACGGCCGCGTGGACGTCCAGTTCGTCCATGAGCTCGGGCAGTCGGGTCACGGCTTCCACTCGGTCGGCCAGCAGCAGGTAAGCGATGTGGATTTCCATGTGGACGCCGCCCCGTGCTTTGCGTATCCGCTGAAGCGTGCGTATGGCCTCCACGGTCCGCGCGAAGGGCACGCCCGCGCGGACGCCGTTGGATGCCGGGTCGGTGCCCGCCAACGAAAAGGCCACCACGTCCAAGCCTCCGCTCACCAGCCTGACGGCCGTATCCTCGTCCATGCCAAGCCCGCAGGTGGTGGTGGATACCCGGCACCCGGCCCGGCGGGCAAAGGCCGCGAAGTCGAAAAAGCGGGGATGCAGCAGCGGTTCGCCCCAGCCCTGAAGATGGGCCCGGAGGCTGCGACGCAGCAGGGGCCACAGGGCCGCGACCACCTCGGCCGACATGGCGCGCGAGCGCCATACCCCGGCCAGAGTGGTATGGGGGCAGTAAATGCAACGCCCCGAACAGGCGGAGGTCACTTCCATCTGCACGCAGGACAGAGGGCGCGGCGGGGACAGGAAGGCGTCGCGCAGCTCCCGCCAAAGGCCGGGCCGGAAGGCCGGTTTATCCAGTGGATCGGGCCGCCCGCTCATGAAGCGCCTCTCTTGAACAGGGCGGTCAGGCGGGCCAGGCGTCCCCGCGCCGGAAATTCCCAGCTTGTTTCCACATAGGGCAGCCAGGGCCGGGCGTTCCATTTGCGTTTGAAAAAGGCTACGCCGGGATTGATGCCCAGGCCCAGATTCAGCAGCATGTGACCCCGCCCGGCCGCTTCATCCAGCAGGGCGTTCAGCAGGGCGTCGGCGCAGCCGGGAGGGCTGTCCGATCTCCGGAAGGCGAACATGTAGAAAGCCACGCTCAGGGCGCTGTAGTCGCCCACGGCGAAGGCCCGCAAAACGCCGTCGTTTCGGCCGCGCGCCGCGAACAGCAGGGCGTCCGGAGCGGCGGCCAGATAGCGCTCGAGGCGGCCGTAAATGTGGCGGGTGCCTTCGGCGAGGTCGCGGACGCGCAAGTATTCGTCCACCAGGGCTTTGGTCTCCGGGCCCCAGTCCTCCACCGTCACGTCGACCTCGCGCCGGGCCCGGCGCACCATGTTGCGTACCTTGGCCGAAGCGGGCGCGAAGGGTGGGGCGGGAGGCAGGTCGAGGGCCCACCATGCGTCCGTTTGGCCGGTTTCGGCCTCGGGCGGAGCACAGGCCGGGCGGCGCGGACCCAGGACCGTAATGCGGCGCGCGGCAGCGGCGGCCGCCGCTGCCGCCACGGCCTCTTCCCATGCCTCGGAGGAACGCTCCGCGCCGTAACCGTCGTAGGCCACCAGAATAAGGTCGTCGCCCGCCGCGTATTGCAGAAAGCCCGCGGGCGATACGTCGGGGACGAGCCCGGCCACGGCCCGGACATAGGCGGGCGATTGTTCGGGCACCACGGCCGAGGCCGCCGTTCCCGCCACGCCCGGCCGGAACAACGCCGTCGTCATAACGTCTCCTTGTTCCACCAAGCGGACAGGCGATGCCGCCAGGTGGGCAGTTCCTTCCGCACGGTGAAGCCGTCTTCGGCCAGCATGCGCCGCAGATTGAGCAGATGGGCCGAGCCCACAAACACCGCCGAGCCGCCCCGCTCCAGCCAAGGCCGCATACGCTCGCGGAAACGTTGATCGCGGTGGCCGATGATGTGTTCGGTACGCGAGGGAAATTCCGTGCTGGTACCCAGCATGCCTTCCAGATTTCCGGCCAGATAAGACGCCGCATTACGTTTACGATAAACGTCCCAGCGGCGACAGTCCCGCACGAAGCGCACGATGCGGTTCATAGGGGCGGATTCCAGCGAAGCAAGCTGCTCCGCCACGGTTTCCATGCCGAACACGGTCTTGCCCATGTCCTTGGCCAGGTTCCATGCTTCCAGGTCCACGGATTGCTTCCAGCCGCGTTGTTCCAGAAACAGGGTCCACAACGAAAAAAAGGCGTACCACGGCCGGGTTCGGCCCAGAAGCTCGCGCAACAGGTCCGGCGCGGGGGGCGGCCCGTCGGTCAGCAGACGGCGGCGGCACAGGACGCTTTCCAACAGGGTCACGTCGGCCTCCGTCAGATGATCGAGCACGCTTTCACCCGGCGGCGGAGCGACGCGACCCGCATCGTCCACTTCGGCCAGACTGTCCCGGTCCAGCGGACCTTCCAGGAGCACGGTATCCACCTTTTCGAACAGGCGGCGCAGGGATTGTTCGAACGAACAGCAGAAAAAGTGGGCTGTGCCGCCCAGCCATGAGGTATGGCCGTTCTTGTCCAAGCGCCAGAGCATGGCGAAGGGGCGCTGCTCGGGGCGATCCAGAATGAAACGCCACTTGGCGGTCGGACCGGCCGTCAGCAGAGCGCGCACCACGTCGGCGTCCGGGGCGGCCGGGAGGCGGGAAACGACGGGCCGTTCCTCCCAGGCGGCCGCCACATAGGGCAGCGCCGGGCGACCGCCCCATTTGCGCTTGAAGCGCCGGATGCCTTCGTTGACGCCCACCCCCAGATGGATGAGGACTTTGCCTTCGCGTCGGGCGGCTTCAAGCATGGCCCGGAACAAGAGGTCCGTGGCGTGGGGCGTGTAGTGCGCGCGGGAATGCGCGCCGATGAGATAGGTACAGAAGCGTGGCGGAGCGAAGTCCAGAAGCAGGCTGGCCGCCAGCCGCCCCTCCGCGTCCACGGCGTCGAACAGGCGCAGGTCCGTGCCCGGCGCGTTCAGGACCGAGGCGGTGCGCGCATACAATTCCCGCACGGCGGGGCGCAGGGCCACACGGCCCATGAATTCCGTCCACAGGCGACGGTGGGCCGGGGTAAATTCCTTGCCCTCCCGCACCCGCAGGGGGCTGTGGTCGAGCACATGACGCAGGCGGGCGGGCACCGGCGCGTTTACATCCAGAATGTACACTTCATCCCGCTCGGTGACGAAGGGCTCCAGGCGCTTCGGCGCGGCAGGTCCGACCAGCCAGCAGCGGTGTGCGCCCGTGCGGCGCAGGGCCTTGGACAAAGCCGCTTCAAAGGCCGCCGTATCCTGTGGGGCCGGAAGTTCGTCGGCCAGGGGATAGGCCACGGCCGTCAGCCAGGGGGCGACGTCCGACTCGCCCGAACCGCTGAAAAACAGAAATCCGTCCTCCACAAACGGCGTGCCTCCGGACATGGCCGCCATGAAGGCCGTCGAGTGCTCGGGCACTGTGGCCCGGATGGTGGCGAAGTCCGTGGTCATGGCGGTCATGGCGCGGCTTCCTTGGCGGACGGTGAGCGGGAGAGGACTTCCCGCTGTTTTTCTCCTTTACGCTAGCATCCGGAAGGCATCTCGACAAGTGCGCCCGCGTTCAGAGTATTTTTAGCTTGAAAATGCTCCCGGAGTTGAGCGAGGCGAGACTCCGCCGCGACATCGGAGCAGCCGCAATCCATTTGCGGCTGCTCCGATAAAGGCGTTAAACTTGCGTGCCGGAACACAGGGACCTGGTCGGCAGATATTTTCAAGGGCAAAACGCTCTGATGAGGGCTTATGCGGGGACAATCTGCATCCGCCCCCGGACGACCCGCCGCCGCTTGGCTTGACAGCGCCCGCCCCCCCGTGGGAAAAGACACAATTACGCGCTCGTAGCTCAGTAGGATAGAGCGATTGCCTCCTAAGCAGTAGGCCGCAGGTTCGATTCCTGCCGGGCGCACCACAAATTCAGGCATTTACAGATAATACTGTGAATGCCTTTTCTTTTCGGCGCATGCCCGATATCCGGCAACTATGCGCTGTCACTGTTACCCGCTGTAACGCGCGAAATGGTTCTGATCAAAACGCGGGATGGTTTTGATCGATGTGAGCTTTCACGCAAAATGAGAATTTCCGTCACGCAACTTGAGAACGTGCCGAAGCGCTTTTGACGCCTTGGCACGTTCTTTGCTTATTACTTATTCGACCTCAAGAAGCCTTTGTGCGCTGAGTTTTGCATAATCCGGGGACAGTTCCACGCCGATACACTTCCGGCCTGTCAGTAGGGCCGCATGGGCCGTGGTTCCGCCGCCCAGAAAGTGGTCCAGAACGGTGCCGCCCTCCGCCACAATCCCCATGAGGTCTTGCAGCAGGGCCAGCGGTTTGCCGGTGATATGCACCTTGGCCGCCGTGTTGACCGCATACTTGAAAACGCCCGGAAAACAGTGCCGCGTATGAGCGTGCGGCTTGCCCTTGCTCCCGTAGACCAGAAATTCCGCCTCACGCCTGAACTCGCCTATCATGGGCCGTGCGCTGGGTTTCTGCCAGACGACCACGCCGCGCCACAGCCAGCCTGCCGCCTGGATGGCGTCCGTCAGACTGGGTAATTGCCGCCAGTCGGTAAACACCAGCAGTGGCGAACCGTCCCGCGCCACGCGCCAGCACTCCGAAAGCCACAAGGTAGCCCAATACGTGAAAGAACGCTGGTCCCGCCCCTTCTGGAGTTTTTCGCCTTCCTTCATGCCCGCCAGATAGCCCGCCTGCCGTTCCTTTTTCACGGCGGGCAGGGCAAGCGTTTCCTCCCTGCCCTGCCTGTATCCCGCTTCGCGGGCAAGTTCGGCCTGCCTGTCCAGCGCGGCGGCTTCCAGCGCGTTGAACGCTTCAATGTAGCGGAGCTTCCACTGGATCGCGGCCTTGCCCGTCATACCCATGACCAGCAGGGAAAAGGCGTCGCGGGTAAGGAGGTAGGCGGGCCGTTTTTCGCCTTTTACATCTGGAATTTCAACGCGCCCAAAATTGGGCTGGTTAAATGATTTCGGCAGGATAGAACACAATCTGCCAATATCTCGCAAGATATGCGAGTGCCTACGTTGGAAATGCCGGGCAACATCCAGCGAGGAAACGACGGGCGTTTGCCCATTCAGGAAATCAATGTGGAGCATACTGTTTTCATTGACGAAAGGTGCAACTTGAGATACTGTGCTATCAGCCATTTCACTACCTCCTACGTAGTGTTTCGGTTAGGCCCGGCTTGGTGTTGGCGCACCATTCCGGGCTGTTTATTGGCCTCAGCCATTTTGCTTCTTTTGAGCTTCCATCAAGTGGGCGATGGCCTCCATAAAAATCTGTTTGAGGGTTTTTCCCTCCTTAGCTGCCGCCACCTTGATTTGCTTGTGCTCCTCCTCTGACACTTGGATGGTTATGGTTTTGATAGATGTTTTCACAACGCCTCCGTGCCAATTTGATAATTGAACAATTATAAAATTGGCAGCCCCGGCGCGGGATGGTTTTGATCAAAAAAGCCTGCCTTGATTCACAGGGCGGGCATCTTGTCGGTTTTATTTGGGTATAACAGCTTCGGGATAACATCGGCACCTTGCGCGCGCTCCGGCATGTCCGCCCTCTGGTTCCACATCCCACGAGAATTTTTGCCCGTCATTAAGACGGCAACGCTCGCAGACGGCTCCATCGCCGCAGGTTCGCCAAATGTAATACTCGCTCCCCAGCGCCTTGGCCTGTCTTCGCTCTGCGGCAAAAGACGATCGTGCCTCCTTGGCGGATATTCCACTCCCTGTGCCGCAGGTGGAGTCTTCCGACTTCATTTTGCGCCCACAACTCGGGCAGAACTTCGCGTCAAGAGGCATCCGCTCGTCACAATAGGGGCAATCTCTGGTGGTGTATGAGCCGGGCTTTTGTTTTTTACTCCCTGCCGCAGACGCGTGAGGGATTTCGGTTTTATTTTTCCGTCGCAGCAGGAACCAGCCGCAAAACAGGGGAAGAACGGCAAGCCAAAGCGCATCCTTTCCCGCTTGCCGCCCCTCCGGCGAAACAAGCAAACACACCGCCGCGAGCAGCATAAGCCCGCCCGTAATCGCAAACATCCCGCCGAAAATTTTTCGCAACATAGCTCTCCTCTTGTCTTGACTTTAAACGCCTTGAGGCTCGCAATATACCCGGCTATTATTGCCGCGTAAATGTTTACGGAAGGAGAAGGGCATGGACTGGCCGATAAAGATAACCGGGGATTTTACTCCACTTGTACAGAGTGCAAGCAAAATAGTTGATCGTATTGGAGATGCTGTATTTTGCGGACGGGAGCGTAAGGAAGTCTGGAAAAAAGCTTTACAGGAAGCCCAAACGGAACAGGATCGTCAAAAAATACTCTCCGGCAAGTGGCAATTTATTGGCGAGAAACTTGTGCCATGCCTCGATATTGTTGATTCTTCTGCCAATGCCTTTCTGGCTATCGGTCAGGAGCAAGAAGTCCGTAATCTGGCGGGTAATATGCGCATGGCTCTGGAAGCGGCGCAAAATGTGAGCGATGAGGAAGTCGCCGAAGGATGCATCGATCCTGACTGGTTCGCGCGCTGGCGGCGGGAGGCAAGGGTTATAGGCAACGAGGAAATGCAACGCCTCTGGGGGCGCATTCTGGTGGAAGAAGCGAAAAAGCCTGAATCTGTTTCGTACAGAACTCTGGATGTATTAAAAAATCTTACGAAGCATGAAGCTGAGCTTTTTTCTAGAATGGGACAGTGGATATTAGGTATCGATGCAATTCCATGCGGAATTAATTACAATTTTTCTGAATTTAAATCGCAAGACTATTCTGATCTTCAAGACTGTGGCCTTATTAGAGATTTATCTTTTGTAAATCCAAAATATATATTTTTGAATAAAAAATATTTCATTCAAGGAAATGGTTTCCTAATAAATATAGATGAACTCTTTATAGACAAAGATAAATCTATATTTTCTTTTATAAATTGTGTAAGGCTATCTAATGTTGGAATTGATATCCTAAAAATCGCTGATATAGACAAACTAAATAAAGATAAAATTATATATTTATGCAAAAATATTGATAGAGACATTTTTAATTCCTTAGGAAAAAGAAGAATTACTGCCTATTTGCAAGATTCAATCAGTAAGGAAAGAAAATTAATTTACGGCAAAGAACCCCCTTCCCCCGGAACAATTTCCGGGATGCCCTGAGCCCTCCGGCGCGTCAATATGACGCGCCGGAGGGCTTCATATATGGCTTTAGCCAGTTGAGGAAGCATAGCTTCCGAAACAGAAATCCACCCGC
>UQJT01000066.1 GCA_900541395.1 uncultured Desulfovibrio sp.
GGATTTCTGTTTCGGAAGCTATGCTTCCTCAACTGGCTAAAGCCATATAAAAAGACGACGCGCCGGAATGCCCGACGCGCCGCCTGACTATGGTATAAGTTTCGTTCGTCCGAAAACTCAGCGCAATTCCTCCACCAGATCGCGCAGCACGCCAATTTGCCCCGCCAGATTTTCAGTGGCGTGGGCGGCATGGGACATGGCCTCGGCCGCCTCGCCCGCCACGGCCGACGTTTCATCCACGGCACGGGTCACCTGTTCGCTGGCCACGGCCTGTTCGCGGGCAGAAATGGCGATAGCCGCCACCTGAGAGGCCAGCTCTCCGATAAGTTCCACAATTTCCTCCAAAGCATGGCCCGATTGGTCGGCCTGACCCGTCGTAGTTTGAATGGCAAGCACGGCCTGCCCCACACTGTCGGCGCTGAGAGAAGCTCCGTTCTGGATATTGGCGATGACTTCCACCACACTTTTAGTGGCCTGCATGGTCTTTTCGGCCAGCTTGCGCACCTCGTCGGCCACCACAGCGAACCCTCGTCCCGCGTCGCCCGCCCGGGCGGCCTCGATAGCCGCATTCAAGGCCAAGAGATTGGTCTGGTCCGCAATATCGGAAATAACGTCCAGCACCTCGCCCACTCCGTCGGCGTGCCGCCGCAAGGCATCCATATTTTCGCAAACCTGAACAGCCTGTTTCTCCAAGGCGTGCATGGCTTCCAGCATGTCCACCACCAGGGTCTGCCCCTTCTTGGCGTGTTTCAGGGCTTCGCGTCCGGTCTCGTCCGCGTGGCGGGCATTATCGTTGACGGCGCTGATGGAAGCGTTAATCTGGTTCATGGCCACCGCCGTATCCTGAGCCTGCTGATGTTGTTGCGCCGCGCAGGTATTGACCTGGGCAATCTGCACGGACAGTTCCCGGCTGGTGGAGGACAGGGTTTCCGCCACGTCCTGAGCTTTGCCCGCCACCCGCAGCATGGAGTCGCGGGCGCGGGCCATCTCACGCTCGTGCGTGTGCATGTCGGTGGTGTCCATCCACACGCTGAGCACGCCGGCAATGTTTCCCCGCTCGTCATACAGGGGCGCGGCCTGAGTCAGGGCAAACCTGACGTTGCCTCGATAGGTTTCCACCTCCACGGCGCGCTCCGCGGGCTGTCCGGTGCGCAGGCAACTTACGGACGCGGTTTCCCGATCCTCCTCACGGAACAGAAAATCACCCGACGTGCGCCCGTAATAGTCCTCGGGATTACCGTCCAGTTCCAGCAGGTTCAGCATGTGCCGATTGGCAAAGGTCAGTTTGTTGTCCCTGTCGTATAAAGCGGCGGGCACGGGCAACCCGGCCAGCATACTGCGCGAAAAAGCCAGTTCCCGATTGAGCGACGCCATAAGCGAACGCAGCGCGTCGGCCAACAAGCCGAATTCATCCTTGCGGCGGATGTCCAGATCGGCGGCGCGGCCCGCCCGGCACGCTTCGGCATAGTTTCGCAGCTTGTTCAAAGGCCGCAGGATGGAACGCAGAAGCGCCACGAAACAAAGCAACCCGATAAACACGCCTACGCCCATCGCCACCTGATTGACCTGAACGGAACGGACGCATTCGGTATCGGTGCGGCCCCGCATGTCGGCCACAGCCTTGCCGATGTGGTCGGTCCCCATCTCCAGCAGAGCCAAAATTTCTTCCAGCGCGGGCAACGTTTCATTCTCCAGCGTACGCCGGGCGCCGGGCCAGTCGCTTTCGGCCGCCAACCCGCGAATGGTTACGGCACTTTGATGCAAGCGTCGATGGGGCCCATCCACCCTCGCCAGCACTTCCGCCAGAGCGGGAACCAAACTTTCGACCTTAGCCCGCTCCGCGCCGGAAAGCCATTGCCCCAAGGCGCAGCGGGAAGGATCGGTCTGCAAGGCCATATCCGTATTCTTTTGCAGACCGACAAACAATATCAATTGCTGCGCCCATTGCATATGTTCCATTTCTCGTTGCATAAAAGAGGCTTGAATATCCTCGTACTCTTCCAACTTAATTATGGTACGCTGGAGATTTATAAGTGTTTTGTTGGAATCAAGCGCACTTATAATGATAACTAAAACTAAAGGCAAAAAACAAACACAGAGCTTCTTCCATACAAAAAGATTCTTCCACATACTGTTTCGCCCGTATTAAGTTAATATTTTAGGTAATATAATTGCCTATTACGCCAACCGCTTATTCTCAGTCAAGGCAGACATTGCATACATTATTTCAAATTATACACATAAAAATAGTTTTAATTATCATATATATATATATTAAATAATATAATTATTTTATAAAAAGTTTTATATTGTATTAATACAAAAATAAAATATATTATATTTTATATAAAAATATAATTTTGCCTTAATTGTTATATTAGACATTTTTTATATTCAATTTTTATTATCGACATATCCAAGCGAAGCCCTCCGTTATCTCTTCGGCCGCTCCGCCATCCAACGTGGTGACAGCCTTCAGGAAAATCGCTACCATAGCGACTTCTTCCCATAGTATGCCGTTTCCGTCGGGGAGGGAGGAGAAAAGCCGCGCCGACGGCAGCAGGCGCGAAGCCGCGCCGTTTTTCGGAGGCATCATGCAGTCGTCCCTGGATACCCGCATCGCCGTAGTGGGCCCCGCCAAGGTGGATAACCCCACTGCCGGCCCCTACGTGCCCGATACCCCTATCCCCTTCTATCTCGACCCGGAATACGGCGGCGAGGATCTGGCGGCGGGCGAGGCCGTATACTTCGAATTGGCCGGGCCGCGTTCGCGCATCTATTTCGATCCCGGCAAGGTCAAATGTGCCATCGTCACCTGCGGCGGCCTGTGCCCCGGCATCAACGACGTCATCCGGGCCATCGTCATGCAGGCCCACCACGGCTACGGCGTGGCCTCGGTGCTGGGCATCCGCTACGGACTGGAGGGCTTCATACCCCGCTACAAGCACGAAGTTCTCGAACTCGCGCCGTCCAACGTGTCCGACATACACACTTTCGGCGGCACCATTCTGGGCACCTCGCGCGGCCCCCAGCCGTCCGACGAAATCGTGGACGCCCTGGAGCGCCTCAATGTAAGCTGTCTGTTCGTCATCGGCGGCGACGGCTCCATGAAAGCGGCCGCCTCCATTTCGGCCGAGGTCGTCAAGCGCGGCCTGCGCATCACGGTTATCGGCATCCCCAAAACCATCGACAACGACATCAATTTCGTACCCCAGTCCTTCGGCTTTGAAACCGCCGTAGATACCGCCACCACCGCTCTCAACTGCGCCCATACCGAAGCCATAGGCGCTTGCAACGGCGTGGGCCTGGTCAAACTCATGGGGCGCGAATCGGGCTTTATCGCGGCCCAGGCCACGTTGTCCCTGGGGATCGTCAACTTCGTCCTGGTGCCCGAGGCGCCCTTTCGCCTGGATGGCGAAGGCGGCCTGCTGCCCGCCCTGGAGGAACGCCTCAAACGCCGCAAGCACGCGGTTATCGTGACGGCCGAGGGCGCGGGGCAGCATCTGATGCAAAAAAGCGGCAAGGTGGACGCTTCGGGCAATCCCGTGCTGGGCGACGTCGGTCCCTTCCTTCAAAACGCCATCAAAAACTATTTCGCGGATCGCGCCATGCCGGTCACGGTCAAATACATCGATCCCAGCTACATCATCCGATCCGTGCCAGCCAACGCCAACGACCGCGTCTACTGCGGGTTCCTCGGCCGCCACGCCGTGCACGCGGCCATGAGCGGCCGCACCAATATGGTGATAGCCAAGTTCCTCGACCGTTTCGTGCACGTGCCGTTGCATCTGGTCACCCTGCGTCGCCGCCGCATGGACATCCATTCGGCGTACTGGCGTTCGGTGCTGGCGGCCACCGGCCAGCAATTGGCGGGCATGAGGCCCGAGGTATGAGCCCGGTATGAACCGCGTCGCCCTGCGCCAGATCAAGGCTTCGGCCGGGTCGGGCAAAACCTATGCTCTGACGGGAGATTTTCTGCGCCTTTTGGCCGGAGCGGCGGACGAGCCTCGCTCGGGCTGCCGGGTGGCCCGACCCGGCGCCCACGCCTGGCCGGAAATTCTGGCCGTGACCTTCACCAACCGCGCCGCCACGGAAATGCGGGAACGCGTCCTGTCCCGCCTCAAGGATATGGCGCTCGGCGTCATTCCCCCCGAGAAGGGCTGGGACGCCGCCGGGGCCGACCGGGCCGTGGACGGCCTGCTGCGCGATTTCGGTTCGCTCAATATCCGCACCATCGACAGCCTCCTGCACCTCATCGTGCGTCTGGCGGCCCTGGACCTGGACCTCGCTCCGGACTTCGAGCCCTGTTTCGACGACAACGAACTGTTCGCGCCGCTGCTCGACGATCTGGCCGAACGCGCCCGCGAGGGCGACCCCGAGCTGACCGACGCCTTTGCCGGAGCCTGCCGCCAAATCCTGCTGTACGGCGATTACCGGGGCTTTCTGGCCGGGGACAGGGTGCGCGCCCGCATTGCGGAACTGGCCTCATACCTGCTGCGTCATCAGGACAATCTTCTATTGGAGCGACTGGCCCCGCCGGAGCACATCGCCGCCCGCCTGGCCCGCCTGCGCGCCGACCTGCGCGAATGCGCCCGCGCTCTGCGCGCCTCACTGAATGAAGCAGGGCTGGAGGCCCACGCCAACCTGCGCAAGGCCCTGGACAGATGCGCCGATCCGGCCTGCCCGGACAACGCCCTGCCCTCGGACTCCAAAATGCTGGCCAAGGCCAGCCTGGACGACTGTTTGAACAAAGCGTCCAAAGGCAAGGCCGACGCGGCCTGTGAACGTCGGTACGCCCGCCTGCGCGAGGCGGCCGCCGCTCTGGAGGGCGAAGGCGCGGTGCTGCGCGGCGCTCTGGGCCTCATGCCCTTTACCAGGCTGGCCCGCCGTCTGCTGGACGAGCTGGGGGACTTCCAGCGCAAAACCGGCAAAGTGCCCGCCTCGCGCGTGCCGGTTCTGGCGGGCCGCGCCCTGAGCGGCGAATACGGGGTCAACGAAGCGTTCTGCCGCATGGGCTCGCGTCTGACCCACATTCTGGTGGACGAATTTCAGGACACCAGCGTGGACCAGTGGCTGGCCCTCAAGCCTCTGGTGGTGGAAGCCCTGGCTCGCGAGGGGTCCCTGACCATTGTGGGCGACGTCAAACAGGCCATTTACGGCTGGCGGGGCGGCGAGGCGGCCCTGTTCGATCTGGTGCCCGAGGATGCGGCCCTGCGCCGCCTGGCCCCCGCGCCGGAAATCCTCAGCCTGGACCGCAACTGGCGCAGCCGCGAGGAAGTGGTGGCCTGGAACAACGCCGTGTTCTCCCAACTGGGGGACAAGGGCCGGGCGCGGGAAATTTTGTCCCTGATGCTGCCCGCCGACACGGACGCCGCCTTGCTGGACGACGCGGCCGCCATGCTGGCCGCGGCCTTCGCCGACGCCGAACAGCAAGCGGCGCCCGGCAAGAGCGGAGGCGTGGTACGCCTGCGCGCCCTGCCAACCGCCCCCGCGGGCGAGGACGGGGTGGCCGCCCTGCTGCCGGAACGCGTGGCGGAACTGGGCGAACGCTATGCCTGGAGCGATATCTGCGTGCTTACCCGCACCAATCCGCAAAGCTCCCTGGCCGCCTCCCTGCTGCTGGAGCGAGGCATTCCCGTGGTCACCCAGGGCAGTCTGCTTCTGGCGGAACAACCCCTCATCATCCAGTTGGTGGCGTTGCTGGCTTTTCTCAACGCGCCCGAGGACGACAACGCCTTCTGGACCGTGCTGGCCGGGGCCGATCTGTTGCCCGACCCCGCTGCTTTGGCGTCCCCCGCGGCGGATTCGGTCGCGCCCGCCGCTCTGGACGCCGCCACGCTCAACGACTGGGCGGCGCGTCGGACGGGACGGGGACGCCGCAGCCTGGCCCGAGCCTTCCGCGCCGACTTTCCCCGCCACTGGGAGCTCTTGTTCGCTCCCCTGCATGACGCGGCCGGGCTGCTCACGCCCTACGACACGGTGTGCGAAGTATTCCGGCGCTGGCGGGTGCCCGCCCGTCATCCGGAGGCCGACGGCTTTCTGCGCCGCTTTCTGGAAGTGCTGCACACGGCCGAACAACGCGGCCTGTCCGATCTGGCGGGGTTTCTCGACTACTGGAAGACGCACGGCGGCGAGGAAAAGGCGCCTCTGCCCGAAACCATGAACGCCGTCACCATCATGACCATCCACAAGGCCAAGGGTTTGCAATTTGAAGCGGTGATCGCGCCCTGGCACGACTTTCCCATCAAGGCAGGCGACGAGCCCGCTCCCTGCGAGGCGGACGGGTTGGCCGCCCTGGCCCCGTTGTGTTCGGCCATGGGCGAACCCTACAGCCAGGCCCTGGCCGATACGGCCCGCGAGGCCCTGCATCTGCTGTATGTGGCCTGGACCCGCGCCGTATCCGAACTGCATTGCTTTCTTCCGGCCGAGGGCAAGGGCCGCATGGCCGTCGCCCTGACCAGTTTGCTCGCTCCCCTGTTGAACGACGCGGAGCGTACCGAAGACGGCGATTGGATGTTCGGCGCGGCGCCGGAAGCCTCCCCGGTTCCGGCGCGGGAACCCGAGGCTCCGGCCGCCTCCCACGTCGAGGAAGACGCGTATCCGGGGACGGACGCCGAAGCGGCCGCCGGGGAAGAGTTCCCCGAAAACGACGAGTGGCGGCCTATGGCCTGGCTGCCCCGGCTCAAAATTTTCCGCACGCCCCTTCAGGACTGGCTGGACGACGACGGCCGTTCGCGCGCGGCCAAGCGCCGGGGCACGCTCATGCACCATTGCCTGGAACGATTGCGCATCACGGGCCGCACGGCGGCGTCGGCCCGAGCCGATGCCGCCCAGGCCGTACAGCACGGCCTGCGCACCTTTCCTCTGCCCGTGCCGGACCCCGAGGCCACGGCGCGCGACCTGACCGAAGCCCTGGCCTGGTACGCGGCCCTGCCCGAAACGGCGCGCCGCATGGCTTTCGGCACGCCGGAACACACTCTGCTGGACGCGGAGGGCAACGCCCATCGGGTGGATCTGCTCGTGGACGACGGTGAGGAACTGGTGGCCGTGGAATACAAGACCGGTACGTCCGGCGACCTGCCCGCTCCGGACCACGCAGCCCAGTTGCGCGGGTATCTGGATCTGCTGCGCGTCGCTTCGGGGCGGACCGCGCGCGGCGAACTGGTCTATCTGGACCGGCGCGAACGCTTTGTTCTGGACGAGACGGGCGAACGTCCGTTAAAGGCGGCCTCATGAGTTCATCCACGTCCGTGCCCGCTTCCTCCCGCCGCAGGAGAGAACCGGTCCCATCCCCGAAAGAGGGCGAAAAGCCCTTCCTTCTCGTGCCCTGGAGCGCCGACTTCCTGGACGCCGTACGCGCCGTGACGGACGAGGCCACCGGCGGCAGACCCGGGCGGGCCGTGGTGGTCTTTCCCCACAGCCGCCCCCGCCGCTACCTGGTGGACGGCTATCGGCGACATGCCGCCCTGCCTCTGTTGCTGCCCCGCGTCATGACCGGCCAGCAACTGCGCGAATGGTGCCGCGAGGCATGGACCGCCAACGGCGTTCAGCCCCGCCGGGCCGACATGCTGGACCGAGTTGCCCTGCTGTGGGACAGCGTGGCCCGCGTCGCCCGCGACCTGCCGTCGGGCAGCCCCCTCAAGGGGCTGGCGGCCGGAGGCATGGCCCGTTTTTTCCCTTGGGGCGTGCGCCTGGCCGATCTTCTGGAAGAGTGCCTGAACCAGATGGTGGACGCCCAGGACCTGCGCCACGCCGAGGGCGAAGTGGAGCCCTTCGCCGCCGCCCTGCTGGGGGAACTGCGCGGCATCCGCTCAGACTATCTGCGCGCCCTGACCGCGCGCGGCCTGACCACGCCGGGTCTGGACGCCCATGTCGCGGCCCAGCGCGCCCTGCGCGAGCCGGAACCGCCCGCCTTTTTGCGCGACAAAACATTGGTGCTGGCGGGCTTCGTCAGTCTGACCCGGGCCGAGGATATCCTGTTCCGCTATTTATGGCGGCGGGGGGCTCTGATATGCCTGCACAGCGATCCCGCCCTGGCCGAAGGCCGGGGACACTGGTCCTGCTCGGAACACGCGGCCTGGCTCGAACGATGGGGAGCCGCCTGCCGCGTTTTCGGCTCCGCGCCCGAGCGGCGACCGCGCCTGCATTTCTTCGCCGGGTACGACCTGCATTCCCAACTGCGGGAACTGCGCGACCTGCTCGCGCGCAACGAGGCCGGGCGACCGGAGGACGGCGACGCCGGAGCCGACGCCGTGGTGCTGCCCCACCCCGCCCTGCTCATGCC
>UQJT01000067.1 GCA_900541395.1 uncultured Desulfovibrio sp.
CTATTGCCCCGACCACGCCCGCGAAACCCTGGCCCTGCCCCGCCCGCCCCTGCTGTTCTGGATGCAGGAGGGCATACGCAGCCCCGAAGCGGGCGAAATGCTGAGTCGCGCGGGCATCGCCGTTGTGGAGGATCGTTGCCTCCAGACCGAGCACAAGCGTCTGTTCCCCCCAAAGCTGTTTTCCTGCCGTCGCTGCGGTCATTGCTGCCACGGTCGGGGAGGCATTGTGCTGGGTCCCCGCGATCTGTCCCGACTGGCCGCCCACCTGGGCCTGACTCCCGAAGAATGTCTGACCCGCCATACCGAAATTTTGGGCGGCAAACCTATGCTGTTGTGCGGCGACGACGGTTACTGCCGTTTTTACCGCGCGGATCGGGGCTGCGCCGTGCATGAGGCGCGGCCCGACGTGTGCCGGGCCTGGCCCTATTTCCGGGGCAATCTGGTGGACCCCGTCAGTTTCGACATGGCCAAAGCGGACTGCCCCGGCATTGCCCGCGACGCAGCCCATGCGGATTTTGCCTGGGAGGGCTTTGCCTATTTGAAAACGCGGGGCATCCTGGGCACGGACCCGGTCCGCGAGGGGCGCGCGCTTATCGTGGGCGAAAGCGAGTTGCCCGCTCGTCCGCGCCGGACGGACGCCGCGCCCGCCAAGGGCGTCGGGAGCGGCCGTTCATGAAGGCCGCCGCGCTTTCCCTCAAGGAATGTTACGCCATGCTGGGCGTGGAACCCGGGGCCGACCTGGACGCGGTGAAGCACGCCTATCGCAAACGGGCCTTTGAACTGCACCCGGACCTTAACCCCGGCGACGGGGCCAGCCGCGACTTTCAAAAACTCAACGAAGCCTATGTGACTCTGCTGCGAACCCTGGCTCCGAGCACGTCGCCGGGCGCGTCGGGCTCGCGTCCCGGCAACGCCCGGACCGGACACGACGCGTACGCCGAACAGGCTCGCCGCGAACGCGAGGAAAAAGAGCGACGGGAAAGAAAGGAACAGGAGCGGCGCGAACGCCGGGAGCAGGAGCGCGAGGCCCGCGAACGGCGCGAGCGGGAGGAGAAAGAGCGGCGCGAGGCCGAACGGCGCGAACGCCTGCAACGTGAAATCGACCGCCAGGAAGCGGAACGGCGCGAACGCCAGGCCAAAGCCAAAGAGGAGAAGGCGCGCCGCGACGAAGCCTTTCGGGCGGCGGAGCGGGAACGGGAAGAAAAGCTGCGCGAGGCCGAGCGGCAGCGTGGCGCCGAACCCCGGGCCGAAGCTTACCGCCGCACTTACGGCCACACCCGTCCCACGGCCTCCGGCCCCGAGGGCCGAACTTCGGCCGCGTCGGGCGGTTCCGGGGCCGGGCCGGGCCGGAATGTGTCGGGCTCACCCACCGAGGCGGCCGACACCGGCCGAGAAGAGCTGTTGCGCGAACTGCTCAACGATCCCTTTGCCCGCCGGGTGTACGAGGATATTTACAGCGAGGTCAGGAACCGGAGGAACACGCCGTCCAAACCGGCGCCTCAGCCTCGCAAATTCCAGATGGAATGGGGCGGCAAGGCTTTTCAGGTCGATCTGACCGGCGGTATCGGCCACGCCCTCAAGGGCTGGATGCGCAGCCAGATCGACGAGGAACAGGAATTGTTCTTCCCCGCCGCCAATCTGTTTCCCGGTGCCCGCATCCGTTTGCAGATACGGCATGGGTTCTCCGGCGAATTGCGTACCGTGGATATCACCCTTCCCCAGGATTTTGCGCCCGGCAAACCCATCCGCCTGAAAGGCATGGGCAAAAAGCTGGGACGTTGGCAGGGCGATCTGTACCTGACTTTTCAGATTAAAGAACGAGGCAGCTCATGAACATTCTGATTTTCGGACCCAACGGCAGCGGCAAGGGCACGCAAGGCGCTCTGCTCATGGACAAGTACGGCGTGGCGCATATTGAATCCGGCGCGGTCTTCCGCCAGCATGTGGGCAGCGGCACCGAACTGGGCAAAAAAGCCAAAGAATATATGGATCGAGGCGAACTGGTGCCGGACGAAATCACCATTCCCATGATTCTCGACATCCTGGGCAAACAAGGCGACAAGGGCTGGCTGCTGGACGGCTTCCCGCGCAATATGGAACAGGCCCGCAAGCTGCACGAGGCGCTGGACAAGGCGGGGATGCGCCTCGACTACGTGGTGGAAATCCAGCTTCCGCGCGAAACCGCCAAACAGCGCATCATGGGGCGGCGGCTGTGCGCGGTCAACAACAACCACCCCAACAATATCCACATCGACGCCATCAAGCCCGTCGGCGATGCCTGCCGGGTGTGCGGGGGCGCGTTGTCGGCCCGCGCGGACGATCAGAACGAAGAGGCCATCAACAAACGCCACGATATCTATTACGACGAAACCAACGGCACTCTGGCCGCGGCCCGCTACTTTAAAAAACTGGCCGCCGCCGATCCCAAGACTACATATATCGAACTGGACGGCTCGGGTTCCATCGACGACATCCGCAACACCCTGCTGGCTCAACTGCATTAGAAGGGAGCGGGGCATAGCCGCGGCCGCGCTTGCGAAACTTGCGGACGCAGACAGCAGCGATCGCGCAGCTTCGCGAGGGGGTAAGCGCAGACGGCGACCGACAAACTGCGACACCGTATTTTCACATTGAAAATAGCTCGACGGCAAACACGCGGGGCAGACGTATACGATGCGTCTGCCCTGAGCAAACACACAGGATGAACGACGCCGTTCCGTCCGCCTTCGGCGACTTTGGAACGGCGTCGAATTTTTAGACCGGTTTGCTGTTGAAAACGGCAAGCGCTCCGGCGTCCGCGGGAGCGGCCGCCCGCGCCGGCCTGAAAACCACGCTTTTCAGGCGAAATGACGGCAGCGCCGCTTTTGAAACAGGATAATTTAAAAAGCAACATGCTCTAATAACGGCCGCAATCCGCATCCGCTGAAATTACAGTATGTTCCGTCATCACTTTCTCTTCGCTTATTGACATATTGCAATATATTATATATCGCTCATATCATTAATTTTAGTGACGGCCATCGACACGGGAGACAAAAGGTCCGATACGGCCGAAACGGGGGTAAAATAAGCCATGAGAGAGAGAGAGAGAGAGAGAGAGAGAGAGAGAGAGAGAGAGAGAGAGAGAGAGTTTTTCGTTTTTTTCTGAGCCGTTGCGCGTACTGATCCTCGGAGTTCAAAGCGGGGTGCGGCATGTGTGACGCGTTTTCCACTATCGAACCGGCGACGGCGTTGGCGGAACTGCTGGTTCTGCTTACGTTGGCCGACCATCCCGTCGACGAACAGGATATAGACCTTTGTGAGCGGACATTGAAAGAGCTGCGTCAGGCCGATCCCCACTTTGCCCGTCTGCTCGCTCCGCTCTCGCGTCTGCGCTTCATCGAGGCTTTGGGCCATTTGCACGCTATGGATCCTCTGGAAGTCGTGCGCCAAAAACACGCCCGAGATCTCGGCAAGGCGCTGACCTTTCTGTCCCCGCGTCACAAAGCGTGTCTGCGCCAGACGTTGGAGGCTTTTCTGGACGCCCAGCCGAGCAAAGGCGGCATGGCCCTGTATCGGGTTTTTCTATCCCGCATGGCCTGACCGGCGACGCATGGCCCAAAGATAACGCAAGCGGGCCCGGCAAGGAGCGGGGCGAGCATCATTCCGGCCGAATGCCGCATACGCCCCACAGGCCGGGTCCGCGTTCGACCCGAAAGCGGGCCGATTCAACCGGCCAGGGCGGCCAAATGCTGAAAACGGCGCATGGTCAGGTGGCAAACAGCCACCCCCAGGGCGTCGGTGGTGTCCAAGGCCCAGTTTTCCCGCTTGCAGCCCAGCACCTGCGCGATCATGAAGGCCACCTGCTCTTTTTCGGCCCGCCCCGTGCCCACCAGCGACTTTTTGACCAAAGTGGGCGCGTAATCGCAGATAGGCAGACCGCGCGCCGCACAGGCGGCGATGACCACCCCCCGCGCCTGGCCCAGCTTGAGAGCCGAGGCCGCGTTCTTGGCCGTGAACACCTGTTCCACCGCAGCCTCTTCGGGGCGCCAGCGATCCAGCACGCCGCACAGGGCATGGTAAATGGAGGCCAGCCGATCCGGAAATTCCGCGCCCTTGGCCCGGATAGCCCCACAGGCCACCAGGCGGAGCACCCCCGAACTTTCGCGCACCACTCCCCATCCGGTTACATTGGAACCGGGGTCGATGCCGATGACCGTCACTCCACCCGTATCACTCATTATGCCCATCCGTTGTTGCAAAACACAAAACGTTTTGTCCCGTTGTAGCAAACGGAGGTCGGGACCGTCCAGCGCGGCGCGCTCACCGCTTGTTCTCTCCGCCTTCTTCGTCTTCCACCGCTTCCACCGCTCCCGTCTCCGGGTCCATCAAAAATCCCCGGATCAGAATGTCCCCGGGCATTAATGGATGATTGCGGATAAAGGCCACGGTCCGCCGTACGGAATCGGTCGGGCTGTCGAAGCCGGTAAGCCACGCGTCGAGATTGACGCCCAGCGATTCCACCAACCGAATCCGTTCCTCCGGAATGCCGCGCTCGCGCATCCGGCGCTTCATGGCTGACGGGTCCAGATGCTGCATACCGCAATCGTGGTGGCCCACCACGGCGATTTCCCGCACGCCCAGTTCGTAGACGCACATCAGCAGACTGCGCATAGTGCTGCCGAAGGGGTGCATGATGGCCGCACCCGCATTTTTAATAATCTTGACATCGCCGTTTTTAAAATTCAGGGCGGCGGGCAAAAGGCTGGTCAGGCGCGTATCCATGCAGGACAGAACAGCCAGCTTTTTGTCCGGCAATTTGTCCGTCCGGTACGCCTCGTACTCCTTCCGCTCGACAAAGCCCTTATTGAATTCCAGCATGGTATCCATTTCGCACGTCATACGCTCTCGCTCCGATGAGTGAAGGAAAACCGCAACATCGCGCCCGACGCCCCCGAGGGCTTGCGGGCAAGATTTCGACAAGGCGGCGCAAGAATCAGGGGGTGACGATACTCCGCCCCGAATGGCCGCGCAAGCGCTCCCGCCTTCCCCTTTATTGCCGGGCAAACCACAAACGCTTTATCGCGACGGGAAGGGAAGATACATCCATATCTTCAATCCAATAATACAAATTGCCTGTCATGGGCAACGTTCAAAGTCGAGCCGACGCCCCGGACGCGCCCGCGACTCCGGCTTTTTGGGATCGCCTGCGGCGCCGGACAATACTGCCATAGCAGGCATCCAACCTTGACCTTTTGTCTATTTTTGCAGTAATTAAAGATGGCAATACCCGAATTTTGCGCGAGAGCGCTCCCCTCTTTTCCCACGCGTTTTCCATCGCATCGGGCATTTTTATCCGACTTGTCCGCCCGTTCCCGGCCGTCCTGCCCCTTCCGTCGCGGAACCGAACCCGGCCTTCTCCCGCATACCGCGAGACCGTGCCTGCATTTCCCGTCTTTTTTGCCTTGGTTTTCCTTGTATCGTCCCAGCATAGAGAGGTTGAACGCCCCATGCCGCTCCGCAAAAACGCCATCGTCTTTTATCCCACATACGGCGTCTGTAAGATTTGCGATATATCGCAGAAGCTCATCGGCTCGGATACGATTGAGTGCTATCATATCCATCCTTTGTATGAAAAAAATTGCAGCGTCCTGGTCCCCACAACCAACAAAAAAGCTATAAGCAGGATGCGACGCGTCCTCTCCCGACAGGAAATGTCGACCCTGCTCCGAAACATGCCCGCGCAACCCACCATTTGGATTGAGAACGCCACGGCCCGCAAAAAACGCTACGAGGAAATTCTCGAAAGCGGGGACCGGCAGGCGCTGAGCAGCTTGGCCAAAACGCTCTATCTGCGCCGCCGCACTTTGAAAGAACAAGGAAAAAAACTGCTTCCGGCCGATGAGCAGTCCTTGCAGACGGCCGAAAAAATGTTGCATGACGAAGCGTGCCATGTTCTGGGCATCGAACACGAACAAGCGCTTGATTTTATTTTAGAACAAATCCAAAAAAGCGATAGTCCCAGCCACTGAAGGGCCTGTGGGCCAACGGCGCTTATCGGGCGGGAAAATCAGGGCCTTCTCCAAAGTAACCGCATCCGAAGGAGTAAAGCGACATGACGGCATGTCGCGCCCGGTGAAGCGGAGAGAGCGCCCCCCGAAGCCTGACGACGAAGGCCGGGAACATACGTCCGTGCGGACCGCGCCGTATCGGTCGCGCTTTTTTCCTTCCGCTCCGAGGGAGTGACAAGCTCTCTCCCGCATGTTACCGATTCCGGCAGCGCATGATTTTCACGGGGCGAGGGGCGCAATGTCGGGAATGGAACTGGGAATCGTCTTTGCGCTGTCCACGGCTTTTTCGTGGGCCCTGGCGGGCGTTATCCACACATCGGCTTCGCGCCTGGTGGGCATCGGAACCCTTATGCTGGTGCGCCAACCCCTAGCCACCGCGGCCCTCGGCGTATGTTGCCTGCTGCTGGGACGGCTGTTGCCGCCGTCGCCCCACCTGTTCTGGCTGGCGGCCGCCTCGGGCCTGTGCGGGATCATCATCGGCGACGCCTGTTTCTACGCCGGGGCCCTGAGCATGGGGCTGCGCCCCACCCAGGTGTGTCAATCGCTGTCGGCCAGTTTCACCGCTCTGCTCGGCGCGCTCTTTCTGGACGAGCGTATCGGCCTCCAGGGATGGACGGGGATGGCGGTGGCCACCTGCGGGGTCATTTTGGTGGTCGTATCGGAACAACGGGACGCTCACAACCCGCCCCTGGACAAACGCCGCCGCAACCGGGGGCTGATGTTCGCCTTGATGTCCGCCCTGTTTCTGGCCGCGGGCATGATCTTTTCCAAACAGGCCCTGGACGACGGCATGGGGGCGCTGCCCCTGGCTTTTTATCGCAACGCCATTTCCACCGGCGTCATCTGGGCCGCGGGCCTCGCGCGCGGCGCGATACGGCCCGCCTTCGGCGCGCTGCGCGCCAATCCCGGCGTTATCAGGTTGTTTCTGCTCGGCTGCCTATTCGGCCCCGCCGGGGGCATCTGGCTGTCCTGCGTGGCCCTGGAGTATCTGCCCGCCGCCGTCGCCTCCATGCTCATCGAACTGGAGCCCATCGCCCTGCTTATCATCCTGGGCGTTATGGAACGGCGCGTGCCCGCCCGCAATTCCATTCTGGGGGCCATAATCGCCTGCGCAGGCGCGGCCGTTCTGCTGTCGCGCTGAACGGCCGCGCCCCGCATAACGCGCGGCAACGACCGGCGTCTTCCACGCCCATCCCTGACCCCAAAACGATTTTTCCACGCGCGAAGCCCGGCCGGGGGGGCGGATTCTGCCGCCCCCCCCCGCTCATCCGCGTCCGCTGTTCTTCAATATCATAAGCGTTGATAATCAAACACTTTACTCTTGGTTTGCGCTACGTTGCGTCCATCACCTTCATCCCCTTTTTTGGGAGGACACAATGACGGACAAACGCAAAACCAAAACAACGCCGCACGCGGCGCCGTTCCCTGACGAAAAAAACGCCCAGCCCCATTATCAGGACCTTATCGACCCCGCTGTCGTCAAACCCACTCCCCGCCCCACGCGCCCCAATGC
>UQJT01000068.1 GCA_900541395.1 uncultured Desulfovibrio sp.
TTTGGAAAGGGGCCTCGAAGGGGGGCAACGCCCCCATAACAGGCCCCTTTCCCCCGCCCGGAGGGCACAAGGGATAGTGACAGAACAAACTGAATTCAGCCTGGGGGCTGAATTATGAAGATCATTCGCCCAAAAAGGCGCTTTTTGGCTCATTCACGGCGCTTTCCGCGCCGCGCCGGGCTCACGTCCGGCGTTAGAAGTCATTTCATAGGAATTATGAAATGACTTCTACATACCTTGACTTTATACCCGCAATTGTATTTGCTTGCTTTCAGGTGCTAGCAACCCCTTGAGGCACACCGGCTCACACCCGTCAGTTGTGAAGAGCCCCGTCTTTGGCGGGGCCTCTCTACGTATGCGCAAACTGTCGGGAGTGGGCTAATACAATACCCGTAAGGGAAATACGTCCGCCGGAGTGTGTCCGGTTGCTAGCTCCCGACACGGCTTTTTTCCGGCCGTGTCCACGAGCAAGCCAAGCGAGGCGCCTCATGGACCATTCCCCTTTTCCGGACGAATTTCCCTATACCGAGCCCACCCGCCCTCGCGCGGGCCACTTGTTCGCGAACGCCGATCCCGATGTCATTCTGTCCATGACGGCCGATATTCTGGCCTGCCTGGGCGACTTCGCGCGCCTGTATCCCGATGGGGACCTCCCGAGCGAAAGCGTGCGCGGTCTGGGCTATATCCTGAACCTGGCGGAACAAGGCGTATCTCTGGCCCACGAGAGCGTTCTGAAAATGCAGGAGCGACGGGAGGAAACGCCGGGCGCTCCGACTGCCTGAACCACATTTCTCCTCGCCGGTTAAAGGACGTGACCTTTACCTGACGAAAATCCCCCAACGGCATATCGCGCTGTTGGGGGACGCTTCATTCCGCCGGACCGGCTGTCGTTGCAGAAGTCCGGCCACGCTCCAAGCCGCCGGGCAGGAGCTCCCCGCTCCCCTTCCCCCCACGACAATAGAAAACCGATCAAACGGCGGGCATGGTCAAAGAGTTTTTGATGAAGCGAAACGGCATGAAACCTGACGGAAAAAACTGCAATTCGCCGGACGAAACGCCACGGTCGCCGCAAACGCGTCGCCTTTAACCGTCGACGGCCCGGATACGACCGGGCCGTTTCGCTTGGCGCGCCGCAGGCGCTTATCCTGCGCCTCGGAAAGAGCTGTCGGAAGAATGAGGAATATCGAAGTATGTCGCGGGGTCCGTGTCGAAAGCGGACGAGGGAGAATGAAGAAAATGAACTCGAAAACGCGCGGGGTCCGTGCCGGTCAGTTCTGCCACTTGCCTTGGGCATAACGCGGCAGTTCGGTCAGGCGGCGGCTTTTAACGCGCTTGTACGCGCCCTGCAGCGCCTCTTCCTGGGTATTGCCCACCGATTCGTAGGTATGTTCGACGTACATCAATTTGGCCATGTAGGTAAAATGCTTGTCTTTGGTCGGAAAAACTTCGATCTCCACGCTGGCGGGATCGATTTCGATGTACGTGGCCACCATCCTGCCGTCACGCGGAACCACCGTGGGTTTGGTCCGGCACGAATTGACGCTGGTGTTGCAGCGCTGCACATACTCGGCGACGAAACTGTCCAGTTTGGCCTTGACCTGGGCGGCATCCTCGGCGGGCACGGAGGCCCTGGCCGTTTTGGCCTGGGCTGCGGGAGCGGCCCAAAGCAACGCGCCGCACATCAGAGCGACAATCATCCACACTTTCGACATAGACTTCCTCGACACGAAAAAAAGGGTTGAAAAAAGCCCGGCGGTCCGGGGGGACCGCCGGGCGGGGACGCTTACGGCTAGTTGAAGATGAGTTCAACGCGGCGGTTCAGGTAACGACCTTCAGCGGTGCTGTTGTCGTACTTGAAGGACTTGCCCATGCCGACGGCGAGGAGGTTCTGGGCGGGGATGCCCTGCTGGATGAGGTAATTCTTCACGGCGTCGGCGCGGCGCTGCGACAGGCCCTTGTTATAGGCGTCGGTGCCGATGCTGTCGGTCCAGCCTTCCAGGGTCACGGTCACGCCGGGACGGCTCTTCAGGATGGAAGCCACTTCGTTCAGGATGCCCATGGCCTTGCTGTCCAGAGCATAGGAATCAAAAGCGAAGTTGACGCCGTGCAGGATGATGGCTTCTTCCACCACGGTGTCGTAGAACACGTCGGCCACGAACTGATCCACGGCCTGCTGACTGGTCAGCAGATCGGCGGCGTTCACCATCACGGTGCAGTTATTGAGGGCGGCGATCTTGTTCAGCGTGGCTTCGCCTTCGGAACCGGCTTCAGCCAGAGACACGATGTGGAAGCACAGGCCGGGCTGGCTCTGGTAGATGGCGGCGGCTTCGGCCACGGGGTCGACGCCGCGGTTGGACATGCCGTCGCTGGCGATGATGACGGCGGTCGGGCGGGCCATCGCGGCGTATTCGGGGGCCAGGGCGGCCAGGCCGTTGCCCATCGGGGTCAGACGGCCGAAAATGGCGAGGTCGTCCCGCAGGGAGGCGAGGCTCTGATCCATAACGCTCTGATTCCAGGCCGCGCCGGGCAGCAGCGTGGCGGCGGGGGCGAAGGTATGCAGCGACGCCATGTAGCCCAGATCGGGAATGGCGTTGTTCACCTTGGTCAGCACCTGTTTGGCCACGTCGATTTTGGGCGCCTTCAAAGTCGGGCTTTTCATCATCATAGAGCCGGAATAGTCGACCAGAAAATCGAAGCTATCCACGGAACGGACAATGGATTCCGCGGCGTGGGCCACGGGCGTGAGGCCCATCACCAGCACGGCGGAAAGCAGCAGTGTACGAAGAGATTTCATGTAAGCCTCCATAGGGGTGGATAAAGTTTCAGCGCAAAGACTGATGGGCCAAACTTAGCAAAGCCACCCCCCAGGAGCAAGTAGAAAAAAGCAAAGGCAGAAGAGATGTCTCTTCCGCCTTTTGATAATCAAAGCAACGACGCTCTAACGCCGCTATGACGAAGACCTACACGCAGCCGGTGGGCTTGGGCAGACCGGCCATCTTGCAGGCTCCCTTGCCGGGGCCGGAGGGGAAGAGTTCGTACACTTCCTTCAGCTTGTAACCGGTGTTCTTGGACAGGATGCGCACCATGGGAGCGATGCCGTTCTTGCGGTAGTAATCCTGCAGGAAGTCCAGAACCTTCTGATGGTCGGGCGTGATTTCCGCGATACCTTCGGATTCCTTCACATATTCCAACCATTCGGGGCACCAGTCGTCGAAGCGCAGCAGGAAACCGTCTTCGTCAACCTCGAAGGTTTTCCCTTTGTAAGAGACTTCAGCCATGCGCGTCCTCCTTGGACAGTATTGGACTGTTTGACGTTTTCGAACCCGCGCGGACGCGGGCGCGTAAAAACTGCAAAAAGGGGGGAGCAAAGAAAAGTCGAATCCCGTCTCTGCTTGAGACAAGCTGCCACAAATGCCCCTAAATGGCAAGCGCGGCTGTCGGCTTTTCTTTTTAGCAGCAAGTCCGCCTTGTTACCCGAAAAAAACGGCGCTTTCCCCCATCCTGAGCCGACCGTTCCCCGCAACGTCGAAGACCGCGGTCGGAACGGTGAAAAGGCGCGGCGACGCCGGGCCGCATCTACGCTTCGTGAACCTTCTCCCGCACCCAGTACAAGAGATCGAAACGCTCGCGCAGAGCTTCCACCAGACGGTTTTCCTCGGCGCGCTCCATGGGGCGGATGCGCAAAAACACCTCGCGCCAGTTGCCGCCCCGTTTGCTGTCGGAACTGAGCATGGAAATAAGGCTGGCGTCATATTCGCGCAACAGGTCGAAGATGGGACGCATGACGCCGGGCAGATCCTCCACGGCCAGGGCCACCTGCACGCCGCCGTGGCGCACGCCGGTAATCTGCACCAGCACCTTGAAGATGTCGTGATCCGTGATGATGCCCACCAGCGAACCCTCGTCGTCCACCACGGGCAGGCCGCCTATGGCGCGCTCCTCCATGAGCAGGGCCACCCGCTCCACGGTGTCGCGCACCTCGACCGTCACCGGATCGGGCGTCATGATGTCCCGCACCTTGATTTCCGAAAGCAGGTAATACAGCTCGTGCATGTCCAGGGTGGTGGCCTTGGAAGGCGAGGCGTCCTTGACGTCCCGGTCGGACACGATGCCGACGACCTTGTTCTGGGCGTCGACCACGGGCACCCGCCGGATGTCATACTCCTTCATCATTTTGGACACTTTGAGCATGGACGTTTCCGGGGTGGCGGTGATGACGTCCGTGGTCATCCAATCGCGTATCAGCATGGTCCACTCCTCAATAACCGTTGAAAAACACGGTACGGCGCGGAGGCCGATTTCAGACAAAGCGCCGACGCGTCCCGCTTCGCGGCGTCGGCCGCCTCATGTCCGGGGTATACACGCAATCGCGCGGCGACACAACCGGACGCCCCGCGCTTCCGCCGCGCCGGTCCGGCTCCGTCCGCGCCCCGTCAACGGGGCATGCAGCATTTTTTATACTTCTTGCCGCTTCCGCAGGGACAGGGATCGTTGCGCCCCACCTTGGGCTCCTCGCGGCGCACGGGCTGCCTGGCGTGCACGTTGCCGTCCACGTAGAACCAACGGCCGTCCTCCTTGCGGAAAAAGGCGTCCTCGCGCAGTTCCTGGGGCATGCCGTGCACGCTGTAGCGGGCGCAAAAGCTCACTTCGCCGGTGTCGTCGTCGGCGCCGCCCGCCGTGGTTTCCAAAATGTCCAGCGACTCCCAGTTCATGAGGGACGACCATTCCTTAATATCGTCGGCGGACGTCTCTTCCCGAAACTCGGGGTGGGTGGACTCGTTGAGAAATTCGTACTTGCCGAGGCAGTGGGCCGTGTAACGGGCGCGCATCAAGGCTTCGGCCGTGGGAGCCTGGGCCGCGCCCTCCACGTAGGGGCCGCAGCAGGCGTCCAGTTCCAGGCCCGAACCGCAGGGACAAAGACTCATGGGAGGTGCCTCCGGAAACATCTTTTGAGGTTGTCGCGCCGGACATCCGGTCGCGCGGACTTCCGAGGCGCAGTTCGGCCGCCCCGGAGCGATGGGCGGCAGTGTGCCCGCAATCGTTGCGGAACACAAGCCCCGGTCCCGGTCGGTCCGACATGCCCAAAAAAGAAACTGCCGGTGAGGGGCCGGCAGTTTCGAGGAAGGTTGAGTCAACATCTCTCAAGGAAGGTGTTTTTCTTTTAGCAATATGCGTGCCAAACACCCCTTAATTCATAAATATACAATAAATTCATTTGGATATTTGGCAACACCCCCTCTTTTATCGCTTCCCTTTCAGGCTATGGCGTATTTTTTTTTGTACCGCCCCTCATGCGGGGCGGCCTTTTTCGAAACCCACGGCAAAAATTTGGACAGAAAAAAAGAGCAGAGGCGGCCGCACTTCCAGCGCGGCGGGGGCGTCGCTCAATGCTCGCGACCGCTCGCGCCCCGGCGCTCTTGACTTGCGGTCCGAACTTGCGTAACGCTCTTTGGTTCCAAACATCCGAACGGAAAATACCATGTTTGAAAGTCTGACCGACCGACTCTCCGGCGTCTTCCGCAATTTGAGCGGACGCGCGCAACTCACCGAGGCGAACATTCAGGACGCCCTGCGCGAGGTGCGTCTTGCTCTGCTGGAAGCGGACGTCAACTTCAAGGTGGTCAAGGAATTCGTCGACCGCGTGCGCGAGGCCGCCCGGGGCGTGGAGGTGATGAAAGGCGTCACCCCGGCCCAGCAGGTCATTCAGGTGGTCCACGACGAACTGGTCAAACTGCTCGGCGGCGAGGACGGAGCCCTGCATCTTCAGGGCCGTCAGCCCGCCGTCATCCTCATGGTCGGCCTGCAGGGCTCGGGCAAAACCACCTCGTCGGGCAAGCTGGCCCTTCTGCTGCGCAAGCAGAAGATGAAGCCCTACCTGGTTCCCGCCGACGTATACCGCCCGGCCGCCATCGAGCAGTTGCGCACCCTGGCCCGCCAGCTCGACATGCCCTGTTTCGCGTCCACGCCGGACATGAACCCCGTGGACATCGCCCGCGCCGCCATCGAAGACGCCAAGGCCCAACAGTGCACCGTGGTCATTCTGGACACGGCGGGGCGTCTGCACGTGGACGAACCACTCATGCGGGAGCTGGAAGCCCTCAAGGAAGCGACAAGCCCCCAGGAAATTCTGTTCGTGGCCGACGCCATGACCGGCCAGGACGCCGTGACCGTGGCCGAATCGTTCAACGAGCACCTGGGCATCACCGGCGTGGTGCTGACCAAGATGGACGGCGACGCCCGCGGCGGCGCAGCCCTGTCCATCAAGTCGGTGACGGGCGCTCCGGTCAAATTTGTGGGCATGGGCGAAAAACTCTCCGAAATGGAGGTTTTCCACCCCGACCGCGTGGCGGGCCGCATTCTCGGCATGGGCGACGTGCTCACCCTGCTGGAAAAGGCCCAGGCCGACATCGAGGCCGACGAGGCCGAGGCCCTGGCCCGCAAAATGCAAAAGGCCAAATTCGACCTTGAGGACTTCCGCGCCCAGATGCGCCGGATGCGCAAAATGGGCTCCTTCGAGTCCATCCTCAAGCTCATCCCGGGCCTGAGCGGCCTGGCCGGGCAACTGAGCCAACTGGGCGACCACGAAAAAGAATTGAACCGCACCGAGGCCATCATCAACTCGATGACCATGAAAGAGCGGCGCAACCCCGACATCATCAACGGCAGCCGCCGCGCGCGCATCGCGAAGGGGTCCGGCACCCGCGTGCAGGACGTCAATCAATTGCTCAAGCAATTCGATCAGATGCGTAAAATGATGCAGTCGGTCATGCAGCCGGGCAAACGCATGCCCCGCCTGCCCGGCCTCGGCGGCGGCCCTGGGAGCCTGGGCGCTTTGCCCGGCCTCGGCGGCGGTTTGCCGGGCATGGGCGGTCTGCCGGGACTGGGCGGTCTGCCCGGCCTCGGCGGCAAAGCCGGCACGGGCAAATCCGCAACCAAGAAAAAACGCGACAAGCAAAAACGGAAGAACAAAAAAAGGTAGCGCTTCGCGCCGCCTCCACCCTACAGGAGTATAGTATGTCTGTTAAAGTGAGACTCACCCGCTCGGGCTCCAAGAAGCACCCCTTCTATCGCGTGGTCGCCATCAACAGCGACACCCGCCGCGACGGCCGTCCGCTGGAGTTCCTGGGCCACTACAACCCCAACACCAATCCCGCCGAAGTCCGTATCGACGCCGAAAAAATCCGGAAGTGGGTCGCCACGGGCGCGGAAATGTCCCCCACCGTGCGCTCGCTGCTCAAAAAGCAGGCCCAGTAGTCCGGCCTTTTTTCGGGAACCCGCGTCCCACCACCCGCGTTTCGCGGCTGGTGGGTTTTGCGGCTTAATCACGGGTTGCGTCCGCCGCCGGAGCATTCCGGTCCCGTGTCCTTGCCCTCTGCCGCTCCCGCCGTCTTTTGACGCGGGGACCGCCGCGACCTCGGCGCAAGAAAAGGGCGGCGCATTCCGTCGCCCCGCTGTTCCGCCTCGTCTCCCGCGATAGAGAGCGGTTTGCCGTGGAACGCGGCAAGCGCTCCGGCGTCCGCGGGAGCGGCCGCCCGCGCCGGCCTGAAAACCGCGCTTTTC
>UQJT01000069.1 GCA_900541395.1 uncultured Desulfovibrio sp.
GGCGTCCGCTCCCGCGGCAGCCGGAGCGCTTGCCGTTTTCAACAGCAAACCGCTCTAGCATCGCTTGACGCGACGCCGGACTTTTTTCCTCCCGGCGGCCCCGGCGCGAGGCCGGGGCCAGCCGTCATGAGGCTGTCGCCGCGGGCGACGGCCTTGTTTTTTCTTCCTCGGGCTTCACCGTCTCGTTTTTGACAGGGCGCGCCATTGCGTCTACTCTCAGGCCGCTTCATCCAGGCGCGCGGCCATCGGCCCGATTTTTGCTTTCCTTCCCGCGGCCCCGTTTGTTCGTCTCCAACCCGCCCTCCGCTCACCATGGACATCTTCCATTTCGACCCCGCCGCCCTGCTCAGCTTTTTGCTGACCTTTCTGCGGGTCAGCCTGATTATCTTCATGCTGCCGGTGTTCGGGGTCGACGGCCTGCCCAACCAGTGGAAAGCCGCCTTCTGCCTGGTGTTCACCGTGGCGGTATGGCCTATGGTCAACCTGCCGGGAGCGGCCATGCCCGCCCATCCCTTCGGGGTGGCCCTGCTTATTCTGGGCGAACTGGTCCTGGGGCTTATCCTGGGGCTTGCCGTGCGCTTCTTTTTCGCGGGCATCCAGGCCGGGGGCGAACTGGTGGCCATGCAGGTGGGCTTCAGCATGATCACCTTCGCCGACCCCGCCGGCGGCGGCCAGACCGGGGTTATCGCCCACCTGTTGTACACTGTGGCCCTGCTCATCTTTCTGTCTCTGGACGGGCACCTTTATCTGTTGCGCGCTTTTGTGGAAACCTTCCGTTATATCCCCGCCGGGGGCCTGCTGCTGACCGATTCCATTTTCCGCCAGATGCTCAATCTGGCGGGCATGATGTACGCCCTGACCATCAAGGTCATCGCTCCGGTCATGGCGGCCCTGTTCCTGGTGGAACTGGCCCTGGCCCTTATGAGCCGCGCCGCCCCCCAGGTTCACATCATGGAAGTGGGCTTTCCGCTGAAAATAGCCGTGGGCTTTTTCTTCGTGGCCATGTTGTTCGGCATGTTGTCCCAGGACGTGCGCCAGTATATTCTGGGGCTGGACTCGCTGTTCATCAACCTGTTGCGGGCCATGAGCCCCGGCCCTCAGTAGAGCATTTTGCTTTTGAAATTGTCCAATTTCAAAAGCGGCGCTGCCGTCATTTCGCCTGAAAAGCGTGGTTTTCAGGCTCTTTCGGCGCGGGCGGCCGTTCCCGCGGCCGCCGGAGCGCTTGCCCTTTTCAACAGCAAACCGCTCTAACGGGAGCCGCAGACACACGACATGGCCAAAGACCCGAGCAAAACAGAGAAAGCCACCCCCAAGCGACGCAAAAAAGCCCGAGGGGAAGGCAATGTTCCCAAATCGCAGGAACTGACCAAAACGGCCACGGTCATGGCGGGCATGCTGGGGCTGTATGTCTATTTCTCCATTATTGCCGAACACGCGCGCGAACTGTTCCAGTTTTTTTTCGCCAACGCCGCCACCACGCCCGTCACGGCGGAAAACGCGTATGCCCTGTTTCTGCTGGCCGCGCGCGAACTGGCCGTCATGATCCTGCCCGTCATCCTGTTTATCGGGCTCACGGCTTACGTCACGTTGCGTCTGCAGGTGGGCAAGCTGTGGACCACCAAGGTATTCAAATTCAAATGGCAGAACTTCAACATCATCAACGGCCTCAAGCGCATGTTGTTTTCTCCCCAGACCTTTGTGCGTCTGGGTAAAAGCGCGGCCCTGGCGCTGATTATCGGCACCGTGCCCTTTCTGTTCATCCGGGAGGAGTTCCGCAACTTTCTCCCCCTCTACTACAGCGACGCCGCGGGGCTGGGCGCCTACATGCTGCGCACCGGTTTCCGCATGATGCTGTACACTATGGCCCCGATGGCGATTCTGGCCTGCGTGGATCTGTGGTACACGCGCCACTCGTACGAAGAAAACCTCAAAATGACCAAGGACGAGGTCAAAGACGAACTGAGGCAGTCCGAGGGCGACCCCAAAGTCAAGCAGAAGCAGCGCCAGAAAATGATGCAGATGATGGCAAGCCGCATGATGAAAGAGGTGCCCAAAGCCGACGTGGTGGTGACCAACCCCACCCATTACGCCGTGGCTCTGCGCTACGACCCCACGGTAAGCCCCGCGCCTTACGTGGTGGCCAAAGGGGTCAACAAGGTGGCCGAAAAAATCAAAACCATCGCCCGCGAACACAGCATCCCCATCCGCGAAAACCGGCCCCTGGCCCGCAGTCTGTACGCGAGCGTGGACATCGGCCAACCCATTCCGGAAGATCTGTACAAGGCCGTGGCCGCCATTCTGGCCGAAATCTGGCGCATGAAGGGCAAAATGCCGGGACGCCCCTGACCGCTGTTCCTCTCGTCCGCATCTCCCGCGCCGTTCATCGGCGTCACCTCCCTGACATCCGGCCCGCGCCCGCCTTTTATCTCGCCTTCAATTCGTTGTTTTTTCAATACAAATCAATTTTAGCACGTGTTTTGCTTTTCCGTCTCCGTGTCTATACGACATAATCCGGCAACCGGCCCCCGCCGGACGCAGGCCGGAGGGAGATTCCGCATGAAAAGCATCGTCGAGCCCCACGTCCGCCTGATCGGCACGGTCATGGACATGCAGTTGCAACGGCAGAACGTGATCATGGGCAACATCGCCAACGTCAACACCCCCAAGTACAAGCCGCGCGAACTGGAATTCGAGGCCGAACTTCAGTCCGCCCTCAACCTGGATGCCAAGGGCAAGGTCGCGCGCACCGCCGAGGGCCACATGCCCGCCGCCTTCGATCCCGACGGCTTCGGGCCCGAGTGGTCCAAGCAGTTCACGCCCCGCGTGGTGCACGGCGAGGATCGGGTGAACCTGGATAAGGAAATGGTCAAAATGGCCAAGAACAACCTGCAATACACCGCCCTGGCGCAAATCACCAAGAGCAGCTTCGAGGGCATCAGGAACATCATCACCGAAGGGAGCAAATAATGGACTTCATGACCGCTCTCGACATCGGCGCGTCCGGCATGAGCGCCGACCGCACGCAGCTCAACGTCACCGCCATGAACCTGGCCAACGCCAAAACCACCCGCATGCCGGGCGGCAACGGCCCCTACCAGCGTAAAAGCGTCATCAAGGCGACCAGCGATCTCGACAATCCCTTCGGCCGCCACATGCGCACCGAACTGGACCGCGCCGTCAAGGGCGTGCGGGTCATGGGCGTGGCCGTGGACGCCCGCCCGCCCAAGCGCGTCTACGAGCCCGGCCACCCCGACGCCGACGCCGAGGGCTACGTGGAATATCCCGACATCAACGTGGTGGAGGAAATGGCCAACATGATGACGGCCCAGCGCAATTACGAAGCCAACGCCACCACGGTGGACGCCGTCAAGGCCATGTTCACCAAAGCCCTGGAAATCGGGCGCTAAGCGCTTTTTCCCGCGAGGTTACGCATGAGCATCATCGCCGCCACCGGTCTTCAGGCCTACAACAACGCCCTGGCCGACTTCGCCAAGGCCCGCAACCAGGTGCAGAAAAGCGCGTCCGACATTGCGGGCGCCAAGCCCGCCGCCGTGCCGGGCTTCGCGGACACGCTCCGCGACTCCCTGACGACGGTCAACGACATGCAGTCGCAGAAAAGCGCCATGATCCAGTCCTTCGCCTCGGGCGAAACCCAGAATGTGCACGAACTCATGATCACCATGCAAAAGGCCGGGCTGGCCGTCAACCTGACCGCCGCCGTGCGCAACAAGGTGCTCGAAGCCTATCGGGAACTCAGCAAATTACAGTTTTAGCACGCAATTTGCATAAGATAGCCGCATTCCCAAGGCAGCCGCATTCCCGTTGTATTTTCGACGTTCACGTTCGCCCGGAGACTTCCCATGCCTAACTATTTCCGCCTGGCCCTCGACAAAGCCCGCGAATTCTGGTTCAAACTCAACCGCACCCAACGCGTTTTCGTGGCGGGGCTCACCGTACTCGTGCTCGCGGTGTTCGCCGGGTTCGTGTTCTGGCTCAGCCGTCCCGACTTTCGCATACTGTACACCAAGTTGAGCCCCGAGGACGCCAACCGGGTGGTCAACGTGCTCCAGGCCGAAAAAATCGGCTACAAGCTGGCGGACAACGGCACCACCGTCATGGTGCCCGCCGACGACGTGTACAACATGCGCATCAAAATCGCGGGCGAGGGCAGCCTGGTGGGCCAGGGCATCGGTTTTGAAATCTTCGACACCGTGCAGATGGGTCAGACCGACTTCGTGCAGCGCATCAACTACCAGCGCGCCCTGCAGGGCGAACTGTCGCGCACCATGAGCGAATTTCCCAATGTGGAAAGCGCCCGCGTCCATCTGGTCATCCCCCAGCGCAGTCTGTTCATCGAAGAGCAGCAGCCGCCCTCGGCCTCGGTGGTCATCCGGCTCAAGGACCCGTCCGTCAAAATACCGCCCCGCGAAGTGACGGGCATGGTCAACCTTTTGACCATGGCCGTGGAAGGGTTGGACGGCAACCACGTATCCATCACCGACAGCAACGGCAAGGCGGTCTATACCCCCGAAGACGAGGGCACGGGCCTGAACAACGCCCATCTGGAATATCGGATACGCCTGGAAAGCACGCTGGAACGCCGCATCGACGAATTGCTGTCGCCCGTGCTCGGCCCCGGCAAATACATCGCCAAGGTCAGCGCCGACCTGGACTACAGCCAGCGCACCATCCGCCGCGAAATCTACGACCCCGACACAAGCGTGGTACGCTCGGAACAACGGACCGAGGAAACCCAGATCGGCCGGGCCAACCTGGAGGGCGGCTCCACCGACGTCAATTTCCGGGGCGACGGACTGGGCAACTCCCTGAGCAGCCAGGAAGGCAACCGCGAATCACGCACCACCAACTACGAAATCAACAAGGAAGAACAGAACATCGTCGGTCAGATGGGCGACATCAACCGCCTGACCATCGCCGTGGCCGTGGACGGCACCTACGCCAAAAACGCCGAAGGAGCCTGGGAGTACGTGCCGCGCAAGGCCGAGGAACTGGAACGCATCCGCGAACTGGTGTCCAACGCCGTAGGCTACGACAAATCGCGCGGCGACACCATCGAAGTCAGCAACATGGCCTTCGGTGAAGCCGACCTGCCCGTGGACCCCAACGCCGCCCAACTGCTGGCCGACTTCGCCGAGCGTATGGGACGCCCCCTGCTCACCGCCCTGCTGGCCTTCCTGTTCATCATGCTGGTGGTCCGCCCGGTGGTGCTGGCGCTCATCCGTCCCAAAGTGGAAGCCGGGGAAATGGTGGAGGGCCTGGAAGGTCTGCCCGCCGCCGAGGAACAGTACGCCCTGTACGAAGCTCAGGAAGAGGCCGCCAAAACGGCCGAGGAAAACGCCCGAGCCGTGGCCGCCGCCGGCGAGGAAGCCGAGGCCTATTCCCTGGAAACGGGGCTCACCCTCGACGACGTCAAGGCCCGCGCCCTGCAACTGGCCGAACGCAATATCGAGCAGACCGTGTTCATTCTGCGGTCCTGGCTCAAAGACGACAAGGCGAGGGCGTAAACCGTGGACAAGCCCCTTTCTTCCTCCACGGGCGTTGCGGCCCGCGCCCCCGGCTCGCGGCCGGAACCGACGGCCCCCCGGAGCCAGGCCCGCAGCGCCTATCAGCAGCGAGTGGATCAAATCAAAGTGCGTATCGTGGAACTGAGCCACCGCAATATGGAAAACGCCATGCGCGTTCTGCGTCAGTGGCTGGCCGACCGGAACGACACCCCCCGCTAGATCGCTTTGCCGTTGGAAATCCGGAGCGCTTTCCACGGTGAAGAGACTCTGAAGCGAGCCGACGCTCGTACCGACGACGCCGCGAAACGGAATTCGCCGCAGCCGACGCCCGCATGACGGGCGTCGGCTGCGGCATGCGTTTCGCTACCGTATCCCGGCCCGGAGCAGATCGTGGACGTTGAGAATGCCCACGGGACGCCCGGCGTCGTCCACCACAAAGGCGTTGGTGATCTTACGCGCCTGAAGCTGCCCCAGGGCCTTGGCCGCCAGGCAGTCTTTCGCCAGAGTAAAAGGATGAAGGCTCATAACGTCGGCGGCAGGCCGGGCGAGCAGGTCCGGCCCCATGTGGCGGCGCAGGTCGCCGTCGGTGATCATGCCGACCAGGCGCGCGCCCTCCACCACGCCCGCGCAGCCGAAGCCCTTGCCGCTCATGACGACCAGGGTGTCGCTCATGGAATCGCCGGGCCGCACCAGAGGCAGCGCGTCGCCGCCATGCATGATGTCGCCCGCCACCAGCAGGGCGCGTCCCAGAGAACCGCCGGGATGAAACTGATGGAAGTCCTCGGGCTTGAAACCCCGCGCCGCGAGCAGCCCCAAAGCCACGGCGTCGCCCAGGGCCATCTGCATGGTGGTGGAGGTGGTGGGGGCGCAGCCTATGGGGCAGGCCTCGGGCACGTCGGGCAGCAGCAACACGTGATCGGCGTGGCGGCCCAAAAAACTTTGCGCGTTCTTGGTTACGGCCACCACGGGCATGCCGTGCCGGGCGGCGAACAACACGATATCCGACAGTTCGACCGTTTCGCCGGAATTGGAAAAAGCCAGGACCGCGTCGCGGACGGACATCATGCCCAGATCGCCGTGACTGGCCTCGGCCGGGTGAATGAAATAGGCGGGCGCGCCGGTGGACGCCAGAGTGGCGGCCACCTTGGCGGCCACATGACCGCTTTTGCCCATGCCGGTCACGGCAATGCGACCCTCAATATTCAACAGACAGGCCAAAGCCTCGTCAAAGGCGGAGTCCAGGCGGGCCGCCAGCATATTCAGGGCGTCGGCCTGCTGGGACAGAACGCGGCGTGCCAGGGGAAGGGAACTGTCTTTCATGCCTCGATCCTTGCTTGACCGCGGGCTTGCTCGGTCCCGACGGGGATTGTTTTCTATCATGATTCCTTCCCCTTTCCTAGCACACCGAAATATCTAAAATTTCGGCGTGCTCACCGCCATGCGGGAGCATGGCGCGGCGGCGCGGCCGCCGCGGATGAGCCGAAATCCGCGCTTTTCGGCGAACGCTCTTGACACAAAATACGAAGTGTTTTGTGTCATGCCGTCCTGGAGCGGTTTGCTGTTGAAAACGGCAAGCGCTCCGGCTGCCGCGGGAGCGGACGCC
>UQJT01000070.1 GCA_900541395.1 uncultured Desulfovibrio sp.
AGCGGCGAAGACGAGTTATGCCCTCACTCGCCCCGTCTGTCAAATACTTTTTTGAGGTTTTTTGGATCTTTTTACGGCGAGAGTATTTTTAGTTTTTTATTTCAGACCATTAGCAAAACATCGCACCAAGAAGCGCCGCCCCGCTCCGGAAGGCCGTTTACCCTTGGACTCAACCCAGCCGAGGGATCACATGTTGCAGCAAAGTCAAAACTTTATGCGCATTTTCCGCCGCCACGGCGGCGATGGCGTCCCAAGTGACGGCTTCCTCGTCGTCCTTCCACGAATCGTAGTCCGTGCTCATGGCCACGGCGGCGTAGGGGACGTCTGCCTCATTGGCGAGAGCGGCCTCGGTGGCCACGCTCATATTCACGATGTCCGCGCCCCACACGCGATACATGCGCGATTCGGCGCGTGTGGAAAAACGCGGTCCCTCGATGGTAATCAGGGTACCCGCCGGATGATGACGATACCCCAGGGATTCCAACTCCGCGATGAGCACGGCGCGCAGACCAGGGTCGAAGGGATCGGGCATGGCCGCGTGCCGAGGCTGACCGGGCGCAAAGGACTCATAAAATGTCATGCGCCGCTGCCGCGTAAAGTCGATAAACTGATCCGGCACCACCAGATCGCCCCGCCGGATTTCCTCGCGCAACGACCCCACGGCCGTGCTGGCCAGGATACGGGTACAGCCCGCGCTTTTCAGGGCGTGGATATTGGCGCGATAATTAACCCGGGAGGGGGGTATGGTATGCTCGCGGCCGTGCCGGGCCAGCAGCACCACGGGTACGCCGCCGATTTCGCCTTCGCGCAGAGTGGAGGACGGCTCCCCCCAGGGGGTATCCATCGTCAGATCGCGCGGGTGGAGGAAAAGTTCGGGGTCGTCCAGTCCGCTGCCGCCTATGATGCCTATCTTGTGCGCCATATCTTACACCTCCGCAAGGGGAATCTCGCCGCGCGCGAGTTGCTCGAACAACGCGGCCACACGGGCAATATCCGGTCCGTAGCCCATGATGCCTTCATCATGGCCGCTCATTACCACAAGCCCGGCATGGCCGGGACGCCGGGCGACCAGCATGGCCAGAGCACGGGCCATGCCGGGCGTTCCGAATGCCGCGTCGGCGGGCGTGTTCGGAGCCCCCGCCGCCAAGAGGCGGTCGAAAAGCGCTCGGCTGTGCACATGCGCCACGCAACGCGCCAAAGGATCGGCCCGGTAGACGGCGCCGTGGGACATGGCCTCGGAACTGGCCTGCCGGGGGCCCGTCGATCGGACCCAATTGCCGTCCACATCGAATTCGGTGACCAGACAGTAGCCGTTCGGTCCCAGTACCCGCGGGCCGCCCGTGCCCGTGCCCGTCACCACAAAACGGTCGCCCACAACGCGCGCCGACAGATTGCCGAAGCCTACGCCGTCCGGCCTCATGCCCAGCAGCCCGGCGTCGAACAGCGCGGTACGCAGGGCGTCCAGAGCGGTCAGATCGGGATGCGCGGGCGCGGGACCGGGCGTGTGCAGACAACGGTATTTGACATAGCCGTCGTCCGGACCGGGGGTTCCGTGGGGGGCTGTCATACCCGCGCCTCGGGGTACAGAGAAAGAACGCCCTCCTCCGTGGCCGGGCACACGCCCCGCTCGGTGATCAGCCCCGTGATCAGCCGTCCGGGCGTCACGTCGAACGCCCAGTTGCGGGCGGATGTGGAATCCGGACAGATACGCACGTTTTCCAGGCGGCCATCCTCGGTTTCGCCGCTCATCATCCGCACTTCGGCGGGGTTGCGCTCTTCGATGGGAATTTCGGCCACGCCGTCGCGCAAAGAAAAATCGAAGGTGGAGGACGGCAGGGCCACGTAGAACGGAACACCGTTATCCCTGGCGGCCAGGGCTTTAAGATAGGTGCCGATTTTGTTGGCCGCATCGCCCCGGCGGGTTACCCGGTCGGCTCCGGTGATGACCATATCCACCATGCCGTGCTGCATGAGGTGGCCCCCGGCATTGTCCACCACCAGATCATGGGGCACGCCATGCCGCCCCAGTTCCCAGGCGGTGAGGCTCGCGCCCTGGTTGCGGGGCCGCGTTTCATCCACCCATACGTGGACGGGAATACCCGCGTCGTGCGCGGCATAGACCGGAGCCAAGGCCGAACCGTAATCCACAAAAGCCAGCCAGCCGGCATTGCAGTGGGTAAGGACGTGCACCGGCCGCCCGCCCTTGACCGCCGCCAGGGCCGTAATCAGGGTCCGGCCGTGTTCGCCTATGCGACGACAGAATTCGGCGTCCTCATCGGCTATGGCCTCGGCCTCATGCCGGGCGGCCGCCACGGCCTCGACGCCGCTCCGTCCGTTCAAGGCGCGCGCCATGCGTTCCAGCGCCCAGGCCAGGTTGCTCGCGGTGGGCCGGGTGGCCCGCAGCATGTCCGCGGCCTCCCGCATCCGTTTCCGAAAGGCTTCGGGGCCGACATCCGCCGCGGCGCGAGCGGCCAGCCACATGCCATAGGCCGCCGTGGCTCCGATGAGCCCCGCCCCGCGGACCTTCATGTCCCGAATAGCTCTCCCCACCTCCTCCACGCCGGACAGTTCCAGAGTGTGAAAGCGGTGCGGCAACGCGGTCTGATCCAGAATGGTCAGAGCGTCCGTGGCGGGATCGATCCAGATGGTGCGGTAATGGCGGCCGTCGACGTTCATGGGGGCTCCAGACGGAAAAAGCTCAGCGGATGGTCAACTCCAGACTGTCGGCGTCGGGATTCGTCACCTTGACCTTGACGGGTTTGACCCGCATGTCGAACACCAGGCGGGTGGCCGTGTCCTGCGAGCCCACCCGGAGCGCACGCACCATGCGGTTGCTCGGCACGCGAGGGGCCTCCACCTTCCAGTCTCCCTCAATGTCCAACACCACGCGATCGGGCTCGACGAGCATGAAGGTTTTGCCCCGCATGGCGCTTGTTCCCTTAAGGTTCAGGGTTACCACATCGCCGTCCATAGTCAGAACGGCCGACGTGACGACCTGTCCGCCCGCCTTGGCGGGCAGAGAACTTTTGGTGACCAGCGTCCCCGGCTTGAGGGGTTTGTCCGCCTTGCCGCCCTTGTCCGAGGCAGCCGGAGCGGCGGGGGTCGGAGCGGAAGCGGGAGAAGACGCGGGCTTGCCTTCGACTTCCGGTCCGGCGGACGCCGAAGGCGGCGTGACCTCCGGCTTGTCGGAAGTCGAAGACGGCGCGCTTTGCGCGGCGGGTTCGATCTTTTCCGGCGCGGGCACGGTCGGGCCCCGGCTTTTGTCGGTTTCCCGCGCGGGATGCTCGGGCGGCGAAGCGGAAGAGGAAGAAGGCGCCTTGTCTCCGTCTTCGGGCTTAACGGCGGCAGGAACGGCGGACGACGCGGGAGGTTCCGTAACCTGCACGGAACCGAAGGTGGAATCCTTCACCACCGGAGCCACGCCCGTCGGTCCCTCAGCCTGCGGTTCCACATGGGTCACGGGCAAGTCTCCGGAATCTCCGCTGCTCATGATCATAGCTTCGGGCGACGGCAGAGGGGACGGCAACGGCGTCTGCGGGGCGGCCTGCAGGGGACCGGACACGCTATCCCCCACCTGCGCCGCATCCTCTCCGGAAAGGGGGGGAAGAGGCTCACGAAACACACGGGCCACCACCAACGCCAGCGCCAGCATGATGACGGCGCAGAGAAACAAAACCCATTTTCTGCTCATGGCGGGCATTACTCCTGGGGGATAAAAGCACCGACGCCGGCGCGAATTTTTTTCTTCAAACGCCGGGCGCAGGCCAGATCGGGTTCAAGGTTGAGGGCTCTGTCAAGATATTCGTCGGCTTCGCGATATTTGCCCAGTTCGTACAGCGCGCGGCCCACATTGAACAGGGCGTGGCTGTCGTCGGGCGACAGCTCCAGAGCCCGCCGGAATGAAGTCAGGGCCAGATCGTTCAATTGACTTTTGCGCAGGTCCATGCCGAAATCGGTGAACATGTGCTTGTGGGCGACCACGATGCCCTCGGACACTCCGACCATGCGCCGGAACGCCTGAACGGCCCCATTTTTGTCGCCCCGCCGGAGGCGCATGATATTCATGGCGAATTCCGCCCGCAACGAACGATCCAGTTCCTCCGGCGGCGAAAGGAGAGAGGCCGCGGCAGACGCCCCGAAAGAAGCCGAGGCCTTGCCCGCCACCGGCGGGCGCCCGTCCTCCCCCCGCTCCGCTCCGGCCTTGCGGCGCGGTTCGGATTCCGGGCCGGAAGACTCTCCGCGCCCCAGCGGGGCCGACGATTCGGTCCGTTTCGGAGCGCGTCCGCCGACCAGAGTCGATTCTTCGGTCTGCCGGGCGCCGCGCACGAATACTTTATCAATATAATCCGCCACATCGGGGTGCGTGGCGGGCACGGCCCGCACGCCCGGCTCGCGGGTATAGGATTGCCGGAATGCGTCGCCCGGCAGCAGGCGCGGCTTTCCCTCGGGATGATAATAGGTCGCGTCGAGCTGCTGCGCCAGGTAGGCTTTGGACAGACCGTCCTGCCACACAAACCAGTATTGCTTGCGCTGTTCGCCCACGGCGCGGCCGCCGGGTTCGGCAAGCATGCCCCGGGTGGAAAACACACCCAGGAAATTGGCCTTCGGCATTATGCGTTCCTTCTGGCGGCGGGCCTGGGCCGGGCCGCCGGGCACGTTCCCGCGCGGAATTGCGGGAATGAACGGCTATTTTTAGCGGAATTCCCGGCAAAAGCAAAGGGGAGGAAGGCAGGTTCCAAGAACGCTCCGATCATGTGAAAATTAGCCCACAGTGGACGATCGGCCTTTTTTTGTGCCATACGCTTCACCATGCACGAGTTTTCATTGGTCGCCGGCATCATGAATATTGTGGAGGAGGAATTGCGCGCGCACGGAGCGCGGCGTCTGACCCTGGCCCGCGTGCGTTACGGCGCGCTGGCCAACGTGGTGCCCGAGGCCATGCGCATGGCCTTTGAGGCCGCCACGACGGGCACGCCGCACGAAGGGGCGCGGCTGGAACTGATCGAAGAGCCCCTGCGGGTGCGTTGCGCGGCCTGCGGTCATGTTTTTTCCCCGCCCGACCGCCAGGCGCTGTTCCTGCCCTGCCCTGCCTGCGCCGAGCAGTTCGGCTTATCCGTGGAGGCGGGGGAAGGTTTGTTTCTTGATCACCTTGAAGCGGAATAAGCGCGCCTTTTCCCGACAAAGCCGAACGGAACGAGACTTCGCCTCGATGCCGGAGCGTCGAACATCGTAACCCTATCCCCCAAACCACGGCAAAAAAGTGTTTAAAAACCGCTGTTAGGAGGTCCCGTGGATATTCCCGTGGTACGCAACGTACTGGAAGCCAATGACCGCATTGCCGCCCGTCTGCGCGCCGATTTCGCGGCCCGGGGCGTGCTGGCCCTCAATCTCATCAGTTCGCCCGGCTCGGGCAAGACTTCGCTGCTGGAACGCACCCTGCGGGACCTGGCTCCCGAGTTGCGCATGGCGGTCATCGAGGGCGACCTCCAGACCGACAACGACGCCCGCCGAGTGGCCTCCACCGGCGCGCGCGCGGTGCAGATCAACACCGAAGGCGGCTGCCATCTGGATGCGGGCATGGTGAGCGAAGCCCTGTCCGCCCTGGGCTCCGACCCCGTGGACGTGTTGTTCATCGAAAACGTGGGCAATCTGGTGTGCCCCGTGGAGTTCGACTGCGGCGAGGACGCCAAAGTGGCTTTGCTCAGCGTCACCGAGGGCGACGACAAGCCGGAAAAATATCCGCAACTGTTCCACCTGGCCAAAGCAATGCTGATCAACAAGGCGGATCTGCTGCCTTACGTGGACTTCAGCGTGGACAAGGCGCGGGCCCACGCCACCCGCCTCAACCCGGACCTGACCGTCATGGAAATATCGTGCCGCGAGGGCAGCGGCCTGACGGCCTGGTACGATTGGCTTCGGGCCGGGGTGCGCGCCAAACGGGGGCGCGCCTGATGGCGTGCCCCTCCTGCTGCTGCCCCGGCGTCGACGGGCCCCTGTTCAGCTACGCCGACGTGCTGGCCCATCTGGACGGTCTGGGCCTGTTTCATATGGATATGGGCCTGGGCCGTATGGAAAGCGCGTTGCGCGCGCTGGGCGTCACCCGCTTGCCCTGCCCCGTGGTGCAGGTGGCGGGCACCAACGGCAAAGGCTCCACGGCCTCCTTTCTGCAAAGCCTGAGCATGGCCCACGGCTTTCGCACCGGCCTGTATACCTCGCCCCATTTTCTCAGCCCGACGGAACGCATCCGCATGGATCGCCGCCCCCTGCCCGAATCGGCGTGGCCGGGGTTGGCCAACCGGGCGCTGGCGGCCGAACCGGGGCTTACTTATTTTGAACTGCTCACGGTTATGACCGTCCTGGCCTTTCAGGATGCGGAACCCGATTTGCTGATTTTTGAAGCCGGCCTGGGCGGTCGCCACGACGCCACCACAGCCCTGCCCGCCGATCTCGTTTGCTTCACCCCCATCGGCCTGGACCATCAGGCGGTGCTGGGGCCGGATATCGCCGCCATCGCGGCGGACAAGGCCGACGCCATGCGGCCGGGCATGTTCGCGGCGGTGAGCGCCCCCCAAACGGAGGACGCCCGCGCAGCCCTGCAACGGCGGGCCGACGCCGTGGAACTGCCCCTGTACACGGCGGATTCCGGCGCGGATCTGCCCCCCTTGGCCCTGTTGCCGGAAGACGCCGAACTGGGCCTGGCCGGACCGCATCAGCGGGTGAACGCGCAAACGGCCCTGCTGGCCTGGGCTCTGCTCTGCCGCCGCCAGGGCTGGCGTACGGATGAACGGACCATACGCCGGGGACTGTCCGAAGCCTTTATCCCCGGACGCCTGCAAAAGGTAGCCTCGCGCGACGCGTACCCGTCTTTTCTGTTGGACGGAGCCCACAACCCGCACGGCATGAGCGCCCTGGCTCGGGCTCTGCCCACCCTGCCC
>UQJT01000071.1 GCA_900541395.1 uncultured Desulfovibrio sp.
GCAGGTTTCCCACAACAGGCCCCTCGCTTGCCCTGCCCGGAGGGCGCAGGGGATAGCTACAGAAGGAATCAAGCCAAGCGGAAAAATGCTTGAAGCCCCTCCAGGCTGCCCGCGCCGCGTTTTCTTCTCTTCCCTGCCCGGCGGGCGCAGGGGGCAATTATAGAAGGAATCAAGCCAAGCGGGAAAACTTAGACGTTACCCCCCTACTTCTACCGGCGTCGGGCTTTCCCTGCTTCCGCCCCCTATTCCAGAATAATTCCGAAACACCCCAACAACGCCAATGCGCCGTCCACGGAAAAATGCGCTCCGCGCAGCTTGTTTTCCCTGGGGTCCAACATAAAATCCCTGGCCCCGATCATGTTGACTTCCTCCAGATTGCAGCGATGGAAACGGCTGCCGCCGAAGGCCGTGCCGGATAAATCCAACCCGCGTAAATCGGCCTCCTCGAAAAGGCAGTCGTCCAGTTCGCAATCCTCCAGGCGGCATTGACGCAGATCGGTGCGCGGAAACGCGCACGCCAGCAGCTTGCACCCGGTCAAACGCATGGCAAACAGCAACGTCCGGTCCAGATGGCCGAAATTGAGTCCGGCCAGCTTGCAACGATGGAACTCTACTTCGTGAAACCGCGCACTGCTTAGCTTGACGTTCAGCAGGCGGCAATCCTGAAAGCGGCACTGTTCAAAGCGACATAGTTTCCATTGTCCGGCTTCGAATTGACAACGTTCAAACACGCAAGCTTCAAAGACGGTCCGTTGCAAGAGTCGGCCATCCCAGATTTCATCGCTAAAGACTATGCCGCGGTATTCCGCTTCCGATCGAATATTCATGTTCTGTCTCCCAAAGAGCCTTTTAACCTGAATAGCGGGGCGCTTACCGGAGTGAGCGGTGTTCTGAATCCTTTTATAATGCTATATTATGCAAAAATATAATCTAAAAAAGAGTTTTCCAATGGGCTAGAATAAGGGCAGTCTTAAGAATTGGAGACAGTCCATCCCGCATGTGACCGCGTTGCCGCCGAAACTCTGGTTCCGCAGTCTTTTTGTACCCCATTGGAGGAAAGACCATGCCCGAAAACATGATTCTCTTGGGCAAACGCATACGTCATCTTCGGAAAGCGCGCTCCATGACCCAGGAGGAGCTGGCTGTGGCTTCGGATATCGGCGTGAAATATCTGAGCCGCATCGAAAGGGGCGACACCAACGTCACGGTTCGCCTGTTGGATCGCATCGCCGCCGCACTGAACGTGGAAACGGCCGACTTGCTGCGCGTCAAACAGGAACGCAGCCGGGCGGAACTGGAACAGGAACTGTATTCGATGATCCGTACAGCCCGGGAAGAAAAGCTTCGTTTTCTCTATCGTATCGCCTCGCTCGACTAAGGGTCAGGCCTCCAACGGAAATTCCGTAATCATGCTGGCGCCGCGTCCGGCCTCCGATTCGGCGCGCAGGGTGCCTTTGTGGGCTTCGACAATCCGGCGCGAGATAAACAGCCCCAAGCCGAAGCCGCCGCTGCCCCGGGTGGTGAAAAACGGGTCGAAAATGCGGTTCAGATTTTCCGGCGCTATGCCGTGCCCGCTGTCTTGCACCTCGATGTGCAGCACCGGCTTGCCGTCCCGTTCGCGCCTTTCGCCGACAATAACCAGCTTTCCCTTGTTGTCCATACTTTCCAGCGCGTTGAGCAACAGGTTGATGAACAGTTGTTCAAGCAGGATGCGATCGCCGCGCAGGGGCAGCTCGTCCGCCAGGCCGTCGGTGTCGAGGGTGACGTTTTTCATGCGCGGCCGCAGGAAGGCGATGGATTCCCTGAGAATGTCGGCCAGGTTCTGCGGTTCCTGATTGATGGACTGGGGCATGGCGATATTGAGCAGGCGCCGGGTGGTGGCCGCGGCCCGCTCCACATTGCGTTGAATGGCCTCCAGTCGGCTGCGCAGAGCGGGGTCCTGAGTTTCTTCCAAAGCCACGTCGGTGTTGGCCATGATGATGCCGAGCGGATTGTTGATTTCGTGGGCCACGCTGGCCGCTGTTTTGCCCAGAATGGCCAGGCGTTCGACCTCGACCAGTTCCTGTTCCAGCCGACGGCGTTCCGTCATGTCGCGGCCGATGCAGCAGATGAGCGAATCGCCTTTTTCCCCGGCTGTGGTGGGGAAGGCGATAAATTCCATGATGCGCCTGTCGGGGCGATCCGGGTGAAGGATGATTTCCTCCCGGATGCGGTGTTCGGGGGTGGCGTCCTCCAGCAGCAGTTGCAGACAGCTTTGGCTTTCGTCGCACAGGGCGTCCCACAAAGCGAAGGAGCCGGGTTCGGTTTCGGGCGTGATGTCCAGGGTTTCGCGGGCGATGCGGTTGGCCATGCGGATGCCGCCGTCCTGGCCCAGCAGCAGGGTCATATCGGGAGAAGCCTCGATAAGTTCCCGATAGCGGCGTTCCGAGCTTTGCAGATTTTGGGTGGTCAGACGCACCTGACGACGCAGAGTGATGATCCATACGATCACGGCCAGCATGATCAGCAGGCCGCTGCTCAGGCCGGTCAGGATCGGGTGCCGGTAGGTTTCCCAGAAGTCCTGCCGGGTCAGGCTGCGCCCCAGCCACTTATCGCGCAGCAGGTCGAGCTGCCCCCCGTTTTCCAACTGGATCAGGGCGTTGGTCAGGGCCGAGAGCAAATCGTCCGAGCTTTCGCTCACTTCCATAACGATGGGAATACGCTCCAGGGGCAATCCCATAAAGCGCACGTTCTGCATGCCCAGGCGTTGGGCCACATAGGACGCCACCTCGCCCGACTGGGCCGCAAAGGCGTCGGCCTCGCCCCTGCTCAGGCGGCTCAGAGCATCCTGATAGGTGGGAGAGACGAGGACCGTGCCCCCCGCCTTGCGCACCACGTCGGCATAGGGATCGTTCGTCAGCACCAGAATGCGCCGCCCGCCGAAATCCTGTTCGCAGGTCACGTGGGCCTCGGGCGCGGCCACCAGGATGCGCCGGTTGAGCGCAAAAGGCGTGCTGAGGACTTTTGTGCCGTCCGGCGCAATTTTAGGTTGCGGTAACCCGGCGATAAAGTCTATAGTTCCATTAAGAAGCTTGCGCTGGAGTTCCTGCGGCGTATCCTGGATGAAGCGGATGTCCTGCTTTTGGCGGGCGGCCAGCATAATGGCCAGATCCACCATCAGGCCGCGCGGCGCGGTCCCCTGCTCGTTCAGAAAGGCAAGGGGCGGCACGTTGACGGGAATGCCCACCATAAAACGGGGGCGGGCCGTCAATGCCGGGGACGCCGGAGACGCGGCGCTTTCGGAGGCGCCGAGCGGGCCGGATAGGTCGGACCCGCCGGGAGCGCGCATTCCGGATGCCGCGTCGGCCCCGTCCGAAGCGGATGGAGGCGTAACCGGGCGCGAAGAGGGCGCGGAGGAATCGGCATGCGCCGAAATGCACATGCCGCCGATCCCCATGAGGGCAAGTATGGCCGCCACCGTCGACAGACGGCGGGCGCGGCGGCCGAAAAGGCGGAAAACGGCCATGAATATCTCCTTATCCGCCCTTGGGTACCCCACCGCCGTGCGCCAGGCAAGCGAAAAATATGTGCGGGAAAACGCACATTTTTAAGCCGCGTTGTATGATGTTTTGCACAATCTCAAAAAAGGAGCGACTTTGATCTCTTTGGCACAACAGGACATCTTGCGCGGCGCGCTTTTTGCTATTAGTATAGATTGAAACAGCCCGTCGTTTTGACGGCGGGCAAAAGCCACCTCTATAAAAGGGGGAGTATTCGTGAATCGACGTCATTTTCTCATGGGTATGGCTGCCAGCACCGGTATGGCGATGATGCCCCGCGTGAGCCACGCGTTTCCCAGCGCTTTTCCTCACGGCACCACCATTTATAAGCCGGAAAAATGCCAGAGCGGCTTTACCGTGTTCGGCGTGGAAACCGCCGGTCAGGGTTGCGTGCTGATCGACATGAACGGCAACGTCGTCAAAGAATGGAAGCACGTCAGCGAACTGGAACATCCCACCAAGATTCTGAAGGGCGGCTACGTCATGGGCGCCACCCGCCAGAAGCCCGACATGAAGGGCCGCACCTACGGTGACCCCATGTCCGCCGACCTGTCCATCTGCGACTTCGACGGCAAGATCGTGCGCAACATCCCGCTCGCCGGCATGCACCACGACTACCAGGTGCCCAGCAACCCCGTGGGTTACTACACGCCCACCATGGACGTGCTGTTCGAGCCCGACAAGAACATCCTGGTGCTCTCGCACCTGTTCACCACGCCGGAAAAGAACGGCTACACCTTCACCTCCAAGTCCCCCCTCGATGACGACTACATCTTCGAAGTGGACAAGGACAATAATGTGGTCTGGGATTATCTGTTCTCCGATCACTTTGACGAAATGCCCTTCGACGACGCCTTCAAGGAAACCATGCGCAAGTTCCCCACTTGGCAGATGACCCGCACCCCGGGCGTGAAGGCCGCCGACTGGATTCACTGCAACTCCATGTCCGAACTCGGTCCCAACCACTGGTACACCGAAGACCCGGTCAAGTACTCCGCCTTCCATCCCAACAACATCATCGTGTCCAACCGTCAGACCCAGACCAGCTTCATCATCGACAAGAAGACGAAGAAGATCGTGTGGCACATCGGCCCCGACTACTATTCGGATTCCGTGTGGTATCTGAACGGCGAACCGCAGAAGGGCCGCGCCCTCGGCCGCCTCGGCCAGATCGTGGGCCAGCATCACACCCACATGATCCCCGACGGCCTGCCCGGCGCCGGCAACATCATGATTTACGACAACGGCGGCTACTCGGGCTACGGCCCCCGCAACCCCGCCACCCCCACCGGTTGGTCCAACTCCCGCCGCGACTACTCGCGCGTCATCGAGTTCAACCCGGTAACCCTCGAAAAGGTGTGGGAACATTCCGCCGCCACCATGGGCCTGCGCGAAGGCTACAAGTTCTACAGCGACTACGTCAGCTCCGCTCAGCGTCTGCCCAACGGCAATACCCTGATCACCAACGGTGCCGTGGGTCAGCTCCAGGAAGTGACTCCCGACAACGAAATCGTTTGGGAATACATCAGCCCCTGGTACAACCCCAACGGCAAGTTCAACCTGGTGTACCGCGCCTACCGCGTGCCTTACGACTACGTGCCTCAGATCAAGAAGCCCGAAGAATACGCCGTAACGCCGCCGGAAAATGCCGAATGGCGCATTCCTGCCAGCAAGACTCCCTACAAGGGATAATGCACTTTCCGCAAAGACTGTTTAGGAGGATCAACGGATGAAACGCTTTCTCGCTCTGTTGCTGACCATGGCTTTCCTGTGCATCGGCAGCGTGGCTCTGGCCGACGAGCCCGAACCCTTCGACCTGAACAAGGCGACCGTGGAACAGCTGATGAGCATTCCGGACGCCAATATCACCGAAGAAATGGCCAAAGCCATGATCGAAATGTCCAAGACCTCTCCCTTCAAGATCTCCGACGATCTGCTGAAGGTGCCCGGCCTGGACAACGGCACGCTGGAAGCCATCAACCCCGTGGAAGAAAACGACAGCCTGTGGTACGATCCGGACAACGCCGAAATGGTGTTGGCCCCGTCCAAGTGCTAAGAGCATCTAACCTGTAACGTGTTTCCCCCGGGCTCCGGTCCGGGGGAAACCGATTCGCCGTTTATCGAGAGGAGAAGCTCACGCGCCGGTTGAAGGCGATGCCCGCGCGGCTCGGCTCATCCGGTCGCGGGTTTTTTTGGAAAAACGGCGTGCGCAAAGAGATTTTCAGCTTCAGAACGGGAGAGAGCGGCGGGATGGTTCCCGTCGATATACGTGGCCTTTCAGCAAAAAAGGATTTTACATGAAGTTGCTCAAGTCTCTGGCTCTCGGCCTCGGCGCCGTCCTTGCCTGCTCCGGCATGGCCTCGGCGGAGACCGACGTCATTCCGGTGGGAACCATCAAGTACAACCCCGCCAAAGCCTGGAACAGTTACGTCATCCTGGCAGGTTCCAACACGGCCAAGCTCATCGACCGCAACGGCAACCTGGTCAAGGAATGGAATCAGTTCGGCGGCGAGGGAATGCCCAACAAGGTATACCCCGGCGGTCACTTGCTGACCACCCTGTACCCCAGCCTGAGCAGCGGCGCCCAGGACAACAACACTGTGGCTCTGCTGGACTTCGACGGCAATATCGTTCGTCAGTACAACGGCTGGCTTAAGGTGGACAAGGGCGAAAGAGGGCAGCCCGCCAATCCCGACGGCACCTATTCCGTGTCCCGTCAGCACCATGACTTCCAGCTTGAAGGCAGCCCCACCGGTTATTATGCGCCCGGCGTCAAGCCCAAGCTGGACGGAAAGATGCTGGTTTTGGCCCACGACAACGTGAGCAATCCCAAAATCAACAGCGAAGTGCTGCTGGACGACGTGATCTATATCGTGGACAAGAAGGGCGAGGTCATCTGGACCTGGTACGCCAACGAGCACTTCGATCAGTTCGGCTTCTCCGGCCCCGCCAAAAACGCCATCCGCGCCAACACCAAGCGCGGCGGGGAACACAGCGGCGTGGACTGGCTGCACATCAACTGCGCCTCCTGGCTCGGCCCCAACAAGTG
>UQJT01000072.1 GCA_900541395.1 uncultured Desulfovibrio sp.
GGCCGGGTGGGTCTGTTCGTGGGCGCCAGCGAAAAGGCCAAGCGCCCCGACCCCGCCTTCTGGGGCGAACTGGCCGCCGGGCTCATGCGCCGGGGCCTTCATCCCGTCTTTTTGGGCGGCCCGGCCGAACAGGCCCCGGGAGCGCAGGCCGCGCGCCTGGCCCGCATCCCCCATGCCAACCTGTGCGGCCGTTTCAATCTGGCCGGACTGGTCCGCTTTCTGAGCGAACTTGATCTGCTGGTCACGCCCGACACGGGGCCCATGCACGTGGGGGCCTGGGGCGGCACCCTGACCCTCAACCTGTCGATGGGACCGGTCAACGCCTGGGAAACCGCGCCCTTCCCCCCCGGCCACCTGGTGCTGCGGCCCACGGCCAGTTGCGTGGGCTGCTGGACCTGTGTGCGCGGGCCCGAGCCCCCCTGCCGCGAACGCTTTACCCCCGGCCGCGTGGCCGCCCTTATCCACAGCCTGCTCAAGCCGGGCCACACGCCGCCCACGCCGCCGGGCCTGGGCCTGCTGCGCACCGGCCGTTCGGGGCAGGGTCTGTTCGATCTGGCTCCGGCCTTTCCCCGTCCGGCCTCCGGTCCCGAAACCGAGGCCCGCCCCCGCGACAGCTTGGGCGAATTCTGGCGACAATGGTTCCTCCGCCGTCTGGGCGGCCCGGCCGACACGCTGCCCGAGGCCCTGGCCCGCCTGGATGAGAGCCATCCCCTGGGCGGCGCTTCCCTGCGCGACGCCCTGACTCTCTGGCAGGCCCGCCTGGCCGCGGAACTGCGGCGCGGCGTCCCCGCCGGAGACTGGTGGAGGCAGGCCCCGCCCCTGCTCCGGCCGCTCAGCGGATACCTGCAATTGTCCCTGGAAAACGACGACTACAGCCGCCAGGCCCGCCTGGCCGCGCTGGAGCACACGGAGGCGCTGCGCGCCGCAGTGAAGAATTAGCCCGCTTTTACTTGGCACGGACTTTGTATGGTACGACCCGCAAGGAGTCCGCCATGCAAATACTGCCCGATACCTTTCTGGATAGAGCCGAAGACGCCCTCGGCGCCGCCCGGCTTCCCGTGCCGGGAGACGAGGGGTTCGCCCGCGCATTAAACCAATCTGTTCAGGATATTCGGAACAACCAGGCCGATCCGTCCGCCGCCCGAGACGACGATGCGGCGGACGACGACGCGACCGTGGAGCAGGCGTTGCTTGCGGGCTCGCCTTACAACCCCACCCCGGAACTTCTTTCCCCCTTCGCGCCCCAGGCCGTGCGCCTGACCGCCAAAGAAGCGGACGCGCTGGCCGAAGCCATGCGCGACGACGGCGTGTCGGCCAAGGCCCTGGCCGCCTTGCGCGACGCCGGACGCCTGCCGGGCGGGGCCACCGTCGACCAGCTCCTTCTGGCCGCGCGCGAAGCCCTGGAAGGCAAAGCCTCCGCCCTGAGCCGCGAAGAAGAGGCGCTGCTTCAGTCTTTATCGCACAAGGCGGCGGGAAGCGCGGGCAAGGACGTGAACAATCTGTTTGCCGAGGGCACGCCGCAAAGCGCGTTGGCCGCGTTGATGGCCGGGCTGGCCGAAAGCCCCGCGTCCACCGTCGTCACCGTCGAGGAAATGGCCGCGCTGGCCAAGGCTCTGCGTCTGCCCCAGGGGACCGCCCGTTCTCTGCTCGACGCCTTCCGCGGCGAGTCTTCGCTCACTCTGTCCGGCCGGGAATGGAACGAGCTTCTGGCCCCGGCCAAAGCCCAGATCGACATGGCCGCCTCGGACATGGACAAGCTGCTGACCAGCCTGGAAAAGCGGCTGACTCCCATCCTGCGCGATGCGGCCAAACGTGAGGAAATGGAACGCCTGGCCGGGATGCGGGAAGACAAGGCCGTGTCCCAGGCCCGCGCGCTCATCAAGGATCGGGCCACCCTGGCCGCCCCCGGCCGCGAGGACGAAGCCGACCCCGACCGGCAGACCCGCGCCGTCCCGCGCCGCGATAACGCCGAACGTATTTCGGATGCCGCGCGCGCCGAACATGCCGCCGCCCGGTCCGACCGCGACACGGGCGAGGCCGACCTGTCCGACGGGCGGGACGAAAACCCGGCCCGTCACGCCGAGGGCCGGAACAGAACCCGAGCATCCGAACACTCCGGCGAACGTCCCGCCGCGTCCTCCGCCGCCCTGTACGCCACGGTGAGCCGGGGCGTGGACACGGTGCTTCCGCAAACGCCGCAGCCCGGCCGGTTCGCCGACGGCGCCGGACGCGCCCCCCTGCCCGCTCATGCTCTGGAGCAGATCGAGCAGGCCGTGCTGACGGCGGGCAAAAACGGCGTGCAGCGCCTGGAAGTGGCCCTTACGCCCGAAAACCTGGGCGGCATGACCGTGGTCCTCACCACCCGTCACGGCGAAGTGAGCGCCCTCATCCAGCCCGAACGGGCAGAAACTGCCGCCCTCATCGCCCAACAGGCCGAACATATCAAGGCCCAGCTCGAAAACCAGGGCTTCAAGGTGGAAAAAGTGGACGTGCAGCCCCAGCTTGCCGATCAACAGGGGCAGAGCTGGCAGGGCGCGGACCAACACAACGCCTCGCGCGATCTGGCCGCCCGCGTTGAAGAAATGGACCGCCTGCGCCGTCTGGGGCGCTCGGGCTCCGCCTCGCCGACCGAGACTTCCCCGTCTCTGGCACGCGATATGCATTTACAGGGCCGTCAGGCAACACTTGCCGGACACGGACTGCATATCATCGCCTGAGGCGCTTCAGCGCCGGGCGTAAGCGCATCAGCGAGGCCAGCATGAGCACGGTATCCGCACTCGACAACTCCTATTCCAGCGCCCTGGGCAGCGCCCTTCAGAGCAGCTCCGGCGGCTCGGAAATGGACAAAAATTCCTTTCTGATGCTGCTGGTCACCCAGTTCAAATACCAAGACCCGCTGAACCCTATGGAAGACAAGGAGTTTGTGGCTCAGCTCGCCCAGTTCAACGCCCTGGAACAGAGCATGCAGACCAACGAAAACCTGGAAAACCTTCTGGCCGCCCAGGAAAAGCAGACCACCATCAGCGCCTCCAGCTATCTGGGACGCGAGGTGTCGGCCCGGGGCTACGGGGTCAGCGTGGAAGACGGTCGCGTCTCCAAAATCGAGTACGCCTCCTCCGAGGAAATCGCCAAGGGCCAGGCCAACATCATCGACGGCAACAGCAACGTGGTGGCCACCGTGGATCTGGGGCGCCTGGCCGCGGGCAGCATCGGCGAAGTCAAGTGGGACGGCACCTACAGCAACGGCTCCGTGGCCGCCGACGGCGTGTACACCGTGGCCATCGTGGCCTGGAACGCCAACGGCGATCGCATCACCGACATCGACACCTCGGTCACCGGCACGGTGGGCGCCGTCAGCTACTACAACGGCGAGCACTATCTGCGCCTTACCGACGGCCGCACCGTGCTGCTGTCCAACGTGCGCGAGATTGTGGACCCCAATGCCGCAACCGCGGATTCCGGCACGATTACCGTGACCGAAGGCAAGGCGACCACCCTGGATTACAAGGTGCTCGCCGACATGGAAAGCGGCACGGCCACCATCACCAAAGACAAGCAGACCATAGCCACGGTGGATCTGGGCGCCAAAAAGGCGGGCAAGTACACCTTCTCGTGGGACGCCAAGGACGCCGAAGGGCTCGACGTGGCCGACGGCGACTACACGGTGACTTTGTCCGGCAAGGACGCCAAGGGCAACAAGGTACAGATCAGCGTTTCGGACTAATCCGGAACCGGCTGCCTATTTTTCCGGCCTCGCGCCGGAAACCGGCCGCCTGAGGGGGCGGCCCGCATTCACAAAGACAGGACAGGGAGCATAGTCATGAGTCTTACCGCAAGCATGTGGACCGGCGTTTCGGGCCTGCTCGCCCACGGCGAAAAGATGAACGTCGTCGGCAACAACATCGCCAACGTCAGCACCGTGGGCTTCAAGGGCCAGCGCATGGACTTCGCCGATTTCGTGTACCAAAATTCGTTCAGCAGCGCCGGAGTCACCCAGATCGGGCGCGGCGTGAAGATCGGCGCGGTCATGGGCAACTTTTCCACCGGTCCCATGGAAACCACCACCGAGGCCACGGACCTGGCCATCAGCGGACGCGGCTTCTTCAAAGTCAAAAAAACCGGTTCGGACCAGGCTTTCTACACCCGCGCGGGCAACTTCCGGTTCAACTACGAAGGCTACCTCATGGACCCCAACGGCCTGGCCGTGCAGGGCTGGAAGGTGGACAACCGGGGGGGGGTCACCCAGGCCGCCGGGGGCATGACCTCCACCACCGAGGAAAAAAAGTCCGACATCATCGGCTCCGGCGTGCCTATGGACGTCAAGCTCGATACCTGGACCGTGGCCCCGCAGCAAACCACCAAAATCACCTTCAAGTCTCAATTGCCCAACAAGGGGTCGGACAACGCCCGCGACAGCACCAACCCCTTCGCCGCCCTGTTCCAGATATGGGACGGCACCCAGCCCCCGGCCACGGCCAGCACGCCCCCCATCGCGGAAAGCAGCTACGGCTACCAGACCACCATGGACGTTTATGACGAGGCGGGCACCAAGCACAAAATCACCATCTACTACGACCGGGTCAGCCCGGACGACTACCAGAGCGATCCCAGCCGGGATATATGGGAATACATGGTGACCATGGACCCGGCCGAAGATCAGCGCATGTTCGCCGACACCACGACCACGCCCCCCACTCTGCGCCGCGTCAACGAAACCAAGGCGGGCGGCATTCTGATGAGCGGCACCATGACCTTCAACAGCGGCGGCCAGATTATCAGCCAGTCGGCCTATACCTGGGGCGGTTCGGACAATCCCACCGACAATCCCGCCGCCTACTCCAACGTGGCCGATCCCTCCGATCCGGGCAAAACCGTGAAGGTCATCAATCTCGACCCGGCCGACCTCGACAACTGGAAGCCCGCGTCCGTGTCCAGCAACGGCTATCCTTTGGTGGTGGCCAACTTCTCGGGCATTCTCGACGCCCAGACCGCCGGTTCGCCCAACGGCGAAAAATACAACATCGAAATGGATTTCGGGCTCAAGGCCGGCAATCTGACCACTCCGTGGGAAAACCGGAATTCGCTGGGCTCGCTGTCCGTGGATTCGTATGCCCGCAACCCCAACTATGTCAGCGGCGGCACCACGGAAGAAGGCCCCGAGTTCATGCGCCTGTACGACGGCTATGATCCGTCGGTCACCGACATCCACGACCCCCGCCACTATCAGTACCTGTTCGACGTGCCCGGCTTCTCCAATCAACCCGATTATCCCCAGCCCGGCGACGCCAACTACGCCGCCTTCCAGGCCGCCTTCGACCGCGTGCTGCTTCAGTACAAGGGGGTGACCAGCATTCCCCTCAAGGCCGGGGACCTCGACAACACCGCCGGAGCCATGCAGCCGCCGGTGAACGTCACCGTGCAACTGGACGCCGACGGCCAGATCGTGGCGGGCCAGACCTTCGCCGACGGCGATACCTTCACCCTGGCGGCCGGAGCCCTGGGAGCGAACGTGCCGCCCGTGGATATCGACATCAAGCTGAACCCCGACGGCACCCTGCCCGCCGGACAGAAGATCACCTATACCGACGGAGGCACCTCCGGCACCTTCGATCTCGACGCCGCCATCGCCACGTATGAGGCGGGCGCGGCGGGCACCGGCGCCTTCGACACGAACTTTGTGTCTCCCCACCGCTTCGACCTGGACGCCTCCATAACTGCGTTCGACCAGGCGGCCGGCGCGGCGAACACTCCAAACTTCGAAACCAAATTCCGCGCGCCTCTGGTGGAAAACGCCCTGGCCAAAAACGCGGTGGCCGACGCCAGCGTGTACACGGCGGCCACGGCGGCCAACCCCAACAGTCTGGCCAACCTCAACAAGCCCATCATCTACGATTCAAGCATGACCACCAACTACGGCACCACCTTCACCGCCAGCCAGTCGCAGAACGGCTACGGCTACGGCGATTTGTCGAGCTGGAGCGTGGACGCGGACGGCGTGCTGTACGGCGTGTATTCCAACGGCGTCACCCTGCCCCTGTGGCAGATCACCCTGTACGATTTCAACTGCACCCAGGGCCTGCGCCGCGAGGGCAACAACCTGTTCAGCCAGACCCGCGACTCGGGCGAACCCAAGTCGGGCCCGGCGGGCGTGGCCGGTCTGGGCACCATCAACGGCAATACCCTGGAGCAGTCCAACGTGGACATGTCCACGGAATTCGTCCAGATGATCAGCACCCAGCGCGGCTTCCAGTCCAACAGCAAAATCATCACCACCACGGATACCATGCTGGACACCGTGATCAACATGAAGCGATAACGCTTTCCTCCGTTTCCCTGCCCTCGACGGGGGCTTCCCTCGGCCCCCGTCCTTCCGGCCGCCGCGTCTCACGATGCGGCGGGCGGGCGGGTTTAAAGCGGTTTGCCGTTGAAAACGGCAACCGCTCCGGCGGCCGCGGGAGCGGACGCCC
>UQJT01000073.1 GCA_900541395.1 uncultured Desulfovibrio sp.
GACGGCAGCGCCGCTTTTGAAATGGGACAATTTCAAAAGCAAAATGCTCTAAGGAAGGCGCGTTACGCGCCTTCGCCGTTCAGCGCCGCGGCTTCGGTCTCAAAGCGATCCGCCAGCCGAACCAGAACGTTGGCGGCCATCAGCGTGGCGTCGGCGGCTCCGTCGCCCCGACGGTTCACCCACTCGGCCAGATAAATAAGGGAATCCTCGCCGGGCGTCCGCCCGCCCGCGCCGCGCCGGACGGCGTCGGCCAGGGACCGTCGCGCCGCGCTCCGGGCCTGAACGGCCTTTTCCGTCATTTGCGAACTTTCGATCATCTTCCGGCGCAGCAGTTCGGCGTCGGCCGTGCGGCCCGCGTCGCGCGCCTCTTCGTAGGCATACAGGACTTCGGCAAACAGGCCGTTGGCCCGCACCACTTCCTGTCCGGCCTCATGCACGGCCGAAACGCGGGCGTTCAGATCGGGCACGGAGGCCACGCCGCGCAGGGCCGCCGCCACCTGGCGAAAAGCCCCGGCGTACACCGTGAACATATCCGCCGCCTGGGCGTCGGTCAGCGGCTGTTTGCCTCCGGAACGCCCCTCCAGGGCGGCCCGCGCCATATCCGCCATGAAGCGATCCACGTACAGGCGGTACAGGGCGTCCAGCATGCCCGGCGTATACACGTAGCGAAGCACGGCCTCCCGCCCCCGCACGGAGTCGCCGGCCGCGTGGCGCAGCCCGTTCAGGCCCGTGCCGTAGCGCATGTTGGCGGCCATAAGGGAAACCGTGGTGCGGCCGCTCTGCCCCGCCCGCGCCGGAGGACGGTAACCGTCCACCAACCAGCGGGCCAGGTTGCGGAAAAAGTCCGAAGTCACCACGGAATCTTCCCGACGGCCCGCGTCTTCGGGCGCGGCCAGCCGGGTCAGGGCGCTGCTCACCGTGGGCAGTTCGGCCCGTTGGCTCGGAGTCAGGGAGGCGCTCGCCGTCGAGGTTTCGGCCAAGGCCCGGTCTACCCGGTCGGGTTGCCCGGCCGCGTCCTCCGAAGCGGCTTCCGGCGCGGTCCCGGGGCCGCCCGCAACCGCGTCGCCGTTCCCTGCCGGGGACACCGGCGTCGCAAAGTCCGCCGGAGGCTGGACCACATTGCCTTCCTCTTCGGCCGCCGGAACGTCCGAAGCGCCTTTGCCTGCGGACTCATCGCCTTCTCCGGAGGAAGCAGGAACGGACGGCGCTCCGGCGCCGGTCAGCGAGCCGTCCACCCGGCCGGGCGTGGTCGCCTCGCCCACGGTGCTGACGCGCAGGTTTTCGCCGGGGACGGGGGCTTCGGCCAAAGTCGCCTTGTCCACCAGATCGTCCACCTGGCGACGAGCCGCGTCGGTCAACTCTCCCACCTGACGGCGGGCGGTATCGGTCAGTTCGCGCGTCTTGTCTCCGGGCAGAAGCCGCCACGCAACAAGGCCGAGCACGGCCAGAATCACCACCGCCACGAGGATGATCCGGCCCGTGGAAGCGGGTTTCTTCTTCGGCATTTCCAAGACATCGTTGCTCATGCAAAGGCTCCCGCCGCGCCGGACCCGCCGGACGCGGACTTTGAACAATCTGTATGCGGGGCCGCCGTCGACGGCCTCCCTTCCTGAAGCCGGGGGCTTCCCGTCAGCGACGGCCCCGCCGCCGTCGGCGCAAACCCCGCTTCGCGGCGTTTGTCGTCAGTTTGCAGATGTTCGTTTTTCCTATCCTATTCCCCCGCTCCTGTGAAGTCCCCGCCTCTTGCCTGACAAGGCCATCCACGATAGGACCATACGGCCCGCCGCTACGGAAGACGGGGCGCACCCTTCGAGGAGTCGTTATGAAATGTCGTCGTTGCAAAGCCACGGCCGTGGTGGCGCTGCCCAGCCACAACAGCGCGTTCTGCGCCGCGTGTTTTCTGGATTTTTTCAGTCGTCAGGTGGCCAAGGGCATTGAAGCCCATCGCCTGATGACCAAAGAGGACAAAGTGTTGGTGGCCCTGTCGGGCGGCAAGGATTCGCTGGCGCTGATGCTGGAGCTGAGTCGCCAGGGGTACGACGTGACGGGCCTGCACATCGATCTGGCCATTCCCGGCTCGTCCCCGGCCGCTCGGGGCGTGGTGGAGCGCTTCTGCGACGCGCACGGCTTTCCGCTCATCGTGCGGGACATGGCGGCCGAAGGCATGCCCATCCCCAAGGTCAAGGAAACGCTCAAGCGCCCCATCTGCTCGGCCTGCGGCAAAATCAAACGCTACTTCTTCAACCGGACCGCGCGCGAACAAGGGTTCACCGTGCTGGCCACGGGCCACAACCTGGACGACGAAGTGGCCCGGCTGACCAGCAACACCCTGCGTTGGGACCGGGCCTACCTGAGCGATCAGGGACCGGCCCTGGCGGACGACGAGGGCTTTGCCCGCAAAGTAAAACCCCTGTGGCGGGTGACCGAATTTGAAACGGCCAACTACGCCTTCCTCATGGGCATCGAAAACCACTACGCGCCCTGCCCCTACAGCGGGGGGGCGAGCTTTTCCACGCTCAAACGCCTGTGGATGGACCTTGAGGACGCCATGCCCGGCCGCAAAATAGACTTTTACCTCGGCTTTCTGGAGCGGGGCCGACCGGCCTTTCAGGCCGTGGAGGCGGCCAAGGGCGAAAGCCTGCGTCCTTGTTCCCGTTGCGGCTACCCCACTTCGGCCGAAGTGTGCGGCGTGTGCCGCATCCGCGAGGCGCTGGAGGATTAATCTTCCAAGCTCAGAGCGGCGCGCCGGGCTTCGAGGTCCGCAATCCGCGCCTCCAGTTCGGCCAGGTCTTCCAACTCCCGTTCGGATTGGGTCTGGAGTTCGTGAAACTCCTTGAGCAGAGCCGAAGCCCGCGCGCCGTCGGCGTACACCTCGGGCGTGGCCAGCAGTTGTTCCACCTCGCCTTGCCGCTCCAACACGGCTTCCAGCTTTTTTTCCCGTTCGCCGTACCGGGTCTGCAACGGCTTGAGTTGTTTGTAGATGGCGTTGCGCTGCTCGGCCTGCTCGCGCTTGAGGCGCTTCAACTCCTCGCGGGACAGCCCGGCCGGAGCGCCGCCGCCCGGCGCGACTTCCGCGCGGGCGGAGACTTTGGCCGCGCGGCGGGCCGCGTCGTATTCCTCAAAGCCGCCCTCGTACACGGTAATTCCGTTTTCGCCTATGGCCCATATTTCGTCCACGGCCTCGCTCAACAGATGGCGGTCGTGGGCCACCAGAAGCAACGTGCCGTCAAAGGCGTCCAAAGCCTCGACAAGCGCTTCGCGGCTTTCCAGATCCAGATGGTTGGTGGGTTCGTCCAACACCAGAAAATTGCAGCGGGCCAAAAACAGCACGGCCAGGGCCAGGCGGCTGCGCTCCCCCCCGGACAGGGAGGAAATAAAGCGGTCGAAATACCCTTGCCCCAGCAGGAAAAGGCCGAGCACGCTCATCAACTCCTCTTCCGTGGTGCGCGGGTCGGACAGACGGCGCATTTCGCCCAGCACCGTCCCGTTGACGTCCAGGGTTTCGGTCTGCTGCTGGCTGTAATAGCCCATGCGGGTCAGCGAGCCGAAGTTGACGCTGCCGCCGGAGCGATTCAGTCGCCCCGCCAGAATCTTGAGCAGGGTGGATTTGCCCGAGCCGTTGTGTCCCACCAGGCCGATACGTTGGCCGCGGAACAGGGTAAAGGTCAGGGGCGGCCACAGCGTGGTCCCGTCCTCGAAATGAAAGGCCAAATCGGCCACGGACGCCACCACCTTTTCCGAACGGGCGGCCTCGGGCCACTTGAAGTTCAGTTCTTTGCGCCTGGCCTCGGGCTGGTACTGCTCCAGCTCCTTTTCCAGTCTTTTGGCCATCTTCTGGCGCGAGGCAGCCTGCCGGGCCTTGGTGGCCTTGGCCTTGAAGCGGCGCACAAAGTCCATTTTGCGGTCGATTTCCTCGGCCAGACGTTTGGCCTCGCGTTCGCGCTGCTCGTCGATTTCGTCCTGCATCTCCAGAAACTGGGAAAAGGTGGCCTTGCGGAACAAGGGCTTGGAACCGCCCAGGTACAGGACATGGGTGCCCACGTGGTCCATGAACACCCTGTCGTGGGCCACGAACACCATCGCGCCCTTGAAGTCCAGCAAAAATTCCTCCAGCCACTCCACGGCCTCCAGGTCGAGGTGGTTGGTGGGTTCGTCCAGCAACAGCACGTCGGCCCCGGCGGTGAGCACGCGGGCCAGCTTGGCCCGCTCGCGCCAGCCGCCGGACAGATGTCCCAGAGGCAACGCCCATTTGGCCTTGTCGAACCCCAGGCCGGACAGCACGGTCTGGGCCCGCTGTTCCGGATTGTAACCGTAGCGCATTTCCAGATCATGCTGGCGGGCCATCAATCGGGTCAGAGCGGCTTCGTCCCGGTCGGCCTGGGCTTTTTCCCATTCGGCCCAGAAGTCGCCCCAATCCGGCAATGCCGCCTGCACCCAGGCCGACAGAGGCGTGCCGAGGTCGGCTTCGTCCAAAATCTGTTCCACATAGCCCACCCGGCAACCGCGCGGCACAATGACCCGCCCCGCGTCGGCCGGAGAGACTCCGGCCATGATGCGCAGCAATGTGGACTTGCCGCTGCCGTTGGGTCCGCATACGCAAAGACGCATGCCGTCCAGCACGTCCAGGGAAAAATCGGACAGGATGTCCCGCCCGCCGTAAGCCTTGCCGATATTCTGAAGCGTGATGTTCATCGGTCCGTATCCTGAATCGGGCCCCCCGACCCCGACCGGGGGGAATCATTCCCCCGGTCCCCCTCATCAGGGCCGCGTCGGCTTTGAATAAAAGACGAACGCGACACTCGGACCGAGCCGGGATTCAAAGCCGACGCGGCCTTTAATGGGGGTGCAGGGGACGCGGTTCCCTGCCGGGGGGCATGGGGGGCGGCGCCCCCCATACGAGTTATTCGTCGTCCGCCGCCTCCGCTTCGTCCGGCCCGTTCAGACGGGCCAGGCGGGCGGCCTGTTGTTTGCGTTCGCGGGTGCCGAGCACAAGATGCTCGTCCCAGGCGGCCGAACGTTCCTGATGACGGGAAAAGACGAGAAAACCGGTGTGGGCGCTCATGCGGTCGGCGGGCCGCAGGCGGTCGGGCACGGGCTTCCAGGGCCGGACCAGAATTTCACACACCTCGGTTTCCTCAAAGGGGCCGCGCTCCAGGGCCAGCAGCAGGCGGGAAACCTGCTCCACCGTGGGCAGCAGAAAGGCCAGGGGCGCGCCGGGGACCAGGGCGGCCGCCGCCTGGTCGAGATAGTCCCAGGGGGTGCGCACGTCCAAAAACAGGGCGTCGGCCCGGCGGCCGCCGAGAACCGCGGGATCGTCCAGGCCGAAACCGTCCGCGATGTCCCGCAAATGCAGGCTGACATTGTCGCCCAGTCCCGCCCAAGCCAGGTTGCGGCGGGCCAGCTTGTGGAACTCCTCCCGCGCCTCGAAGGTGTGGACGCGGCCGCTGGGCCCGGCGAACCAGGACAGCGCAAGGGTAAAGCCGCCCGACCCGGACCCGGCCTCCAGAATGGTGCGGCCCGGCCCCACGCCCAGCTTGAAGCAGATAAGCCCCATATCCTTGGGGTACATAATCTGCGTCTGACGTTTGATGCCCATGACCAGGTCATAGAGGGCGGGCCGCTGAACGCGGAACGGCACGCCGAGCGAGGTGAACGCCTCGCCGCCGAAGGGCGTGGCGGCCAGGTCGCTCATGGTCAGCACGCCGTCCTGTGTATGCAGATCGTGCTTGCCGTCGTTTTCCAGACGGAGCATGCGGCGCTTGCCGCGCGGCGAAACCAGCAGAATCAGATCGCCGTCGTGCGGCAGGGCGAAATCGTCCAAAGTCGTATCCTCAAATCATGCCGCGCGTTCCCCGGGCGGACCGGGGAACCTACAGCAGGTGGTCGAAAAAGTACGTGTACATGCGGCGCAGATGCAGGGCCAGCTTGAGAACCAGGGCCCTGGTCCGCGTCTCGTCGAATTCCAGCAGGGACAGAATATGGCGGGCGACGTCGGAAAAGTCGGCGTCGCCGTGCTCGCTCAGCTTGCCCGCATATTGCATGACCAGCTCCGCCCACGCGACGGCCTGACGACGGTCCTTGCAACGCGCGGCTTCGCCTTCCATGAAGGCCTGGAACAGTTCGGCGTGCCGGGTGGGGAAAGAACGCATGAGGGCAAGCCGCCACAAGCCCACATACAGGGCCCTGAATTCGCGCGTGAGCAGCTTGCGCCGGGTAAACTGAAACGTCCCCACGCCCAGAATGTCCAGAACCGGACGATAGTTCATATCGTCCAGAATGGCGGTAAAATTGCGAACCGGCGAAGGGGCGGAACAGGAATTGTCCGCCGCGTCGCCGAGAGCGCCGTCTTCGCGGGAAGACGGAGCGCCTGCGCTGTTTGCCGCTTCATCCGGCGCGGCCGCCAGGGACTCGGACACGACTGCCTCTTACCGCCAATCGGCGTCTCC
>UQJT01000074.1 GCA_900541395.1 uncultured Desulfovibrio sp.
GAGGATTTCCGTCGGCACGACCCCCGCCGGAACGACGAACGCCCGGCTCCTCCCGTGCCCCCGCATCGCTATGACCGTCCCGAACCGCGCGGCCCGCACATGCGCCCCGAGCCCCCGGCTCACCCCGGCGGGCCCGACCGGACCGCTCCCGACGCCATCCCCTTCCGTTACGAGCGCTGATCGCGTTTTCTCTTCCCCGACGCTCCGTCCGCATGTCTTTTCAAAAAGGCATGCGGACGGAGCGTTTTCCAAGACGGGAAACGCGGGCGCGGCCCCGAACGCGGGACGCGAAAAAGGCCCGCGTTCACCTTGTCGATGAACCGCGAGCCCGTATGCTCCTGGTAGCGAGGGAGAGACTCGAACTCTCACACCCTTGCGGATACCTGATTTTGAGTTTCTTTTTTAATATATAACTTAGTGTTTTCATTGATATTTCATCCTCTTTTTAGATTACTTATTCCCTCCTTTCTGTCCTTATAAATTTGCATTTCGTTCCTTCACTTGATTAAATGCAAACATCCCTAATATGCTAATTTTTCAAATAATATTTTTTTGCATTTTAATCTTGCCATCTCCTTTCCTTTTTCTGACGTTTCCCGTCCTTCCTACCACTTTTTCAAGCAAAGTTCCTTTCTCAATAATCAACATAACACGTTGATTATACTAATTTTTATAATTAATATATTCCATAGAGCATCATAAAAAGACCCGGCGGTCTGAGGCTCCTTTAGTCTCAGACCGCCGGGTCTTTTTTTGCCTTTTTTCTATAACTCATAACCATTTGAAAACATTTAATAAGGAGAGAAAAATGGAAGAAATCACCCCTCAAGCCATGCTGCGGCAGGTTGCCTTAGAAGAGGAAATGGCCGACCGGGGCGCGCTACCGCACTACGCTTCAGGCGGCACAGGCGAAACGGCACGAGGCCACGATCAGCTACGGGCAGGCTTTGCTTTCCCGGAGCCTTGAGCCTGTGCGCGTCCTGCTGGACGCCTTCCTTGCGGCTGCTGCCGAAGGCAAGCCCGGCAAACGACACACAGCGACGGCGCTGCTGGAAGGAATGGACACCATTACGGTGTCTTTTCTTTTAATGCGCGAACTGCTGGATTCCCTGACCAGAACCGCCCCCCTTGCAATCCGTGGCCGTCAGAGCCGCCAGGGAGGTGAAACTGGAAAAGAAGCTCCGGCATCTCGCCGAAACGGATAACGACCGTTACACGGAAGCCGGACCTACAGCAAGACCGTCCTGACCTATGCTATCGGGAAAAGCGGTCTAGTTTCCTGGCAGCCCTGGGCCGATGCGGAGAGCCTTCACTTGGGGCTCAAACCGGTGGACATCGCCATCGAGGCCACGAGCTTTTTCCGCCTCGCCCAACGGCGGCATGGCAAGGGCATGATCTATAGGACTGCCTCGCCTGGATACAGCGTCATCAGGAAGCCCGCGCCCTGCTCATGCCCGACTTCCTGCCCGTCCTCGTCCCGCCCAAGCCCTGGAGCGGGACCTGGGGGGGGGGGCGGATATTATTCGCAAGCCTGCTATGCGCTCTCCCTCGTCAAGACCGCCAACGTAGGCTATCTCCATGCCTTGGACGACCAGATCAAGGCCGGGCAAATGCCCCCCATGTGCTGCGGGTGGTCAATGCCCTGCAAGACACCGCCTGGGCCGTCAACCGGCGCGTCCTGGATGTTGTCGCCCACCTGTGGGAACATACCGAGGGCGGCGTGGCCGGTATCCCCATGCGCGACGGCTACCGGCTGCCGCCCTGCCCGATCTGCGGGGCGGACATCCCCGAAACCGCCGACGCCCGCATCCGTCATGCCTGCCTCGATAACACCGCGCCCGACCTCCTCAAGGCATGGCGTCGGGACGCCGCCGTGGTCCGGGAACGTAATATGGCCAAGTTCAGCAAACGGCTCATGACCGCCAAAATCCACGCCCTGGCCCGGCGCTACGCCGAGGAGCCGGAGTTCTACTTTCCCTATCAACTTGACTTCCGGGGCCGCATCTACGCCGTGCCCGCCTACCTCACGCCCCAGGGGCCGGACCTTGCCAAGGGCCTGCTCCAGTTCGCCCACAGCAAGCCCCGGGGCACGATGGAGGCCGTGCGCTGGCTTGCCATCTAGGGGGCCAACACCTGGGGCAACGACAAGGTCAGCCTTGACGCCCGCTATTCGTGGGTCATTGAGCATCAAGACCATATCCTCGCCACCGCCGCCGACCCCATAAGCTGCCGCTGGTGGCACGACGCGGACAGCCCCTTCTGCTTTCTCGCCTTCTGTTTCGAGTGGGCGGGATATGGTGCGGGAAGGGCTGTCTTTCGTCTCGCACCTGCCCATCGCAATGGACGGCAGTTGCAATGGCCTCCAGCTATTCAGCCTCATGTTGCGCGATCCCGTGGGAGGTACCGCCGTCAACCTGCTGCCAGCCGACACTCCGCAAGACATTTATCGGCTGGTCGCGGACAAGATAATCGCAAAATTAGAGAGGGATCGAACAGGCGGCGAGGAACGCCTGGACCAGGAGGTCCGAACCAAAAGAACAGGCCAAGCCCTGTATAAGCCCCGCTCCGTAGCGGGGCTTTTTTTGTCTCTGGGCATCGACCGCAGCGCCACGAAACGGCAAGTCATGGTCCTTCCCTACTACGGCACCCGCGAGTCCTGCCGCGAATACACCGCGCAATGGCTGAAAGAAAAACTGTTCGCCTCGCCGCAACCGCTGCCGGAAGGCTGCACCCAGTTCGGTCTGGCCGTCTATCTGGCCGGACTCATCTGGGAAGCCATAGGGGAAACGGTGGTGGCCGCCCGCGACGCTATGGCGTATCTGCAAAGCTGCGCCACGGTCATGAGCCGCGCCGGTAAGCCCATTCGCTGGACCATGCCTGCCTGTCCTCCGAGGTCAAAGACGTGCTCAACGGCCCGCATAAGCGCGACTACCTCATCGGCCTGGACGGACGCAAGCTGCACGTCCGGTCTGCGCATTTCGCCCTGAATACCCTGTTGCAGGGGGCCGGGGCCGTGCTCATGAAGACGGCCACCGTCTTCTTCCATTGGCTGGCCGCCGACGCGGGGCTTGTCTCAGGCCGGGACTACGTCCAGGTGCTGCACGTCCATGACGAAGCCCAATTCCTGGCCCGGCCCGACAAGGCCGAACAGGTGGGAAAGCTTTTCGTGGAGGCCATAGAAAGGGCAGGGGAGCACTTTTCGCTCCGCTGCCCTGTCACCGGGGAATACAAAGTCGGGAAAAACTGGGCCGAGACTCACTAAGAACACGCTTTTTACAGGAAACTTACGCCCTGCCATTTCTCTCATTTCTGAATTTCCGTTCTTGAGTTCGCATCAGCCACATTTTCCAACCGTTCTTTTAACATACTACCCACAACTTGAGCGGAGGCATCCAGCGCAGCCTGACCTACAACGGGCAAAACTTCTTGCTCTATATAGTCTGCTGCCTTGTCCGCGTTTTTTTCTCCCACAAGCCGATTTTCTTGTGTGGCTTTGTCGCACCTTCTATCCCATACACGGCAGAATAACTGGGTGACATATCCGGCAGGCACCATAATAACGAAAAAGATAAAGCCTTTGCCAATCACTCGCAAGATGTTGTTCTCTTTCTCCACATTCATACGACCTACCTCGTCCTTCCCCTCTACCACCCCAAGCTTTCCCTGCCAAGAATGCCCGCACGTCCTATCCCTGATTATAGGCCAAAAGTAAGAACACGGAAGTGTTTTCCACTTCCCTGCCCTAACTTTTGAAAATCGAAGGCAAAAAGATAGGTGAAGCGACTGAGTTCTGTTCGCCCGCCAGCGTAAAATCGAACCCTAGTCTATGGCCTCATAAAAAGACGTATTAGGGATCATTCTTATTCTGCCTTGATGCTCCAATTCGCTGAGAACGCTCACCAAGTTTAAAACACCGCACTCTGGAAAACGAATATAATCTGCCCGTCCGTCTAAATATTCGCCCTTCGGCAAAGCTTTGATGTAGTCGTAAACCATTTCACGCAAAATTGCTTCGTCCATTTTTATGACTCCTTGATTACGTTGTTGCTCCATCCACAGAATCTAAGACCTCTGCATGGGTTGGCAACCCCATCCACCATAAAAAAGGGCCCCATGCCAAGAACGCCCCCCGTCCCCATCCTGCCCCTGATCGACGGCGACATCCTTCTGTGGCGCGCCGCCTGCGGGGCGCAACACAACATCTGCTTCGACGCCGACACCTGCCTGCCGGTGTGTTCCCTGGCCGACGCCGAGGCCGCCGTGGACGCCATGCTGTCCGCCATCCTGCGCGACCTCAAAGCCGACGACTTCCTGTTCTGCCTGTCCGACCCAGAGCGCAATTTCCGCAAGGAGATATGCCCGACCTACAAGGCCAACCGGGCCAACAAGCCCCGGCCCGTGGCCCTGACTCCCCTCCGGGCAAGCGTGACGGGCGGCAGGCTCTTTCCCCCCGAACGCCTCGTCTCCGTGCCCCGCCTGGAGGCCGACGACGTGCTGGGCATACTGTCCACCCACCCCGGCTACGGCAGGGACCGGCGCAAGGTCATCGTCAGCATCGACAAAGACTTCCAGTCCATTCCCGGCCTGTTCTACAATTTTTCCACCAAGGCCCGCCAGCGCATCAGCGCCGAACAGGCCGATCTCTGGCACCTGCGCCAGCCCCTGATCGGCGACCCCGCCGACCTGTGGCCCGTGGTGGTGGCCGCCTACGAACAGGCCGGGCTCACCGGGGCCGACGCTCTGATCCAGGCCCGCCTCGCCCGCATTCTGCGCGCCGCCGACTACGACTTCGCCGCCAAGGAGGTGCGCCCGTGGATGCCTCCGGCCCGACCCACCCCGGCCACTACAGCCAATACGGCATAGAGCCCGTGGATTTCATCCTGCGGAACCATCTCCCGTTCTGCGAGGGCAACATCATCAAATACGTCTGCCGCTGGCGGCAGAAGAACGGGCGGGAAGACCTGCTCAAGGCCCGTTCGTACCTGGACCTGCTTTTGCAACATCATGAGGATTCCCCTGATGACCACTCCTGATTTTTCCCAATTCGCTCCCCGCACCCTCATCGTCCTGACCGGCCTGCCCGGCTCCGGCAAAACCACCTACGTCAACGACCATCTGGTGCCCCACGGCTGGCAGGTGGTGTGCCCGGACGATCTGCGCCTGACCTTCGGCCATTCCTTCTACGGCCCCCTGGAACCCCTGGTCCACGTCCTGACCATGACGGCGGCCCGCGCCCACATGCTGCACGGCCTGCCCGTGGTGGTGGACGAAGCCGTGTGCATGGCCTCCCACGTCCGCAAGTGGGCGCGGCTGGCCGAAGATATGGGGTACGACTTCCGCCTGATCCGTCTGGACACCCCCGTGGAAGTCTGCAAGCAACGCCGCGACGACGGGCGTTTCCCGCTGAGGTCATCGACCGCAAGGCCGCCCAGTTTGCCCAGGACGAAGACGCCATCCGCGCCATCGCTCCCATTCTCACCCTGGCCTAAAGGAGTGCCTTCCGTTCTCTGGCCGCTCGGCGTTCGTGACCGTGTCGCGCCGGGAAGATTCCGGGACGACGCCTTTCCCCTTTTATTCAAGGAGGCCCCATGCGCCGCACTTTTCAAAACATGGTTCTGGATTTCTACACCATCACCAACACCGTACTGTTCTGGATACTTGTCGCCGTGGCGTCCCTGGGCGACTGCATGGCCGGTACCCTGGCCCGATAAATATCCTCGCTACCCCGTAGTGTGCTGCCATGCCGACGCTCCCGCCCTGGTCCTGGCCTTCTCCAATCAGCGTCTCGTCCGACTCAGGAGTCCCCATGCCCGTCTCACCGGAATCCAAACTGCCCGGCACCACCGACGCCCTAGTGGAAAGCCTGGACGCCCTGTTCCCGGCCCGCTGCCCCTCCCCGGAACAATCCGAACCGGTAAGGTCTTCCCCGGCGCAAGCAATCCTTGGATGCGCCAAGGATGGGATCGTGTTAGACACTCATGGGTTTGAATGGCGATCCGCAGTTCATTCCCTATATCTTGCGCCACACCTGCGCCTCACGTCTGGCCCGTAACGGCGTGACCATGATAATTATTTGGATGGGGCACAGCACGACTCAAACCACGGCCCGCTATATCTACTTCGCGCCGAAGGACTTACGCGGCGCGGCCCTCGCCTTGGGATAAGAAAATCACAACCCCCCGCATAGCGGGTGGTTTGCTCCAGCCCTATAAGGG
>UQJT01000075.1 GCA_900541395.1 uncultured Desulfovibrio sp.
AGAGCGCTCCGGCGTTTCTTCCACCGGAACTTCGGCATCTTCTCCCTGCTCCGTCCGCCCTGCGGCCGCAAACTCGGCTGCACGCCGCATGCCCGTTTCCGCCCAACCCTGAGCGGCTGCCGTCCACGAGGCGGCAAGAACAGTCAATCTTCGTCGCAGAAAGCGCCAGCGTCCGGGCAGGATCAGAGCCGCCGTCACAGTTGCGATCAGCGCCAGCACCAGAGTTTCCAGCAATACGACGCAGGCATGGATAAAAATCGTCAGCGCCAGGAGGCCGAGCAATCCTCCCGCCGCCGTTCGTCCGGTCAAGGTCGCCCAACTTTTGACCTTTGCCCCGTTCATGACCGTTCTCCGGCGCGCCGGGCACCGATATCCGACGCGTGAAGCGCGGCCGCGTCGGGCAGACGCAAGGGGCGCATGGCATTGACGGCCACGGCCACCGTGGTGCCGTTGTGCAGCGCCGCCGCCAGGCCGGGCCGGAGCAGCCCGGTCAGGCCCAGAAGCAGAAACAGACTGTTGAAACCCAAAATAACGGCGAAATGAGAACGTATCCGGCGCATGACCCCGCGTCCCAGGTCCACGGCGGTCAGCAGACCGGTCAGGCCACGACCGTCGGCGGTAAGCACCACGCCGGCCACCTCGCGGGCCAGATCCGCGCCGTCGCGCATAGCCACACCCGCATCGGCCGCCGACAAGGCCGGGGAATCGTTGATACCGTCCCCCACCATGAGCACGGCATGCCCCTGTTCCTGCCATTGCCTCACCGCAGCCACTTTGTCGGCGGGCAACACATGGGAACGATATTCATCAATACCCAGCCGGGCGGCCACAGCCGCGGCGGTGCGCTCGTCGTCCCCGGTCAGCATGGCCGTGCTCAACCCGCGATTGGCCAGGGCCGTCAATACCGCCGCCGCCTCAGGACGGACGGGATCTTCCAAGGCCACAATACCGGCCAATTCACCGTCCAGAGCCAGGTACAGCAAGGAACGCCCTTGCCCGGACAGCTCGCGGATCAAATCCTCGGCGGGGGCGAGGTCCACGCCCTCGTCATAACCGACGTAGTGGCGGCTGCCCACCAGTACACGCTTGCCATGCAGTCGGGAGGCAATGCCGTGGGCCACCACGTATTCCACCTCCGCGTGTTCCTCGGCGTGCGTCAGCCCCTCATCCTCCGCCCGGCGTACCACAGCCCTGGCCACCGGATGGGGAAAATGCTCTTCCAGGCAGGCAGTGATACGCAACACATCTTCACGACTCAATATTTCAGCCCGACTGCGGAGCACCGGCACAACATCCGTGACCGAGGGTCGCGCCCCGGTCAACGTGCCGGTTTTGTCGAAGACCGCCAAATCGGCCCGAGCCAGTCCTTCCAGATAGCGCCCCCCCTTAATCAGCAACCCTTCTCCGGCCGCCTGGCGCATGGCGGATAATACCGCCAACGGCGTGGCCAGACGCAGAGCGCAGGAATAATCCACCAACAGAACCGAAGCGGCTCGGGCCGGGTTGCGGGTGATCAGCCACACGGCTCCGGCCAACAGAAAACTGAAGGGTACCACGGCGTCGGCCAGGCGTTCGGCCCGGGTCTGCACGCCCGCCTTGAGGGCTTCGGATTCCTCGATAAAACGAAGAATGCGGGTCAACCGGGTTTGTTCGCCCACGCCGGTGGCGCGCACGACCAATTCCCCCTCCTCGACCACGGAGCCCGCGAACACACTACCCCCGGCCGTCCGGCGCACCCCCAGGGGCTCGCCGGTCATGGCGGCCTGATTGACCAGAGCCTCGCCGCTTTCCACCACGCCGTCCACGGGCACGGCCGCTCCGGCCCGGACCACCACCAAATCGCCTCCGGTCACCTCGGCCAGAGGGATGAAGCGCTCCGCCCCGTCAGCCGCGCGCACCCACACTTTATCCACATTGAGCGACAGGCTTTCGGACAGCGAAGCCAGCGAAGTGCGCCGGGTCCAACTTTCCAGAGCCTCGCCCACGCCCAGCAGCACGGCCAGCAACCCCACGGTGCGAAAGTCGCGACGAAGCAATGAAACGGCCAGAGCGGAAGCGTCCAATACATCCACGTTGACGCGGCCTCGGGCCAACGCCCTCCCGCCCCTCAGGATAAAGGGCGCGGCTCGCCACAGAGCTGTAACGGCGCGCACCAGGCCGGGCAGGAGGGGACGCAGGATGAAATATCGCACCAACGGCACAAAGGGCGGAGGCAGACGGTGGGCGCCATGACGAAGAACAGCGCGACGGGAACGGCCTCCCCCCTTCCGCCCGGCGGAGTCGAACCGAGACCCGACCGCCCGGCTCGCCGGAGCGGCCGTCGCATCGGCCGACGGGCGGCCGACGGGAAGAACGGCGGTCCGGCGGGCCTCTTTCGGCCGCCCCAAGGTTTGCAGCAAGGCCGCGCGGGCCGCCGTGTCCGCGTAACGGCAAAGGACGCCGCCCGTACGGGCGTTGAGCGCCAGTATCGTCACGCCCGGCAAGGCTTCCAGCGCCTCGCGCAGAGTCGGAACGAGATGACGGGAAAAACCGCCGGGGACGCGGGCGCGCAGTCGACCGGGCACTTCATGAACCACCACGAAAAGCATGTTCGCTCCCCGGCGTATTATCAGTTGGCGGCGGCTTCCGCGTCGGCGGAGCGGGCTTCTTTGCGCCGATCGGCCAGATGGCGGGCCTCGGCCGCCAAATCCTCGGCGTTTTCCTTGATCAACTCGGCTTTTTCGGCCACCGCGTCCTTGACATCCAGGCCTCGACTGAGCAGTCCGGCGGCCAGAGGACGGAAATCAAGCTTGCCGCGCCCCAAGGCCACGGCCCCCAGAGAGCCCAGGGCCACGCCGCCCAGAAAAAACAGACCGTACTTCAAAGGATCGTTCATGGAATTTGCTCCTTAGGACAATGTCGTTGTTGCATTGCGAAAACAAGAAACGTTTTTTTACGAGCCGCCGCGGGCGCCGAACGCCCGCGGCGGCAGGCCGTCACCCCCAAATGGAGCGGCCGATGTTGAAGGCCACGGCCGACACCGCGTAGGCCAGAGCCGTGTTGAAAACCATGGAAAACACCAGCCAGCGCCAGCCGCCCGCCTCGTTCTTGATAACCACCAGAGCCACAAAGCAAGGGGAATACAGCAGCACAAAGAGCATCAGCGACAGGGCCGTGGCCGGCGTCCAGCCCGGATCGGACTGCAGGCGCTCGGCCAGAGGTTCGGCTTCTTCAGGGTCCACATCACCCAGGGAATAGGCCGTGCCCAGGGTGGAAACGATGGCCTCCTTGGCCGCGATGCCGCCCACGATGGCCACGTCGGTACGCCAGTCGAAACCTATGGGCCGGGTCACGGGCTCCAGAGCCGTGCCGATACGGCCGGCCACGGAGTAACGCAGGCTTTCTTCGGCCAGCACCTTGTTGGCCTCGTCCAACTTGGCCTCGACGGCTTCACGCGTCTCGGCGGAGGCGTCGTCGGGCAGCGCGGCCAATTCTTCCTCGGCCGCCGCGATAGCGGCTTCCAGAGGCGCGGCGCGCTCTTCGCTGAGAGAGGGAAAGGTCATGGAGGCCCAGATCAGGATGGACGCGGCCAGCAGGATGGTCCCGGCCTTCTTGATATACAGCCAGCTCCGTTCCCAGCAATGGACGCCCAGGCTGCGCAGGGTAGGCAGTCGGTAAGGCGGCAGTTCCATAACAAAAGGCGTGGACTCGCCCTTGAACAGGGTGGAACGCAGAACGCGGGCCACAATCAGAGCGAACACCCAACCGGCCAGCAGCATGAGCAGCATAACCGTGGCCGAATTGTTCGGGAAAAACACCCCGGCGAGCAGCAGGAAAACCGGCAGCTTGGCCCCGCATGCGAAGTAGGGCAGGGTCAGCAGAGTGGCCATCTTTTCCTTGGGGCTGCGCAGAGTTCGGGTGGCCATAGCGCCGGGAATGGCGCAGCCGCCGGCTATGCCGCCCGACGTGATGTAGGCCATGACCGAACTGCCGTGCAGGCCGAAGGCCCGGAAAATACGGTCCACCATGTATGCGATGCGCGCCATGTAGCCCGAGTCTTCCAGAAAGGCGATGAACACGAACAGAATAAGGATGAGCGGCACGAAACTGAGCACGCCGCCCAGGCCGTCGATGACTCCGCTGACCAACAAAGATTGCAGCATGCCCTCGGGCAGCAGGTCGGTCGCCACGTCGCCCAGCCAGCCGAAAATGTTCTCGACCCAGCCCTGGGGATAGGCTCCCACCACGAAGGTGACCTGAAACACCAGGTACAGAACCGCGATCATGATCAGAGGACCGAACAGAGCGTTGACCAGCACCTTGTCCAACTTGTCGCTCAAAGCCAGGCGGTCTTTGCCGCTTTCGCGCCGCAGCACGCCGTCTTTCAACAGCCCGCGCACGAATCCGTAGCGATAGTCCGAAATGACGGCGTCGGGCGAGGTATGCAGCGTGGCTCGAATATGGGAGGCCACGCCGTCGTATTCGGCCTTGAGCCGGGCCACAAGGGCCGCGTCGGCGTTCCGCGCCTCGGTCCAGGCCACCTCGTCGCCTTCCAGCAGCTTAAGCGCCAGCCACCGGGCGGGGTAGCGTCCTTTCAACAGACCGGCGTCCTCAATCTGCTGCCGCATGGACGCCAGCACCGGATCAAGGTCCGGCCCGTAGGAAATGGACAAAGCCTCTCCCCGTTCCTTTCCATGCCCCAGTTTCATGGCGGCGGCCAACGCCTTGTTCAGCCCCTCGCCGGTACGGGCCACGGTTTCCACCACGGGCACGCCCAGGCGTTCGGACAGGCGTGCGACATCGATGTGCACGCCCGCCGCGCGGGCTTCGTCCATCATGTTCAGGGCCAGCACCACGGGCAGCCCCAGTTCGAGAAGTTGTACGGTAAGAAACAGGTTGCGTTCCAGGGCCGAGGCGTCGACCACGTCGATGACCGCAAGGGGCGGCCGTTCGGTCAGCTCCCGGCGGACCACGATTTCCTCTTCGGAATAGGCGGTCAACGAATAGGTGCCGGGCAGGTCCATAAGCCGGATCGGCTTGCCGTCCAGATGGGCCGTGCCCTCTTTGCGTTCCACCGTAACGCCGGGGTAGTTGCCCACATGCTGGCGCGCGCCGGTATAGGCGTTGAACGCCGTGGTCTTGCCCGAATTGGGGTTGCCCGCCAGAGCCACGTAAGCGCGACCGGGCATGTAGCTGACGGCGGGGCCCGCGTCATGCGCGTCGGCCTGGGCGGATATTTTTTTGGCGGCCTGAGTCATCTCAGCATACCTCCACCATGATGTAATCCGCTTCGCGGTTGCGCAGCGCCAGGGTCACGCCGAACAGGCGCAAGGCCACCGGATCGCGCAGCGGAGCGTGCCCCACCACTTCCACGTCCGTACCGGGGATCAACCCCATGTCGCGAATACGACGGCCCAATTCCCCTTCGGCCTTCACGGATACGATACTGCCGCGCTGCCCCACCTTCATCTGCCGCAGGCCCACCGTGGCGCCGACCTTTCCTTGTCCTGACATACGGTCTTCCTCCTGACCTGAATGTTGACGCCTGAGGCGGGCCCCCGCAGGTCGGTACAAATCGGCCGCGGGCCATTTCACCCGACGTTCCACCCGACATTTTGCGGTTTGTTCCATCTTTTCTATCCCGCCTCAATCAAAATGAAATTCGTTTTCAACAAGAAATGAAAAAAAATATTACTTTTCCGACTTGCCGGGTCGGCACTTGGAGCACGATCCGGAACAGCTCAGCCCCGGCACGTTCACACGCCGACCGTCGTCGGAAGAACCGCAACCGCAGCCGCAACCCCCTTTGCCCGTGGCCGTCCGCCGAATATGGCGAATCATAAACGCCACGGCCAGCAGCACCACCAATCCTACTACCAATCCTTGCATGATTCCTCCTGATGCCCGTGCTCTGTCGCCCATTCCCGCGTCCGTGCCTTATAGGCCTGAAGGG
>UQJT01000076.1 GCA_900541395.1 uncultured Desulfovibrio sp.
CATCGAGAGCAGAGATGACGACCCCCCGCCGCCTGGAAGGCGGCATGGTGGGGGGGCGAGGAGCGGACCGAGGTCGCGCGAATTCGTCTCAACGCGTTTGGGAATGAGGTTCCAACAGCTTTAACGCCGCCTGCGCGGCGTCGTCCGGCGTGACCAGGGTCAGACAGCGCGGGTCGGGGCAGTCCGTGCGCGAACAGGGGGAACAGGGCAGAGCGGGCCGCAGTTCCACATGGCGCGGGTCGGGGCAGGTCCACTCCGGACCGGACGCGCCGGGAACGACCAGACTGGGCACGTCCAGGGCAACGGCCATATGCCGGGGCGCGGAACAGTTGCCCAGGTGCAGGACCGCCTCGGCCATGCAGGCCGCCGACAGGCGCAGATCGGGCGCTTCCTCGGGCAGCAGCAGCCGTTCCGGACGGGCGCACGCGGCGCGCAGGGAGCGTACCTCGTCGTCCTCGCCGGGGCCGCGCAGGAGCAGAAAGCGCAGCTCGGGCCGAACTTCGGTCAGGATATCCAACAGACGCGCGTAGGAAGCGGCGGGCCAGCGTTTGGAGGCCCGGCGGTGGGTGGGGTCGACGCTGACCAGGCGCAGGCCCTTGCTCAGGCCCAGCCCGGCCAGAAACGCGCGGGCGCGGGCGCGCTCCTCGTCCGTCAGGTAGATGCGCGGACGCTCGCCGTGCCACGCGATGCCCAGGGGCGCCAGCAGCGAAACCTTGGTCGCCGCCGCATAACCGGGCGCGGGACGGACCGTGTGGGTATACAGACCGATGCGGTGCCAGGGCGCGGGAAAGGACAGCCGCACCTCCGCCCGACTGAAACGGGTCAGCATACGGCAACGCGGCAGTTGCTGAAAATCCACGACCAGGTCGTAGCGCGCGGTCGCCGCCCGGCGATACCAGGCCAGTTGAGCCCATAGGCCGCGCTGTTCCCGCCGGTCCAGCAGCAACAGTTTGTCGATGTGGGGGTTGCCGCGCAGCAGGGGTTCGCATTTGGCCTCGGTGAACAGGTGCAGGTCGGCCCGGGGAAAGCGTTTTTTCAGCAGTTCCAGGGCGGGCGTGGCCAACAGCGCGTCGCCGATCTGCCGCTGTTGGCAGACCAGGATGCGGCGGGGCGCAAAGGCGGCGAGATCGCGCTTCATGTCCCGGCTCCGTTTTCCGCGGGCGCGGCGGAGTCGGCCGCTTTGCGCCAGCAGGCCAGAAATTCCTGATTGCCCTTGGGGCCCTTGATGGCGGCGGGCGTTACGCCCAGAAGGGTCAAGCCGCATTCGCCGCAGGCCAGCAAAACTTTGTCCACGGCTTCCCGGCGCACGGTTTCGTCGCGTACCACGCCTTTGCGGGTCTGGTGCGGGCCCACCTCGAACTGAGGTTTGATCAGGCCTACGGCCAGGCCGCCGGGCCGCAGCCAGCGCAGGCAGGGGGGCAATACCAGAGTCAGGGAAATGAAAGAAACGTCGGCCGTCACCATGTCCACCGGCTCGGGGATGAGAGCGGCGGGCGCGGTGCGCAGATTGACGCCCTCGCGCGAGATGACGCGGGGGTCGGCCCGCAGTCGTTCGTGCAGTTGGGCGTGGCCCACGTCCACGGCATACACCCGCGTCGCCCCGTGTTGAAGCAGACAGTCGGTGAAGCCCCCCGTGGAGGCCCCGGCATCCAGGCAGACAAAGCCCGTCACGTCCAGCCCGAAATGGTCGAGGGCCGTCAGCAGCTTGTACGCCCCCCGGCTGACGAAGCGTTCCTGCCCCACCAGGGCGAAACGGGTGCCGAGGCGGTAGGGATGGCCGGGTTTGAGCACGGGATCGGGCGTGCGCCCCGGCTCGTCCGGGGGCGGAGCCAGGACCACCTTGCCCGCCATGATCAGGCGGCGGGCCTGTTCGCGGCTGTCGGCCAGGCCTTGCTGGCATACAAGTTCATCGGCGCGGGCTTTGGCGATCATGGCATCCTGCGGCGCGGCGGCGCGAAAAAACGTGGGGCTTGCATAACGGACCAAGGTGCTTATTTCTACAGGCACTCGGCGGCCTGCGCAAGAGGGCGCGCCCCCGCACTTGCCAAAAGCGGCGTGAGAGGGTAAACCTTCAGGTTCCGCAATTCGTGAGGAGTACACCATGAAAGAAGGCATCCATCCCAAAGTTTACAAGGCCAAAATCACCTGCGCCTGCGGCTTCGAAGTGGAAGCTCTTTCCACCAAGGGCGAAAACGTCCACGTGGAAATCTGCTCCAACTGCCACCCGTTCTTCACGGGCAAGCAGCGCTTCGTGGACACCGCCGGCCGCATCGACCGCTTCCGCAAGAAGTACGCGAAGTTTGACAAGTAAGTTTTCCCGGTCTCTGTCGACGGCCGGAAGCGACCTCCCCGGGCACGTTCCGGGGAGGTCTTTGCCGCTGACGGAGCGGGGAGAAAAGTAAGGAACAAGTCTATGCAGCTGCGGCGTATCCTGTGCCCGGCTCTGGCCGCTCTGGCCGCGCCCGCGCCCTCCGTGTCGTCCGCGCCGTCCGAACGGACGGCGTCCTTCGAATCATGCGCCCGCCCGTCGACCGAGGCCGCCACCGTGGGCGGTCAGGCCGTCATGGAAGGGGTCATGATGCGTAACGGGCCTGTGTACGCCCTGGCCGTGCGCGCGTCGGACGGCGACATCGTGGTCGAAAGACGGCGCTGGTATACCCTGGGGGGCGGGGCCGTATCCGGCAAGCCTTTTGTGCGGGGTTTTCCGTTGCTGGTGGAAACCCTGGTCAACGGCATCCGGGCCCTGAATCGTTCGGCCGAATTTGTCGCTCCGGACGAGGCCGACAAGCCCGGCGACGTTCAATTGGCCCTGACTCTGGTCGTATCCCTGGCCATGGCCGCGGGCTTGTTCGTGGCCGCGCCCCATCTGATGGCTCTGGGCATGAAGACCCTGGGACTGGGGGGCGATCTGGAGCGGCTTTCCTTCCATCTGTGGGACGGCTTTTTCAAATTTGCCATTTTTCTGGGGTACATCGCCGCCATATCCCTGGTGCCGGACATCCGTCGGGTGTTTCAGTATCACGGGGCGGAACACAAGGTCATCCGCGCCTTCGAGCAGGGCGGCGAAGTGTCGGCCCGATCGGCCGCGGCGTGCAGCCGCCTGCATCCGCGCTGCGGCACCACGTTCATGCTGTTTGTGCTGTCCGTGGCTATCGTGCTGCATGCGGTGCTGGTGCCGTTTTTTCTGTGGTTGTGGCAGCCGCAGAGCGCTTTTGCCAGGCATGCGGGCACCTTGGTTTTCAAGTTGGCGCTTATGGTGCCCATCAGCGCCGTGGCTTATGAAATTATCCGCTACGCCGCGCGCCTGGGCTCGTCGCTGTGGGGCCGCCTGTTGCGCGGCCCGGGCCTTATGCTCCAGTTGCTGACCACGCGCGAGCCCGACAGGGAGCAATTGGAAGTGGCCCTGGTGGCCCTGCGCGAGGCCGTCAGCCCCGAGGCCGCCGCCCGCCTGCAAACCCCCGCCTATACCGTGCTGGAGTGACTATGCTCGCCAAGCTGGAAAATCTGGAAAAACGCTATCTCGAACTGGAAGAACAGTTGGCCGCGCCGGACGTGTTCGACGATCAGGACCGTTACCGCAAGATAGCCAAGGCCCATGCCGACCTCGAACCCGTGGTCGCGCTTTTTCGCCGCTACCGCGACCTTCAGCGCCAGCACGCCGAAAACAGGGAGCTTTTGGAGGACGCGGACCACGAAATTCGGGGCATGGCCCAGGAGGAGCTGCACCATCTGGACAAGGAACTGCCCGAGGTGGAGCAGGCTCTCAAGGTATTGCTGCTGCCGCCCGATCCCCTGGATGAAAAGAATATCGTGCTGGAAATCCGGGCGGGCACCGGCGGCGAGGAAGCCGCCCTGTTCGGCGGCGATTTGTTCCGCATGTATTGCCGTTATGCCGAAATCATGGGCTGGAAGGTGGAAATCATCAGCGAAAGTCCCACCGACAACGGCGGCTACAAGGAAGTCATCGCCCTTATTTCCGGCAACCGGGTATACAGCCACCTCAAGTACGAGTCCGGCACCCACCGCGTGCAGCGCGTGCCCGCTACCGAATCGCAGGGCCGCATCCATACTTCCGCCGCCACCGTGGCCGTCATGCCCGAGGCCGAGGAAGTGGACGTGGACATCAAGCCCGAGGATTTGCGCATCGACGTATACCGGGCATCGGGCGCGGGCGGTCAGCACGTCAACAAGACCGAATCGGCCGTGCGCATCACCCACATCCCCACCGGCGTGGTGGTCACCTGCCAGGATGAAAAGTCGCAGCACAAAAACAAGGCGCGAGCCATGAAAGTGCTGGCCTCGCGCATTCTGGCCGCCGAACGGGAACGCCAGCATTCGCAGGTGGCTGCGGATCGTAAATCCCAGGTGGGGTCGGGCGACCGCTCCGAACGCATCCGCACTTACAACTTCCCGCAGGGGAGGGTGACCGACCACCGTGTCAACCTGACCCTTTATTCGCTGGATCGTTTTATGGACGGGGATTTGCAGAATATGATCGACGCGTTGGCCGCTCAGGCCCAGGCCGCCGCCCTGAAGGCCGAGGCGGAGGGGGCGTGACGAGCGCCGTGGGGCGGTCCCGCGTTTTTGGAACAAGGCCCGGACGGGGGAACCCGTCCGGGCCTTCAAACTGATGACAAAACCCGCGTTGCGGAGTTTGCGCCGTCGGAGAATTTTGCTTTTGAACGTATCCCATTTCAAAAGCGGCGCGGGCGTCCGCTTTCACGGGCGCCTTCCGCGGCAAAGGTGCGCGGGGGCCGGACAGCTTCAGCGCCGCATAGTCCGGAGCTTCTGCGCCACGGCCTTGGCCACGCGTTCGTGATCCTCGGGGGTGTAGTGCAGCCCGTCGGCGCCGTGCGCCACGGGGACGACGGCGCTCAGATCCAGAAATTCGGCCCCCGCGCGGTCGGCTTCCGCCTTGAGCAGCGCGGGCAGTCGCTTCAGCTTGTCCGGCGCGCCCGCGTACATTTCGGCAAAGGGGCCGCCCTTTGCGGCGTCAAACCCCGACGGAGCCAGCACCAGCACCTGGGGTGCTTCGCCCGTGCCCAAGGGGAAGGAACGCCACTCTTCGTTCCGAACGGCGGCGATCAATCGGCCCAACGCGGCGGCCGTGGCCTCGGCGTCGCGTCCGTTGGCCGCCTGAAAATCGTTCACGCCCAGAGCAATGATCACCACGTCCAGAGGGGCGTTGACGCTGAGGGCGGACGGCAGTCCGGCCAGTCCGTTTTGCAGACTATTGTCGGATTTCGGCGGTTGATTCAGATCGGTGGTGCGGCCGTTGAGCCCGTTTTCCACCACCCGGCCCAGGTCCGGCATATCGGCCAGGCGGCCGCTCCAGCGGGTCGAGGCGGGGTACCGCTCCGCCATCGTGCCGGGCATCCAGCCCCACACGTTGGAATCGCCGTATACCAGTATTGTCCCGGTTTCCCCGGGGGCCGCCGCGGCGCTTCCGCACCACGCCAGCATCATCACGATCAGGCCGCACAGCGTTTGTCCGAGTTTCATAAGAGCTCCTCGCGTTGAAGGGTGGTTATGCCTGAGGGGGTTGGGGCGTTTCAGCGTGCGTCAGTTTTGCCGGGAGTCGTTGCCGGGGTCGGAACGCGCGCCGAAACAGCGTAGATAGGCTTCGTAGCAGCGGCCCACGGGCGACGAGGGATCGAGGCTCAGTCCGCCCAGCCGGGGCGGACGGGGAGCGGGGG
>UQJT01000077.1 GCA_900541395.1 uncultured Desulfovibrio sp.
GATCCGGACGGGGGGGACGCGCCAGCACAAATTCGCCGTTGGTGCCCATGTCGGCCAGCAGAAAGGGGCGCGTTTCGTCCAGCATGACGGCCAATCCGGCGCTGACGTCGCCGCCCACGAAGGGGCCGATCTGGGGCGGAATCCACACGGGAGGCAGGACGCCCGCGCGTTCCTCGCGGTCGCCGGGATCGTCCAGGCGGTAGGGCGCGGCGCGCAGCCCCGACGTGTCCCGGCCCAGGGCCAGGGCGGTCATGGCCGGATTGGCGGCCAGGCAGATGTCCCGCACTTCCCAACAACTGTCGGCCAGGTTGTCCACAATATCGTCCAGAAAATCGAGAGCCAGCCGCCGCATGCGCCGCGCGCCGTCGGGCGTGGCGCCTTCGGCCAGTCGGGCCATGACCTCGGCTCCCGCCGCCATCTGGGGATTGGGGCTTTCCCCCGCGGCCAGAATGTTGCCCGCGTCGTCCTCGGCCTGCCAGGCTACGGTGGTGGTGCCGAAGTCCACGGCCAGATGCAGCCCGGAGCGCGGGGAACGGAAGGTCGCTCCGGCGGAATCCGGCGCGACGGGCTTCCCGCGTTCGCTCGGGTCGGGCGTCGCTTCGATCTCCATGTCGTCCCGGGCTTCGTGCAGACAAGCCAGACGAATGCCGGCCTCCAGTTCGGCGGCGGACAGCGCGCGCGTTTCGGACGGAGCGGGCGCGGGCGGCGCGGAGCGAAAGCGCACCCGGCAGCGGCCGCAACGGCCCAGCCCCCCGCACAGGGGGCGGGGCGGAAGGGGACCTTCCAGCCAGAGCAGGCGGGCCAGAGTGCGGGAAGCTCCGTCCGGTCCGCGGGCATCGAGGTCCAGACGTCGCCCTTCATACCAGACGGTGAGCGGCATGGCTTTTTTGTCGCGCAACGCCCCGCCCTTGGCAAGAAAAAAAGCGGGGGCGGACATATTGTTCACGCCGTTTCAACCGATAGGAAGGGGCGGAGCGCGTCACGCGGGCGCCGCCCGCTTTGCGCGGGAACCGCTCTTTTTTCACGCGGCCCGTCGCTCTTGACCGCGAAGGCGGGGACGCCTATCCTGCCCATACATTAAGTCTTTTTTCGTGGATATTGGATTGCTCGTATGGACAAAATTCTTGCCCAGGATGAAGTGGATGCCCTGCTGCGGGGGTTGTCCGGCGGCGAACTGGAGGCCGAAACCGACATTCCGGAGGACGACTCCGGAATCGTGCCCTTCGACCTCGCCAACCAGGATCGCATCATACGCGGCCGTATGCCGGTTCTGGAAATCATCAACGACCGCTTTGCCCGGCTGTGCACCAACGCTCTGACCAACGCCGTGCGCAAGCGCGTGGAACTCAATCCGATTTCCATCGACATGACCAAATTCGGCGAGTTCATGCGCTCGCTGCCCGTGCCTACCAGCATCAATATCTTCAAGATGGAGCCGCTGCGCGGCAACGCCCTCATCGTGGTCGACGCGCGCCTGGTCTTTTCCCTGGTGGAAAATATCTTCGGGGGCATAGGCTCGCAGCCCAAAATCGAGGGCCGCGAATTCACGCGCATCGAGCAGGCCATTGTGGACCGCATCATTAAAATCGCCCTCCAGACTATGGAAGACTCGTGGCGACCGGTGCACGACATCAAGATGGAACTGGTGCGTTCCGAAATCAATCCCCAGTTCGCGGCCATCGTGCCGCCCAGCGACGTGGTGGTGGTCATCAATTTTGAAGTGGAGCTGGATTCCTCCATCGGGTCTATGGTCATCTGTCTGCCCTATTCCACCATCGAGCCCATCCGCAGCAAACTCAACGCCAACTACCAGACCGAACGCCTTGAAGTGGACCACGCCTGGGTGGGCCGTCTCAAGGAACGCCTGTTGGAAACCCCGGTGGACCTCAAGGTCCGGGTGGGCGGCACCCAGATCACGGGCAACCAGCTTTTGCGCCTCCAGGTGGGCGACGTGCTGGTGCTCGACACCGACGTGGAGGAACTTTTGCCCTGCACTGTGGCCGGGGTGGTCAAGTATTGGGGCATCCCGGGCATCGTCAAGTCCAACAAGGCGTTTCAGGTCATCCGCAGCGAAGACCCGCAATACACCTGACGGCGTCGCGGGGCCGGAGGCGGAACAGACATCATACGACATAAAACCCCGGCCGAGGCCGGGGTTTTACATAGAGGGACTTCAAAGACACGCACGGCGCAACGCCGCGTTGTTTTTCTTAACGGACGGCTCGGGCCCGAGCTTTAGGGCCGTGAAGCCGCCCGGGGAATAAAAGTCTTGGAAGAAAGCGCGCGAGGGAGAAAGCTCCTTCTTCACATCCCCCGTCGGGCCATTTCCTGAAGGCGGGCGATGCGTTCCTGCATGGGCGGGTGGGTGCTGAACAGACCGGCCAGCCCGCCCGGAGCCAGAGGCGACACGGTGAACATATTTTCCGTGGCCGGGTTGTAGTTCTGCATGGGGATTTGTTTGTTGTAGGCGTCCAGACGCGCCAGAGCCCCGGCCAGGGCCAGGGGCTGGCCCGAAAGGCGCGCGCCCGTGGCGTCGGCCAGATACTCGCGCGAGCGGGAGATGGCCATCTGAATCAGGGTGGCCGCTATGGGGGCCAAAATGGCCATGAACAGGGCGGCCAGCGGGTTCAGACCGCCGCCGTTTTCGTCCGACGAGCGGCCCGCGCCGAATATGGCGAACCATTGCAGCATGTTGGCAATGGCGGTGATGGCCGAGCCCAACACCCCGGCCACAGTTTGGATAAGGATGTCGCGATTGGCGATATGGGACATTTCGTGGGCCAGCACGCCGCGCAGTTCCTCGGGCGGCAAAAGACGCATGATGCCTTCGGTGACCGCGATGACCCCGTGTTCGGGGTTGCGCCCGGTGGCGAAAGCGTTGGGCGTTTCGTCCGGCACCACGCAGATGCGGGGTTTGGGCACGCGGGCGGCCTGGGCCAGTTCGCCCACCATGCGGTGGAGCAGGGGGGCTTCTTCGGGCGCCAGTTCGCGGGCGCGGTACATGGAGAGCACAATTTTATCGGAATACCAGTAGCTGCCCACGTTCATAAGCACGGCCAGGCCGAGGGCGATGACAACCCCCGTGCGACCGCCCAACATGCCGCCGAGAAAGATGATCAGGGCGGAGAGCAGGGCCAGCAGAGCCACGGTTTTGAATTGGCTGGTCACGAAAAACTCCTTAAGGAAACGGCGGCCGCGCGAAGCGCGCGGACAAGCGTCGTATTTTTTATTCCATATTAAAGGCGATGCCTGCCCCTGGCAAGATGAAAAAGGATGAAAGAGCGCCGCTTGACCGGCGCGGCGGGGGCGGGTTAGAGAAAAAGATTCCCTCCTTGTATCTTCCAATTCGATGGCGGGTCATGACTTTTTTGCGTGTTTTCCCCCGGCTGGCGGCGGCGTTCGGCGCGTGCCTCCTGAGCGTTTGGACGGCCGCGGCGCGGCCCTCGGCCGATCTTGATCCGGCCCGTATGGCGGGCGCGATGATCATGGTCGGCTTTCGGGGGACGGAGTTGCCGGACGACGCGCCGGTGTTGCGGGCGCTGGCGGAGGGCAAGGCCGGGGGCGTCATCCTGTTCAGCCGGGACGTTTTGCTCGGCAGGCCACGCAATATCGAATCCCCGGCGCAGGTGCGGGCGCTCATCGCCCGTCTGAAGCTCGCCGCGCCGGAACCGTTATTGGTGGCCGTGGATCAGGAGGGCGGCCGGGTACAGCGCTTGTCGGCCCGCAACGGCTTTCGGGACTGGCCTTCGGCCCGCGAGTGGGGCATGGGCGACCCCGACGCCACCTATACCGGAGCCCTGGGTATGGGCGCCGCGTTGGCCGAAGCGGGTTTCAATCTCAATTTCGCGCCCTGCGTGGACCTGGACCTGCCGGACAGTCCGGCCGTCGGCATGCTGGACCGCGCGTTCCATCGGCGGCCCGAACGGGTAACGGCCCACGCCCGCGCCTTTGCGCAGGGCATGGCGGACGCGGGGGTCATTCCCACCCTCAAGCATTTTCCCGGTCACGGCAGCGCCCGGGGCGACACGCATCTTGGCTTTGTGGATGTCGACGCCACCTGGAGCCCGGAGGAGCTGGACCCTTACCGGACGCTCATCGCCGAGGGCTTCGACGGGGTGATCATGGTCGCCCACGTCGGCCTGGGGCGTTACGGCGACGGCCCCGCCGACCTGAATCCGGCCGTGGTCGACGGTCTGTTGCGGAGCGAATTGGGCTGGCGGGGCGTGGTGGCCACCGACGACCTTCAGATGGGGGCCGTGACGGCCGCCCATGATCTTAAAGAAACCATACGACTGGCCGTCAATGCCGGAGCCGACCTGCTGGTGTTCGGCAACAACGTGGCGTACGACGAGCAGATAGCCGCCCATGCCCACGCCGCGCTTATGGAACTGGTGGCGGAGGGGCGCGTCGCTCCCGACCGCCTGCGCGTTTCGTGGGAGCGGATCGCGGCCCTGAAAGAGCTTTTGCGTTAGAGCGTTTCACAGTTACGGCCGCGCGAGCCGCGGGCTATGAAGGCAGCCATGCATATTGTTCTCTACCAACCCGAAATCCCCCCCAATACGGGCAACGTCGCGCGATTGTGCGCGGCCACGGATACCCAGCTGCACCTCATCGAGCCTCTGGGATTTTCGTTGGACGACCGTTACCTCAAAAGGGCCGGACTCGATTACTGGCCCAACGTCACTCTGGCCGTGTGGCCCGATCTGGACGCCTACCGCTCCGATCTGGGGGCGGGCCGACGCCTGATCGCGACCAGCGCGCGTCAGGGAAAGCCGGTGCACAAATTTCGTTTCCGGCCCGACGACGCGCTGATATTCGGTCCCGAGTCCAGGGGGCTGCCGCCCGACGTGCTGGACCTGGTCGACGCCTGCGTCCGCATTCCCACCCTCGACACGGTGCGCAGCCTCAATTTATCCACGGCGGCGGGCATCGTGCTGTACCAGGGGCTGATCCGCACCGGCGGCCTGAATGATTGGTGATGAACAATCCCGCGCCGGTCCGGCCGCCCCTCTCCCCGCCCCATCGGCTTCGTTTTGCGGTCGGACTGAGAGAATCGGGCAAGAAACAGGCAGAATCCGGGCTGTTTCCCGACGGGCGTTGCCGTTAGGGTGAGCCTTGCGCGACGAGCTTTCCGGCGCAAGCAGGAGAAAACGATATGGAGCACGGCGTTCTTTTCGATCATGCCCGCGCCGCCCGCATCGGGCTGCCGGAGGCTGTATTTTGCGAAGGCAAGCCCCTGGACGCGTTGTTGGAGCTGCTCGACAGCTTCGGCCGGGGAAACGGGCGGCCCGTTCTGTTCACGCGGCTGGAACCCGAAATTTTTGCCCGGGCGCCCGCCTCGGTACGCGCCGCCTATGACTATCATGCCCTGTCCCGCACGGCCTTCGGCGAAACGCTGCCGCCCCGGACCAAGGGACGGGTGGCCGTGGTGTCGGCGGGCACGGCCGACGGCTTTGTCACCTGGGAGGCGGCGCGTACCCTGGCCTATCTGGGGATTGAACACCGCGTGTTCGAGGACTGCGGCGTGGCCGGACTGTGGCGGTTGACGGAGCGCCTGGAAGAGATCAACGCCTGCGATGCGGTGATTGTGGCGGCCGGGCTGGATGCCGCCCTGGTCAGCGTGCTGGGCGGGCTGACGCCCCGGCCGGTGTTCGGGGTGCCCACCTCGGTGGGGTACG
>UQJT01000078.1 GCA_900541395.1 uncultured Desulfovibrio sp.
TGCCGAGCAACGCGAGGCCTACGGGCATCGAGAGCAGAGATGACGACCCCCCCGCGCACTGGAAGTGCGCATGGTGGGGGGGCGAGGAGCGGAAGCAGGGTTCGCGGAGCGCGGCCGAAGCGAAACGAAGTTTCGCAAGGCGCAAGCGTAGCCGGTGTCGGTCGAAGCCTGTCTTTCGCCGCACTGGAAGTGCGGCGCTCTTGAGCGGATTTCCGACAGGAGCGGCGGCCGTTGTCCCGAAGGGGCTTGCGGACGGCGACGGCATCGATAATCCAAGATACTGTGTTTCAAACCCAAAGGAGTGTTTCCATGCCTTCTTTCAATCCGACCCTGGCGGACGTGATCAAGCGCACCGAACCGGGCGTCAACGGCGGGCCGGGCAAAATCGCCACCATTGTGGAGATGTTGACCGAAACCAACGAGATTCTTCAGGACATGACCTACGTGGAAGGCAATCTGCCCACGGGACACAAGACCACCATCCGCACCGGGCTGCCCTCGGCGGCCTGGCGCATGCTCAATTACGGCGTACAGCCCTCCAAGTCGGACACGGCCCAGATCACGGACGCCTGCGGCATGTTGGAGGCTTACGCCGAGGTGGATAAGGCCCTGGTGGAACTGAACGGCAACGCGGCGGCCTTTCGCCTGTCCGAGGACCGGGCCTTTCTGGAGGCCATGAATCAGGAAATGGCGTCCACCCTGTTCTACGGCAACGAAAAGACGCATCCGGCCACATTTACCGGACTGGCCCCGCGCTTCAGCGAACTGAGCGCGGACCGCGCGCGCAGCGGCTACAACGTGCTTTCGGCCGGGGGCTCCACGGCGGACAGGCAGACTTCGCTATGGTTCGTGACCTGGGGGCCGAATATCTGTCACGGCATTTACCCCAAGGGCAGCCGGGGCGGCTGGCAGCATCACGATTTGGGCGAAGTGACCCTGGAGGACGCGCAGGGCGGCCGCTATCAGGGGCTGCGCACCCATTACAAGTGGGATGTGGGCCTCACCGTGCGCGACTGGCGGGGCATCGTGCGCGTGGCCAACATCGACACCGCCAAACTGGACCCGGCCAAGAGCGGAAGCGTGGACCTCATCGGCATGATGGTCAAAGCCTGGAATCGCCTGGGCGCTCACCGCAAGCAGGGCCGCTGCGTCATCTACTGCAACGAGACGGTGGGCACCTGGCTGGACATCCAGGCCATGAGCAAAAGCAACGTATGGTTGGGCATGAAGGAATGGGCCGGAACCGAGACGCTGAGCTTCCGGGGCGTTCCCATCCGGCGCTGCGACGCGATTTTGGACACCGAAAGCGTGGTTCAGGCGGCCGCGTAGCGGGCTTACATGGGGCCGGGGTGAAAGGCCGCGATAACGCAGGCCATTATGAAGACCATGACCCAGACCAAGGGAGCCATGAAAGCGACGACGAGCCAAAAGTCCCGCCCGAAGCCGGGGAACCCGCGCAGACGGCGGACCAGAGCAAACAGAACGGGAAACAGGGCAAGGTAAAAACTTTCGAGAAGGACGGGCTGCATCTTGATTCCCGAATTAAAACGAACCGAAAGTCCGTTTTTGTCGAGGAAGTTCGCCGCCGCCAGGCCGAGCACAGCGGCGCCGAAGCCCGCCGCAATGGCCGCAAGGACATTTTTGCCGGTGAGAGCGCGGGCGCGCCACGCTATGATGAAGAAGATCAGAAACCATACACCGCGGATGGTGGAGACAACAATATTCGGCATGACGGCTCCGGGGACGACAATGTTCGACAAATATAGCGGTTTGGAAACAAAGTGACAAGGAGGAATGCGATGTGCACGGCTCAGGCGTTTCCCCGGACCATCCCGCATGCGAGTCCGCCCCGCGCGCGGGCTTCCTACCAGGTGGCAAGGCGGCCGTTGGAAGGTATGGGATTACTTTATCCTTATTCGTCCCCGTTTCCCGTTTCCCGCATCCGCAGGGAGCATCAGCAGTTCATAGGTTCGGACGGACGCAATTTCGGCTTCCTGGGGTCGGTCGGCGTGGGGGCCGATCCCGGCCATATCCGCGAATACACCTTCGATATTCCGGACTACGGGCGCACGAAATACGATGCGGAATGCATCGATCCGGCCCGTGAGGAAGCGGATCGGGATTGGGCGAAGGTTCGGGAAACAGCGGAGGAGATGGCCCGGCTCAATCCGGATTTTCCGCAGGATATGGACGACTCGTGGCGGTATAACCTTATCGCCGACAACCGCCGGGACTACGTGGCCGACGTGCTCAAACGCGCGGAAGCCATCGCCCGCAAGAAGGGCGTGCCCCTGATTGTGGAATGACGGATGCAAGGCGGCGGGCGCGCCGCGAAAAAAGGCAACCTTCAACCGCCGAAGGCGCGCGGCGGCGCGCTTTTTCAGCGACGCGCGCGGGATTGTCGGGCTTTGCCCGCGAACATGCGGCCGCGCAGGGAGATGTGGGCATGATCATCGATAAGAATTTGATGTTTTCGGACGTTCAGGCCGTGAAAGCCACGGCGGAATCCACGCATACCGTGGATGTGGGCGACGGCGACCCGGGGGCCTCGCCTCTGGAACTGGTAGTGCTGTCCGCCTCGGACGCCACGGGCGACGGGGCCTTGGTGGTGAGTCTGCAAACCTGCGATTCGGCCACGGGAAGCTTTGCGGACATGGTGCAGAGCCGGAGCCTGAAAGCCGCCGACCTGAAGGCCGGGGCCTCCGTGCTGCCCATCCGGGTGCCGCGCGGGGTCAAGCGTTGTCTGCGCCTCAAGTACACGGTGACGGGCACGCTGTCGGCCACGCTGACCGCGTTTCTGACCCTGGATCGGGCGGCGGGAGTGTAGAGGCGGCCGCCGCGAAGGCATAAGCGCAATTTATTTGCAAGGAAAAAGGATGGTATTCATGGCCGAACACGCTTCCCCCATTCGGGACATACGCCGCCGTTTGAAGCAACTGCGGGCGGATCGCGCCTCCTGGGACGGCCATTGGCGCGAACTGCGCGATCATGTGTCGCCCTGGTCCGGCAATTTCGCGGACCAGGGCGAGCGGGCCAACGACGGCGGCAAAAAGGCCGACCCCATCGAGTCCGCCGGGCGCGAAGCCTTGCGGGTCATGGCCTCGGGCATGCAGGGCGGGCTTACGCCCCGCTCGGTGCGCTGGTTCGGGCTCAAGACCCGCGATCCCCGCGTCCGCGACCTGCCCGGCGCGGGGGCCTGGCTGGACGAATGCACTCAGCTCATCCTCGACATCCTGGCCCGCTCCAACTTCTACCACGTTCAGGGCCAGGTGTACGAATCCCTGGGGCTGTTCGGCACGGCCGCCATGTATGTGGAAGACGACTTCGACTCGGTGGTGCGCTTCAAGTTTTTGTCCACGGGCGAATATTGGATCGCGGACAACTGGAAGGGCGAGGTGGACACCCTGATCCGCATTTTTCAGGTCACGGCCCGCAATGTGGCGGAGGAGTTCGGGGAGGAGAGGTGCTCGCTCCAAACGCGCAACCTGGCCCGGGAGAATCCGGACCAATACGTGACGCTGGTGCACGCGGTGCTGCCTCGCCCCGGCGGGCGGCCCGACGCGGCAAATCCCCGCGACTTGCCCTTTGCCTCGTACTACTTTGAGGAAAGCGCGTCCTCGGATGTGTCGGATGTGTCGGATGCGTCGGGCGGCGCGCCCCTGTTGCGCGAGTCCGGCTACCGGAGCTTTCCCTTTCTGGTGCCGCGCTGGCAGGTGCGGGGAGCGGACGCCTACGGCCACAGCCCGGCCATGGACGCCCTGGGCGACGTGAAGATGGCGCGGGAGATGCTCATCGACGTGGTGGGCATGGTCAACAACATCACGCATCCGCCCCTTCAGGCCCCGCAGGGCGTGGAAATGAGCGGCGTGAACATGGACGCGGGCACCGTGACCTATGTGGCGGATATGCGCCAGGGCGAAATCAAGCCCATCCTGACCACGGAATACAACGTGCAGAACGTGCAGGCCGTGGTGCGCGAGGTGGAGGATAAAATCCGCCGGGCCTTTCACTACGACATCTTCATGATGTTCGCGGGCGACGACAAAACCATGACCGCCACGGAAATCATGGAACGGCGGCAGGAGCGCCTGACCCAGCTCGGCCCGGTGCTGGAGCGCATGCAGACCGAGATTTTCGGGCCGCTCATAAATCGGGTGTTCGAGCGCTGCGCCGCCGCCGGGATTCTGCCGCCCGTGCCGAAGGGCTTGCCGCCGGGCACGGACATCGAGGTGGAGTACACCTCGGCCCTGTCCCAGGCGCAGAACCTTTCCCGCATAACCGACATGCAGCGCTTCGTGGGCCAGCTCGGGCAGGTGGCGCAGGTCAAGCCCGAGGTGTTGGACCTGCTGGACGAGGACAGGTTGACGCGGCGCTTTGCGGAATATCTCAACGTGCCGCCGGACATTCTGCGCGAACGCGAGGACGTGGACGCCCTGCGCCGGGAACGGGCCGAGCGGCGGCAAATGATGCAGGCGGCGGAGAGCATGGCGAAAGCGGCCTCGGACATGGCGGCCGCCGGACCGCCGGAGGCGCAAGCCTAGCCGCCGTCGCCCCGAAGGGGCTTGCGGACGGCGGCGGCATCGATAAGCCGGGATGCCTTTCGCGGGGTTGCGCGTCGCCCCCGCCGTGCGCCGCGCCACAGGTCAAAGGAGAAAAACATGCCCAAAGTGCCTCAGTATCAGGAATCGCAAGGCTTCGGGACCATGCCCGGCGTCCGCTTCGCCGTGGACGGCCGCGCCCTGTCCTCGGCTTTGGGCGGGGAGACCTGGGACGCCGTAAGCCGGGCCGGGGAACGGATGCGGGCCGTGGGCGGGCAGGCGGGCGGCGTCGCCCTGGACGAAATGCGTCGGCATAACGAAGCCGTGGCTATGGCTCGTCTGACCACGGCCGAATCCGCCATTCTGGACATGCAGGCCGAGCAGGAGCGACGCAACGGAGCCGACGCCCTCAGCGACGAAAACGGAACAAACGCGGGCGTGCTCGATTCGTTGCGGACCGGCTTGTCCGCGTTGCGGACCACGCTGACCCGCGACCTGAACCCGGCCCAGAGGCATTTGTTCGACCTGGGGTTCCGCGGTCGGGAGCAGGGCGTGATGCGTTGGGGCGCGACCCATGAGGCGCGACAGCGGGAAGCGTGGCAGACCGGCGCCGAGGACGACTTGCTGTCCGCGCAGGCGCGGCGCGCCCTGGAGCGTTGCGGGGAACTCGACCAGGTGGATGCGGCCCTGGGCAACACGCTGTTTGCCGTGGAGCGCCGGGGCCGACGCCTGGGGCTGACCCCGGAAGAGATGGAGGCGCAACGGACGGAGGCTTCGCGCACGCTTCTGCTGCCGGTGTTTCAAACCCTGATCGCCAGGGGCGAACTGGACCAGGCTCAAGCCTGTCTCCAGCGTTTCGGGGGCGAGCTGGGGGACGAAAACGCGGCCCGGGTGCAAGCCCGCATCCAATCCCGCGCCCATGCCCGGACCGAGGCCCTGGCGGCCGGGGCCGAGGCGGATCGGAACAGGGCCGAAGCCGAGGCGGCAAGGACTTCCGTCCGGGAAGAGGTGGCGAACATTCTGGTCGACGTGGCGGATTTTCCCGGCCCGGAGGCTCAGAAACGGGCGGCCCTGGCCCGGGCGGACGCCCTGGCCGACCCCGCGACGCGGGATGCGGCGCGGGCGGAGATCGCGC
>UQJT01000079.1 GCA_900541395.1 uncultured Desulfovibrio sp.
TATTAGGCCCTTATAGGGCTGGAGCAAACCACCCGCTATGCGGGTGGTTGTGATTGATGAGGACGGGCGGACCCGACAAGCCTACGCTTCAGCAGCCGGTTCGGCCAGAGAACGTCGGAATATCCGGGCCATGAGCCGGCCGACGAAGCTGCCGAAACGGTCGAGATATACGTAATATACCGGCGTAATGTACAGGGTCACCACCTGGGAGAAGATAAGGCCGCCCGCCACGCAGATGCCGATGGGCTGACGCATGTCCGCGCCGGTGGCTCCCATGCCGATAGCCAGGGGAACGGCTCCCATGACGGCGGCGAAGGTTGTCATCAGGATGGGCCGGAAGCGGATCAGGCAACCCTCGATGACCGCTTCGTCGGGCGGCAGATGGCGGGTGCGCTCGGCTTCCAGTGAGAAGTCGAGCACCATAATGGCGTTTTTCTTGACGATGCCGATGAGCATAATGATGCCCACAAAGGCCGTCATGTTCAGTTCGGAATTGAACAGCCAAAGGGAGAACAGGGCTCCGAAGCCCGCCGAAGGCAGGCCGGAGAGAATGGTGATGGGGTGAATAAAGCTTTCGTACAGAATGCCGAGGACAATATAGATGAGGACGAGGGCGATGACGATGAGCAATATCATGGACGTGACCGAGGACTGGAAGTCCTGAGCCGTGCCGGTGAAAGAGCCGGTAACGGTGTCGGGCAACACGTCGCGGGCGGTGTCGCTGATTTGCTGCATGGCGTCGCCCAGCGAGACGCCGGGAGCGGTGTTGAAGGATACGCTCACCGACGGGAACTGGCGGTTGTGGTTGACCGCCATGGGCCCGGCCTCGCTGGAGGTGGTGGCCAGGGTGGCCAGGGGCACCAGCGCGCCGGTGCTGGAGCGCAGATAGATGCTGTCCAGCACGTCGGCATTGTATTGAAGCTCGGGCAACACTTCCAGCTTGACGGTGTAATCGCTGACGTCGGTATAGATGGTGGATATCTGCCGGGTGCCGAAGGCCGAATACAGCGCGCTTTCAATCTGGCTCATGCTGATGCCCAGGCTTTGGGCCTTGTCGCGGTCGATATCCAGTTTAATGGTGGGATTCATAAGCTGGAGGTCGGTGCCCACGTCGCGTACGCCGGGCAAGTCTTTCATGGCCGTTTCCAAAACGGACGCGGCTTTGTACAGCTCCTGAAGGTCGGACCCCACCAGGGTATAGGTGTACTGTCCGCCCGCGCTGCCGCCGCCCATGCTGTCGCCGTTGCGTACAAAGACATTGAGCGTGGGGTTGTCGGCCAGCTTTTGGCGCAGGCGGTTGATGACCACGTCGATGTGTTCACGTTCGTTGATGGGCTTGAGGCGTACGGTGATGTTGCCGGTATTGGTTTCGCCGCGGGTGCCGCCGCCCACCGTGGATATGAAGTTGCGTACCGCCGGGTCGGCGGCGATGATGTCGTGCAGGCTGGCCTGCGCCTCGGCCAGGGCCTGGAAGGAGATGGATTCCTCGGCGCGGGTGGTGATGGCGATTTTGCCGCCGTCGATGGCGGGGAAGTAACCCGTGCGCACGATGGTGGCCAGGTAGCCGGTGGCCACGATGAGCAGAAGCGAGCCCAGGAACATCAGGAACTTGTGCCGCATGGCCCAGTGCAGGCTGACTTCATAGCCGCGCAACACGCCGGCGAACCCTTTTTCCATCAGCGCCTTGAAGCCCGTGTATTTGATATGCACGGACTTTTCGGTGAGGAACAGGGCGCTCATCATGGGGGTAAGGCTTAAAGAAACAAACAGCGACATGGCGATGGCGATGATGATCACCGCCGCGAACTCGAAGAACATGCGTCCGGCCACCCCGGGCATGAACAACAGCGGAATGAACACCGCCGCCAGCGAGATGGTCATGGACAAAATGGTGAAACCCACTTCGCCCGCCCCGTCCATGGCGGCCTGCATGGGAGATTTGCCCATTTCGCGGTGGCGGATGATGTTTTCAAGCATGACGATGGCGTCGTCCACCACGAAGCCGACCACCAGAATCAGGGCCATGAGCGACAGGTTGTCCAGGCTGAAGTTCATGGCGTACATGAAGGCGAAAGTGGCCACGATGGACAGCGGCACGGCCAGGCTGGGAATGATCGTGGCCATGCCGTCGCGCAGAAAGACGTAAATAACGGCGATAACCAGGAAAATAGTCAGGATAAGGGTGAACTGAACTTCGTGCACCGAATCCTTGATGGCGACCGAGCCGTCTTCCACCACCTCCATGCTTACCGAGGGGGGCAACGAGGCTTCAATCTCGGGCAGTATCTCCAGAATGTCCTGCACCACCTGGACGGTGTTGCCGCCGGGCTGGCGCGTCACCTGAATGATTACGCCGTTTTTGCCGTTGATCCAGCTTGCCTGGTTGGTTTCTTCGGCGCCGTCGATGACCTTGGCCACGTCCGACAGGCGCACGGGCGCGCCGTTACGCCAAGCCACGATAATATCTGCGAAATCCTCGGCCTTGGTCATTTCGCCCGAGGCTTTGAGGTTGCGGATGCGCGTTTCGCCCTGCAGGGTGCCGGTGGGCAACGTGGCGTTGGCCTTGTCCACGGCATCGGAAATTTCTTCCACGCTGACATTGCGGGCGGCCATCAGGTTGGGGTCGATCTGGATGCGCACGGCGAAGCGCTTGGCCCCGCGCACGTCGCTTTGAGACACGCCCTTGACCATGGACAGCCGGTCGGAAATGTAGGTTTCGGCATACTGGGTCAATTGCTGCGGGGTCATGGTGTCCGAGGTCACAGCCAGTTGCAGCACGGGCATGGAGTCCGGGTTCAGCTTCATGAACCGGGGCTGCTGGGTCATGGTGTCCGGCATGCTGGAGTACGCCCGCGAAATGGCCGACTGCACGTCGATGGCCGCCCCGTCGATGTCGCGGTCCATCTCGAATTCAAGAAAGACCATGGTGCGTCCCTGCTTGCTGTTGGACGTCATGCTCTTAATTGAAGAAATGGTGGAAAGCTGTTTTTCCAAAGGCTTGGCCACCGAGGTGGCCATGGTTTCCGGGTCCGCGCCCGGCATGGAGGCGCTGACGATGATGTACGGAAGTTCGACGTTGGGCATATCGCTCTGCGGCAACTGAAAATAACTCAGCATGCCGAAAATGAGTATGCCCGCCATCAGCAGCGTTGTCGCCACCGGGCGTTTGATGAACAGAGCCGACATGTTCATGACGCGGCTCCCGTATCGGCGGGCCGGGCGGCCGGGGTTCCGGCGGCGGGCTTGGCGTCTTCGGGCAGACGCACCTTGATGCCGTCGGACAGGCGCACATGGCCTTCCATAACTACCGCTTCGCCCGCGTCAAGCCCCTTGGTGACAACGGTCATACCCTCGTTCTCCGTTCCGGACGTCACCAGCCGGTATTGGGCGATCAGCTCCTTGCGGGCGGGGTCGTCCTGGCTGGGCACTTCCTTGACCACGTAGACGAAGGGGCCGTCGGGGCCGATGATCACGGCCCGGCTGGGCACGGCCACCGAATCTTTGAGCACGGCCAACTGCAATTTGATTTCCACGTATTCGCCGGGCCACATCAGGCCGTTTTCGTTGGGAAAGGTGGCCTTGAGCGGCACTGTGCCCGTGCTGCTGTCCACATTGCCCACAAAGGTCAACACGCCTTCGGCGGCCTTACCCAGCTTGGGCTGGGCCGTCACCTTGAGATCCGACCCCGAGGACAGGCCGCGCACGGCCATGATATAACGTTCCGGCACCGAGAAGGTTACCGTTACGGGTTGGATGGCGTCGATAGTCAGCAGGGTTTTGGACTCTTTGGGAACATAGTTGCCTTTGTCCACCTGGATGGCGCCCGCGCGCCCCGCCATGGGGGCCCGGATTTCGCAGTAAGAAAGATCGAGCTGCGCCTGTTCCACCGCCGCTTCGTCGGCCTTGACCGCCGCCCGGTACCCGACGGCGGCCACCCGGGCTTCGTCGTTCTGGGCCGCGCTGGTGAAGCCGCCCTTGGTCAGCTTCTGAGAGCGGGCCAGGTCGTCCTCGGCCTTGGCCAGCTTGGCCTTGTCGCTTTCCAGTTGGGCCTGAACCTTGTGCAGGGCGATTTCGGCGGGTTTTTTGTCGATGACGAACAAAAGCTGCCCTTCTTTGACAAATTCCCCGTCGTCCACCAGGACTTCCAGCAGTTCACCCGCAGTGCGGGACACCACGTTCACCGAGGCCGAAGGCTCCACCGTGCCCACGGCGGACAGGTTGACCGGCATGTCGGTCTGGATGGATTCGGTCACGGTCACCAGCGCGGCGCGGGGCGCCGCCGGTCCGGCTTGTTGTTTTTCGCCGGAGGAACATCCGGCGGTGAGCAGGATGGAGGCGAGAAGCGCCGCCATGCCGAAAGAGACGTAGGTACCGGTTTTCATGCGCGCAAACCCTGAAAAATGTTGGAGTGCGGAGAGAAAGAAACAAATATACCGCAAGGCCGGATAACGGCGTCGCAGAGTCTTATCTTATCTTGATTTTCGGTCTTGCTGTCAACCCGAGGGTATCGGTCGACTTCTATTTTTAAATGGTATTTCAAAAGGATAAGATAGTACGGCTTTTTTGTAACAATGTCTTGCAGCACAAAATGCCCTGGAGCGGACGGTTTGGGAGAAGGCCGTCATCCCAAAACGGCTTTAATCGGCTTTCGAGCGTGAGCTGTCCTCGCAGCATCGGGCGCGGCGAACACGCTCAGGGCTCCCATGTTGTCGAACCTGTCCGCCGTGTCCGGGCGGCCGAAGCGGATATTTGCACTTTTTCGGGGGGGGCCGGACCGATAGCAGCCATGAAGTCGCGCCTCCCGGCGCCGCAGGCGAGGGAAAATGAGGCGGGGACGTTCGAAGTACGCGAAGGCTTCAGGAAACAGACAGATAATTCGGCGCGGCGGGCGGTGGATTGCTCATGGCGGATTTTTTTTATTTGGGGAAAGATGGGTGGAGAAAATCGCGTTGGGACGAGGAATCGTCAGTATTGCGTATGGAGCTTCAAAATTTAAGGAGATTGATCATGAGCGGCGCATACGGATGCCGAAGGCTGGAAGGCAGGGTGGCCCTGGTGGTGGCCGCCACCAGAGGGATAGGGCTTGCCTGCGCGCGGGCGCTGGCGGCCGAAGGGGTCGAAGTATACCTGGGCGGCCGCCGTCCGCAAGCCAATGAAGAGGCGGCTGCCGCCATCCGGGCCGAGGGCGGGCGCCCAGGTATAC
>UQJT01000080.1 GCA_900541395.1 uncultured Desulfovibrio sp.
CGCCCCCGCTTCCCCCGTCCGCCCGCTGTTCATCCGCAAAAAATGCGTTCGCCGACATCGCCCCATTGTTTTTCGTTCACGCCTGAGCCTGCGCAGGGGGCCGCATGCGCGGCGACGGCCGAGACGCGGACTTGACGCGAAGGTCGGGCCGGGTCACAGTGTTTTTTTCTTTCCCTTTATTTTCGCCGACAAGGAACCCCATGAGCGAGTATAACAAGGAAATGCCGGCCGTGCGGCCGGTATTCGACATGGAGCTGATGCTGGGCCTACTTCAGGAAACGCGTCTCGGCGGGCAGGTCATGGAAAGCCTGGCCGATGCCTGGGAACGCTGGCTGCCTCACCTGCGCGCCATGATCCTGACCGTGGAGAGCAAACAATACCTGGCTATCTGGTTGGATGAAGACGTGGAACGCGAGGTGGACGACACTTGGGGGCGGTCCGCCACCGAGGGCTTCCGCCTTAATGCCCTGGCTCAGACCATGATCATGGGCGCCGTGTACCAGATCGTCCCCGAAGTGGAGGCGGCGGGCTGCGCCCCCGCGCCCAAGCCCACGTCCGCTCTGGGCGCCGCTCTGGAGGCCGAGGGAGTGCCCTATCAGGAACCCGGCGGCCCCACCCTGTGCCGCCGTTTCAGTGTACTTACCCATGTCCCCTTCCGGGGAGCGTGCGATATCTGCCACCTGCGCGCCCGCTGTCCCAAAGCGGCGGCCAACGCCGAATCCTTCCACAGCGTGGAACTGCCCGGCAATATCCCCGACCGGGAAGGGCGCTGACCCATGCGTGAGCCCGCCGACGCCAATCGTCCGTGGAGCGCCCGTCTGTATACGGCCTTCGTCCACGTGGGCAAGGCCTTGCGCTATTCTCTGCGCGGCCTGAGCACCGGGGCGAAGTCAAGCCTGGCGTTCCGACAGGAAATCCTGGTCCTCGTCGTGTTGTGCGCGCTGTTGGCACTGACCGGCAAAAGTCCCGGTCAGTGGCTGCTGGGCGTGGGCTGCTGGTTGTCGGTCATGGTGGGCGAACTGTTCAACACCGCCATTGAAGAGACGCTGGACCTCATCACCCGCGACTTTTCTCTGGGCGTGCAATATGCCAAGGACATGGCTTCGGCCGCCGTCTTCCTTCTGGTCTTGTTCAACGTTGGCCTGTGGCTGCATCTGTTCGGCCGCGACGCCCTGAGCCTGCTGGGGATGATGTAGGCGCCGGACCGAAAGCCCTCCGGCTTCGCCTCGGAGATTCTTCATGGAGACTTTATACCTGAAGCGCGGCGAGGACCGCCGATTGCGCGCCGGACACCTGTGGGTGTTCAGCAATGAAGTGGACGTCAAACGCTCGCCCCTGACCGCCTTTGCGCCGGGTCAAGCGGTAAACGTGGCCGACGCCGGGGAGCGTATGCTGGGCACGGCCTACGTCAATCCGGCTTCCCTCATCGCGGCGCGGCTGGTCAGCCGCAAGCCGGATACCCCGCTGGACGCGGATCTGCTGCGCGCCCGCCTGATCGACGCCCTGGCCTTGCGCCAGCGCCTGTTCGAACATCCCTTTTACCGCCTGTGCCACAGTGAAGGCGACTGGCTGCCCGGCCTGGTGATCGACCGCCACGGCGACCATGTGGTGGTGCAAATTTCCACGGCGGGCATGGATATCCTGCTCCCGGCCCTGATCGATATCCTGACCGATCTGCTGCATCCGGCCTCGCTGTTGCTGGATAACGATATCCCCAGCCGTGATCTCGAAGGGCTGACGCGCGGCGTGGCCGCCCCTCTGGGCCCCGTTCCCGACGTCGTGGAGGTGGAGGAAAACGGCCTGCGCTACGCCGTTCCCCTGACCCGGGGCCAGAAAACGGGGTGGTTCTACGACCAGCGAGACAACCGGGCGGCCCTGATTCCCTTTGCGGCCGGAGCCTCGGTGCTCGACGCCTTCTGCTACGCCGGAGGTTTCGGCGCTTTGGCGGTCCGACACGGAGCCCGGTCCGTGGCTTTTGCGGACGCCTCGGCCACAGCCCTGGATTTCGCCCGGCGCAACGCCGAGGCGGCCGCCCCCCACGCGGAAATCGACTGCCTGCGCGGCGACGCCCTGAACATACTGGCCGATCTGCGGCGAGACGGTCGCCGCTTCGATCTGGTATGTCTGGACCCGCCCGCTTTCATCAAACGTCGCAAGGACGCCCGCCAGGGCCTGGAGGCCTATCGCCGTCTCAACGAACTGGGCTTGGACCTGGTGGAGCCCGGCGGCGCGCTCATGACCTGCTCCTGCTCGCATCACCTGGAGGCCGAGGCCTTGCGAGGACTGGCAGCCAAGGCGGCGGCCCGACGGCGCGTCCGCCTGCGCCTGTTGCGTCAGGGTTTTCAGGGGCCGGATCACCCCATCCATCCGTCCATGCCCGAAACCGCGTACCTCAAGACTTTTCTGTTCCAGGTCCCGGCCTGACCCCGCCGGAATCGGAGCTTGCTTTCAAGACACAACGCTTCAGGAGGATGCCGTCATGTCCGCTCTCCAGGCCACGCGTCTGCTGACCCCCGGCCCCACGCCCATTCCGGATCGGGTCCGGCTGGCCATGGCTGAACCCATGATCCATCACCGCAAGCCCGCCTTCAAGGAGGCTCTGGCCGAATGCCAGGCCCTGCTGAAGGAATTGTTCGGCACTTCGCAGCCGGTTCTGCCCCTGTCGTGCTCCGGCACCGGAGCCATGACCGCCGCCGTGCACGGCCTGTTTGAAGCCGGAGAAAAAGTGCTGGTGGTCGAGGCGGGAAAATTCGGCGAACGTTGGGGGCAGATTGCCGCCGTACGCGGACTGGAAACCGTCACTCTGTCCGCTCCCTGGGGCCGGGCCGTCACAGCCGATCGCGTGGCTGCCGCCCTTGACGCGGACCCCGCTATCAGGGGCGTGCTGGTGCAGATTTCCGAAACTTCCACCGGCGTCATGCATCCGGTGGAGGCCATGGCGGCCCTCACCCGCGAACGAAATGTACTGTTGGTGGCGGACGGCATTTCCGCCGTGGGCATTTCGCCCGCCCCCATGGACGCCTGGGGCTTGGACTGTCTGCTGACCGGCTCGCAAAAAGGGCTCATGGTGCCGCCCGGCCTGTCTCTGCTGGCCCTGTCCCCGCGGGCCTGGGCCAGGGCGGAACGGGTGAAGCCCTCGTGCTTCTATTTCAATCTGCCGCAGGAACGGGACAACTGTTTGAAGAACCAGACCTTGTTCACTTCGCCCGTGAGCCTTATCTTGGGATTGCGCGAAGCGTTGCGTATGATGTTTGAAATCGGCCTGCCCACGGTGTATCGTAAGCAACGCGGCCTGACGGCGATGGCTCGGACCGGTGTCCGCGCCCTGGGGCTGGAGCTCTTCGCGCCCGAACATTACGCCTGGGGCCTGACCAGCGTGCGGATGCCCGCGGATATGCCCGCTTCACCCGTGGTGACCCGGGCCGCCCGCGAATGCGGCGTAATCATGACTGCCGGGCAGGCCCCCATGAAGGATGCCATAATCCGCATCGGCCATATGGGCTGGGTGGACTGGGCCGACCTGGCCGCCGGGCTGCACGCCCTGGCCAGAGCTCTACCGCGCCCCCCGGAAGCCCCGTATCTGGAACCCGCCCTGGAGGCATGGCATGCCGTCATGGCCGAAGCGTAAGCCCGGCGCAAACGCCGGCATAAGGAGCCTTATGTTGATTCGCCTGTTCCCCGACCGCACGGCCTTTCGCGTTCTGACCGTCCTGCTCGCGCTGCTGACGACACTCTGCCTGACGGTCTCCGCCCCGGCCGCAGAAAACGACGCGCCCGCCGTGTCCTTGGAGCAGCTTTCGGACCTGATCAAGGCCGACCAGGGAAAAGTGGTGATCGTCAATTTCTTCGCCACCTGGTGCCCGCCCTGCCGCAGGGAAATTCCCGATCTGATCAAGGTACGCAAGCAAACCGGCGACGACGTGGTCATCCTCGGCGTGTCCGTGGACGAGCCCGATGTGGAGCTCGGCTCCTTCATGGCCAAAATGGGCTTCAATTACCCCATCTACCGGGATGCGGGCGACATTGCTTCCGGCCTGAACATGACCTCCATCCCGCGCAACCTGGTCTTTACCCCCGGCGGCAAGCTGGCGTACGACGATTCGGGCATGCTCAGCGAAGCGGGCCTGCTCAACCTCATCGACCGGGCCAAACGTCTGAAGTAGGACTTTTGCCGCTGAAATGCTCCAGGTGTAACGCCTGATATTTTTCGTTTTATTCCAGTCTTTCTTGTAGTTATCCCCTACGCCCTCCGGCCAGGGACTCGGTTTTTCTCAGGTCGCACCCGCACCCCGGCAATCCCTCCGGCGACGAGCCGGGGTGCGCACGAAAGGGGAGCTCCCTTGTCCTGACTTCATGCCGCCCCGCATACGGGGATGG
>UQJT01000081.1 GCA_900541395.1 uncultured Desulfovibrio sp.
AGGCCGGGGAGCGGGCGACGGCGGAGCGGGGGGCGTGATTCGCCGTTGCGCGTCCTGCTGAAGATACAGTCCGGCCACGGCGGATTTGGGCGCAAAGACGGGCGCGGCCGGAGCGGTCGCCACGCTGCGGGACGTGGAAACGGCTTGCGCGTTCCGTTTGGCCCCCAGTTGAGCGCAGGCGGCCTGCGCTTCGGGCGTGGCAAGCACTTGGGCGAACGCGCCGCGCAGTCCGCTCAAAATCTCCACCACGCTGTCCAGTTTGTCCATATCCAGCTTGAGGTTGGCCTGCAACAGACGTGTGGTGCACAAGAAGTAGAGTTGGTGCAGGTTCTTGGCAAGTTCGCCGCCCACCTCCATATTCAGGCTGCTGTCCAACTCGTTCACAATATCCAGCGCGCGGGAGATGAGTTGCCCCTTGCCCGCGTAGTCTTTGGCCTGCATTTTGTCGCGGGCCTGGGCCAGAAAGCGCAGAGCCCCGTCGAACAACATGACGACAATTTCGCCCTGCCCGGTGGTTCCGACCTGGGTTTGCAAATAGGCATGGGCCACGTTCTGCATTCCTTCAAACTCCTTGTCCGCATCCGCCGTTCCGCCCCGGCGACCGGGACCGGCGGGCTCGGCGTTAACTGCTGCTACTGCTGCTGCTCAACTGTCCCAAAGCCGCCGCGTTGCTTTCCATGGTCTGGTTCATCTTGGTCAACAAGGTGTCCAGGCGGTTGAACTGCGCCCGTTGGCGCTGTTCCCACAAGGCCAGCCGTGTGGTTTCGCGTTCGATTTTTTTGTCGATGCCGGCGATAATGCCGTATTTGGGGTCCGAATATTCGTAGATGAGGCGGGGGATGGTGCCCGCGTTTTCCGTGTGCTGGTCGACTACGGGTTGCAGCTCGGCGGTGAGGAAGTCGATCATTTCCCCCACTTTCCCTTGCTTGACGCGTACCTGACCGGAGTGGGAACCGGCCTTCAGGTCGGCCTCGGTGAACTGAATGGCCAGACCGGCCGCATCGTTGTCGAGATCGCCCACGGTGTAGCGGCCGGGAAAGGCGGAGTCCGTGCTGGCCTTGACGCCGTTGATATACACGTCGCCCAGTTTGGTTTTGATCTCGCCGGTATCGGGATCGGTGTATTCCACCACGTCGTACTTCACATCGTACACGCCCGCCTTGGCCCGGGTGCCCACCGAGGCTACGTTGAAGTCCGAGGAATTGGTGGTTCCTTCCAAATCGGCGGAAAAAAGTTCCGCCACATTGCGGATATCCTCTTCGATGGCCTTGTCCAGAGCCTCTTCGTCGATGCGAAGCAGACCGGCTTCAGGGTCGCTTTCGTCCGCCACGGTGCCGATGCCGATCTGCGCCCAGTTGGTGAACAGGTCGTTGATGACGTCGTCTTTGTTGGCGCGCCCCACGAAACCGTCGGCGCTTTCGGCCGTCAGGTTCTTGAGCCGGGTGGTCATGAGCTGAACGCCGTAGTTGCCGGTAAGGGCGGAGCCCATCTGCCAGGTGAACTGGGACTGAAGCTTGAGCAGGCCCGTGCTGTCGTTTACCTCGGGGCTGCTGACTTCTTTGTCCGAGTCGACCTTGGTCAGCTCTTTGATCTTGCCGCGCAAGGTGTTGATCGCATCCACCACGGCCTGGATGTTTTCTTTCAGCGCCTCTTTGTCGTTGGTTACGGTCAGACTGGTTTCACCGGTGCTTTTAAGGGTGATGTCCAGGCCCTCGACCACTTCCGTCAGGTTGTTGGTCTCGGAGGTCAATACCTGGGGCCAGCCGTTCATGGTGAATTTGGCGTCGGTGGCCTGCTTGCTGTACCAGTTGTCGCCGTTGTCGCTCAGTTTATCCATGCCGTGGGCGTCGACATCGGTCAGCGTCACTTCCTCTTCGCCGTTCGCGCCCTGCTTGAAATAGTGAATTTCATAGCCTGAGCCCATGGCCACGGCGCGGGCTTCGATGCCCAGGCTATTAGTACCGGAGTACGTATTGAACAGCTCGACAAACTCTCGCATGGTAGTCTTTTGGGGTACGCCAAACGTATGCTCTTTGCCGTCGGGATCGGTGAACGTGAACTCGGCGTCGGCCTTGGCGGCGATCACCACGTCGCGGCCGTCCAGTTCGGTCCTGCCGCCAAGGCCGGACAGGGTGGAGGCGGTGCACAGATCCACAGACATGGATTGCAGAGCAATAGGAGCGCTTTGCGTCCTGTCGGCGTCGGATGGGGTAAGGGCGTCCACGCCCTCGAACATAAGGCCCTGCGGGTCGCCGGAGCCGGGGGCGTCGGCGGGGTTGTACAGATTGAGCTTGTTGCCGTCTTTGTCCTTGATGACCAGGCTGGCGGCATTGTTTGCGTCATATTCAAGAGCGGCGGTATACCCCTGCTCGACACTGTACTCGTTTTTATTGAAGAGCTGTACGAATTCTTTCAGCGTCGTTCCGGCGGGCACCTCAAATTCCCCGCCTCCCGTTGTATCCAACCCGCGGAACTTAAACGTGGCATCCGTTGTGGTCAGCACGTCCTTGGCCGTGAACGCGATTTTACCCGTCGTGGGGTCGAACACGGCCTTCAGACCGGCGGGGGCCTCCGCGTTGAGCTTGTTCACCAGCTGGTCCATGGTAAAGTCGGCGCCCACGTTGACGGTATACGTCTTGCCCTGATAATTGTAGGAAAAGGTCTGCGGGTCGCCGGTGGTGTTAATGTGACTGAGGTCCCCCGTGAACTTGCCCCCGCCCAAGGCTTCGCAGTCGGTGCTGGCGGGCAGGTTGACCACGCTCTTGCTCTTGGTGTCCTTCATCTGAATGACGTAATTGGAACCTTTCAGTTCCAGGCCGGCCGTCACTCCGCTGTTCTGCTTGTTGAACGCGTCGATGAACTCGGCGGCCGTCATGCCGTCGGTGATGGTCAGCGAGTGCTTTTTGCCGCCGTATTCATAGGTATAATTCTGATCGCCGCCGCTGTTGTTGATGACCACGTCGCGGCCCGAGAACAGGGGAGTGCTGTCGAAGCCGTCCAGGTCGGATTCGATGTTCAGGGTGGCGCTGCTTCCGGTATCCTTGCCCTGAAGCTGGAAAACATAGCCCGATCCGCTTTTGATCAGCGAGGCGCGCACGCCGGGGTTATTGGCGTCTTTGTTGATTTGATTGACGAAATTTTCCAGCGTGGTGTTGTTGGCGATGGTGAGTTCGCGGCGCACGCCCTTGTAGGTGTAGGCAAAGGTTTTTTCACCGTCGGTGGTGAGCTTGGCCTGTTTGGAGTCGAACGTTTTTTTGTTGCTGAATACCGAGGCGGTGGCCAGTTGCCGGACATCGATGGTGTACACGCCCTCGTCGATGTTGGAATCGGCTTTGGCCGTGGCCACCGTGTCCTTGGAGCTGTTCACCGTGCGCGTCAGCATCTTGTCCATGGACGAAAAACCCTGAAGCGCGGCCTTGGCTTCCGTCATGCAGGTCTGGATTTCTTTAAAAGCGTCGACGCGGGTCATCCACTCGGCCCGCCACACTTCCATGCGCGCTTTGGGAATGGATTCGATTTCCTTCAATTTGTCGATCATGGACGCGAAGTCTATGCCCGAGCCCAACCCTTGAATGGAAATGCCGCCTGACAACGTGCCTGCCATACCTGTATCCTCGCGCGGAAATTTTTGCCGACCGGGGACGGTCCGCTTCCGCGATTGCAAAGGCGGTGCCATAAGCCCCTTTTCCGCTCTCTATCACGCATATCGGTCATGGAAATTTTTATATTAGAGCATGTTCAACAGGAAAATGCTCCCGAAGTCGAGCGCAGCGAGCCTCATCATCCGTAACGCGCTTCGCGACGGCGGCTAAGGGCGCCGCGACGGCGGAGGCATGAAACCTCGGGCCGGAGCACAGTGCGGAAGCCCGTTTGTCCGAAACGTCCGGCGCCCTGCGCAAAACCGTAAAAAAGGCGTGTGGGGGGCATTTCCCTCCACACGCCTGAGGCTGCCGATAAAGTCGGCAGCCCCGAAAATCAGGAGCAGGTCGCGGCTCTGCCGCGCCGTAAGCGGATGATTTTCAGGGTTTTTTATCAAGCCGCTTTGCGGTTTAGGCGGTGCAAACTCCGCAACGCGGGGTTGGCATCAGTCTGAGATGGCGGCGGCGTGGCTTTCCGAAGCGACAAACGTCGACTGCGCCGGGCTTTTTTACAGGCCCGCCGAAAGCAGGCGTTGGAGCTCGGCGTGGGCATGGGCGGGGTCTTCGCCGCGCTCGCGGGCGATGTGGTCGAGGTTGCCCACGGCGTCGCAGTCGCGCATATACAAGGGCTCCACGTCGTGCAGGGTGGCGTCCGAAGTCCAGTCCACGGCCTCGGTCAGGGCCAGGAGGGCGGC
>UQJT01000082.1 GCA_900541395.1 uncultured Desulfovibrio sp.
ATGTAACAGCGCAAATAAATTGCGCTTATGCCTTCGCGGCGGCCGCCTGCTCACGCAGTCGGCAGAGCATTTTCCATGGGAAAATGCTCTATACAAAGAGAGCATCCTTAAACCGCCGAAGGCGCGCTTCCGCCGGCTTCGGTCGAAGCCTGCCTTTCGGCCGTGCGGCCGCCGTCCTTTCGCGGCCTCCGCCAAGGTACGGGGAAAAGAGAAGGCAGGCAAACACAAAAATCCCCTGCCGGAAATCCGGAAGGGGGAACACCCGCTATTAAAAATTTTGGAAGAGGGGTACGGGGAAAAAACTTGCTTCGGCAAGCTTTTTCCCCGTACATTCCTTTCCAAAACTCTTAGTACCGGCTGCGGGGCTTGATGCGGGCCGCCTTGCCGCGCAGGTTGCGCAGGTAGTACAGGCGGGAGCGGCGCACGCGGCCTTCGGTCACCACTTCGATGTGGTCGATGAAGGGCGAGTGCAGGGGCAGGACGCGTTCCACGCCCACGCCGTCGGAAATCTTGCGCACGGTGAAGGTGGCGCCGGTGGTGCCGCGCTGGATGCGGATCACGTTGCCCTGGAACACCTGGATGCGTTCTTTTTCGCCTTCCACGATGCGCAGGTGCACCTTGACGGTGTCGCCGGATTTGAAGGCGGGGATGTCGGTGCGCATCTGTTCGCGTTCGATCTTGGTGATGATATTCATAAGGGCCTCTCCTTAGGGCGTTTTGTCATTGTCTTGCCCGCCGCCGGAATGTTCCGGCCCGCGGGGGGTCACGCCTCCGCCGTCGCCTGACGCCGCAAGCGGATTGCGGCTGCTCCGGTGGAACCTCGCTTCGCTCGACCCCGCAGAGCATGGAAAATGCTCCGGCGGGAGGATGTTCGCCTTCACCCCCGGTCGCCGAGCAGCCTGTCCATCAGGATGGCGGCGGCGGCGCGCACGGGCAGGTGATTGTACGCATCCATCCAGCGCAGGGGCGGCAGGATCGCGTCGCAGCGGTCCAACGCCTCGGGCGCAAGTCCGTGGCCCGTACCCAGCAGAAGAAGAGCCGGGCCGTGGTCGAGCCGTTGCCGCACCTCGTCAAAGGTGGCGGCGGGGCGTTTTTCGCGCCCTTTTTTGTCCAGCACCGGACGGGCGCTGGTGCCCACCAGCCAGGGGGGCGTTCCGCACCGGGCGGTCAGGGCGTTCACGACGGCGTCCAGCGAAGGGGCCGGGCGCACCAGACGCAACGCCTCGGCGCGGTCCGGGTTGGATCGCGCTCCGGGGCCGTCCAGCCAATGGCCAAGCAGAGTGTCCAGCAGGCGTCGCTGATCCTCCAGCGGGGTCACCACAAACACGCCGCCTAATCCATAGGTGCGGGAAATGCGTGCTATATCGTGAACGTCAAGATTTGTCAAAGACGTTGTGCCCGTCAAATGGCCTTTGAGGCGCACGGGATGGTGCAATAACGCGGCGTAGAGGTTTTTTCCGGGCCGAAAACGGGCTTGCTCGGCCAGCAGGTCGCGGTCGCGGGCGCTCAACACGGCGTGATCGAGCAGCTCGGGCCGCTGCCGCAGGGTGTGGAGCAAAGCCTGTCGACGCCGCCAGTCCGCCACGCGGGCGTGGTCGCCCGACAGCAACGCTTCGGGCACGGCGTGCCCCTCGAATTGTTCGGGCCGGGTGTAATGAGGATATTCCAGCAGGCCGTGGCTGAAGCTTTCCTCGTCGCCGGACTCGTCCTTGCCCATGAATCCGGGTTGCAGCCGGGCCGTGGCTTCGATGAGGGCCAAAGCCGCCGCTTCGCCTCCGTTGAGCACGGCTTCGCCCACGCAGACACGCTCCACGGGCAGCACGTCGAACAGGCGGGCGTCAAAGCCCTCGTAGCGGCCGCAGATTAAAGTCAGGGCGGGTTCGGCGGCCAGTTCGCGGGCCAGCGCCTGGGTCAGGGGACGGCCGTCGGGGCTCAGGGCCAGCATACGGCCGGGGCGGGGCAGGGCGCGCAGAGTCCGCACCAGCGGGTCGAGCATCAGCACCATGCCGGGGCCGCCGCCGTAAGGGCGGTCGTCCACGCTGCGGTGCCGATCACGAGCCTTGTCGCGCGGGTTGGCAAAGGCGAAGTCCACGACGCCCGCCTCGCGCGCCTTGGCCATCAGGCCGGTGGACAGGGGCGAGGCGAACCATTCGGGGAACAGAGTGACGAGAGTATACAACATGCCGTGTCTCAGCGCGAAGGCGAACTCCGCTTCGCGGGGGTATGCGCCGACATGGCGGCCTCCCGCAAAACGCGGGCCGGTCGCCGCTTCGGGCGAAGGACACAGCCATACGCGCTTCCGGGCGGGAAGGTCAAGGAAGGGTGCCGGGGAAAACAGGGCGGGCGCATGGTATGCGCCTGTCCTGCCGGGGGGACGGAGCGCTCAGGGGCGCGCGGTCGAGGGGCGTTTGCCTCGCTCGGCCGGAGCGGAGCGCGGATGTTTGGCGGGGGCGGCGGCCGACAGCGGGGCGGATGCTTCGGTCCCGTCTTCGGCGGGGGCGTACAGATCGAGCAGACCTTCAGGCGGCGTGATCAGGATGCGGCCTCCCTCGGGATCGATGTCGTCCACAAATTCGGGCACGGCCGGGAACAGGATTTCGTGCCCCTCGGGGGCGCGGATGCTCCATACTTCTTGCCCGGCCGGAAAAAGCACGTCCTCCAGCACGCCCACGGGGTCGCCCGTGGCGGCCAGCAGCACGGGCAGGCCGAGGATGTCGTGCAGGTAGGGTTCGTCGGGGGGCGTCTCGGGCAGGTGGGCCGCGTCGATGAGCAGTTCCTGCCCGCGCAGCATTTCGGCCGCGGTGCGGTCGTTCACCCCTTCGAGGCGGATGATGAGCTGATCGCGCCAGGTGCGCCACGAGGCCACCTTGACGGGGCGGGCGGCGTCGCCCGCCCGCAGCAGCAGAGGTTTATCCAACAGATGGGGGGAATCCGCGTAGTAGTCCACGCGGATCTCCCCCCGGATGGAGTGGGGCCTGGTCAGGCGGCCCAGAACGACGGAATGCTGTCCGGACATTACTCGAGTATTTCCAGCACGACGCGTTTTTTGGCCTTGGCGGAAACCGCGCCCAGCAGGGTGCGGATGGCCCGGGCCGTGCGGCCCTGTTTGCCGATGACCTTGCCCAGGTCTTCTTTGGCGACGGAAAGCTCCAATACGGACGTCTGCTCACCCTCCACTTCCCGCACCACAACTTCTTCCGGGTTGTCCACGAGGGATTGGGCGATGAACTCGACGAGCTCTTTCTGCTGCATGGGAGGTACCTCTGTTTTGGCGCGGTTTGTCCCGACGCAGTGGGGACTTGAGCGTTACGCGGCCGAACGTAGCATCCCGCCCCCCCGGGCGTCAACGGCCTGAGTCAAGGCGGAATGCTGTCCGAAAGGTATTTTTTGACAAAATGCGTTACATTTTCCGCATTGTCCCCGCTTGTATTATAGGTATGGCATAGCGCTCGGCATATACGATAAAACAGAAAAAAGAAGTATAAAACCAGAATTGCAGTGGTTTCGCATTATTTCGCAAGTCTTGGAGCATTTTGCTTTTGAAATTGTCCCATTTCAAAAGCGGCGCCGCCGTCATTTCGCCTGAAAAGCGCGGTTTTCAGGCCGGCGCGGGCGGCCGCTCCCGCGGACGCCGGAGCG
>UQJT01000083.1 GCA_900541395.1 uncultured Desulfovibrio sp.
GGGGGAAACCGCAGGTTTCCCACAACAGGCCCCTCGCTTGCCCCGCCCGGAGGGCACAGGGGGTAATTATAGAAGGACTGGAATAAAGCGGAAAACTCAGATGTTACCCCCCCTTGCCTCGCGCTGAGCCAGTCTGTTCGCTGCCCGCCTGTTCCAAGCTTCGCTTTCGGAACAGGCGGGCGCATGCATCCATCCCCGTATGCGGGGCGGCATGAAGTTACGACAAGGTATCCCCTTTGTGCGTGCCCCTCCTTTGCCCCGCCCGGAGGGCGCGAGGGGGTGACTACAGAAGGCCCGCCGCCGGAGGGATTGCCGGAGGGCGTAGCGCGCAAAGGCGGAATGAACTGAGCAAAGCGGAAAAAACAGGCAAATGACAAATACGGAGAAGAAGGGAATAAAGACCGAATATCGCCCTGCGCTCCCCGGACGTGGCGTAAGTGTTGCTGCATCAATGCGGCATGCTGACGGCAAAAGTCGGATATGAAATGCCGTCTATATATTTCCCTGCGCCGCCCGCAGATACGCCATTCGCAGAGGGGAATCGGGCAGACTTTCTCCCCACAGCAAGTACATGAGGCGCAAATATTGCTCGCGTATGGCGTCGGCTTCCGCGTGTCGTCGTCGAGGCAAATCCGCTGACAGCCTTTCCAGGCGACGCGCCAGGGTTTCCGCCCGATGGCGTGCGCGGTGGCGGCGATTCACTTCGTCCCAGCCGGCCCGAGCCAGGGCTTCGCAACGGTCCGGATCGTTCAACAGGGAACGGATAAGCGGCGCCGCGTTTACCGCCGCCTGCGCGCCCAGGCTCCGGGCTTGTTCGGCGGTGGGAGGGCGTTCTTCTTTCCAGAACGACGCGTCGAAGGTCAGCAGATGGCGGCCTGGGGTAAACAGATCGGTCAAACCGTGCCCCACGGCGGGAGTCACCAGAGCGGCGCCGCAGCCCAGGCTTTCGAACACGCGAAAGTTAAGATCGCCGTGTTCGCAGATGTTCACCACCAGACGGGCGCGCGGATAGAAACGCGCGAAATGACCGTGTTCCACGGACAGAGCCGGGATTAACCCGGATAGATGATCCAGAAAGTGACGGCGCAGGGGGGTGCGTTCAGGGTCCACACTGCCCACGAACAGGCAATCCCAATTCTTGGGAGCGGTGGAAAATTCATCCGGAATGTTCGGCGCGTAAGGCGGGGACCACCACAGGCGATCGTCCGGCAGACGTTGCCCCGCGAAGAACGGAATGTGATCGCGCAGACTGATCAGGCAGGCGTCGAAAGCCTGACCGTACAAGGGCATCCAACTGTGGATGTGGGTGTCCACGGCGTAGAAAAGCGTAAGACAGGGGAAACGCTCCACCCCCAGGACAAAGGGCGGGCGGCTGGTGTCGGCCGCCACCAGGGCGTCGGGGGGGCCTCCGCTCAGTTCAAGACAGTTGTTCCAGGTGAAGTATTCGCCGTCGCGGGGTTGGCGGAAGACCACGCGCCAACCGTACCGTTCCATGTCGGCGCGGAAAAAGGGGTTGCCGAGCCACAGCAGGGTTTTCACGGTCGGCCCGCTCCGTATGACGCCGCCCCCGCGTTTCGGCGGAGGCGGCGTTCGGCTCTACAGGTTTTCCACAACCTTGGACCCCATTTCCACGGTGCCCAGGCGGGTTTTGCCCTCTTCCATAATGTCGCCGGTGCGGAAGCCCTGTTGCAGGGTTTTGTGCACCGCGTTTTCGATGGCGTCGGCTTCCGTGTCCAAATTGAAGGCGTGACGCAGCATCATGCCCACGGACAGGATGGTGGCCAGGGGGTTGGCCAGGTTTTGGCCCGCGATGTCCGGGGCCGAGCCGTGGATGGGCTCGAACAGACCCGGATTGCCCGCACCCAGCGAAGCGGAAGGCAACATGCCGATGGACCCGGTGATCACCGAAGCCTCGTCGGACAGAATGTCGCCGAACAGGTTGCCGGTGACGATGACGTCGAACTGCGAGGGATCGCGTACCAGTTGCATGGCCGCGTTGTCCACATACAGATGCGTCAGTTCCACGTCGGGATACTCCCGACCGACCTCGACGACCACTTCGCGCCATACGCGGGACACGTCCAGCACATTGGCCTTGTCCACGCTGCACACCTTTTTGCGGCGCTTGCGCGCGGCTTCGAAGGCCACCCGCGCAATACGGGCGATTTCCTCTTCGTCATAAATCATGGTGTTCCAGCCGGTGCGCTTGCCGTCGCGCACCTCGGTGCCCGCGGGCTTGCCGAAGTAGATGCCGCCGGTCAGTTCCCGCACCACGATGAGGTCCAGCCCCTTGCCCACGATGTCGGGCCGCAGCAGGCAGGCTCCGGCCAGTTCGGCAAAAAGCGTGGCGGGCCGCAGGTTGGCGAACAGGCCCAGGGCCTTGCGAATGCCCAGCAGACCTTTTTCCGGCCGGATGGCCGGGTCCAGGGTGTCCCACCGGGGGCCTCCCACCGCGCCCAACAGGACGGCGTCGGCCTTTTTGCAGGCTTCCACCGTGGCTTCGGGCAGCGGGCCCCCGGTGGCGTCGATGGCCGCGCCGCCGATCAGGGCGTTTTCCGTGGTGAAATCGTGGCCGAATTTGTCGGCCACAGCGTTCAGCACCTTGAGGGCCTCGCCCACAATTTCCGGACCTATGCCGTCTCCCGGCATGACGCAGATATGTTTTTGCATGATGCTACCTTTTTCCGGGGAGGCAAACTTTCTTAAAAGTTTCCCTTTCCGGCCGCCACCCGTTTCCATTTTTCATAAGGTGGGTTGTGCTGAAATTTTTGGGATAAAGCCTAGCGTGCCGCCTGACTTTGCAGGCGTTCGCGCACGTAGGGGACCAAACCGCCCTTGTTCAGGATTTCGGCCATGGACGAGGGCAGGGGCAGCACGGCGATACTGTCGCCCGTGGTCACATTGCGGATGGTTCCGGCGGCGGCGTCGATATCAAGCTGGTCGCCGTCGTGGATTTTGTCCACTGCGTCGCCCACTTCCAGCAGCAACAGCCCCATGTTGAAGCTGTTGCGATAGAAGATGCGCGCGAAGCTGTGCGCGATGACCACCGGAATGCCCGCGCCCAGGATGGCCACGGGCGCGTGTTCCCGCGACGAGCCGCAGCCGAAGTTGCGGCCGGCTACCAGGATATCGCCCTTGGCCACCCGCTTGATCCAGTCCGGTTCCAGACCCGACATGCAGTTTTCACCCAATTTGACAGGGTCCGTCGTCACCAGAAACCGCGCCGGGATGATCGCGTCCGTGTCGATATGATCCCCGACCTTGTGCGCTTTGCCTTGATAGTGCATGAAAAAGTCCTTTTCGGGATTTTTCCGGGGAGGGAAAGTTTTGAAAAAGTTTCTCTCCCCGGACCCCACTTTCCAAACTTTTTATTATGGGCAGCTTAAATA
>UQJT01000084.1 GCA_900541395.1 uncultured Desulfovibrio sp.
CGGGGGAGGGGGAAAACTTTTTCAAAAGTTTTCCCCCTCCCCCGTCAAGCCGTTTTTTCAAGGAGCAAGCATGGCAAGGGTGGAAGCGAAGGTGGAGTTGCTGGCGCATACGCCGGAGCCGCTGGCGTTGATCTACGCGGCGTTCCGGCAGTGTTACCACGCGGGGTTCGTGGGGGATTTGTGGCCGGAACTGACGGCGGACGGGGCGGACCGGGCCCGGCAGGCGGCTTTTGTGCGATCGGTGCTGGAATCGGGCCACGGCAGCCCGGTGGAGCACGTCAGTTTCACCTTCGCCCTGTCCGGGGTGTCGCGGGCCCTGACCCATCAGCTCGTGCGGCACCGCATCGCCTCGTACTCGCAGCAAAGCCAGCGCTACGTGGACGCCTCGAATTTCGATTACGTGCTGCCCCCGGCCGTGGCCGCCGATCCCAGGGCCCGCGAACGTTTCGAACGCTTCATGGACGAGGTGGGCGCGGCCTACCGGGACATCAAAGCCCTGCTGGAAGAGAACGGGCGGGGCGCCACGGCCAAAGAGGACGCCCGCTTCGTGTTGCCCCAGGCGGCGGCCACCAACATTGTGGTAACCATGAACTGCCGGACCTTGCTCAATTTTTTCGAACATCGCTGCTGCGCCAGGGCCCAGTGGGAAATCCGCCGGGTGGCCGAGGCCATGCTCAAGCTGTGCCGGGGCGTGCTGCCGGAACTGTTCGATACGGCCGGGGCCCGTTGCGAACGCCTGGGGTACTGCCCCGAGGGCGCGCGCTTCACCTGCGGACGTTATCCCCTGCCTCAAGCGCCGGAGGCGCGAGCGTAGCCGCCCGAAAAGGAGCCCCGCGGGGCATGGCCGCAGCCGAGCTGCGCGATGCATACGGATAGGCACCGCCCTGTTTCGGGCAAGGCCGTCTACGCTCTTTCCGGCGTGTGACGGCCTTTTCCTTTTTTTTGCCGATTCCCACCCGGACCGGCAGGGTCGCCCAAGGCGGGGAATTGCGATATCTCTTTCATTTTTATGAATATAATATTTAAAACTCAGGGCAAACCCAAAAAGTAACCTATTCTCAATGACTCCTTAAGAACTGTTTTTATGTCAATTTTGAGAAAAATGAAGATTTTTTGAGAAAAATGAAGAAAAATGAAAACTACCATGTGAATTCTAGACAATGTATATTGTGGAAATATGGGGGATGCCCGCAAAAAAACCTGTGGCTTCAAATGGCTGCGAGAAAGCCGCCAAATCCAGGTTTTTAAAAAAAACATGCAAAAACAGCTAAATATAAGAAAGAAGCCTTGGGGACGGCGCGTGGAGTCGGCAAGCGCGGCCTTTGGTTCTTCGCGCTAGCCCCGGACCGCGAAGTCCCGTACACCTCAATCCCATGAACGCGACATGGTCCCAAATTCTTCTCCAATTGCGGCAAAGCCTTCCTGAGGGCGTCTGTAAGGTATGGCTGGAGCCGTTGTCGGCCGACGTGAAGGACGGCGGCCCGGGAGGAGCGGACGAAGCCGCGGACGCCTGGGAGTTGCGCCTGACCGCGCCCAACGATTTTGTGGCCGCCTGGGTGCGCGACCGTCTGCGCCAGCCCATTTTGCAGGCCGCCGCCGCGGTGCGGGGCGTCGCGCCCGCGCTGACCGTGCAGGCCGCCGCCGCGAGCGCCAAAAAGCCCGGCCTGCCGGAGCCGCTGACGCCCGAAACCCTGGCCCGTTCGCTGCCCACGGCCCCGGCCGTGCTGGCCTCTTCCTCGCAACTGACCCTGCCCGTGCATCTGCCTCGGGTGGAGGGGGCCCGCCCCCTGAATATCCAGGGCTGGAAGCATTCCTTCGAGGATTTTGTGGTGGGGCCCTGCAATCAACTGGCCCACGCCGCCGCGTGCAATATGCTCCAGACCTCCGCGCCCGTGGACATGCTCTTTTTGTGCTCTTCGGCCGGGCTGGGCAAGACCCATCTGACCCAGGCCGTGGGCAAGGCCCTGTGCCTGGAGGCGGACAAGCGCAGCGTGCAGGTGGCCTACCTCACCGCCGAGGAATTCACCACCCAGTTCGTTCAGGCCTCCAAGTTCGGCAACATGGGCGACTTCAAGGAGCGCTTCCGCCGTCTGGACATGCTGCTGCTGGAAGATGTGCACTTTTTGCGCAACAAGGACAAGACCCAGGAGGAATTGCTCGCCACCATCAAGGCCCTGCAGGATCGCGGCGGCCGGGTGGTGCTGACAAGTTCCTTCGCCCCGCGCGATCTGGCCGGGGTCGATTCGCAACTGGTGTCGCGTTTTTGTTCCGGCTTTGTGGCTTCCATCGAGCGCCCGAACAAAGATACCCGTCTGCATATCCTGCACGAGAAGGCCCGCCGCAGTTGCGTCATCCTGCCCGAAAACGTGGCCGACATGCTGGCCGAACGCGTCACGGGCGATGTGCGCATCCTCGAAAGCTGCGTGCACAACCTGGCCCTCAAGGCCCGTCTGCTCGGCCGTCCGGTCAACGAAGAAATGGCTCTGGAGGTCATCCGCAGCGTGGCCCGGAGCAACAGCGAACTCAGCCTGGAGGCCGTGGTGGACCTGGTGTGCCGCAGCTTTCAGCTTTCGCCCTCGCAACTGGCCTCGCGTTCCCGCCGTCAGGACCTGGTGGTGGCCCGCAACACGGCCTTCTACCTGCTGCGCAAGCACACCGATATGACTCTGGAGGAAATCGGCGAGCGCTTCAACCGCCGCCATTCCACCGTGCTCAAGGGCATTACCGGCCTGGAGCGCGAAATGAGCCGCCAGAGCCCCCTGGGCCGTCAGATAACCCACACCGTGGGACTTATCGAGCGCCGTTCCCTGAACGCCTGAAAACCGAAAAACCGAGCGCGACGCGTCTTCCTCCGTCCGTATGGCGGTTTCATGCCGACGCCTTGCGGGGTTGGAGCATTTTGCCTTTGAAATTGTCCGATTTCAAAAGCGGCATCGCCGTCATTTCGCCTGAAAAGCGTGTTTTTCAGGCTTATTCGGCGCGGGCGTCCGCTCCCGCGGCCGCCGGAGCGGCTGCCTTTTTCAACGGCAAACCGCTTTAAACC
>UQJT01000085.1 GCA_900541395.1 uncultured Desulfovibrio sp.
GCCCCGCCCCGGCATATATAAACGTCCACCCCGCGTCCGCCAAAGCCAGGAGCCCCGGCATGACTCAAGAACGTCCCGCTTTTCTCGCCGCCCTCGACGCCCTGGACCGGCGTCTGCTCGATATCATCCAAACCGATTTTCCGCTGGCTCCGCGTCCTTACGCCGTCCTGGGCGACAAGCTGGGCATCTCGGAACAGGAAGCCCTGGAGCGGGTGCGGGCCCTCAAGAAGAAGAAAATCATCCGCCGCCTGGGCGCCAACTTCCAGTCGGCCAAGCTGGGTTTCCGCTCCACCCTGTGCGCGGCCAAAGTGCCCGAAGACAAACTCGAGGCCTTTATCGCCGACGTCAACGCCCGACCCGGCGTCACCCACAACTACCTGCGCAACCACGCCTACAACGTGTGGTTCACTCTTATCGGGGATTCGTGGGAAGCCATGTGCGATACGCTGGACGGCATCAGCGCCCGGCACGGCATCCCCATCCTCAACCTTCCCGCCGCCAGGCTGTATAAAATCCGCGTTGATTTTCCCATGGAGGAATAATTTTTCGGAGCTTAAACGAATTTTTCAGCGACGGCATAATTTTTTCCGGGCGCCGTTTCGGCCTCTCCCTCGGGTTACGGGACGCGGCGACGGCGCGGGCGGTCTTGCCCAAAAAATACGCTTAAAAAAGCGGGCCGGAAGTCGCGGGCTCTTAACCTTTCCGGCAATCGTCCGAAAAAACGGGTACATCGTCAGAAAAGGATGCGAGATCATGCGGGAAAGGCTTAGGATTCGCCCGTTGCGGGGCATGATGTGCGGCTTGACGCTGAGCGGACTTGCGGCGGCTTGCGCCCCGGTAGTTCCGTCATCCCAGCCCATCAACCCCGGCGCTCCGCTGGCCGCTCATTCCTACGGCCTGATCACCACCCAGGACGGACTGCACGGGCTCAACCGCGAAAAGGGCAATCAAATGGGCCTGCTCGCGCCCGACCTCAACGGCCAGTATACCCTTATCCCCGGCGGGCCGCGTCCCGTCCCGCCCCAAGGGGTCATCGAAGCCCAGGAACTGAAACTCAAGGTGCGCGAGATGGCGTCCCAACTGCTCGACACCTGGCCCAATCAGTCCCTGGCCGGGGTGGTGGCCGTGCCTACCACCTTCGTGTCCCTGGACAATTTCAACGAAAGTTCGGGCCTGGGCCGATATCTGGCCGAAGCCCTGTACTACGAATTCAACACGCGCGGATTCGCCGCGCGCGAATACCGCACCAACGGCGCCATACGCCTGGAACCCGGACAGGGCGAATTCGCCCTGTCCCGCGCCCTGCCCGACCTCAAAATCGACAAAGACTGGGCGGCGCTGGTCGTGGGCACCTACTACCGCGACGTGGACGCCGTGTTCGTCAACGCCCGCATGATCCGGCCCTCGGACGGGCTGGTGCTGCGCACCGCCCAACTGGTGCTGCCCATGAACGATCTGGTGCGACGCATGTCCGCGCGGCCGCCCCTGCCCTCGGGCAGCCTGCGTATCGTGCCGGGGAGGTAATCCATGTTCCGTCCGCCCCTGTCCACTGTTTGCCGACGCCCGCGCGCATTCCGGTTCGCGGCGGCTCTGCTGCTGGCCTGCTCGTTGGGACTGACGGGCTGCGTACCGCAGATCTCGGTTACGGCCGAAGCCGACGAAACCATCGACACCTGGATGGCGGCCCGCCGCTACCAGGCCGAAGGCCGCTACGAACTGGCCAAGCAATACTATTCCCTGGCCCTGGCGTCCGCCCGCACGCAAAGCGCCCTGGACCAGCTGCAACGTGAACTGTTCAGCGTGGATATGCAGATCCGCACCCTGCGCTGACCCTTGCACTCAGGGCTCCCGCCCGGGATATGCCGTTATGTCGCGCCGTCTTTTTCTTCTTTTTCTGCTCACCTTGTCCCTGTTGTTGCCCCTGACGGCGGCGGCCGGGGAAGGGCTGTCGTTTCCAAACCCGTTTTCGTCCCGGGACAAGCGGACCATAGGCTTTGTGCCCCGCACGGCCGACAATATCGGCGCCGAACTGGACGCCCAGGTCATGCGCCTGCTGCAACCGGCGGGCTACGGCCGGAGTTCGGTCAGCATCTCGTGCACCGTGCCCGTATACCTGGGCGACTTTGCCGACACCAGCCCTCTGGCCCGCCAAATGGCCGAAGAACTTTCGCGTTACTTTGTGGACCAGGGCTATAAGGTGAACGAAATCCGCAAAGGCTCCGAGGTGGTCAGCGTGCCCCGCAAGGGCGAATTCCTGCTTACCCGCGATACGCGCAAGCTCCAGAGCCGCACCGTCACCACCGAAATGGTGCTGACCGGCACCTATACCGTCACCGACCGCAGCGTGCGCTTCAACATGCGCCTGCTTTCCACCCCCACCAATGAAGTCGTTGCCATGGCCGCGGGCACCGTACCCGTCACCGAGGAACTGGTCCCCCTGCTGGCCGATCCCCTGCCC